>DATLSR010000046.1:0-217403 GCA_035533995.1 Acidimicrobiales bacterium | reverse complement strand
TACAAACTTGACCAAGATCGTGACTCGTCACGTCCGGCCGACGGATAAACGCCCGCGCATCAGAAAATCACGACTGAGCCTGAGGGTTTTGATTCGAATTCGCCGACTGCTTCACTCGCGCGGTGGATCCAGGTTTAATGGGGTTTCCATCTCGGTGCCATCATCTGTCATTGGTTCTAGAGTCTGTGACCAAGTAGTGATTCTCCAGTCGGAGAGTGTTGGCGTCGGCTCCCCGACGCGAACCCACACGCTGCTCACGTCAAAGTGCATCGTCGTACATTAAGTGGCTGCTGCACCTAAGTCGATGCCTCATCCCCCCAAAGCTCCGTCGTGCTCGCTCTCTACTACTCTTCCTGCCTCGGAGACGTGCAGCATGAATCAATTGCTCGTTGGTCAAATTCTGGCCACCTACTTACCGCTTCGTGGTCGTCACCGTAACTTTGTTGACCGTCAAACTAGTCACCTTCTTGAGCGTCGCGTGAATCGAGACCTTGCTGGACAGGTACCTCGCCGCGTTGCGGACCCGGCTCTGAGCCAGACGTGCATTTCCCCTGGCGTAGCCGGTGAAGGTCACCGAGGCGCCCGACGCCAGCTTCTTGGCCAGCGTCGCCAACGACTTCTTCGCGGCGCGACTCAGGGCGTTACTCTTGTTGGCAAAAGTCACCGTGATGGTGGCGGGATTGGCCGACAGTGCCTTGGCCGCGAGGGAGATGGTGGTCGCCCGCGACGAGATCGCCAGGTAGGTGGTGTCGGCGGCCTTCGTTGCCGTGACGATGCACGTCCCCGCAGTTGTGGCACTCATTGAACTTCCCACGACCCTGCAACCGCGCGACGTGCCGTTGGCGACGACGTAAGTTAACGCACCAGCACCGGAGCCTCCACTCGTCGAGAGCGTGAGAGCGGTACCCACGTGACCCGACAGGGTGGTGATGGTCAGCGCGGATTGCGACGCCCGGCTCACAGTGAAGGTTTGGACCACGCCGTCGGCACTCGTGTAGTTCGTCCCGGTCGCGACGTGTGCGGTGAGAGAGCACGCGCCGACTCCCACGTAGGACACCAAGAAACCGCTGACCGTGCAGATGCTTGTCGAGTTGGAGGTCACCGAGGTGTTTCCATCTCCGTTCGTGCTCACGTTCGCGGCAAAACTGCCGCCAAAGTTGCCTTTTGTGGGTAAGTTGCTGATGGCCGGTGTGGTGGGTGTCCCTTTCCCAACGGAAAGCGACTGTTGCACCGAGGGAGCCGAATTGTAGGCGCCATAGCCATCCGTGCTGGTATCCCATAGCGCGGGGCCGCTCGGTGGGTAAAGAACAATATTGCCATCGCCCTGGATGACAAGGGTATTGCCCGATCCCGTGCCGCTCGTCCCCGAGTTCCAGACGGCGTTGCCAGTTGAGGTGTACACCACAAAGTTTCCGTCAGACTGCAAAGTGGCAAAGTTGGCCGAGCCAGTGCCGCTCGTGTTGGACGACCATAGAGCCTTCGATGCACTGTTGTACTCAACAAGGTTCCCGTCGCCCTGCATATCGAGCTTGTAGTCACCATTTGCGGAGGTGAGCTGTTGTCCGACCGTAATCTCCTGACCCTCGGTCATGCTCGAGGTTCCGCTGGTGAGTGTGTGAGCGGTCCCTGCCTGTTTGGCGTCGATGACACAGGTGCCCACCGCAGTAAAATTCACTTCTCCAGACGAAAGCGTGCAACCACTCGATGTGCCATCAAGCGTGAACGTCACCGGAAGCCCCGAAGCCGATGTCGCTGTCGGAGTGTAGGCGACACCACCTACCGTCGTGCTCGTTGGTGGCGTTGAAGTAGAAGTAATCGTCTGATTTTCCGGCCCCACGATGAATGACTGTTTCACCTGAGAACTTCCCGCTTGGTTGGCGTCAATGGTACAAGTACCAGAACCAATGAAGGTCACCACTCCAGAAGAAACGTTGCAAACCGAACTGCTAGAGGGGTCGATACTGAACGTGACCGGGTTGCCAGATCCTCCCCCTGTCGCTTCTGGCCTGTAGGTGTCAGTACCAGAGGTACCTGTATCCCAAAGAGCCTTACCACTCGAAGAGTAGAGAACCACATTCCCATCGCCCTGGACGACAAGGGTGTTGCCCGTTCCCGTGCCACTTGTCCCCGAGCTCCAGACAGGCTTCCCGGCTGACGTGTACACCACGAAGTTTCCGTCAGACTGCAATGTGGCGACGTTGGCCGAACCGGTGCCGAACGTGTTGGACGACCATAGAGCTTTCGATGCGCTGTTGTACTCAACAAGGTTCCCGTCAGTCTGCATATCAAGCGAGTAAGCACCAGTGGCTGAAGTAAGCGACTGTCCGACCTGAAGCGTGGGTTGCACCGTCGAAGTAGCGGTCATGCCGGGCGAGTTATCGCCCGGCGAGTCGTTGGGACCCACCACAGCGTTTAATGGTGGTGTTGACGAAAAAGTGATGGTTGACCCTGATAGACCACTCATGTACGACTTAAGGAGCGACAATGGAGACAGCGGGTCACTCAGTGGGTACACAGTTCCCGATCCGCATCCCGGACTACATCTGAAGTCGGAGTAGTTATAGCAGGAAGAGGTCGAGCACCCTCCCGGCGCGTACATGAATTCGACATGGTTTCCACCGTTGCACGATTGTGTGGGTCCGATGGTGGCGATCTCTTGTCCGACGCTCACCGAGCCACTCGAGACGACAGGGCTGACATGCCCGAACCCGATGACTCCACCCCGGTTCAGTTGGAGCAAGAGCCGGCCCGGTGCCCAGTTCCAGCAAGGGTCAGATGATTTCTGGTATCCGATAATCGTTCCAGCTTCAGGCGCCACGATAGGGGTGTTGAGTGGCAGAGTGACGTCGAGTCCCCACTCCCCACAACCGCTAGGGCAGCTTAAGTAGTCCCAATTGTACGAATACCCGTATGAGGGATTCCATGGCGGTGCTGTCTGCGTACCGGCAGAGGCTGGGGGCGAACTTGCGGCGACTGCCGCCGCCGACGAGACAGCGAGCATGAGAAGGCACAACCCGCCCCTCGTGATCATCGTCCAACCAGACTGAATCCGCATCTGATTACCTCCGCCCGGCCATCGCGTCGATGCGCCCAGTATCGGCGGCGAATGTCGGTGGGGCCACGCCAACGACCCGAACGCAATGACACTCAGCCCAACCAAACTGCGTACGCACCCCAGCGACCACACCTTACGCAAGCGAGTCTGCATATTTCCCTTTGGTCTGCAGCCGAGTCAGCGTCAGCGTAACACGGGTTAATCCCTCGCGCTCTCTCGTAATCACCTAACACGTGCCCAGGGATCAGTGGCGAGGCGGCGTCAATGAAATGAGATCTTCGCGTTCCGCTCTGCGGGCACCCCGGACTACCTTCGGTGGTGGCTAGCCCGGACCCGACCGAACCGCATTCCCGCCTTTTTCACATTGGCCAAGACCATTCGGATCAGCAACGAACGCATCCTGGCCGCCATCGAGCTCGGCCTGTCTTGCTCAAGGCTCGAGGGTCTTAACTCCAAGGTCCGCCTGAACAACCACCGCAGCTATGGCCATTCATTCGCCGCCGCGGTGATCACCTTGATCGACCTGTGCCACGGCGGTCGTACCGAAAATAAGTCGACCGAAAAGGCTGGAATGCGCCAGTCGGTTTGTCCACATCGGGTCTCCGACGTGGGCCCGCACTCTCCCATCCCTACTTCATCCCTACAACTCGGGAGAACCAACGTTGATCGCATGGACCTAGTGGACAAATCTCCGGACAAATAAAGGCTTAGTGGACGGAGCGGACGGTTCTGTCAGAACACGCAAATTTACGAGGGCATCAATCAAGCGATGGTCCCGGGTTCTCAGTACAACCTCAGCACAGCATTGTCGAAGAACAGTCGCGAATAGCGGGGTAAAACCGTGCATGGCAACGACGCATTTTCGCCTCAACTTGCAGTAAATCAAAGTAATTACAGCGTTTTGGGATGAGTTAGGGCTTTGGGTTTTTTGTTTTAGGAAGCCATTGTTCGATCCCCTGAGTTACGGAAGCTTCGATCCCTGGCTCGATTCCTTCGACGGGCTTCAAAAATTGCTACGCGGCGGTCTTATGGGACAGGCTCACTCGTAGAACTCCCAACTGGAAGTTGAAGGTGAATTTCTCGATACACCGAAGGTGTAGATCCCGTCATCGACAGTTCCAACTCGCCCGCCAAGGCCCCGATTGCTTAAAACATTCCGGCGACTGCGCTCATGGACGCTTCAGGAACGTCAAATAGAACGCCGCGAACACCAGGACAATTCCGACGTTCACCATCAGCCGCTCCAAGAAGTGGTGCCTAAAGAATAGGACATCCACGCCGACCACGACAGCTACCATCGCGAGCACGTAAAGCACGCTGGCTGCCCTTATTCCCATCAATCAATCGTACTCAAACTGACCACACCGCCAGTCTCTAGACGGAGATTGTGGACATCGGCTCTTCGACACCTTGTGATGTTGCGGACTCTCTTTGTCGGCGAACAACCAGCGACTGGTCGCTCCTCCGCGCCTGGTTGTTCTTGGCTGAATTCAAAGTGACGTGGTGGAGTAGTTCGCCGTCTTTCGGTGACAATCCGCAGTCGAGATCGCCATCAAAATGATGACGCGGCGGCGGCGACCGAGTCTGATGTAGTGCGGGCGCCGTCGCTAGCGCAGGGCGGCGGTATCGCCGACGCGATCGAGGCACACGCGAGTTTCGACGGAGCGCTGGGCCCGAGAGTACGGGGACACCATGTCGAGCGCGTGTCCGGTTCGCTACTTCTCGCACGTACCGCGCGTCAAAGTTTCGATGCGTGCCCGGCTAAACAAATGGACGATCGCGGCGAAGTCGCCGCCGCGTGTCCCACCACACTACGTTGAGTGGAAACTCACGAGCGCGACGGGGCAGCGTTCGATGCGTTGCCGACGCGACGCGTAACAGAACGTTGAATCGGCGCTGGCGCGCGACACTCCACGTGAGCCCGAGTTCACGGCGAAACTCCTCGGGCAAGAAACCGGCAGTGACCAACTCGTGAAGAGGTCCAAGGACTATTCGCAACACTCTTGGAAGGAACGCCAGTGATACCAAGTTCCGCAGGTACGTTCGAGTGACGTCGTCCATGGCAATGAGACCCAAAGACTCTCGCCAGTACACTTCGAAAGCCTCGCGACTTTCGGGCCACTGCGCTGGGGAGACCTGCAGCGTCGTCGCGAATCGTGCGCAGTGAACGTAGAGTTCGTCAAGCGTTGACGAAGTCTGTGGTCCGTAGACGAACGTGACGGCGTCGAGCGCACCTTGGTACATGCACGCGGCCACCCACAGCTGAAGATCGGTGTCGAACGCGTTGTAAGAAACGTCGTCGTCGACGAGCGAGTGAACCTGTTGGTGTTGACGGTTTACTTCACGTCCAACGATGGCGCGCTCCTCGTCGTCGCCGAATAGCGCAACGAGGATATAACCAAGTGTCGTGCGGGTGCGCTTGATCGGATGCTTCGTTAACGCGCCACTCTCGACGCGACTTTCCGCGACGCCGTGACCTATAGGAAGTCGTGAGAGTTGCATCACCACGTTCGCTCCCGCTGGTGCGAGAGATAGGCCGTTCATAAGCATCGCTCGCAGTTCGGGGGATGGCGCCCCGTCTCCGCTTGGTGCTGCTTTACTCCCACGTGGTGGCATCGAATTCACTTGGTCGATCGAACTGTCATGCCCATCGTAGACTCGAGCGCTCACTCTCTCCTCGTGAAGCGTTTGACCAATTCCTCTCCTCATCTGATTGACGACGCCGTCGAGGTCTCAGGTGCGGAGTCCTTCTACACATACTTCGACACAGATAATCCCGCTTATGGTCAGGCGATATCAACCGGTGGATGCAGCGATCTCTGAGAACTTCTCCAATGGTGTCAAATTGCCAAGTGCCGCGCTTGGTCGTTCGTTTAGTCTGCGCCAGATGCGTTAGAGGAAACCGTTAATCCAGCCAGAGGCCCCAACGTGCCGAGCGTCGGCATAACATCGGCAGGCTCAGTGACTCGCCCGAAAATCTGCGGTGTCAGTTCGCGCTGTCCCCGCGGGTCGACGTTGGTCTTTCACCTGACGAGGATTCGGCGTTCAAGAGATCGGCGATCAGGCTTCGAACGCGTTTTTCAATGTCGTCACGAATTGGACGCACGTCGTCGATTGCTTTGCCAGCCGGGTCACTCAACTCCCAGTCGAGGTACCGCTTGCCCTGGTACACGGGACAAGCGTCGCCGCAGCCCATCGTGACGACAACGTCGGCGCTTCGGCCCACTTCGTCGCTCAACTTACGCGGTGTCTCACTGGATATGTCGATACCCTTCTCCAGCATCACGGCCACTACGGCTGGATTCAACGTCTCTCCCGGAGCGGATCCGGCCGAGTGAATTACGACGCGATCGCCGCCAATCTCGCGGGCGAACGCGGCGGCCATCTGCGATCTCCCCGCGTTGTGCACGCAGAGAAAGAGAATTTCGGGACGGTTGTTCATGAGGCCCTCTCAAGCGCGGTATCCGAAGCGTAAAATCGACGCTTCGCCCACAGCGATACGTAGACCAGCCCAACGAGTACTGGCACCTCAATGAGCGGTCCGACCACGCCGGCCAACGCCTCGCCACTCGTAACGCCAAAGACGCCAATGGCCACGGCAATTGCTAGTTCGAAGTTATTGCCCGCAGCCGTAAAGGCCAGGGTCGCGGTCCGGTCGTAGGGAAGGCCAAGTGCCCTCCCGAGTGCGAATGACCCGAACCACATGATCGCGAAGTAGCACAGCAACGGCAGGGCAATACGCGCCACGTCGTCCGGGCGAGCGGTGATGGTGTGACCCTGGAGAGCGAAGAGGATCACGATGGTGAAGAGCAAGCCGTAGAGCGCGAAAGGGCCAAGTCGCGGTAACAGCTTGGTTTCGTACCACTCTCGACCGCGCCGACGTTCACCGAGTGTGCGCGTGAGATAGCCCGCCACGAGAGGTATTCCCAGGAAAATAGCCACGGTTTCGGCGATTCGGCCAATGGAGAGATGCAGGCCCACCGTGCTGAGGCCGAGCCACTGTGGAAGCACCTTCAAATAGAAGTAGCCGAGCAAGGCGAAAGCGACAATTTGAAACAACGAGTTGATCGCCACGAGAACGGCCGCCGCCTCGCGGTTACCACCCGACAGATCATTCCAAATCAGCACCATGGCAATGCAACGCGCGAGGCCCACGATTATGAGACCCGTCCGGTAGGCCGGCAGGTCGGGCAACAACAACCACGCCAAGGTGAACATGACCGCCGGGCCGATCAACCAGTTGAGGATAAGGGACGAGACCAAGAGCTTTCGGTCGCGCGTCACCGTGCCTAATCGGTCGTAGCGAACCTTGGCCAGTACCGGATACATCATGACGAGCAGTCCGATGAATATTGGCAACGACGTACCCGACGTCACCTGCACCGCGTTGAGGTGCGTGTTCAGGCTCGGAAATGCCCGACCAAGCCCGATCCCTACGGCCATCGCCAGAATGATCCATGCCGGAAGGAACCGATCAAGGAATGACAGACGTTTGATGACCGGCGCACTCAGTTCCCGGTCCTGCAACTGCTCCACCAGGGCGTCGCTCACGATCGTGCCCGAACTCGCCTTGGGCGTGCGCTCAGCAGCACGGGGCGCTCCGCGTCGGGTTCGTCGTCAAGGACCCGGACGATCCGCGCGTCTCGTCGCCGACTAAGGAAGCGGGTTCGCTGGCATCGGCCAGAACGGTGTAGACCTCCCAGCGCGAACCATCAGGACCGTCCACCCATACCTTGTCCTGGAGCGCGTGACAACAGACTGTCCCATCCTCGATGTCGGTAGCAAAGCCCTCGCCAGCGAGGTAGCGAGTGGCGTCCACCACTTCGTTCGTCGAAAAGACCTCGACGCCGAGGTGATTGATCGTGCCGGGAACTTCGCGATTCTCAAAGAGCACCAACTTGAGCGGTGGCTCGGTAATGGCGAAGTTCGCGTAGCCGGGACGAACCTTCGCGGGTTCAGTTTTGAAGAACTTGGAGTAGAACTCAATGGACTCTTCGAGATTCGACACATTGAGGGCGAGTTGCAGTCTGGACACTTGGTCTCCTTCTCATTGACATTTGTCAATGAGAAGGGTAACCGTTACATCGATGCTTGTCAATAGTAGCGTGGAACAAATGTCGCATCCCAAGTCCATTGCCGTCGACGAGAACGTCGTTAGCTGCTGCGGCCCGTTGGTGGGTGGTGCAATGTCCGAAGTTGAGGCCGGCGATATGGCCCAGATCTTTGGCGCCCTCAGCGATCCCGTCCGGCTTCGGATGCTGTCGCTCGTCGCTTCTCAAGACGAAGTCTGTAGTTGCTCGCTCGAAGAGCCTTTGGGGAAAAGCCAACCGACCATCTCGCACCACACGAGAATTCTTGCCGAAGCGGGTCTCATCGTTGGTGAGAAGCGAGGCCGTTGGATGTGGTGGCGCGTTGTTCCTGAGCGACTCGAAGACGTCGCAAGAATCCTTGCGTCTTGAATCCCACGCCGCGGCGCTCTTGCTCGCCGAGTCCATTGCGCTCACCGCCTGAGACCGCCATACCAACAGGACTGAAACTAGATTTTTCTAACGTAACCTTTCGGACAGACTGGCCTCAGTGCCCTCACCTTCTTCGTGAGTTTGCCCTTGTGGCAACTAATGGTTTTAGCTTTTAGTGCTTTCACCTTTTTTTTCGTACGTGGAATGGTCGTCGTCGTAGGTGGAATGGTTGTCGTTGGTGCGACGTTTCCAACGGTGATGGTGACTGGTGACGAAGCGAAACCACTCGCCACAACGCTCAATTGATAGACACCGCTAGGAACTGACTGAGGGATATCGAACTGTGAGGTTGAACTCGTCCCCGGTGCCACCGAATAGGAACCGATGGCGGTAGTCATCGCGTCGTACACGTTATTGGAGCTGGCGCTCGTTAGTTCCGCAATTGGATAGTTGGTAGCTGAATTCCAGTCGTCACCGTACGCCGCACCGGTCGTTACGCCCGACAACTGCGTACCCGTGATGTTGAACGCGGCACCCTGCTGAACGTTGGTGGGTGCTGACGTGATCGAGGGCAGCCACGACGCGTCCGCGGAACCGCTCGGGGTATACACAAAAATACTGTTGGGTCCGCTTCGATTATCAAAGAGCACCTGACCGTTAGGAAGGTCGAGGAAGAATCCACAGTATGACGCACAGTTAGCGGCATTAGCGCTACTCGAGGGATCGGCGATTTGAGTAATTGATGTTCCGTTGAAAAGAAAGAAGTGAGCAGGCGCATCTTGCTTTCCGCTGGATTCAAAAGGGCTCAAGTCCATTAGTACGTCACCATTTTGCAGAACGGCAGCAGGAGCATCAGCAGCGGTGTAGGTAACTCCATTGATTTGTGGCATCGATGGACCGGCGGACCAGGTCTGTGTAGTGGTGTCGAAGAGAGCGGTGTTGCCGTTGTCTCCTTCAGCAAACACGTTGCCATTGGGTAGCAGCACCATTGGACCGATTTCCCCGGTGTTATTTAAGTCTGCGCTCACCGGTAGTAGCAGGGACAGTGGCATCTGCTGATGTGTCCACGCACCCGTCGTAGGGCCAAAAATCTCTGAAATCCCGAGGCTTGGCAGATAGGTAGGAATTGTCAGAACATTCCCGTTGGGCAATAACGTGAATCCAGATTCAGGGTTACTTCCAACACGACCGTTTAGATTAATTACGTTCCACGAGAGTGTCGATTCATTGAGTGTCGCAACCTGTTGTTGAAGCCACGTGCTTACCTGGCCAGACAGCTCGGGGCACTGAGAACATCCCCCCGATGGTCCAAACAAGAATGTTCCATTTGCGAGCACCACTGATGGGGCATCACCAATATGTTGAAATTCGCCTGCGCCACCATTTGGGGGATTAACCGTGGTCCACGTGTTAGCGACGGGGTCGTATATCGCACCTTGGTTAGTCCAGCTGGCGGCCGTGCCGTTGTTGTCGCCGCCCACGATAATGAATTTTCCATCGGGCAATATTCCGGTGCCGGCGTTCATTGGCGCGTAGCCACTCGGCATCGCCGCCGCCATTTGCCAGGAGCCATTGACGTAGCTGCCCAGGGCGTTAGGTGTAAGCAGATACCACTTTCCAGTGTCAGTCGCCTTTGGACCTGATTGGTCAGAAAAAAGTATTGAGCCATTGGTCAACAACGTCATCGCGTCCGGTTGAAAATTAGGAACACCTTGCAACTGTGTCCATGTTCCTTGGGAAGAATCTGCACGTGCCAGCGTCGAAGGTAGTCCCCAAGCGATCAGGCCGAGAGTTACCACGGCGATGAAACCGCCTTTGAATAGATACGGTTTCATTGCAACACCTAGGTTAGAGATGAGCGCATCCTACACAGGTATTTCGTTTTGCGCTGTCCGCAAAATGGACGATTGCACCCAACGGTGTGAGTTCATGAGAAAATGTTCAGGCGCGGTAAGGGGGCCAACGCAACGCTTGGTTGGTCACTTGAGCGATCCATCACTCAGCACAAAACGAGAAGGCTCATGACTGAAGGGGAACACGACGAAGCGGTAGCGCGCGGGAACCTCACTCTCGACGGCGCGAGCGCTGAACGCCCGTCGCTCGACGGTTCTGTCAAATCGCTACGCGGCGCGGAAGCAGTCAGTGTTGGGCGCGGCTTTTGGCTGTTCTTGGGGGCGATTGGATTGATGGTCTTTGCCGCGGTCCTCGTCGTGAGTTTTATATCCGCTACGAACGACAACGCGCGCATCGAACGCATGAAGACCCACGGCATCGCCGTCACCGTGACCGCGGTCGACTGCGTCGGGAACATTGGCGGGAGCGGAAGTAACGCCGCCGGGTACACCTGTCGCGGCGACTACACCGTTGACGCCACCACGTACCACGAAGTCATAGGTTCGATGACCACTTTCTCCGCACCCGGCACCACCGTGCACGCCATGGCCGACCCATCGAAGCTCAGCTCAGTGTTGTTAGCGTCCGCGGTCAGGACGTCAGTCTCGTCGCCCGGCGCCTACCTTGCGCCGGGGCTGCTGGCCGTCGTGCTCATCGTCTTGACACTGGCGTTCCTTCGGATTGCGCGACGACCGAAGTCACCTCGTCGTCGTTCCGTCCCCGAACGTTCCCCAGAGCCCTAACGAAATCTCGCATGCGACGCGCCGAGAACACACGTCCGGAGCTGAGGCCCTTCATCATTAACGTGTAAGTCGAATGACAATCCTCATCGACCTGCAAAAGGTCACCCTCGAAGGCACTGACCGCACTCTTTTAGAGAACTTCGATCTGACGATCTCGTCGGGTGAATGCATTGGCGTCGTGGGTATCAACGGTGTCGGTAAAACTACACTGCTCAAGATCATTGCGGGTACCCTTCTGCCAGATTCGGGCGACATTCGACGGGGACGAGACGCGCGAGTGGGCTTCTTAGAACAGATCCCCACGTTGCCCGATGGAACTGTCCGTAACGCCCTGGGCTCTGGTTGGCAAGTTGACGCGGCGCTCGACCGATTAGGAATGCTCGCCGCGGTCGATACTGAAACGACCAACCTCTCCGGCGGGCAACTGAAGCGCGTGGCGCTCGCTCGCGTCTTCGCTGAACCCAACGACGTACTTATTCTCGACGAACCGACCAACCACTTGGACTTAAACGCCATCGAGTGGCTCGAGCAGCAGATCATCAGTTTCCGCGGTGCCGTCATTTTGGTTAGCCACGACCGCTTCTTACTTGATCAAGTGACCAACCGCATGGTGGAAATAGATCGCGCCAAAACCTTCGTCCACGCCGGTGGCTACTCGCGACTGCTGGAGGCACAAGCGGAGAGAGAGGCTCAGGCAGCCTCGGCCGAGCAAGTACGCCAAAATCTTGCTCGTACCGAGCTGGCGTGGCTGCGCCGAGGTGTCAAAGCCCGTTCCACCAAACCGCAGGCTCGCATTGACGCGGCGAAGCGTCTCTTGGCACGTCGTCCCGAAGCGGCGGCGCGCGAGGATACCCTCGAATTCGCCGCCCACATGCCTCGACTCGGCAACACCGTCATCAAGGCGCACAACGTCGCCTTCTCTTACAACGACGGGCGTCGCATTGTGCATGACGTCAACCTCGAATTGGGTCCTGGGGATCGATTGGGCATTGTCGGGCCCAACGGTTCTGGAAAGACCACGCTGGTAAATCTCCTCGCTCAACATATCGAGCCCACTAAGGGGACGGTGAAGCGCGGACCGACGGTCGTGACTTCGTACCTCGAGCAAAATGTCGGCAACCTGGATTTGGAAAAGACCATCCGAGAGCTCGTCGCCGGCCCCCGAGGTGTGCCCGGGTCTCCTAGTGACGTTGCCCTCATGAAACGGTTTTGGTTCACCGGAGCCCTCCCTTCGACGAAGGCGAAGGACCTCTCGGGTGGTGAACGACGTCGCCTGCAGCTGCTCTTGGCCCTGTCAACGCGTCCGAACGTTCTGTTCCTTGACGAACCCACGAACGACTTAGATCTCGAGACCATTCGCCTCGTCGAAGACTTCCTAAGCCAGTGGCCCGGGACGTTGGTAGTGGTGTCGCACGATCGAACGTTTCTCAGTCGTACGACCGATCGCTTAGTGGAAGTTCACGACGACGGGACGATTGCTGACGTGCCTGGCGGAATTGACGCCTGGATTGCTCGAGCGTCCGGTCTCGTGACCGACACGCCGGGGTCCGACAACAAGGAAGACTCTGCGATCTCAACGACCACAGTGGACGCTCCACGGGGTCGTCAGATTCGCGACGCCGAGAAGGAGATGTCGCGTCTCGATCGACGAAAGAACTCACTCACGAAGAAGCTTTTGGCCTCAGCTGATCACATGGAACAGACGCGACTCGGGACCGAGTTAGCCAGCGTGCAGCGCGAACTCGATACCGCAGAGGAGTTCTGGCTCAGCTTGGTCGAATGAGCATCATCTCTCGTCATGGGCCTGACCTCGTAAGAGACGCTGACTACGGAACCGAGATCGGGACGTCCTCCAGGGAACCCGGGAAGCGGCTTCCCGTTCACGGTTGGCGGCTGCGTGGAATTTGGGCGCCGACCACAAGCCGACAGTTGTTGGCCAGTGTCGAGGTCGTGGGTGATCGCCTGCGTGGCGAAGTGGAGAGACTGGTCTGATCGCCCTCGCGGCGAAGTGAAGAGACTGGTCTGATCGCCCATTGAGATACGACTGCAAAAGGGAGTACGTGGCGACACTCGATATCCCGAGCGCGAGAATCGCGATGGTCCCGACCGCGGCCAGTAGTCGTGCGCGAAGTGACATTATTAAGCGCTCGTTGGTTCGCTGAGGATATAGCCCACCAAACGCTTCGTGTGAATTAGTGGTGGACCGTGAGCGTCGAGTTTCTTGCGCAACGTGCTTATGTGAGTCTCGACGATATTGGAGTCCCCGCCGAAGTCGTAGTGCCACACGTAGTTGAGTATCTGCGGCTTGGAGAGAACTCGGCGAGGGTTGAGCATGAAGTAGCGCAAAATGCTGTACTCCGTCGCCGTAAGTTCAACAATCACACCGCCGCGCCTGATCTCGTGCGCCGTGTCATTCATCTCAAGATTTTCGAATCGGTGAACATTCGCGTCCGCCTCGAGCACGACGCGCCGCAAAATGGCGTTGACCCGAGCCACGATCTCTACTAACGCGAAGGGTTTTGAGACGTAGTCGTCTCCCCCTGCGCCCGGACCCGCGACCTTGTCCTCCATCGTGTCACGAGCGGAGAGAAAGAGTATTGGCACCATGATCCCCTCCTCACGAAGTCTCTTGGTGAGGTCGACTCCATTCACGTCGGGCAGCATCACGTCCAAGACGCCGAGATCGGGCGGGCGGACCTTCATCGACGCGAGCGCCGCGGCGCCGCTGAGGGCGGTGTCGACGACGAAACCTTCGTACTCCAGCGCGGTCGCTACCGTGTCGACGATTGCCTGCTCGTCGTCCACCACAAGGATGCGAGTCTTGAAATCATGATTCACGATTCTCGAAACCTACATCGCGATGAATCGATGACGCCAAAGCAGTCGCGGAGAGCGGAGTCGCCCGTACCTCTCTCGGAGTGTTTCTTACTCACGACTCGTCGTGTTGAGCGAGAAAAGATTCCACCACGCTTCGGTACCTCTCTGGTTCTTCAACGAAGGGCATGTGACTCGAGTCCTCGAAGATCTCCCAGTGCACGTCGGCGATGCTGTCAAAGAACGGTTGCACCGTTGCGGGCGTCGCTTGGTCGTGACGACCCGAGAGCAGAAGCGTCGGCGCATTGATGGCCGCGACCCGATCGACCACACTCCAATTGCGTAACGTCCCGATGCAGAAGAACTCGTTGGGGCCATTCATCATGTTGTAGACGGTCGAGTCCTTCGCTAGAAACTCCATCGTGCGCAGCAACTCTGGTGGATTAGGAACGACCCGACACACGTGTAGGTCGTAGTAGGCCTGCGTCGCGGCCACATACTCAGGTGCCGTCGTCGTGCCGTCTTCCTCGTGTCGCTCGAGGGTCGCTTCAATCTCAGGGGGCATCATTGAGCGCAGGATTTTCGCCTCGCTCGCCCACAACACCATCGAGGCTGGCGAGTTGCTGAGCACGAGCGCGCGAAGTCCTCGAGGACGGCGAATGGCGTGTTCGGCGCCCAACATGCCGCCCCACGACACGCCCAGCAAGTGATAACGCTCTTCAATCCCAAGGAACGCCAGGAGATTGTCGAGTTCAGCGAGAAAGAGGTCGACCGTCCAGAACTCTGGTCCCTTCTCGGGCATCAGGGTCGAGCGGCCACCACCAACTTGGTCGTAGTGCACGACCGCTCGCCCCGAGCGGGCGATCTCGGCGAGTGAGAGCAGGTAGTCGTGCGAACATCCCGGTCCACCGTGGACCACCATCAGGGGTGTCATCGCTGCGTCGATGTCTCCGGTGACGCGGTACCACGTCTCGTACTCACCAAATGGAATGAAACCTTCGACAACTTCGAGCTCATTCACGTCCACGATCGTAGAACAACTCTTCAAATGTCGCGCTGCCATGATTGGTGCGAAGCGACATGAACCGCGCACAGAAGTTCCCCGGTCTCCTTGCAGTAGCCTGGTTTCCTCTATGAGCCTCTCCATCGGCATCGTCGGTCTGCCGAACGTCGGAAAATCAACGCTCTTCAACGCACTCACGAAGAACCACGTGCTCGCGGCCAACTACCCTTTCGCGACCATCGAGCCGAACGTCGGCATCGTCGCGGTACCCGACGAGCGACTCAACGTCCTCGCCTCGATGTTCCACTCGGAGAAGATCATCGGCGCGACGGTGACCTTCGTGGACATCGCGGGCATCGTGCGCGGCGCCTCGACCGGTGAGGGTCTCGGCAATCAATTCTTGGCCGCAATTCGAGAGGGTGACGCGATCTGTGAAGTCGTGCGCGTCTTCGAGGACGACGACGTCATTCACATCGACGGTCGCATCGATCCCGCCAGTGACGTCGCGACCATTGAGACCGAACTGATCCTCGCCGACTTACAGACCGTTGAACGCGCGGCCGCTCGACTGGAGCGTGACGCCAAGCGCGGGGGCGACGCGGCGGCGAAACTCGCCGAGGTCAAAAAGGCCCAAGCGGTTCTCGACGACGGGCGAATGATCTCTCAGGTCGGCAAGGAACTCGACCGAGACGCGCTCTACGAACTGCACCTCTTGACCGATAAGCCCTTCATCTACGTCTTTAACGTTGACGAAGCGACGCTCGCCAATGAAGCGCGGTGCCAAGAACTTCAAGCATCAGTCCTGCCCTCGCCGAGTGTCGTACTCTGCGCCAAAGTCGAGGCCGAACTCGCCGATCTCGACGACGCCGAGGCGCTCGAGCTCTTGCAGTCCTACGGCCAAGAAGAGTCGGGCCTCGCGCAGCTTTCGCGCGTGGGCTTTACCACGCTGGGCCTCCAGACCTTTCTCACGGCCGGCCCTAAAGAGGCGCGCGCGTGGACTATTCGCAAGGGCGAGACCGCGCCCGAGGCCGCGGGCGAGATCCACACCGACTTTCAAAAGCACTTCATTAAGGCCGAGGTCGTCTCCTTCAACGACCTGATCGCGGCTGGTTCCATGGCCGCGGTGAAGGCCGCCGGCAAGGCGCGCGTCGAAGGCAAGGAGTACGTCATGCGTGACGGCGACGTGGTTGAGTTCCGAGTGGGCGTCTGAGCGTTACAATTAACGCAGGCGACTACGACAGAGGTCGGCGCCTGGAAACTACAAACTCCTAGGAGCACCATGACCTCTGACACCTTCAACTACAAAGTTGCCGACCTCTCACTCGCCGATTTCGGCCGGGCGGAGATTATCTTGGCCGAACACGAGATGCCGGGCCTCATGGCCATGCGCGCGGAGTTCGGTGAAACGAAGCCTCTGAAAGGTTCGCGCATCGCGGGCTCACTTCACATGACCATTCAGACGGCCGTCTTGATCGAGACGCTCGTCGCGCTGGGCGCGGACGTTCGCTGGGTGAGTTGCAATATCTTTTCTACCCAAGACCACGCCGCGGCGGCGATCGTCGTAGGTCCACACGGCACGGTCGACCAGCCCGCGGGAGTGCCCGTCTTCGCCTGGAAGGGCGAGTCGCTCGAAGAGTACTGGTGGTGCACCGAGCAACTGCTTCGTTGGCCCGGCTTTGATGGACCGACGATGATCTTGGACGACGGTGGTGACGCGACGTTGCTCGTGCACAAGGGCCTCGAGTTCGAGCGCGCGGGCATCGTGCCCGCCCCTGAGTCGGCCGACTCCGAAGAGTACGTCGTCATCTTGCAACTTCTGAACAAGATCATCGCCAGCGGCGAGAAGATTTTTGAACCGATGGCCCAGGGGATCCTCGGCGTCTCGGAGGAGACGACGACGGGCGTGCACCGGCTCTATGAGATGGAGCGCGACGGATCGTTGCTCTTCGCCGCGATCAACGTCAACGACGCCGTCACGAAGTCCAAGTTCGACAACAAGTACGGCGTTCGCCACTCTCTCATCGACGGTATTAATCGTGCGACGGACATCCTCATTGGCGGCAAGGTCGCCGTGGTCTGTGGCTACGGCGACGTCGGCAAAGGCTCGGCCGAGTCGTTTCGCGGTCAGGGTGCACGCGTCATTGTCACTGAGATCGACCCAATCTGTGCACTGCAGGCCGCGATGGACGGCTTTCAAGTCACCACCCTCGAAGAGGCTCTGCCCATTGCCGACTTCGTTATTACCGCGACCGGCAACCGTGACATCGTGACGGTCGCGCAGATGAAGTTGATGAAGAACCTCGCCGTACTTGGCAACATTGGCCACTTCGACAACGAGATCGACATCGCGGGACTGACCAACTTGCCTGGCGTCAAGCGCGAAACGATTAAGCCGCAAGTCGACAAGTGGACGCTCCCCAGTGGTCGCGCCATCATCGTGCTCTCCGAGGGTCGACTCTTGAACCTCGGCAACGCGACTGGCCACCCGAGTTTCGTGATGAGCAACTCCTTCACCGACCAGACCATGGCCCAGATCGAACTCTTCGTCAATCGCGCGCAGTACGACAAAAAGGTCTACGTCTTACCCAAACACCTCGACGAAAAGGTCGCGCGACTGCACCTCGACGCGTTGGGCGTGAAACTCACGACGCTCACCAAGCAACAGGCCGACTACATCGGCGTGGCCGTCGAGGGTCCCTATAAGCCCGACACGTACCGTTACTAACTAACGGTAACCAACGAAAAGGTCGTCAGCGACACCCGAGACGTCCATCGGGTTGGTCACCCGTATGAACCATTCGGTGCCCATCGCCATCTTAAACTCATCGCGCGTCATCTTCATCCAGAATGATTCGCCGATCTGTGAGTGGTGCGCAGCCAACGCGTCGTACTTCGCGTCGGTAACGCCACTGACGTTAACGGCCACGTCGATGAGTTCGTCGGGTGTCCCCATCTCGACGCGCTCGTCGTCTTCGGGCTCGGGTACCCGCACGAGGCCTTTCGCGGCGTCGGCCTCGGCGTGTTCACGTTCCTCTTGTTCCCAGCGAGAGCGCATGATCGCCATCACCGAGTTCGGTATGGCGTTGAAGTACAAGGTGGGTTCGTAGTCGAGCAGTTCCAGGGCGGCGAGCGTGACGCGGTGAGCCTGGATGTGGTCGGGGTGTCCGTAGAAGCCGTACGCGTTATAGGTCATGATGACCTGGGGACGCTCTTCCAAGAGAATCGCGGCCAGAACCTTCGCGGCGTCCTCGACGGGCGTCGCCCAAAAAGACTCGGGATCGTCGTTCTGGGGCCAACCCTTCATCCCCGAGTCGCGGTAACCGAGGCGCACCAGGCGCTCGATACCGAGGACCTTGACGGCGTTATCGAGTTCCACGGCACGAACCTTCGCCACTTCGTCGCCGTCGTGGTGATCGGCGTCGGGCTTGGCGCCGTCTAACGCGTCACCACACTCGCCGTTGGTACACGTCACGAGCACCGTGCGCACACCCTGGTCGGCGAGTACCCGAAAAGTCCCACCAGTCGAGCTCGCCTCGTCGTCGGGGTGCGCGTGCACCGCGAGAAACGTCAGTCCCATTCCATCCCTCCAAAGAGATCGTTCGCGTCACCAGTAGTCGCGTGGCGGCTCCATGCGCGCTGGTAGTACTCAGTTCCAAAAAGCAGTGTAAAGAGCTCCTGTTTCATCCCAACCAGACCGTCGTTGTCGACCTGGGAGGCGTGGGTCGCCATGGCACGCTGTTTCAAGAGTGCGTACTCAGTGACGTCCAACGTCGAGGCCACGACATCGTCGGACACGTTCGTCCCGGCTTCTAACACCCAGGCCGGCATCGAAAGTCCGAGCTGCTTCGCGCCCTCGACAAATTTGGTGATGACGCCCGTGGGCACAACCGGGTAGTAAAGACGTTCCACGCTCGTCGAGAGTTCCAACGCGCGACGCGTGAGCACGTTCGCCCTGATGTGGTCGGGGTGTCCGTAAAAACCGTTCTCGTCGTAGGTGACGACGACCTTCGCTCCCTCCTCGTCAAAGGTGGCCGCTAACGTGCGCGCGGCCGCGTCGACGTCGGCGTTCACGAAGGCGCGGGCGCTGTCGTTCTGGGGCCAACCCTGCATGCCCGAGTCGTCGTAGCCGAGCGAAATCAGCCTCGTGTAGCCGAGCAGCGTCGCCGCGCGCTGTAGTTCTCCCGCGCGCACACTCTTCGTCGCGAGATCGTCGTGAAGGCGGTCGTTACCTTCCCGACCGGCGGGGTCGATGCCTAACTGTCCGTTAGTGCAGGTAACGAGCACGACGCGATGGCCCAGCGCCGCGTAGCGCGCCACGGCACCCGCGCCAAAAAACGCTTCGTCGTCGGGGTGCGCGTGCACACACACCAGAGTCGACAGAGAAGTCATCACGAGAGGTTAGGAGGTGGCGAGTTGAATGATTCGCACAATGAGCAGAACCCCAGCCACGAGCAGGTAGGCGCTCTGCGCTTGCATGAGAAGTCGCCGGGCCCGAGAACTGGGCATGGGCGTGAGCAGCGTCAGTCGCGGTGTCCGCCAGTCTCGCTTGTCGATGTCGTAGTACACCGGCGGCTCCATTCTCTTGAGTCCAATCGGCAGACCTACCGCGAGACCCAGCGCTCCCAGTAGTGACAAGACGGTGAGCAATGTCAGTACGGGCACTGAGGTGAAGAGCGTCGAGATCATCAATGTCAGCGACAACACCACGAGGGCGGTCACGATGATGACGGCCACGGTATTCAAGAGCGGTCCATTTTTCCACGGCCCCATGAGCGCGCGGTCGTTCGCGAGTAACAACACAATGATGGTCGTGCTCGGCAGCATCAATCCACAGAGGGCCTGCACGGCGAGGGTGATGACGCCCAAGGGCGCGCCGGGTATGACCGCGACCGCGCCGGCCAGGATTAAGAGTCCCGCGAATCCTCCGTAAAAGCCCTTCGCTTCAGATAGTCGAGCGTTGAGACCCTTGTGGGTAGAGGAAAGATCGCCCAACGCGTAGGAGCTCGCGAGCGTGACGACGGCCGCACCAATGACTGACGCGTTCAGCAAAAGTATGGCGAAGAGCGTGCCCGCGTCGTGGCCGAGGTGACGGCCGAGGCCTCTCGCCACGCCCAGCGCGTTGGTGTAGGACGTCGTCCCACCGTGGGTCGAAAGCCCGACGGCGCAGACCGCGACAATTATCGAAGCCACAACGACGACAATGAACGAGCCGATAATCGTGTCGGCTCGTTCGTAGTTCAACCACCGCGGCGTGATGCGCTTGTCGACGATGTTGGACTCTTGAAAAAACAGCTGCCAGGGAGCCACGGTCGTGCCAATGATCGAAATGATGAGCAGCACGGACGCCGACGAAGCGCCGCCTCGAATGTTGGGCACCACCGCCGAGTGAACCATCGTCGTGAAGGAAGGGTGGGCCGCGATGACCAGCGGGATTATGACGAAGTTGACCGCGATGAAGAGCATCATGAATCGCTCCCAACGTTGAAACGACCCCGAGGCCGTCACGGCGAAGAGCAACGTGACGGCCACCGGCACCGAAAAATAGGGACTCACGCCGAAGTACTCCATCGACAGCGAGATACCGATGAACTCGGTCACGATGATGAGAAAATTCAAAAAAAGAATCGAGAAGATGGAGAGATTGCCCCAGTAGCGGCCAAAACGTTCGCGAATGAGACGCCCGTGTCCAACGCCCGTCACCGCACCGAGTCGCGCCACCATCTCTTGGATGACCACGAGCACTGGAATTAAGAGAGGCAACGTCCAAAGTAGGGAGTACCCGAAGTTCTGACCGGCTTGGGCGTAGGTCGACACGCCACCGGCGTCGTTGTCGCCCACCATGACGATGAGTCCTGGTCCAATAATGGCGATGAGCGTGAAGAAGCGCGCACGAATCCCGCGTCGGTTGCCTTCGTCATGGACGCTGATGGTGCCAAAGGCACCAGCGATCTGGTGTTCTGTCGACTGTTCGCGTTGCACGCTCCACCTCCTTTCGTCGTGTCGTGGTCGTTCAACGAAACAACCACGGCGCGACGAGGGGGGCTAAGCGCTCCTCTTTAAAGTCGTTCGAAGTTGTGTCGGTACGTAGAAAGCCTCGCGGCTGGTACTAGGGGGTTTCAGAGAAGCCCCCTTAGAACGTGACCCAAATCGGTGCGCGGCATTATTCCTCCACCGCGCTCATGCCGAACTCGGCGCGCCAACCCTGGGGCAGGAGCATCTCGAGTAGGTCATCGACTGTTACGACCCCGATCATCTTGGCGTGCTCGTCATCGAGCACGGGCAGTACGGTGAGGTTGAAGTCACTCATCTTCTTTGAAACACGAAGTACATCCCAATGGGGATGTACGTGGGCGAGCTGGGTCCGAGCGACGCTTAAGGCCAACTCAGTCGCGCGAGCTCGCACGAGCGGCGCGATGGACGCCGCGCCAATGGGTTGGCCACTGTCGTCGATCACGAAGACGGCCTGGAGTGACTCCGCGGGCACGCTCGACGTTCGAATGGCTTCGAGCGCGTCGGCCACTGTAGCGTTCGCGGCCACCGAAACGTAGTCGGGGTTCATCAGTCCCCCGGCCGTGTCGGCGTTGTACGAGAGAAGTTGGCGAATCTTCGTCTGTTGTTCGTGAGGCAGAATTTCGAGAATTGGGAGACGTCGCTCTTGGTCGATCTCGGAGATGAGGTCCGCGGCGTTGTCGGGTTCCATGCGCGCGAGCAACCGCGCTGCTTCGACGTCACTGCGCGATTCGAGAAACTCCAGTTGGTGCGTCGTGTCAAGCTCTTCAAAGACGTCGGCCTCAAGCTCACGGTCCAGTCCCACCGCATTGATGATCTCTTCGCCCTCTTCATGACTGGATTGTTCGACGAGGTCGGCAATTTGGGCCGGGTGTAGTTTCGCGAGTTTGCGATACGGAATGCGCAGACGGGCCGAGGGAACGTGAGAGACGAAGGGCTCGATCGAGGCGAAGTCAACAATGGAATCGGCCTGCACGTGAGAACCGATCGTGCGACCAAGGACGCGACGAAGAAAGGGCCGACGACCGGGGTCAACGCCCACGACCTCCCAGCGACCATCGATCTCCGCGATTTCAATCTCGTTGGCAATGATGATGCGTCCGCGAACCAGGTTGATCAGGTGTCGAGCGAGAAGGTCTTCGGCAAGCAACAGCTCCCCAGGACGGCGCTCAAATCGTCGAAGGTCAACGCGCTTTCCCTCAAAGGTCATCCGACCTTGAGCGAGCCCACCGATCTTGCGAATAGGCACGAAGAGATTACGGCCCTCGATACGAATGACGGCGCCCACGACCGGGGGGTGCGCGTCGTCGCCGTGACGCGCGACCAAGTCTTGGACGCGTCCGATTCTGTCGCCGTCAGAGTCGAAGATCGGACGGTGCAGGAAGGTTGAGAGGTGGAGAATTTCGGTCATGAGAAGCCTTTACAACCTTCCTAGGCTACCGCCTCACTCGCGAACCTTTCACGGAAACGAGTGAACGAGTCTCAAGCTCCGCGTGACAACGAAGTTCTCTCTGTTTTAGGCCTTGGCCGGGACGAAACTTGCGAGCACGCTCGCGACAAAGTCCACGTCGTCATCGCTCACCCCTACGTGGGTCACGAAGCGCGCGCGACGTGGCGCGACGGTGCCACCTTCCACACCGAGTTGCGAAAGCTCTCCCACGATCTGTCGGGCTTGGGGATGGTTGAAGGAAACGATGTTGGTCTGACACGTCGCGGGGTCGTAGTTCGATTCGGGAAACGCGGCCGCGAAGAGTTCGGCGAGGTGGCGTGCGCGCGCGTGGTCGTCCTTTAGACGGTCGACCATGGTCTCTAAAGCTACGAGACCGGCCGCGGCCAAAAAGCCCGCTTGACGCATGGCCCCGCCGAGGCGCTTTCGCTCAAGACGCGCCCGCTCCATCAAGGAAGCCGGACCCGCGAGTAGCGATCCTACGGGCGCGCACAGACCCTTTGAAAGACAGGCCATCACCGTCGTGGCACTCTCTGCGTACTGCGCCGCACTCGTGCCCGTCGCGACGACCGCGTTAAAGAGTCGTGCCCCGTCGAGGTGCAAGGAGCGCTCACCAATCGCGAGCGAGAGTCGGCGAAGGTCTTCGACGTCCCAGGGGACGCCCCCGGCGAACATGTGCGTATTCTCCACCGACACGACCGCGACGTGCGGTTGGTGGTCGCCTTCGGCGTTGATGACGTCCAGCACGTCACTAAGTTCGAGCGTGCCCTTCGTGTCGTCAATCGTGGCGAACTGAATCGAGGAGTTCCTCGACGCGGCACCCATCTCAAAGCTGACGAGGTGTTGACTCCGCCCGGCAATGACGACGTCACCGGGACTCGACAGTACGCGCAGGGCGAGTTGATTGGCCATGACACCCGAGGGCACGAAGACCGACGCCTCCTTGCCGACGTACGTGGCGAACTTCTCTTCGAGCTCGCCAATGGTTGGATCTTCGCCGTAGCCATCGTCGCCCACCACCGCGGCGGCGATGGCGTCACGCATCGCTTGGGTCGGCTGGGTGACGGTGTCACTCCTGAGGTCAACGCGTCGAGTCATGGTCGAAGGTTACCGGCTCTCTAAACTGACACCATGAGCGATGACCTTTCACGAAACTTGCCACAACATGGCACCGTCCACGACGAACTCGGCATTGAGACCGTGCTCTTGACGCCCGAGAAAGTTGTCCTGCGCCTTGAGGTGGGACCAAAGGTTCTCCAGGGCTACGGCATCTTGCACGGAGGGGTCTCAGCGTTGATGGCCGAGGGCGCCGCGTCCATCGGAGGTGCCGTCAGCGTCGGTCCCGATCAGATTGTCGTTGGTACCGAACTCAACTGCTCGCACCTGCGATCAATGAGTGAAGGCGTACTCACCGCGACCGCGACACCGTTTCGAAAGGGTCGCAGCGTCCACGTCTGGGGCATTGAGCTGCGTGACGAGCAGAGTCGCCTGATCTGCGTAGCGCGCTGTACTTTGCAGGTATTAGCGGCACCTACCCAGAACTAGAGCCACCCTCTAGACTTTTCTACAGGTCGTGCCATAGAAAGGGCTGAGACATGGGCGCTCGATTTATTGGTTGGGGCATCGCCGTACCGGATCGTGTGGTCACCAACGACGAACTTTCATTGACCTTGGACACCAACGACGCGTGGATTCAAGAGCGAACGGGCATCAAAGAGCGTCGCATCGGGGGCACCGCGAAGAGCCTCGGGGTGATCGCGGGTACTCGCGCCCTCGAAGACGCCGGTATCGAGACCGGGGACATCGACTTCTTGATTCTCGCCACCACCACGCCCGACCGCATCACACCCTCCACGGCGGTGTTGATCGCCCACGAGATGGGACTCAGCTGTCCCGCGATGGACGTGAACGCGGCCTGCAGTGGATTCATGTACGCCGTTCGCACGGCCTACGGTCTGCTCGAAACGGGCAACAAGCGCGTGCTCGTTATTGGTTCGGAGAACCTGTCGCGTTGGGTGGACTGGAGTGACCGCAACATGGCGGTGTTGCTCGCTGACGGTGCGGGCGCGGCCGTCATGGAGTACGACCCGACCGAGAACGACCTGTTGTCCTTCTCCCTCGGCGCCGAAGGCGCCGACGCCGACCTGTTGACCTGCGAGCACGGGGGCTACTTCCAGATGGACGGGGCCGCGGTGTTTCGCCGCGCCGTGCGCGTCGTGGTGGACTCGGCCGAAAAGGCCATGGCCATGGCCGGGATCACTTCGAACGATCTCAGTCTCGTTATCCCCCACCAGGCCAACATCCGCATCATTCAAGCGGCCTGCCAACGCCTCAACGTCGAGATGGACCGCGCGGTCGTGGTACTCGATCGCTACGGCAATACTTCGAGTGCGTCGATTCCTCTGGCCTTTGACGACGCGCGCAAGAACGACCGTATCCACAAGGGTGACTACGCGCTGCTGACGGGCTTTGGCGCGGGGATGACCTGGGCCTCGGCCGTAGTGAGATGGTCTAAGTGAGCGGACCTTCCCTCGTCATCTTGGCCGCGGGAAGGGCTCGACGCTACGGCGGAGTGAAGCAACTCGCGCCCGTTGGCCTACACGGTGAGGGCATCATCGACCTCATCGCCTCGGACGCCTACGCCGCGGGCTTTGAGGACATAGTGATTGTCATTAACCCCGACACCGGTCCCGAGATCGAAGAACATGTCGCCGCTCACTGGCCCCAGGGCCGTCGCGTCTCCTTTACGCACCAACACCAACTCCGAGGCACCGTCGACGCCGTACTTGCGGCGAAAAAGAATCTCGACATGACGCGACCCTTTGGCGTGTCGAACGCCGACGACCTCTATGGTCGCGAGTCGTTTCTTCGTCTCGGTCGCCACCTCGCCCAGAGTCCCAACAGTTGTCTCGTGGGTTTCGAGCTCGAACGCGCACTCGTGGGTGAACTACCAGTGTCCAGAGGTACGTGCGTCGTCGTGAACGATCACTTGACCGAGATAGTGGAGCGTCGCAACGTCTCAGCAACCTTGGATGGCTACGTCGCCGACGACGGGCTCATCCCCGCAGTCCTGCACCCCCAGACGATCGTCTCGATGAACCTGTGGGGCTTCCAGCCCTCGATCATGCCCTTGATGGAAGAAGCCGTGAGGCAACACGACTTCAACGCCGAAAAAGAGATCCAACTCTCCACCTTCGTTGGTCAGATCCTTCACCACGCGCCGTTGCGCTTTGACGTGTTGCCCACCGAGTCACGCTGCATCGGCGTAACCCACGCCGACGATCTGCCCTTGGCGCAGATTCTCGTGCGTGAAGAGATCGAAGCGGGCCTGCGCCCCGAGTTCGCCTTTACTACTTAACTCATCGCCAGTCTCTCGAGGGCGTCGTCGCGGCGAGTTCGAGTGGTTCCACGAACTCCGCCACCAGCGTCATCGTTCCCTGTCCGCGCTCGAGTGAACCTCGAATAACGAGCGCTGGCGAGCCCCGCGCTACCAGCGACCACCGGGCCCACGCGCCCTTGGAGAAGATCACGTTCACGTGACCGGTCTCGTCTTCTAAGTTCACAAAGACTGCACCATTGGCCGTCTCTGGTTGTTGACGGTGCGTCACGATGCCCGCCACCGTGACGCGCGAACTCTCCGCCGCCACGAGCGCGCTCGCGCGCGTGACGCCGCGCTCGTTCAACATCTCGCGCACCAGCCCCATCGCGGTTTTCTCGGTTGTGAGTCCCATCGACCAGAGATCGTCGGCCACGCGTTCCATCTCACTCGCTAGCGGCAGCGCCGGCGCGACGAGTCCCGTCACGACGCCCGGAAGTCGATCGGGTAGGGCCTGCGCGGCCGCGCCGGCCGACCACGTGAGAGCACGGCGACTCGGGCCAAAGACGTCGAGCGCGCCGGCGGCGGCGAGCGCCTCGAGGTGGTGGTGTTGAAGGCCGGCGCGACGAACGAGATCGGCGCTGTTGCCCCAGGGGGCGCCCGCCACGATCCCCTCAGCGAGTTCCGCGCCAATAGAGCGCACGTCCGCCAGACCGAGGCGTACCAGCGGGTCGTCGGGCGTTCCCTCTAACGAGGCGCCACTACGTGAAACGTTCACGTCCGGACGCAGTACCGTCACGCCGTGTCGCTTCGCATCCGCGACCAGGCTCTGCGGCGACCAAAAACCCATGGGCTGGGCGTTTAACAACGAGACCAGAAACGCGGCCGGGTAGTGCACCTTGATCCACGCCGAGCAGTAAACGAGGTGCGCGAAGGACACCGAGTGCGACTCGGGAAAGCCGAAGTTCGCGAACGCCGCCAGCGCGTCAAAGAGCTGATCGGCCGCGGCCCCGGTAATGTCGTTCTCCGCCATGCCGGAATAGAAGCGACTCTTGAGTTTCATCATGCGCAACTCGGAGCGTTTGGCGGCCATGGCTTGGCGTAACTCGTCCGCTTCGGCCGGCGAGAAGCCCGCCACCGCGACGGCCATCTCCATTAACTGCTCTTGGAAGAGGGGTACGCCGAGCGTGCGCTGAAGAATCGGTTCGAGTCGGGGGTGTAAGTAGGTCACGGGTTCGTCGCCGCGGCGTCGGCGAATGTAGGGGTTGACCGCGTGACCTTGAATGGGGCCGGGGCGAATAAGGGCTACCTCAATCACGAGGTCGTAGAAGCAGCGTGGTTGCACGCGCGGCAGGGTCGCCATCTGCGCGCGCGACTCCACTTGAAAGACGCCCACGGTGTCGGCTTCGCAGAGCATGTCATAGACCGCGTCTTCTTGAGCCAGCGCGCTTAAGTCAACGCGGACTTCATGAAAGGCCTCCACGGACTCAACGGCGCGGTGCAACGCCTCGAGCATGCCCAGGCCGAGGAGATCGAACTTCACGAGACCGATCGCCGCGCAGTCGTCCTTATCCCACTGCAGGACCGTGCGCCCGGGCATGCGCCCCCACTCGACGGGACAGACCTCGAGAACGGGGCGATCACAGAGCACCATGCCAGCGGAGTGGATGCCTAAGTGTCGGGGCCGGTCCAAGAGTTGCGCGGCCATTCTGGTGACGAGTTCGGGGACCTTCGGGTCACTCGAGCTCATGGCGCCGCGATCGACGTGATCGCGAATGTAGTTGGCCTCTTCTTCGCTGTGACCAAAGGCCCTCGCCACGTCGCGCAGTGCTGAGCGAGATCGATACGTAATAACGGCCGCGACCTGGGCGGCGTGGTGACGTCCGTAACGTCCATAGACGTACTGAATCACCTCTTCACGACGCCCCGACTCAATGTCGACGTCAATGTCGGGGGGGCCGTCGCGCGCCGGCGAGAGAAAGCGCTCGAAGAAGAGATTCAGCGCCACGGCGTCGGCGTTGGTGATGCCGAGCGAGTAACACACCGCCGAGTTCGCCGCCGAACCTCGCCCCTGGCAGTAGATGTCGTTCGTGCGACAGAACTCGGTGATGTCCCAGACGGTCAAGAAGTACCCGGCGAAGCCCAGCGCTTTAATGACGCCGAGTTCGTGATCGATTTGGCACCACGCGCCCGCCACGCGCTCGTAACCCCGTGAGCCGTAGCGTTGCGTCGCGCCCAAGGTGACGAGCTCTTCGAGGTAGGTCTGTTCATCACGGCCCGGCGGCGTCGCGAAGGCGGGCAGATTGGGCGCCACGAGTCGAAGGTCGAAGGCGAGGTCCGCCACGAGTTCACCCGCCTGGTCCACCACCCCGGGCCAGCGCGCGAAGCGTCGGCGCTGCTCGGCGTCACTTCGCAGGTGCGCGAGGGGGGACGCGCTGAGCCAACCCTCCATCTCCTCGAGACTCTGGCGGGCGCGAATCGCCGAGAGCACGTTGGCCCGGGGAAAGTCGCGCGGCGCGGCGTAGTGCACGTTGTTCGTCGCCACGACCATCACGTTCGCGCGTACGGCCAGCTCGGCCAAGACGTCGTTACGCGCGACGTCGTCGGGCGCGCCGTGGTCCCAGATCTCCACAGCCACGTTCTCACGACCAAAGCGCTCAATCAACCTCGACAAGCAACGTTGCGCGGCGCGCGGTCCCTCGTTCACTAAGGCTCTCGTGAGGGGACCCTTACGGCACCCCGTCAAGACCAACCACTCGTGCGCACTGCTCGCGACGTCGTCGAGCGTGAAACGGGGCGCACCCTTTTCGCCGCGCTCGAGGTGCGCGAGCGCGAGCGTCCTCGAGAGTCGCGCGTAGCCCGCGGGCGAGCGCGCCAACACCACGAGGTGTTCACCCGAGGGGTCACTCACGCCCACGCGGTCATCACTCGCGCCGATCGTGATCTCGCTGCCAAAGACGGTCTTAAGTCCGAGTGCGCGCGCCGATTCAGAGAAGCGCACCACGCCGTAGAGCCCGTGATGATCACAGAGCGCGAGGCCCGAAAGTCCCAGGCGCGTCGCCTCAACGACCAACTCTTCGGGGTCGCTCGCGCCGTCTAAGAAACTAAAGCCCGAGTGCGCGTGCAGTTCTCCATACGTCGCCATCAGTCATAGATTCCGACGAGCCACCACCGACTCGCCTCCGCGACCACCAACAACGCCTCGCCCGTGGCGAGCACCATCTGCACGTGCGCGCGGTGGCGCTTGCGCAACCACCAACGCTCCGCCAATGGCCAGGGGCCCGCGTGCCAGATGATCTCACGACGAAGTGGTGAGGAAAAGATGATTCCCGTCGGCGCAGCGCTCAGTGAGCCGCGCGCGCCCATCACCACGGGACGGTCATCCACGTCGCGCAGCTGTACCGGTACCGGGTGGGCCAGCGTCGTAGCCGGTGAGGGAGCCGAGAGCTGTCCGGGCCACGGCGCGAGGTCGCGCGCATTTGAGAGTGGTGAACCCCAGGGCACGAGCGTGGCGCGATCTTCGGGTCCACGCCCACCGCACAAATTCGCCACGACAATGGCGTCGGCCCCGAGACGCCGACGCACCCGGTGCGCGGCCGCCTCGGCCCGGTCGTCACCGGCCCCACGTTGACCGAAGAAGCCCATTTGTTCTTCGAAGAGATCGTCCTCACCTCGCAGTTGGGCGAGACGTCGCGCGAGACGAACGTCGCGCTGCCCTTCCATTTCAGCGAGTTCGCCGCGCGCTACGCGATGCAGCGAGGTCGCGTGTTTGTTAAAACGCTCCGCCACCCGCGCCGGTTCGAGGTCGGCGAAGGCCCCGAGCGTGTGCAGCCCCAGTCGCTGACACGTGGTCGCGAGATCTTTACGGCCCAGCACGCTGAGTGGTTGAGTGCGGCGAAAGACGTCACTCGCGCCCAGTGGCACGATCACTTCGTCACGGGCCGCGAGTTCGGCGCAGAACAGACCTTCACCAACGCCGAGTAACGGCGCCGTACCAACGACGTCCAGGACAATCTGTTTCACCGCGCGCAGAACCGCGTCGTCACCACCGAAAAATCGACTCGGTCCGCGCAGTGGCAGTACGAAGAGGCCGAGTCGCACGACTTCGGTGAAGGGACAGAGTGCGCTTAGGGCGTCGAGCAAGACGAGCGTGTCACGCAACGTCGAGCCGTCGGGCTGCTCAACGCAGAGCGGCTCGCTCCAGATAGCGAGTAGTTGTTCCACCTAACTCGCCTCGGCGCGGCCGCGTCGATTCGGCACCACCACCACGTGTTCACCACTCTGCACCGCTGCACCGCGACCACTCACGCGAACGGTGAGATAGCGCGCGTCGAGTCGTGAGGAGACGACCCACTCCGCCTGGGTGACACTGAAAAAAAGGTCCGCTGGCAGCGGCCACGGCGTGCGCGGTTCGCTCAGCGCGATCAACACGGTGCCGCGTTCACGCACCCGGTCCATCAAGCGACGCACGGCGCCGTGGGCGGGACGCGAAGGTGGACGCACGAGCAAGAGATCCACCCCGTCCAGCAGATCGGCCGCCGACTCCGCCCACGCGCCCCTCGGACGTGGCACGAAGAGCACGCGCCGTAGATCAACACCGAGCTCGGCCATCGCGACGACGCCGGGATCATCCACGCCAACGACGGCCGCCCAGTGACCGAGCGTGCTGGACTCGCTCAAGAGACTTAAGGCGAGACTGAGTCCCCCAAGACCAACCGGCGCTTCGACGACGACGGTGGAGCCACGTCGAAGTCCCCCGTCCGGAACGAGCGCGCGCCACGGTTCGCCGAGGGGCAACGTGCGACTCTTCGCCAAGGACACGGGGCGCAAGGTGGCGAGGAGTTCTGGGGAGAGCGAGGGACGAGGTGGTGAAAAAGCGAACATATGTTCGTAAGAGTAGCCGGTGACGTGTAACTTGACAAACCCACCTTTTCGTGAGACAATTAGGTATGGAGAAAATCACCTTTAGCAACATGGCCCTTTGGATTACTAGCGAATCGGACGCTTATGAATACATGGAACGGCTCCGTTGGCCCGATGGAGAGGTCGTGTGCCCCCACTGTGGCGTGTTGCGTGTCGATCATTATTTCCTAAAGCCTGACAATGGGGTATCTCGAAAGACCACCAGGGGCGCAGTCTCCGAGCGTCGGGTGTGGAAGTGCAAGGACTGTCGCAAACAGTTCTCCGTGACCACTGGAACGGTCTTTCACGGCTCCAAAGTGTCGCTACGTATCTGGTTGTTCGTGTTCTTTGAGATGTGCGCCAACAAGAACGGAATTGCCGCGAGGGAGATTGCCCGCAAGTACGGCGTAGCGCCCAAAACGGCCTGGTTTATGACTCAGCGAATCCGTGAGGCCATGATGAACGACTCATCTGGCAAGTTGTCGGGCAACATCGTGATGGACGAAACCTACATTGGTGGCAAGCCTGAGAACTGGCACAAAAACGACCCTCGCAGGGCGAAGAATGGCAACACGACCTCTCCAAAAACGGCAGTAGTTGCACTCATCTGTGAGGAATCTGGCGAGGTTCGCACAAAGGTACTCACGACTGTTTCAGGGCCAAACATTCGCCAGATCATCAAAGAGAACATCGAGACCGGCACGTCCGTGCTTCACTCAGATTCAGCCGGTGTCTATCGCACTATTGGTAAGGAGATGGTCGCGCACCATGTTGTCAATCACCACGCCGGGCAGTACGTCACGGAGCTTTCAGATGGCACTAACAAGGCGGAAAACTTCTTTAGTCAACTAAAGCGTTCGATCAGTGGCACTCACCACAACATCAGCCCTGAGCACCTGGGGCCGCTATCTAAGTGAGTTCGCATTTCGTCACTCAACACACACTCTGAGTGACACCGAGCGCATGGTGTCGCTTATGGGCCAAGTTCACGGGCATCGGTTGAGTTATCGGCCCCTCACGCAATAGGTGAATAGAATCCGATCATGTCCGATGAGTCGCCGCCGCCACCGCGGTTAGAAGTAATTGTTCCTGAGAGCGAGAGCGCCGGGACCTACGCCAATGGATTCGGGACCTGGTTCAACCAGACGGATTTCACCATTGACTATTTCGTACATTTACCCGCCAGTGAGCAAGTTGACGAAGAAACTGGGGGCACTTATGTTCACGCCCCCGTCCAAGTCGTGGCGCGAATTAAGTTGCCTCCCACGCTAATCTTCCGACTGATGCAGCAACTGGAAACCGCATACACTGAGTACGAGCGCATGTTCGGGGCCGTCACGCCTCTTGGCGACGACCCGACCCTAATCCCACCGTCTTAGAAGGGAGAAAAACTAAATGACCACCAGCGACATCACCATCATCGGCACCGCGAAGGATGTACTTACGGTTTCTGATCCATTGATCGTTTATCGACCTGTCGAGGTCAAGGGCGACCGGTACATTATCGACTTACAAGCGCCCGAGCCGCCAAAGAACAAGTAACCGTCACTAATGCCACGCGACGCCTTTGAAGGTTACGACGAACCAGTCAACATTGACATGGACGCCGAAGAGGCTCTAAAACTGTTACTCCAAAGCGAGCGACACGAAAACGAGTCCGAGAAGGACTAGGAGCACTGAGGGCATCCGCGCCCTCGGAGAAGGTGATCTCGTCTCACAAAGTTGTGTAGCAAGTCTCTAAACTTCGCTGCCTCGTGGCCATATTCGAGCGCCACTTCTTTTTCGACCAGTTCCACTAATTCGGGCGATGCCTCGGCCTCTTTGAAGAGAGCCTCAAAACGACGTTCGCAGTCGGGGGCGTCCATGGGTTCGGCGGCGTTGTCAACGTCCCTAATGAAAAGCGTGGTCGCGTTCGGCCCTGCGTAGACGTAATTCTGCATCCCCCAGGGCGTATTCATTGGCACAACTTCCCACGCCCATTGCATTGGTTGCCGCGTCCCGATGTTAATTTGTTCGCTTAGTTCGCGGTTGTGCGTGGCGGCAAGCACAGACTTCTGGAGACCATCACGGTTAAACCTTGGCTCTACGAATCCTTGGGCATCAAACAGCGACGTTAATTATCGCTCGTAGGACCGGACCGCTTGGCTCCACTCCATAACTGCCGTGTCCCAGTGTTTACTGCCTCTTTCGATCTTCCGACTATGCGCGAACAGGTCACGGCAGTCTTTCCCGTTCACATTGACAGTTGGCTGCTTCTTACTTACGCCATCGAATATCAGTTGAGCAGTGGCTTTAAGACCGTCTAGGTGAGCACCACTTATTCGTTCCTGGGCAAACTCGCGCCGGTAAAACCTTTCCAATCCGAACGAGATGACCGCAAGCGCCCCGAACACGACAAAGAAGAGTTGCGTCGGCGTTAGCCGATCAAACCAGGACGCGAAATGGACACTCAAGAGCGCCACCCCAAATGAGACAAGCAAACTCGCCAGTGGCGCGACGAGCCAACGTTTGTTTCGCACCAACGGAGCCTAAATGGAGTGGTTGGGTTTGTCAAGTTACACGTCACCGAGTAGCCACTCGGCGTCACACGCGCCAGGGCCTTCAATTACTGGCAAAATGGAGCCATGTGCGGTCGCGTCGCCCTCTTTAGCCCACCGGCTCGGCTGGCCCGATTCCTCGACGCGGCCCTGGCCGCGGGCATCGATCCCGAGGGACACCCCAGTTGGAACATCGGACCCCAGCGCCGTCTCTTTGGCGTCAGCGAGCACGACGAGGCGCGCGTACTCGATCGTTACCGCTGGGGACTGGTGCCAAGTTGGGCCAAGGACGACAAAATCGGTAACCGACTCTTTAACGCGCGTGGCGAAACCGTTGCCGAGAAACCATCGTTTCGCAGCGCCTTCGCGAAGCGTCCCTGCGTGATACCCGTCGACGGTTTTTACGAGTGGGATCATCGTCCCGGTCGCAGTCAGCCCCACTTCTTCACCCGTAGCGACGAAGATCCCCTCCTCCTCGCCGGACTCTTCGAACACTGGCGCAACCCCGAGGACCTCGTTGGCGAACCTTTAGCGACCTGCACCGTCATTACGACCACGCCCAGCGTCGACATGGACGAGATTCACGACCGCATGCCGGTCGTGCTCGCCCCCGATGACGTCGAGACGTGGCTCAACGTCACCGACTACGGACCCGACGAGCGAATGCTGTTGCTTCGTCCGGCACCCAAGGGCACGCTCAGTCACTACGGCGTCGGGACAGCAGTTGGATCAGTGAAGAACGACGGACCCGAACTCACCGAGCCCGTTGATCCCCAGTCGCTGTTTTGACCGACCACTTCCAAAAGGGCGAGCGCGTCGTCATTCGCGAAGTTCTTAACGACAAAGTATGGACAGTTCGTCCCGTCACGATTCTTGAGGATAGTGACGCCCAGGTGGTGTCCTGGCTCGCTCCGGGAACTTTTATTGACTATCCGATCGGCGTAGAGCACGGCGAGAAGTGCTTGTCGATGTGGCTCTCGGGTGAGTGGGAGCTGCGCGCCAAAGAGTTCGCACCACCGGGAGTGCTTCGCGTCGCGCCGAGTGGCGCACCCTTTGAGGTCTTCGCTCCCCTAGAGCCCGAAGGCGGTGTCGCGTGGTGGTACGTGAACTTCCAACGACCGCTCGAACGCACGCCGCTCGGTTTTGACACGATGGACGAGATCTTGGACCTCGTGGTATCGGCGGACTGCAGCGAGTGGGAACGCAAGGACGCTGACGAGTTAGAGCTCGCGGTCGCCATGGGCTACCTGAGTCGTCTCGACGCGCGGCGTATTGAGAACGCCTGTAGTGTCGTCGAGTCGTGCCTGGGTCGTGGCGAAGTACCGTGGGATCGAAATTGGTCTTCCTGGCGAGCGAGCGAGTGATTTAGGTCGGGTGTTCGCGCCCGTCGAGGGGGATGTGCAACACGCTACGAAAGTTGAAGGTGGTGTCGGGGACGGCGTAGACGACGTGCCCGCACCAAAACGTGCCCGATAGAACGGTGCTCGAGAGTTCTGCCAAGAGTTCTCTGGTTCGTTCAATGCTGATGAACTCAGCGATCGTCATGTGCGGAGGAATCGCCGCACGTCGTTTCTCACGTCCGGCAAACGCCGAGGTGGTGTGCACGACGTCGCGCAGGTTGAAGAACGTGTCTTCGGGGCCAATGGCGTAGGTGACGCCCGGATGGGGTTCGAACGTTCGTAGCGGTCCGTAGCGAACCTCGAAGGGTGCAAAGTTCGACAGGGCCGTTGTTATCTCTAGCGTCTGTTCTTTCGTGAGCGGGCTCGCGAGCGGTTCGCTGAGACTGACGTGCGCTTGACAGTAACTCGCTGACGCCGCGTCGTAACGCCGGCGCAACTCGTCCACGACTACTCGCACGTCCTCGGGCGGGAAGATAAAGAAGGCCCCGTGGCGATACTCTTCCTGCCATTCGGGCCACGGCGTCTGCGCCTCTACCTCGTTCATCAATCTGAGACTACCGAGCCTCCTTCGTTCAACCCGGCCGTTAGTCTGATTCGATGCCGCTGCGACTCCGCCCCTACCGCGTTGACGATGAAGCAGACGCCCTCGCCGCGTACGAAGCGCTACGCGCCGACGAGTTCGAGTTTCTTCTCAGTTGGGACCCCTCGATGTCGTGGTCGGACTTTCTCAGCGCACTCGAGGATCAGCGACTCGGTCGCAACCTCACCCACGAGCAGGTTCGAGCGGTGCAGCTCGTGGCTGACGTGGACGGCGAGTTAGTGGGTCGCGTCTCGATCCGTTTTTCCTTGAATGAGTTCCTCGCCACGAGAGGTGGGCACGTGGGCTACGCCGTCGTGCCCAATCAGCGCAGAAAAGGTTACGCGTCAGAGATCTTGCGTCAAGCACTGGTGATTCTGCGCGCGGAAGGTGTCGAAAAGGTACTGGTGACCTGCGATGAGGTCAACGTGGGTTCCGCTTTGGTTATTGAGGGCGGCGGCGGTGTCTATGAGTCAACGGCTCCGGCCCTCGATGGTGGCACGGGCATTCGCCGGTACTGGATTCATTAATCGCTGGCCAGTCGTCGTACGCATTTGGGACCGGACAGCCGAAAACCCCGAGTGACCAGTGAGCCGAAGCTCACCCGCCCCTCGGGGTTTCCGAGGCACACCAACGATGTTCCGTGTCGGACAGAACATCTTTGATGGCAGGCACTTCACGTCATTCGCCTGTTCCAAACAGTGGACCGAACTCCACTGCCCGTCAGAGGAATTCCAGTCCTCTTGCGAGGCCCCTCATCCCCCTGCACTCTCTCTCCCCTTGCGGTTCGATGCTGTGTTGGCAGGTACTACGTGAACTACGAAAGACACCATGCCAGAGAATTTCCCCTCCGCAACGGTCAAAGCGGGAAATCAAACACTTTTGCCCAGTATTGGGGGACTTATGCACCATTTTTCGATGCGTCGAAGCAGATACCAACCACTTAGTCGCATCTTTCCCACAGAGTTGGCGGAGGGTTCACTCTCCTGTGGGGCGATTTTTGAGGTGAAACGAAGGTTTAGGACGGCGTCGTTTGCTCGAGCCAGCGTCCGTGCGCGTGACACCAGCCCCAGCGCGTGGGCGAAGACCCCGGTCGGGTCACGACAATCTGCGACGCGCCTCGATGACGCGCCTCTTCGTCGACTTCTACTCCGGGCAACGTCACGAGCGTGGACTCAATGGAGATCCACGCGACGTTGTTCGTTGCGCAACGCGCGATGAGTTCGTTGAAGTAGTTGGTGCGCTCCTCGGGCGTGAAATAAAAAACGACCCACGTGTTAAAGACAATGGTCAGTTCGTTCGACGCCTTCAGCGCGAAGGCGTCGTTCATTCGTTCAAGCGCGCTGCCGGTCAAGATTGTCGCGTTCGGCCACGAGGGACGCGCTTCGACAATCGCGTCGAAGCGTTCGTGACGTCGTCGCTCTTCGGGCCACAGGCAGGCCTTCAACCAACGACGATCGTCTTCGCTCGCGAGATCGAGCGGGTGTGGATCTATCCCAACGCGCGAGGCCACCTTCGGCATCGCTCTCGAACGATCGATGGGCGTCAGGTCCTCACAGATCAGCGTCAAGGGATTGCCGTCGTCCTTCGCACGTACCGGGAACTGATCGAAACAGAGGTTGATGCCGGCCGACGTGCCGACCTCAATCACGTTGACCGCGCTCGTCACCTCAGCAACCAGGTCACTGATGACCGCTTGGAGGACGGCGCTGCGTCCGGGTTCGTTGGTCTGGGTAGATCGCCAGAGTTCGTTCCCTACGAGTTCGGGCGTTTCGTGCATGACCTCGAGTACGCGACGAGCTGCTTCGTCGCAGTCGCCGAGTTGAGCGTGGCGAGCCTCTTCGTAGAGGGGCCCGAGCACCTCATGTCCGCCCAAAGCAACGAACTGCAGCGTCGCCAAGATGAGCATCGGGTTGCGTTGCTCCACGCGCACGCCAGCGAGCAACTCGAGGGCGAGCGCGTCGTTTTCGAGCAAGTGCAAGAGGGCCGAATAAAAAGGGAGGCGTTCGTAGTCCTCGGGCGCCAGGGCAAAGTGGTAACGCATACGCGCGTCATCGAGGTCCTTCGCGTCCACGCACGTAACTCTTGCATCTCGATCACGCAACGGCACCGCTTTTCACGTAGTCGCCACATTGGAGAAGCGACGGCGCTCTATTTCCTAGGGATCTTCACGCTCACGAGTTGGCTAAAGACGACGACGTTGGACTCGTAGTGGCCCGTCGCGTGGTCGAAAGTTCCCCCGCAGGTGACGAGGTGCAACGATCTCGAACCGTTCGATCCATAGATCAGATGATCGGGAAACGTGGTCTTGGAGTACTGCACGACCTCGGTGACGTCAAAATGTTCGATGGTTCCGTCGGCTAGTTGCAGCTTGATCACGTCGCCCGTCTTGAGGGCCTTGAGATTAAAGAACGTGCCGGGTCCGACGTAAGAGTCGACGTGACCGAGAATCACGGCCGAACCCACCTGACCGGGCGTCGCACCGTCCTTGTACCAATCGACGACGTGCGTGCTGGTCGGCACCTGCACGTGGTTATCGCGCTGAAGGCCGAGCGTGCCCACGTAGGAGTTGATGTTGAGCGCGGGGATGGTAATGCGTACCGGTCGATACCGAGGAATTTTCGAAAAGTTTGCCGGTTTCGTTGAGACCGCGATAGCCGACGCGCCGTCGGAACTCTGCGTGGTGGTGACCCCCGAGGAAGTGTGGGACTTCTGCGTGGTCGTGGTGACCCCCGAGGAAGCGTGGGGCTTCTGCGTGGTAGTAGTTGTGACCGGTGGGGAGAGAACCAGTACCTTGGGGTCCCTCGTTGGTAGTGAACCAACGAGGGATGCGACCCCAACGACCAGCGCTACTGCAGCAATGCTCCACCAGATCCACTGGCGATTTGTGACCCTCTTATAACCCACGCGTGTGGTCACCAGATGACCCGTCACGGTTGCGACGAGCTCGTACAGCGACCGTTACGGCTCCCGCAGCGACGGCCAGTGCTCCAAGGCCAATCAAGCCCAAGGGCGATGATCCACCGGCGGTGCCACCGAAACCAGTTGCGGGCGCACCGACGGGGACAACGGTCGTCGAAGTGATGACGGGAGGCGCGGTGGTCGTGGTCGGCGCCACGGTGGTGGTCGTGGTCGGTGCCACGGTGGTGGTCGTGGTCGGAGCAACCGCCGCGCAGGACGACGGGACGGTAACCGTGTTGGCATCGAGAGTGACGGCGCCCGACTGCGCTAGCAGGCCGCCTTGGACGGTGGCGCCCGTGTCGAGCGTGATCGACGTGACCGCGAGAATCGTTCCCTGGAACGCGGTCGTCGTGCCGAGCGTCGCGGAACTGCCAACCTGCCAGAAGACACAGCCGGCCTGCGCGCCGCCCGTAAGGACGACCGAGCTACCTGTGGCGGTGGTCAGTGCCGAACCAACTTGAAAGATGAAGACGGCGTTCGGGTTGCCCCCAGCATCAAGAGTTAAGGGGCCGGTCAACAAAACTGAACTCGCCGAGTTGTAAACCCCTGGCGTCAACGGGGCCCCGCCGCCGAGTGCTCCGGCGGTAATTGGGCCAGTGGCTGCATCGCCCGCCGCCGCGACCTCGGCATTGGTCGCGTCGGTCTGTGCCTGTAAGGACGCCGCGTTAGCGAGGTTTTGGTGACCGTTAACGGTCGCCGATGAGAATCCCGTGATGGCGGTTCCCGGAGAGAGACCGAGGTCGCCGTTGATGACCGTAGTACCGGTGTTGGTAATCGTCGAACCCGCGAGAACGGCGTACGTGGAAGCGGTACCCAAGTTAACGGTGGTAGCGGCGACGGCCGGCTGAGCGGAGAAGGCCATCAAGGTCGCAAAACTCAGTAACCCGACACCCACCGTCCCAAGACCGAGGCGAGTACCGGAGAACCCGCGAGAACGTCGGTGCAACCCTCGCGATGTCGAGAAGTAGCGCCGATAAATCGTCACGCCCACCGCTACAGCGAGAGCGCCGATAATCAGTTCTGGAAGAGCCATAATCGTCCCGTTTCGTGCGAGCCCGACGAAGTGTCAGGCAAACAGGAGGCGAGGTCTTGACGTCCTGGTTGAACTGTACCACCTTTAACTGGAATTTCGGTTCAAAACACCGTAGAACCACGCTCGCTTGTCGCCCAATCGTGAGTAATCGGGCGAAGAGCGCCGAAATTATGTACATTTCAATCGAATTGACACGAAACCGTAACGCCGCGTGTCGCCAACGTAGACAAAAAGTCCACGGCCCCTAACTTTGTAGCAAGGTCGACGAGACGTTCCTTAGCGAGCGGAAGCAGGCGGAGCGACAACGACGGATCGAACTTCGTCGTATCGCTGTTTAGGGCTCTTCACTCCCAGAGACGACGCCGTGACCACGCTCGTTGTGTACGCCCGTACTCTCTGTTTTCGGCCAACGGCGCTGTCGTCGAATCTTGAGGCGAAGTTGCGCTACGCGGCCGACGCCGATGGCCACCACGACAATTGCGCCCGAGAGCGCTGCGGCCAACAAGGCAACGGCAACGGGAATTCGCCCACTCGCGGTAAAGAATTCGATGCGAACGTGCCGCGTGTTTTGAGCGATGAAATCAATCAGCGCAATGCCAAAAATTACGGCAACGACGACGGCTACCCACGCCGCCGACGTGCGCGTATGACGAAATCCTTCGTCGTCATGGTGTGCCGGTTCGACGTCGTGACCTTGTTGACGTTCTTCCGGGGATTCGCGTGAAAACGACTCACCGGCGAGTGAGTCACTTTCTACGGGCTCGGCCTCTGGACCCTCGTCGTACTTGCTCATGGCTGCACCAGCGCTCTCTTGATTCGTCGACAGTCTTTGGTGGAGGTGATGGGATTCGAACCCACTGCCTCTACATTGCGAACGTAGCGCTCTACCAATTGAGCTACACCCCCGAAGAGGTCTCCACTTTAGCCCAACGCTTGTCGACGCTGAGATTCGCGGCGCCACTGTTCTTCGGCGTCAGGCTCGTAGAACTCGGAAGTGAATTCGTCCTCATAGTGAGGAGCGTAGCGGTCGTAGCGCTCTGCGTACAGGGGTTCAATCGTCGCCAGATCACGACGCTTGGGCAGACGCAGAGGGAGCGAAGAGTCGTTCAAGTAGCCCTGGCTCACCGCGTAGAAAGCGAGGGCTACGAAGCCCACGACACCGAGCCACGTCAGCGCAGCGATGTCCACCAGCAGTGAGTAGCCACTCACGAAGGCAATCAGCGACGTAACGACGGCCGCGAGTACTAGACGAGTGAAGACCATGCAGCGTTGCGACTTCATCGTGCGACGTCGAATCGGTGGATCGTAACTTGAAGTCACGACCGGTTCACTTTGACGCGACGAGTAGGCCTGCGCGTAACGATTCGACGGTGCGGCGTTTCGCCTCGCTGCGCCGTCGTACTCGTAGTCCTCACTCCACTCGTCCCACGTGGCGCGAGATTCGAGTGAACCAAAGGTGTCGTCTGCGTGGACGACGGCCAAACGGGGCTTGCGCTCGCTCACGGGCGCTGGAGGGGCGGCCCAATCCGGCTGGTCGAGCCGGTGGGCCGGGGTAACGGTGTAGTCCTGGCGACTGAGAACCTCGTGCTCGGCGTGAAAGGACTGAATCGATTTCTCAGTTCCACTGTCACGGAGCCGACGAACGACGATGGGGGCGAGCAACGCCACCCAAAAGAGAGCGAGAATTATTAGAAGCATCCGGCCCGCTCCCGTAGTCGCTGTGACATTGTCAACAAATTTACAGTTCAGGAGCCTTTTTTTGGTGGATGTTAGGCCCCGTGTAGGCCGCACTCCTCTTGGTCGAGTCCGACCCATCGGCCCGAGCGTCGATCACCCGCGACCTGTGGCTTCGCGGTCATCGCGGCGCAACCAATGGAGGCGTAGCCCTGGGCCCACAGCGGGTGCTCGGGTAGATCGTGACTCTTGAGGTAGTACTCGACGTCGTCGTCACTCCAGGTCGCCAGTGGATTAACCTTCACGAGACCGAATTTCTCATCCCACATCAGGGTTTTCATGCTCGCGCGCGAGGGCGCGTCGACGCGCTTGACTGACGTGATCCACGCTGAGCGACCCTCGAGCGCACGACCGAGCGGTTCGACTTTACGAAGCTCACAGCAGTTCGCGCTGCCACAGGGCGACGCGCTCGCGTCGGAACCGGGCGTCGTTCGAGTGAGGCTCAACGACCACTCCTTGGCGATCTGATCAGCGAAGTCCAACGTCTCTTGGAAGTGGCCGCCCGTGTCGAGAAAAATGATCTCGGTCGAGGGATTACGTTCGTGCACCATGTGCAACAACGCCAGGTCTTCGAAAGAACAGGCCATCGCCACGTCCTCACCGAAGCGCTCGAACGTCCAGTTGAGAATCTCTAGGGGCGTCGAGCGTTCGAAGCGTTCGTTGACCTCGTCGAGCTCGCTGAGCAACTCTGAAGTGGGGTTAATTAGCGGCATTCTCATGGTTGTCTCACAATGTCTAGTGCTTCACTAGGATACAATCATTCCCTTGAGATCATGACATCGACCTTGCAGACCGCCCACGCCACCGACCACTTAGACGTTCTTGAGTCCCACGCTCTCTTTATTATGCGCGAAGTCGTCGCCGAGTGCGAACGGCCCGTGCTGTTGTTCTCCGGTGGCAAGGACTCCGCCGTTCTTTTACACCTCGCGGCCAAGGCGTTCGCGCCCCAGCAACTCCCCTTTCCCGTCTTGCACATTGATACTGGACAGAACTTCGCTGAGGTCCTCGACTTTCGTAACCGCGCCGTTGAGGTCGCTGGCGCCAGACTCATCGTCGCTAAAGTTCAAGACTCCATCGACCAGGGCAGAGTTGCCGATCCGGGAGCCCTGGGTTCGCGCAATCGACTCCAAACCGTGACGCTGCTCGACGCCATCAACGACAACACGTTCGACGCCGCCTTTGGCGGCGCTCGACGCGACGAGGACAAGGCGCGCGCCAAAGAGCGCATCCTCAGTTTCCGCGACGCCTTTGGTCAGTGGGATCCCCGTCAGCAGCGACCCGAACTCTGGCAGCTCTATCAGGGCCGAGTAAACCCCGGTGAGAGTGTTCGAGCCTTTCCACTCTCGGACTGGACTGAACTCGACGTCTGGCAGTACATCGCGAGGGAAAAGATGGATCTGCCGACCATCTATTTCGCTCACGAGCGCGAGGTTCTGTTGCGCGACGGCATGTGGCTCGCGCTCGGTGAATTTGTCGAACCTCTCGCCAGCGAATTAGTCGTTCGCAAAATGGTGCGCTTTCGCACCGTCGGCGACGCCAACTGCACGGGCGCGGTGGCGAGTACGGCGGCCACGCTCGACGCCATCATCGAAGAGGTCGCCATAGCCAATGTCTCCGAGCGCGGCGCGACGCGCGCCGACGACAAGTTCTCCGAGACCGCAATGGAAGATCGCAAGCGCGAGGGCTACTTCTAGATGAAGCTCGCCACCAAAGACCTGCTGCGCCTCGCGACCATTGGATCGGTCGACGACGGCAAGTCCACCCTTATTGGACGCCTGCTCGTCGACACGCGTCAACTCTTCGATGACCAACTCGACGCCGTCGCCGCGGCCTCAGAGAGACGCGGCATCGGCGACCTCGACTTAAGTTTTGTGACCGACGGACTTCGCGCTGAACGCGAACAGGGCATCACGATTGACGTCGCGTACCGCTACGCCACGACCCCCACGCGCAAGTTCATCATCGCCGACTGCCCCGGCCACGTGCAGTACACGAGAAACATGGCGACGGGCGCCTCAACGGCCGACCTCGCGCTCGTGGTCTTAGACGTTGCGTCGGGTCTTAAGGAACAGACGCGTCGTCACCTCTGCATCGCCGCGTTGCTCGGCGTGCGATCGATCATTGTGGCCGTGAACAAGATGGACATGGTCGCGTGGTCTGAGATTCCCTTTCAGCTCGTCGTCGACCAGATCGCCACCGTGTCGCGCGAGTTGGGCTTCACCTCAACGCTCGCCATTCCCGTCTCGGCGCTGCTCGGCGACAACGTCGTCGAGCGTTCGCCAAATACGCCGTGGTACCAGGGACCATCGGTACTCGAAGCGCTCGAGGCCTCCGAAGCCGGTTCGTGGGAGACGGCCCAAGGGGCGCGACTGCCCATCCAATGGGTACTTCGCCAGAGCGGTGGAGGGCGCACCTACGCCGGCATGGTGAGTGGCGAAGCCTTCAAGGTTGGTGACCGCGTCACGCTGTTACCAGCGAACATTGAAACCACGATTAGCGCCATCAACTTTGGTGGCGTGGCTCGTCTCGACGCGTCGGTCGGTCTCGCGGCCGATCTCGATCTCGCCGATGAGACCGACGCGGGTCGCGGCGATCTCATCGCAACCGCTCCACTACCGACGGTCACCAAGGAGTTTGAGGCGACCATCTGTTGGTTCGGTGACAAGCCCTTCAGTACCAACGGCCAACGACTTCGACTGAAGCACACGACGAAGTCGACGCCGGTGCGCGTGCAGTCGCTCAAGGGCGTCATCGACATTGAATCGCTGTCGATCAATGACGCGACGTCGCTCGTCACCAACGAGATCGGACTCGCGACGTTGGTCACGGCTGACGCCCTGGTGGTCGACGACTACCGCGACGATCGCGTTACTGGAAGTTTCGTACTTATCGACGAGGTCACGAACGCTACGGTCGCCGCGGGCATGGTCGGCCACGCTTCGTTCCTCTAGGGATTCAGTCTCGTAGCGTGAAAGTGTGATGAAGACTCGGTGCGTGCGGCGAGTCTTCATCACAATTTCTCTCATGTTGGCGTCGTTTGGCGTGGGCGTCGCTGGCACGTGGCGTCACTTCGAACACGCTGGAAACGCCGCGGTCGTCTCAACGACGACGCTCCCCTCTCTCACTGTGCCGATTCTTCGCGAGAAGTTCACACTCTTGCCGTGTAACGCCAGCACCACGATCGGCATGGAGGGCTGCGCTGAACATCAGATCGTCGCGCTCGACGAGAAAATTAACCAACTGCGAGGTCAAATCTTCACGCTTCTCCACGACAGTTCGGCCAAGCGACGTTTCATAGTCGCCGAGACCGATTGGCAGACGTATCGACAAGCAGCGTGTGCCAGCGTTGCCGACGTCTACGAAGGCGGATCGCAATCCCCGGTTGTATTTGCGCAGTGCGAAGTGCAACTCGACCAGCAACATCGTACGAACCTGTCCAATCTGCTCAGGAGTTACTGAATAGATGCTCAGCTCGGAAGTTGGGCTACTGCAATCGAAGGCGACGAGAAACTCGACAGACTTTGATGAATGTTCACTTTCAGACGGATCCGGGGCGTCGTAATAGCCTGACGTGATGACAATCACCTACTCATGGCGAGGCGAATTCGAGAACGTTGAATACAAATCTCTCCACGCGGACGCGTTTGGCTCGGACGATGGTGAGCGCAACGCCGATTGGCGATCCCTCCTTTTGGTGCACAGTTTGGGTTGGGTTATTGCGCGGAAGGAAACCGAACTCGTCGGATTTGTCAACGTTGTGTGGGACGGTCACGCGCACGCCTGGATACAAGATGTCATGGTGGCGTCGACCGGTAGAAATGAGGGCATCGGCACTGAGTTGGTGTCAATCGCCCGTGACGGGAGTACTCGATCTGGATGTGAGTGGCTGCACGTCGATTTCGAAGAACGGCTGAACCGTTTCTACGTTGATGCCTGTGGATTCGTACCCAGTAGCGCAGGCCTGATTCATCTGAAGTAACGGCGGATCGCAATCTCCGGTTGAATTCGCGCAGTGTGGAGTTCGTCTCAATCGGCAACATCGTGCGGACTTGTCCAAACTGCTCAAGAGTTACCAAGTAGACCGTTCAGTCCTACACTCGCCACATGACGATTGACAGCGACGACGAACTAGAGGGCTTGAGACGCACCGGGCGGGTGGTCGCCGAAGCGAGAGAAGCAATGGTCGCCGCGATTCAGCCGGGCATTAGCACCGCGGAACTAGGCGCCATTGGTCGCGACATCTTTCGCCGCCATGGTGCTCGCTCCGCTCCGCGCGTCACGTACAACTTCCCGGGATTCACCTGTATCAGTGTGAACAGCGCTGCTGCGCACGGCATCCCCTCACTCAACCTTCGACTCCATGAGGGCGACCTGGTCAACGTTGATGTCTCGGCCGAACTCGACGGCTACTTCTCCGACACTGGCGTCAGCACCGGCGTTGGCAACGTTTCGGGCGTGGCCGGACGACTTCTTGAAGCGACGCGGCTCGCCCAGCTTGATGCCATGGACGCCGCGCGCGCTGGTAACCGACTCCGCGACATCGGAAAGGCTGTCCAAGCGCGGGCCCGTCGACACGGTTTCAGCGTGATCAAGAATCTCTACGGTCACGGCATTGGACGAGGGTTGCACGAGGAGCCTTCGGTCCCCAGTGTCGATGATCACCAGCGCACGACTCTTCGTGAGGGGCTCGTGATTGCGGTAGAGCCCTTTCTCTCGGTCTCTGCGGAGTTCGTCATCGACGATCCAGACGGTTGGACACTGAGAACTGATGACGAGAGCCTCGTCGCGCAGTTCGAGCACACGATGGTCGTGACCAACGGCGCACCGCTCGTTTTGACGGTTTAGTCAATCGTTAGGAGCCGCGTAGTTTAAGGACGTGACGAATCATCATTCGTCCCTGATCATTTTGGAATGTTTCGGTGGGCGTAGCGCCGACGGCGAGAGCGACACGCAGCGACGCGACATTTTCTTCGTCAACGATGATGTGAGCTTCCTGGGCGTCAGTAGTGTCACGTAGAAATTCGAAAACGAGGCGTACCGCACGACTCACGTAACCCAATCCGCGAAATGCGGGGTGCGCGGAATAGGCGATGTTGGCTTCACCTAAGGGAACGTGACTATTTGCCAGGTCGCAGTCAACGTAGGCGACGTACGAAATCTCTTGCGTGTCGACGGCGAACGCCCACTTTGGCCCATTGCCAAAGGAATCGTGGGCCAATTGGAGAGTCGCGAGGACGTGGTCTCGCTGCTCTTGTGGAGACCTGGCGAACCACCGCTCACGATCGCCAGGTTCCCAGAGCCATTTGATCTGCTCAACGTCTTTTGCGGCGAGGTCGGCTTCAACGTCACTGGTTTGCAGTCGTCGGATGGTGACGACACCGTCACTGTAAATCGCATTTGTACCCATTAGGTCAGTTCCGACGGCCAGTCTTTGGCATTGCGCAGTCGAATGCCGCTCGCGTGAAGGGTAGTCTCCCAAACATCGCGAAGTGAAACCAGATCGTCCATCAATCTGAGCTCGGCACCTTGCGTTTCGAGCGCGCCCACGAGATCATCGATTCGCCGTACGTCGATGGGCGTTACGGACTCCTCTGATACCCACATCCATCCGTCTTCGATTGCTTGAAACGAATCAACCGGTAACTCATAACGAAACAACACCTGCTCTTGAATCCTCTCAAGCCACTGGCGTTCAACGTGGGCAATCATGGTGACGTCCCTCTCACCGAACCACGTCGCAAGGTCTGCTTCACTCGTCTCTGGCGTCGGCCACACCAACACCCGAGGGCAGTCACGGGGGAAGAGATACGCGGCCTGTCGTGTCTCGCTCACGGCCCAGACGAGTGGACCATTGAGCCACTCTTGAGCGGGCGATCGAACTGATGGTACGGCCACCGGGCGCGGAGTGAATACGCCTATGGCGCCGTCTTCGCTGAAGTGGAAGAGCCGATCTTGGATCACGTCAAATTCTGCCAGAGCCATCTGATCGCGAGCACACGCCATCTCCGTGACGTGCCACGACCCGCTCACAACCTTCTAAGCGTCGCGGCCTCCACCAGCCACGCGTCAGGCATCGTCAGCTTCTCCCAGAACGAGACCGACCCGACGAGACCACGTGCGCTGAGCACAACGGCCATCGCCGTGCCGTGCGCGACAATGCCAACTTGCGCACCGGCGGTTGCCTCAGCGATCGCCGCTTCCATACGCGCGCCAACCGAGTCCAACGATTCCCAGTCCTTGGTCACTTGACCGTTGAGATATTTGACGACCTCTTGGTGAAAGTCCTCTTCGATCCAAGGTCGACGTACCTCATGGAGACGTGAATCGACGCGAACCTCAATACCTAAAAGGCGTCCTAGAAGCCGTGCCGTCTGCTGTGCCTTGACTTCGTCACTCGTAACTAACCCCGAGAGATCAAGACGACGAAGGTTTGTTGCGACGTGGGCAATCGCGTCAAGTCCCTCGTGCGACAGTTCCCACTCTTCGGGCGCCACGTCGCGCTCCACGACCGGTTCGGCGTGACGGACGAAGACAAATGACCCGGCTGAACTGTCCAAGGGCGATGCCATGGGTCCAATTGTGTCAGCCAGTCGTCGGCGTTGTCGCCAAGTTTCGAACGCAACTATCGAGGCAACGGTGCGTCGAGGAGCCGACGTAAAGCGTGTACGTGGTGATCTGACTGCAAATTTGATTCAGGCTGGTCGGGTGGCCACCAAATTGTCCCACGTAAGAAAAAGGCAATCTCGTAGAGCCAAAGTCTGCGGCTCAGATCCGTCGCGCCAAAGAGCTTCGGGTAGTCCTCTTCCAGCCATTCAAGATACGGAACTCGCGAAGCCCCGTGAGGGTTTTCTAGATAGGGAGCGACAAAGATCGGTGTGACAAGATCGAGATCACGCGGCCCAAGTCGCACCCACTCAAAGTCCATCAGCCCGGTAACTCGACCGTCCTCGATGAACCAATTTCCAAACGACGGATCGCCGTGAACGACGACGTTCTCGTCCTCGCCGTTCGAAAATGGGTCGGCGTCGTGTAGAGACCCAACGCGTTCGATAAGTGCGTCAATCAGCCCAGGGTCTAGGAATGGCACGGACTTCGCCAGTTCCGCCAGCACGGCAAGGTGCGAAACGGGCAGTGGAACAAGATCGGATGCCCACACCGACAAAGGGCTTGAAAGATCGAGGCGGGGCCGCTCGCCGAGTGCCTGCCGCGTCAAAGTGTCGGGCTGCCACTCGTGAAGGCACTGCAAGATTGTCGCGATCTGTGAAACGACGTCTCTCGCCACTTCTCTTGGCAGTGCACTCGCGACATCACTGAAGGCGGCACCGGGAACACGACGTGTGAGAACCCAACTGAGTTCATCGGTCTCTCCCCAATCGACGACCGAGGCTCTTGGAATATCCGACGGCAACGAACTGAGTGCCCGCGACTCTCGCAACATCCGACCTCGATCGGCGCGCCAACAGACTTTTAGAAAGGTGTCGCCGAAGTCCCACACGTCGTTCGACGCACCGCCGCAAAACTGGCGAACGCTGGGTACCGGTGCGGGAAGCACCGGACCCAGCATCTCTAAGCGTCGCAATGCGGCTTCTCGACTCCAGTGCTCGACGCTGTCCATCCCAGCGAGAATTGGTGCGTCGACGTAGGGCTTCGACGCCGGTTGCTCAAGCATGGACGAACCCTACAGTGCGCCGATTCGACAGCGCTCGTAGGGTTGCGTCGTGAGCGCAGCGCCTCTAGCCTTCGCGAGGCGCTAACGACTCCGCTAAGAGCAGGTACATCTGACGGCGGAGTTCCTTAAGTAGTTCCTCCGCCTTCGCTTTCTGCTCAGCCGTTCCAGCTTCGGCGACCTGGTTGACGGCGACACCCACGTGGCGAAGCGCCGCGTTGAGCGCCATGTCACCTTGATCGGCCTGGCGGACCATGGCCTCCCAGGGTGCGACGCCGGTGGGTCGCGCCGCTAGTTCGCCGTGGCCGAGGTCGGTCAGCGTGAACTGACGACGTCCGTTGGCGCTGTCCGAAAGGACGAGTCCTTGGTCTTCGAGGAGTTGTAACGCGGGGTACAGCGATCCCGGGCTGGGACGCCACAGACCCTGGCTACGCTCGACCAGTTCTTGCATCATTTCGTAACCGTGCATCGGACGTTCGTTGAGCAGGGCCAATATGGCCAGTCGCACGTCGCCCCGTCGCCCGCGGCCGCTCCTCATCATCGATTCGCGACCTCTACTTCCGTCGCTTCTGCCGTGGACGTGTCGACCTTCGTGGCGGCGGCGATCGCCGGCGCGCGGTTCAAAGACGTCCCCATTGCCGGAGACTGTAAATCTTCCTCGCCTATTTGGCGATTCGTTAGACTCTCTGTTTCTCATTGTCGTATTCTTTCGATAGTTCAATACTGTTAACGATATATCGTTATAGGTCGTTTGTCAAGTAGAAATCGCAAGTTCCCCGTTCCACTAGCTTTCCGCAGAGCTTGGCTCACCCAATGGAAGCCGAATCCTGAATATTCAAAGAAACATCGAACCTTTTCGGTCGCCCGAGCGTCTCTAGAGGTATGCACGCACTTCTCTCTTCTCGCCAATGGACAAGGGCGGCGTAGATGGAAGGCTCTACTTTGGTGGACGATCTTCAAGAGTGGCTGACCGAGAGTTACGCCCAGTCCGTTCGCACCGCCTTCTTGATCTTGATCTTGGGCAATCGACTCGACGCCGAAGACGCGGTGCAAGAGGCGTTTCTTCGAGCCTGGAAATTTCGCGACGCCATAGCCAAAGAGTCCAGTTTCAAACCGTGGTTGTATCGCGTCGTCGTCAACAGCTGTAACTCGAAACTCCGACAAGAGATTCCCCACCGAGATCGTCGAAGCGCTGAAGAGAGTCTCCTCAATATTGCGACCATTGACAAAGTGTCCGACCGTTTCGCTCTCTCGCACGACATGATGATCGCGCTAAAGGATCTGCCCGAACATCTCCGTGTCGTCGTGGTACTGCGCTACTACGTCGACTTGAGCGAGCGAGAGATCGCTATCGCGATTTCTCGTCAGCCCGGGACCGTGAAGTCGCGTCTCAACGAAGCCCGGAAACGCCTCGCCGAGCACCCCGCTCTCCAACTCCTCTCCGGGCCACCGCCCACCAGAAAGGAAGTAACGCCATGAACCCGATTGACGAGGACGTACTCACTAACGCACTCCACGACGTTGCCAACTCTTTCGATATCTCGAGCGACGCGGCCAGTCGCATCGCCATCGAGGCCGCGTCGGCGGAAGCGACACCTCGACTGGTACGCCTACCAGCCTTTATCCAAAACCAAAGTCGTGGGCGAGTGATTCTCGTGGCCGCGGCCCTCGTCGTGGTGGTCGGTGCCATCTCGGTGCCGCTGCTTCGAGGCGAAGAGAGTCCAGCGCGTAATTTCTCGGCGTTGAAGTCACCAGTGCACGGCGGGACGAGCACGGTTCCTCTTTCCGGCGCGCTGGGAGTCAAATCTGCTGCACTGTCGCCTCCAGACGGCGCCGCGATCACCGGCAACACGACGGTCGTCGGAAACGGATCCACGACTGCCGCCTCGTCACCGGCGGGTTCACTAAAAATTGAGTCGACTGGCGCAGTAGCGCTGACGGTGCAAGGCGCCAAGGTCAGCCCCGCATTTTCGAAGTTGACTTCCCTCGTCGCGAGCGACGGAGGCTTCGTCAGTAGCACCAACGCGCACGTGGGTACTCGCGGCTCTGGACAGTTCTCGTATGGAACAATCGTCTTGCAGGTCCCCCAGCACTCCTTCGCCCTCCTCGTCGCCCAGGTGCAGCGCGTCGGACGCACCACGTCGGTTTCCTCGAACTCAGCGGACGTGACCAGCCAGTACGTCGATCTCACGGCACGCATCACCGCGTTCAAGGCGAGTCGCCAGCAGTACTTGGCGATCATGCAGCACGCGACCACGATCAGCGGCATCCTCGCAGTCCAGAGCCAACTGAATAACTTACAGAGCCAAATCGAGCAACTTCAAGGTCAACTGAACGTCTTGAACAACGAGACCACGTACGGTACGTTGAGCGTCACGGTGAGCGAAGCCGGCCAGCACTCCTTAGTGGTGCAGCCAAGAACTGGATTCTCCAAGGCGTGGCACGACAGTATTCGAGGCTTCGTCTCAGGTTTCGAGTGGTTGATTCGCATTGCCGGTCCGGCCCTCTTCGCGCTTCTCTTACTCGGTGCGCTGTCGTTCCTCGGACGCTTCGCGTGGCGCGCGAATCGTCGTCGCCGAATCTAAGTATCGAAAACCCCGGCGACTCGGTAATAATGAGTCATGGGGTACTCTTCCTGGCCACTCTTCGATCTGCGAATTCGCACTACGCGACTCGAGATTCGCTTGGCGAGTGACGAGGACCTGGACGCACTGGCTCGAGTGGCTCGTAAGGGAGTTCACGATCCGAAGATGATGCCGTTCATGAAGCCCTGGACTGACCAGCCCTCGCCGTTACTCGAGCGAGGACTCGTTCAGTGGGGGTGGCGCCATCGCGCCGAATGGTCGCCACAGAACTGGACGTTCAATGGTGCCGTTCTCTGTAACGGCGTCCTCGTCGGTGTCCAGGACCTCTCGGGCGAGGACTTCTCGTCGCTGCGATCAGTGTCCTCGGGGTCGTGGCTCGGCCTCGAACATCAGGGTCAAGGAATCGGCAAGGAGATGCGTCGAGCGATGCTCCACTTCGCCTTCGAGGGCCTCGGCGCGATGGAAGCGAACAGCGGGAGCTTCGTCGACAACACGGCCTCAATGAACGTGTCGAGATCGGTGGGCTACGAAGAAAATGGTCGCGAGACGACACTTCGACGCGGCGTACCGGCAGAGACCGTCAAGTTTCGTCTCGAGCGTTCGAAGTGGGAAATGACGGAACGCATTGACGTTGAGATCGAGGGCCTCGACGACTGTCTCGAACTCTTCGTAGCGCCGCCCGATGCTGCAACGTCGTTGCACTAAGTACTTCGCCCTTCCAGTGTTGTGTCAGATGCGTAGCTCGACGTCGTGGGCACCTCTCACTTGAATCGTCGAGAAGGACGAGTGACCATCGTGATGATCTTGGCCTCACTTTGGTCGCTGGCCCTGATCGCTGCTGGTTTCTTCGTGCGCGTACCAGTCGAGTGGCGCAACTTCTGCCACCTACAATCCAAGATGCCAGGGGCCGATTCGAGGTCCAAGAGATCGAGCTACTTCAGCGAAACGTTCAAGCTGAATCCGCCACCCGCGCGTACAAGTTAAGGGAGAAGTTCGTTCTGGACGAAACGCGACGAGATATTCCGTTATCCATTGGATTAATCGTTAGTACTGCACCACCATCGACACCAGTGCGATCGCCACCAGCAGTAAGAGGACGTCAACCGAAGCGACCATCTTTCGTCCGAGCTTGGGTGAGGCGACGCCGTCGCGCGCAATGGTGGCCGCTAACGCGCGCTCTTGGGGCAGCGCTCGTGCTTCGAGGTGGCCCGCCGCCAAGACGTAACACACGAGACCGACGATGATCCACGGCTTGCCCATTGAGACATCACTGCCGCCCGTACCGGACATGATCAAACCCGTTATCGGCAAGACGTGGATCACGCGAGCCGCCCAGTTACGACGTTGGGGAAAGCGTCGGGCCTGCGTCTCGCCGTCAGCCCCTCTCGCGACCGCGAGCGCGGCGAAGCGCATCGTGACAAAGACGATGATCGTGGCCACGGCCGCGGCGATGTGAACTAAGAAAACGATGTCGTAGGCGACGGAGGTGGCGATCATGATTCGGCGAGCAACTTCTCAGCGGCGCGATAGGGATCCGTAGTCCCTTCGAGCAACGCGTCGATTTGAGTTTCGTAGGCCTTTCCCTTAGCGAGTGCCTCGACGCGTGAGCGAACGAGCACGCTCACAACATTATCGAGCTCGACTCTCGTGCGAGCGCGACGCGCGTCGAGCAGCGTTGCCTCATCGAGGTAGTGACGGTGCGCGTCCAAGGCTTCGAAGAGGGCGTCGACGCCCTCGTTCTTCGTCGCCGTTGCCTCGACTATCAATGGTCGCCACTCCCGTGCTCGACCGAGATCCAGCATCTGTTCTAAGTCCCGACGGGTCTCGCGTACGCCGGGCCGATCGGCCTTGTTGATGACGAAAATGTCCGCAACCTCCAACAGCCCCGCCTTATTGGCCTGCATGGAGTCGCCCCAGCCCGGATTGGTGACGACCACGGTGGTGTCAGCGGCGGAGGCAATGTCGACCTCCATCTGTCCCACGCCCACCGTTTCAACGAAGGCGAAGGGAAAGTTCGCGGCGCCGAGCACGCGCAACGCGTCAGGAACCGCGAGGGAGAGTCCGCCGAGGTGCCCGCGCGTAGCCATAGATCGTATGAAGACGTGATCGTTCGTCGCGTGATCTTGCATGCGGATGCGGTCCCCCAGAATGGCCCCGCCCGTGAAGGGTGAACTTGGGTCCACACAGAGTACGCCCACTTGCTCAAAGGTCTCCGCGTTGCCGACGTGACCTCGCGCGAGCGCGGTCGTGATGAGGTGATCGGTCAACGTCGACTTACCGGCCCCCGGGGGGCCGGTGATGCCCACGACGAACGGTGCCGGCGACGCGTAGGCCAGCGCCACCGTTTCTCGGTGTGGCGCGCCACCCGATTCGACGTAGGTCAGCAGTCGTGCGAGCGCGGTGCGCGATCCCGATTTCGCTTCAGCGAGCAGTTCCTTGGGGTCTCGAGCAATCACGCGAATCGCTCAATGCTGGCGCCCAGTGAACTCAGTCGACCCGCGAAGTTGTCGTATCCGCGGTCCACGTGCTCGAGGCCCGTGACCGTCGTTGCACCGTCAGCGACGAGTCCCGCGAGAATCAGCGCGGCCGCAGCGCGTATGTCACTCGCGTGCACCTTCGTCCCCTCCAGTCGCTCTACGCCACGAATCATCGCGTGGTGTCCTTCGGTCGTGATATTGGCGCCCAGTCGAACGAGCTCGTCGACGTAGCGAAAGCGACCAACGAAAAGGTTCTCGGTTACGACCGAGACGCCCTCCGCGACACTCAGCATCGTGGTCAACAACGGTTTGTAGTCGGTGGCGACACCCGGATAGGGCAACGTCGAGACGTCGACGGCCCGCAAGCGACCGTGCGCCCTCACGCTCACGCCGGGACCGCTTTCGTCAACCTCGGCACCAATCGCTTCGAGTTTTCGCAGCAGCATCACCATGTGTTCGGGCCTCGCGTCCACCACGCGCACGTTGCCGCCGGTAATGAGGCCTGACGCTAAGTACGTCGCGGACACCACGCGGTCCGTCACGACGTCGTGGTGTGCGGGACTCAACTCTTCTACTCCGTCAATGGTAAGTAACGACGTGCCGAGTCCCTCAATCTTCGCGCCCATCGCTTGGAGCTGGCGACCGAGATCCTCCACTTCAGGTTCGCGCGCGGCGTTGTCGATAATGGTTCTACCTTCGGCGAGTACCGCGGCCATCAAGAGATTGTCGGTCGCGGTGTGACTCGGGTATTCGAGCGTGACGCGTGTCGCGCTCAGTCGCGGCGAGCCGGTGGTCGCGTGAATGGACGTGCGGTCGTTGTGAAAGGTCGCGCCCATCGCCGTGAGGCCCTCGGTGTGAAAGTTGATCGGACGCTGGCCAAAGTCGTCACCACCGGGCAGGGCCATGTTCGCTACCCCACAACGCGCGAGCAAGGGCCCCAAGATGACGATTGACGCGCGCATGGCCTCAAAGAGGTGCGCGGGCGCGACCGGGTGAATCTCGTCCTTGGGCGGCACGACGATGCGTAGTTCGTGCTCTTTGGAGCTGTCGACCCGGCATCCCAGTGCCTCTAAGAGTTCGCTCATCTTCTCGACGTCGGTGATGTGGGGAACGTTCGTGAGGAGGTGTTCGCCCGACGCGAGCAGACAAGCGGCCATCTCTTTTAGTACCGCGTTCTTCGCTCCGTAGGCTCGAACCTCACCCTTGAGGGGACCTACGGGCTTCACTACGAGAGACGTCACCTTCTAAGTATTGCCGCTCACTCGAATCGGAAAATACGCCGTTTGGGCACAAAAGGCGTCACGAGTACCATGGCTTGGTGCAGCCACCGTCAAGGCCCGATCGCAATATTGCCCTCGAGTTGATTCGTGTTACCGAGGCCGCCGCCATCGCGGCCGCTCGATGGGCGGGCCGAGGTGATAAGAACGCCGCCGACGGTGCGGCCGTGGACGCCATGCGCTTCGTCTTGGGCGCCGTGGCGATGGACGGTGTCGTCGTCATCGGTGAAGGCGAGAAGGACCAAGCGCCGATGCTCTTTAACGGTGAGGAGATCGGCGATGGTCGCCCACCCCAAGTCGACGTCGCGGTCGATCCCGTCGACGGTACGACGCTCACGGCGATGGGTCGCAACGGCGCGCTCTCGGTGATCGCGCTCTCCGAACGCGGCACGATGTTCAATCCCGGCCCGTGCTTTTACATGAAGAAGATCGCGGTCGGACCGAGGGGGCGAGGTTCGGTCGACGTCAACGCGTCGGCGACGGACAATCTCACCGAACTCTCGAAACGACTGAAGAAGCCCGTGCAGGAGTTGGGCGTCGTTATTCTCGACCGTCCTCGCCACGACGACCTCGTCGCGGAAGTTCGCGAAGCGGGCGCGCGCGTTCTCTCGATCACCGACGGCGACGTCGCGGGGGCCATCGCCACCGGCTGGCCGAACTCGGGCGCCGACGTGCTCCTCGGTATCGGTGGCACACCCGAAGGCGTCATCGCGGCCGCCGCCTTAAAGGGACTCGGCGGTGAGATTCAAGGCGTGCTCTACGCTCCCAACGACGACGTACGAAGAGAAGCCGAAGCGCTTGGTTATGATTTCACAAGAGTGCTGACCGGCGACGATCTCGTCGCGAGCGACAACTGCTTCTTTTCCGCCACCGCGATCACCGACGGCGATTTCCTTCGAGGCGTGCGCTTCTACGACTTTGGCGCCACAACCCAGTCGCTCGTTGTGCGTTCGCGCTCGGGCACCGTTCGAACGATTGAAACGTTCCACCGCCACGACAAACTCCAAGAGTTCACGACGGCTGGCTTCTAGAGGCAAAAACGTGCACTGCACACTTCAGTTTTCGTTGTGTCACGACGGTTACGGACCTATCCTCCCACTGGGGGCCAAAAGACCCTGGCGCTACGGCGCGAACGAAGGGGGAACGCAGTGCGTGTCTCAAATCTCTTAGCCACCAAGGGTCACGACGTCGCGACCATTTCTCAAGAGCGCACGGTTACTGACGCGCTCGCACTTCTCAAGGAGCGCGGCATCGGCGCGCTCGTCGTCACCGGCGCAACACCACCACTGGTGGGAATCTTCTCCGAGCGCGACGTGGTGCGAGCACTCGCCACCAGGGGCGAGAGCGCCTTAGGACTGAAAGTCTCTGAGCTCATGAGCAAAGACGTGTCCGTGTGCTCAGAGTCAACTGCACTCAACGAACTGATGACGACCATGACCGAACGACGCATCCGTCACGTACCCGTCGTCGAAGAGGGGCGACTCGTCGGCTTGGTCTCCATTGGCGACGTCGTCAAGGCCCGCCTCGAGGAACTCGAACACGACAAGATGGACTTACTGAACTACGTGTCGGGCCGTTAGAGTCCTAGTTGGTCGCAGCGCTGAGGCGCAGTTCCGCGCGTTCCAGTGCCGCAAGGGCCACGAGATAGTCCACGTTGTCTTGTTGATCGCTCGCGGGGATACTCGCCAACAGCGCTTCGGCCACCTCTTTGGCGGCCTGCGCGCGCGCCACGTCGATTTCGCTGGTGCGCTCAGCGACACCGGCCAGCAACGTCGCGAGCGTCTCGCCCTCTTCGGGTCCCGGGCCGACTTGGAAGTAGCCCGAGTGCACCGCAAAGGCGATCTCGCCTTCGGCGGTCTCGACTCGTACGACGCTCGAGACAACGTCGCCCACCGTTCTCGTGTGTTGGGCCAGAATCGTGAAGTCACCCTCGGACGAGCGCGCGATGAGGGCCGTCGCCGGTCCCGACCACAACGCCGCCTCGGGCGACACGATCTCCACGTTCAACACTGCCATTAGCCCTTCGCGATCTCCGCGGCCTTCTTCTCGACGTCCGACGCACCGCCGACGTTGAGGAACGCCTGCTCGGGGAAGTTGTCGAGGTCGCCCTTGACCAAGTGCTCGAAGGACTCGATGGTCTCTTGGACGGGCACGTTGATGCCGTCAATGCCGGTGAAGATCTTCGAGACGAACATTGGCTGGGACAAGAAACGCTGAATCTTGCGCGCTCGCGTGACCGTAACGCGGTCCTCTTCGGAAAGTTCGTCGAGTCCAAGAATCGCGATAATGTCCTGGAGCTCTTTGTTGCGCTGCAAGATCTGCTGTACCTGGCGCGCGACGGCGTAGTGACGATCACCAACGACCTCGGGCGACAAGATGTTGGACGTTGAGGTCAAGGGGTCCACGGCCGGGTAAATACCGAGTGCCGCGATCTGACGACTCAACTCGGTCGTGGCGTCAAGGTGGGTGAAGGTCGTGAACGGCGCGGGGTCGGTGTAGTCGTCCGCGGGGACGTAGACGGCCTGCAGGGAGGTGATCGAGTGACCACGCGTGGAGGTGATGCGCTCTTGGAGCTCACCCATTTCGTCGGCGAGCGTGGGCTGGTAGCCCACGGCGGAGGGCATGCGACCGAGTAGCGTCGAGACCTCGGAACCGGCCTGGACGAAACGGAAGATGTTGTCAATGAACAACAACACGTCCTGGTTCTTGACGTCACGGAAGTACTCGGCCATCGTGAGTGCCGCGAGCGCCACGCGCAGACGCACACCCGGTGGTTCGTCCATCTGTCCGTAGATCAACGCGGTCTTTTCGATAACGCCGGAATCGCGCATTTCGAGCAAAAGGTCGGTGCCTTCACGAGTGCGTTCGCCCACGCCCGCAAAGACCGACACGCCATCGTGCTGCTCGGCGACGCGACGAATCATCTCCATGATCAACACCGTCTTACCAACACCGGCACCACCAAAGAGGCCGATCTTGCCACCTTGAACGTAGGGCGCGAGCAGGTCGACGACCTTGATGCCCGTTTCGAACATCGTGGCGCTGGGCTCGAGTTGGTCGAAGGCCGGCGCACTGCGGTGAATCTCCCAGTGGTCGTCCACTTTGCCGATGTCCTCAACGTCGAGTGACTGACCGAGCACGTTAAAGACGTGTCCGAGTACCGCGTCGCCCACGGGCACGGTGATGCCGCGTCCGCTCTGGCGAACGAGGGCACCGCGCACGAGACCGTCGGTGGGCTTCATGCAGACGCAGCGCACGCGCCCCTCACCGATCTGCTGGGCGACTTCGGCCACGACGGTGAAGGTCTCGCCCTCTAATTCGATGTCCATCTCTACGGCGTGGTTGATCTCGGGCAGGGAGTGGGGTGGGAACTCCACGTCCACTACCGGTCCGGCGATCGCGACGACGCGTCCGGTCTCGAGTTTGGTCTTTTCAGGGGCCACGGTCATGTGTTGCTCACTTTCCCGAGCGGAGCGCTTCGGCGCCGCCCACGATTTCCATAATTTCGGTGGTGATCGAGTCCTGGCGGGCTCGGTTCATTACGCGAGTTAAGTTCTGGCTGAGTTCATCAGCGTTCTCGGTCGCGGCGGCCATGGCGCGCTGTTGACTGGTGTGAAACGAGGCCGCGCCTTCTAGAAGCGCGGAGAAGATCTCGCTCTCGAGAAAACGCGGCATCAAGTAAAAGAGCAAGTTCTCGACTTCGGGCTCGAACTCGGTGTAGCCCTGAAGGGGTTTTGGCGTGGTGTCCACGGGGACGTCGGGCACCACGAGGGGCAGGAGTTGACGAACCTCGATGGCCTGAGAACCAACGGAGATGTACCTCGTCGAGACGAGAAGAATCTGCTGCGCTTCGCTCTCTAAGTAGGGGCGAGCGAGCAGGGCGGCGATGTCCTGCGCGTCAGAGAACGTTGGTCGGTCAACGAAGCCCGAGTAACTCTCTTCGACGCTGAGACCACGGAAACGAAAGTAGGCCGTGGCCTTTTTCCCGACCACCACGAGGCGCACGTTGGTGCCCTCGCTCTGGAGTTTTTCAACCAAACGCTCACCGGCGCGCAGCGAAGCGTTGTTGTAGGGACCCGAGAGTCCGCGGTCACCGGTGAGGACCAGCACGAGGGCGGACTCGACTCTTTCGGGGAGCGCGATCAACTTGGCGGCGCCCGCCGGATCGCCGAGGGCCGCTTCTAGGAGGATGCGTTGCATACCGAGACGGTACGGGCGATTGGCGATGATGCGCGCCAAACTGCGAGGAATCTGGGCCGCGGCGATGAGCTCCATGGCTTTGGTGATCTTGCGCGTTGAGTTAACGGACTTGATGCGTTGACGCAGTATTTTCTCTTGTCCTCCAGCCATGGCTCCTCCTTTCTCGCTCTTCGAACTCTCTAGTTACTGACGGAAAAACTGTCGACGAAGGACTTCATCGCGACGTCAAGCTTCTCGGCGTCGGGTAACGTGCCGGTGTCGCGAATGTGCGCGAGCAGGTCGGTGTGCTTGGCTCGAAAGTCCGTCAACAGTTCGGCTTCGAAACGAATGACGTCCTCGACGGGCACGGTGTCGAGCCAGCCGCGCGTGCCCGCGTAGATGACGACGCACTGCTCTTCGACGGGTACGGGGGCGTTGAGACCCTGCTTCAACAGTTCGGTCAAGCGATAGCCGCGGTCGAGCTGTTGCTGGGATGACTTGTCGAGCTCGGAGCCAAAGGTCGCGAAGGACTCGAGGTCGCGGAACTGCGCGAGGTCGATCTTGAGCGTTCCAGCGACCGCGCGCATGGCCTTGATCTGCGCGGCGCCACCCACACGTGACACCGAGTTACCCACGTCAATGGCGGGACGAACGCCCGAGTAGAAGAGGTCGGACTGCAAGAAGATCTGACCGTCGGTAATGGAGATGACGTTGGTGGGGATGTAGGCCGAGATGTCGCCGGCCTTGGTCTCGATGATCGGCAGCGCCGTCAGTGAACCGCCGCCGAGCTCGTCACTCAACTTCGCCGCACGCTCTAAGAGGCGACTGTGGAGATAGAAGACGTCCCCGGGGTAGGCCTCGCGACCTGGTGGACGTCGCAGCAAGAGCGAAATCTGGCGGTAGGCCTCGGCCTGCTTGGAGAGGTCGTCGTAGATGACGAGCGCGTGCTCACCGTTTTCCATCCACTCTTGACCAATGGCGCAGCCCGCGTAGGGCGCGAGGAACTTAAAGGGCGCCGGGTCACCCGCACCCGCGACGACCACGACGGTGTAGGCGAAGGCGCCGTGGTCCTCGAGGGTCTTGACGGTCTGGGCGACCGAGGAGTTCTTTTGACCCACGGCGACGTAGATGCACTTCACCCCTTGACCCTTCTGGTTCAAGATGGTGTCGATGCCGACCGTCGTTTTGCCGGTCTTGCGGTCGCCGATGATGAGTTCGCGCTGGCCACGTCCGATAGGGGTCATCGCGTCAATTGCCTTGATACCGGTCTGGAGTGGTTCGCTCACGGGCTGGCGACCAGTGATACCGGGCGCCTGAATCTCCATGCGACGGTGCTTGGGATTAACGAGGGGGCCTTTTCCGTCAATGGGATCGCCGAGTGCGTTGACGACGCGACCGAGTAGCGCGTCACCAACGGGCATCGAGAGAATACGACCCGTCGAGCGCACGACCTGCTCTTCTTCGATGCCGTCCACCGAACCGAGCACGACCGCGCCAATGGTCTCCTCGTCGAGGTTCATCGCCAGTCCCACGGTGCCGTCTTCAAACTCGAGCAGCTCGTTCACCTTCGCTGAGGGCAACCCCGACACGCGGGCAATGCCGTCGCCGACTTCGACGACGCGCCCGACCTGCTCGGCCGCGACGGCCGGGTTGAAGTCGGTGACGTGCTTGCGCAGTGCTTCGGTGATCTCGCTGGCACTAATAGTGAGCTCGGTCATCACAGTTTCCTTTTCTTAGTCGTTTCGATTTAGGGCGGATTCGAGATATTTTCCCGACGTCACCGCGTCACGCAAAGTACCCAGTCGTCCGCGCGTGGTGGCGTCGAGACGAAGGTCACCTATTTCTACGAGCACGCCACCCAACAAGGAGGGCTGCTCGGCAATCTGAAGTTCCACCTTCTTGCCCGTTAAAGCGCCGAGCGATCCCACGAGTTGGTGTTGGCTGGCGTTATCGAGCGCTCGGGCGGTGTGCACGCGTGCGACGCGCCAGTCCCGAGACTGAGCGACGTAGTCCACGAGAAAGTCGAGGGTACCCACGACGTCACGGGGCCGCCCACCGATAATGGTAAAGCGCGCTAAGTCCAACGAGACGGGATTGACCCGGCCACTGAGCAGTTGAACCGTAAGCCCAAGACGCGCGTCGAGGGAGGCGTCACGGTCTAATAAGACGTGTCGAAGGCTCTCATTGCCCTCGACCGTTCTCGCCCAACGAAAGAGGTCATCCTCGATGGTGGTGAAGTTTTCGGTGTCGACCTCGTCGAGCAGCGCGTCGGCGTAGCCCGCGACGCGCCGACGCGCGTCCAGCAGTCCGAGCGCCGCGTGGTGGAACTCGCCCGTCTCGTGGAGCGTGTGCGCCACGTGCGCCAGCTCATCAAAGGCCCGAGGTACTTCTTGAGCGGGCACCGCGGTGGCGGCGTAGGTGGCGAGACGAAGCGCTTCGAGACCGACCTTGTTGGTCAAGAGATCGTTCACGACTTGGCCGCGCGCCACGTGCGAAATGCTGGTGTCGGTTAAGACGGCGCTGAGATCGCCTCGGGCAAGGACGGTTGCCTCGAGCGCCTCGAGGTCGCTCACCACCGTGGCGAGCACGGAACGGTCGAGTCGGCCGAAGAGAGCGGCGGCGAATCCTTCGAGCTTGGGCAGCATGGTTAGCGGGTCGTTCCCTTAGCGGCTTCGGCGTTGAGTGCGGCCACGGCCTCACGAACCAGGTCGTCGTGAGAACTCTGGTCGACTTCGCGCTCGACAATTTTTGACACGAGGTCAAAGACAATCTCACCAATTCGCGCCGCTGCCTCATCGATGGCGTGCTGACGCGCGGCGGCGACTTCGCCCAGCGCGCTCGCGACGATGCGGTCGTACTCCGCTTGGGCGCGAGCCCCGGCTTCGGCCCTTAGTTGGTCGGAGGTCTCCTGGGCGCCGGCGACAATGACCCGGGCCTGTTCGCGCACGTCGGTGAGCACTTTGGCCCGCTCGTCGCCGGCCGTTGCCGCTTCGGCGCGCGCGGCGTCGGCGGCTTCGAGCGCGGTTCGGATGTCCTCTTGACGCTTCTCCAACATCTTGTTGATGATGGGTACGAACTTGGTCGTCGCGATGTAGAGCAACACCACGAATACCGCGAGTTCAATGAAGAACGTGCCATTAGGGAGGAGAAATATTGACGTGGCAGTAATCACGGTAGACCTACTTTCCTATCGAAGGGACAACACCGAAGAGTCAAGAGACTCCACTGGTGTGACTAGTGCTTCTCGAAGACGTAAACGAACACAACCATGAACAAGAGGTTGATGAAGTACATGGCTTCCACCAGACCAACGGTGAGGAAGAAGTACGTACGCGCCTTGTTCTCGACTTCGGGCTGGCGAGCGATGGCGGCGATTGTCTGGCTACCGGCCAAACCGTCACCGATCGCCGCGCCGATGGCGCCTCCACCAAGGGCGAGTCCGCCTCCGATGAGTGCTCCGGCGTTGCGAATCGCGCCGCTAATGATCGTTGGGTCTGTTGCCATTCTTCATTCCTCCTGGGTTTAGTTAGTGCGTTAAAGCGGGTCGAGATTCGGGTGTTTCGAGCTCTTCGTCATGGCTCATGGCGAATCCAAAGTACAGAATCGACAACAACATGAAAATGAACGCTTGGATGGTGCCGAGCAGTCCGGTGTCAAAGAACTTCCACGCTATTTCAAATGGCGGGCTGATGTAGATCGGTAGCAGCGTCAACATCACCACGACCATGAGGCCGCCGGAGAAGATGTTGCCAAAGAGACGGAAGGTCATCGTGATCGGCTTGGTGATTTCCTCAATGATGTTGATCGGTGACAAGGCCATGAACGGCTTCGCGTAGTGCTTGAAGTAGCCCCTGAATCCTCGGGCTCGGAACGATTCAATGTGCACCCAGGTAATGACGAACAACACCATCGCGAGGGGCAGGTTGACGTCGCCCGTTGGCGACGGCAAGATCGCGCCCGAACTGCCCGGGTGCATCGCGGTCGGTATGAAGTCGAGCCAGTTGCAGATCAAGATAAAGAGGAAGAGCGTGACACCGACCGGGACGAAGCGCCGTCCTTGGGGTCCAATGGCTGAATCGGCCAACTCGTTGACCTGCTCGACGAGAATCTCCCAGATCAACTGGAGCTTGCCCGGCACGCCACTGGTGGCTTTGGCGCGCATGCGAAAGCCCAGCCAGAGAAAGATCGCGGCGGCCACCACCGTCGACATGACGATGTCGTAGTCAATGGTCAGACCGAAGACGTGGAGTTCCGGGTGGACCCCAACCGCAATAGTCTTCGCCGCGTAGAGCGTTCTCACTCAACTCCTCCGCTCGCCGCGAGCACCCGCATCACGTTAAAAACGAACGCGAGTTGGTACAAGACGAGCCCAGCAACAATACCGATTCCTAGTGGGGCGTTCAACCACACCACGAAGAGGACAACGACCGTCATAACGAGGAGGCGGCCGGTCGTTTGCCCACCGAGTTGGCGGCGCACGGCCTTTTGACTCTGTTCCCCACGAAGTTCGACCTTGGCGGCCTGTGAATCCAGGAAACGCAGGTTAAGTATTGCCAGACCCACGCCAATGACGACGCCGAGGGCCGAGAGCGGGGGTGCCACAAAAAGAGCCACAATAAAGCCAAGAACCCCGACCGCGATAGCCGAAAGGGTGGTTCGGCGCAGGAGGCGTGGCAGGGTATTTGCGGGCAGGTTTTCTAACACGGTCGATCAATTTTAGAGGTAGCGCCGGACGAGCGTCACAACGCTCGCGACGGCCGCGACCGTCCCTAACACTATCCCGATTAGTAGACCCAGGGGCGCGAGGTGCCAGAGGTCGTCGAGGTAGAGACCGAGCACCACGCCCACCGCGAGGCAGGTCGCGATGGTTGTTCCCATGGCGGCGAACGCGGCGAAGCCGGGCAGGTCTTTAACGTTGGATTTCTCCTGGTCCGAGCCGTCTGGGTGTTCGTTGCTCGGGCGATCACTCACGGCACGACGCTTTCGTCGGGCGCGTCGGTCCCCTCACGAAGACGTCGCAGACGCCACAACAAGGGACTGAACCAGGTGAAGAGCGCGATAACGAGTACCGCGACGCCCAGGGGGATAAAGACGTTGGCCCGAGTGTCAAAGAGGGGCAGCAGGACGAAGCCACACAGCAACGCGGTCCACGACCAGAGGATGATGACCGTGCGGCGATGTCCGTGACCGAGGCGCATGAGTCGGTGATGGATGTGGTTCTTGTCGGGCGTGTGAAAACCCTGGCCCGACGCGGTTCGACGTACGAAGGCCCAGACCGCGTCCATGAGGGGAACACCGAGAATGAAGACGGGAATGAGAAGGGGCGCGAAGAAGAAGAACGTGACGCCACTCGCCGGCGGCGTGCGTCCACCAATGACCATGGTGGAGGCGCTCATCAAGAGTCCCAGCATCAGCGCTCCGGCGTCGCCCATGAAGAGCTTCGCTGGATGAAAGTTGTCGCGCAAAAAGCCCACGCAGATTCCACAGGTCAGCGCGGCAATGAGCGGACCGACGTTGGTTGCCGGCAAGAGTCCCAAATCCTCGAGACGAAGACCGTAGAGACAGAGCGTTCCCGAGGCGATACCCACGATGCCCGCGGCCAGTCCGTCGAGTCCGTCGATCAAGTTGACGGCGTTCGACAGCGCGAAGACCCACACCGCGGTGATGATGGGCAGAATTGACGGGCCTAGCACCACGAAACCGGCGAAGGGCAGCTTCAGTTGGTACATCGTGGCACCACTGAAGTAGAGAATCGACGCGGCGAGGAACTGCCCCGCCACTTTCGCTGGCGCGCTCATCTCACGAAAGTCGTCGAGTACCCCAACGACGAAGATGACGCCGGCCGCGAGCAACACGCCGAGCATCTCGTGCGAGGACGTGATGACGTGTCGAAGCGACGGAATAAGGAACGCGAAAATTAGCGCGACGCAAAAGCCCACCAACATCGCGGCGCCCCCGCCGTAGGGCGTGACGTACTGGTGGACCTTTCGTTCGTCCGGTTGGGCCGTATAGCCAATTCGCAATGAGATGATCCGGGCCGGTCGATTGGCAATCAAGGTGATGACTGCGCCCACTACGGCAACCGCGAGATACGCCCCGATATTGCCCACGAGTTACTTCGTAAAGTTCGCGTACGGGTTGAAGTTGGCGCATAGCGCGGCGACGTCGTTGCGTACGCTCAGCAGTTCCGCTTCATCGTCGCGCTTACGGAGGGCCCGGGTCATGAGCGCCGCGATCGTCGCGAACTCACTCTCCTTCATGCCCGCAGTCGTCTCCGCGGCGGTGCCCACACGCAGTCCAGAGGTAACGAATGCGCTGCGCGGGTCGTCGGGAATCGTGTTGCGATTGGTCGTGATGCCCGCCCGGTCCAATACTTCTTGAGCGACTTTGCCCGGCAACTCGGCGTCAAAATCTCGGAGGTCCAACAACAGCATGTGATTCTCGGTTCCTCCCGAAACCAAACGAAAACCCTCGTTCGCCAGTGCGACACCGAAGGCTTGCGCGTTCGCGACGACTTGAGCGGTGTAGGTAGCGAAGCTTGGTTGGCTCGCCTCTTTGAAGGCGACGGCCTTGGCGGCGATGGCGTGCTCTAACGGGCCACCTTGTTGACCGGGAAAGACGGCGGAGTCGATCTTCTTCGCGAGTTCCTCGCGACAGATGATCGCGGCCCCCCGCGGACCACGCAGCGTCTTATGCGTCGTAAACGTGACGACGTCGGCGTACGGCACCGGGTTCGGGTGCGATCCCCCGGCGACGAGTCCAGCCACGTGGGCGAAGTCGAACATCAACAGCGCACCCACTTCGTCGGCGATCTCTCGAAAGGGAGCGGGTTCGATTCGCCGCGAGTAGGCCGTCGCGCCCGCGACAATCAGTTTCGGTCGGTGCTTGAGCGCCTGGTCACGCACGTTGTCAAAGTCAATGAGTTCACCCAGGTTGTCGGGGTCGTCCGACCTGGGCGTCACGCCATAGGAGACAAAGTTCCAGAACTTCGAGGTGATCGACGCCGGAGATCCGTGCGTGAGGTGCCCACCTTGGTCGAGTCGCATCGCGAGCACGGTGTCGCCAGCGTTAAGCAATGCCTCGTAGACCGCGACGTTGGCGTTCGCACCACTGTGGGACTGTACGTTCGCGTGATCGGCGCCAAAAAGTGCGATCAAACGTCGTCGGGCGAGGTCTTCTACTTCGTCCACGACGTAGTTGCCGCCGTAGTAGCGACGCCCCGGATACCCCTCGGAGTACTTGTTAGTGAGAATCGAACCAGTAGCTGCCAGCACCGACGGCGAAGCGAAGTTCTCACTCGCGATCAATTGAATCGTCGTCGTCTGACGATCCCACTCTTGAGAGAGAAGCGACGTTAATTCGTCGTCGTTACTGATCCACGAGTCGAATGGCGAGGAACCCATGTGCTTACTTCTCCCTGGTCGCTAATTGTTCATCGAGTGTGCGCAGTTTTTGAATTCGACCTTCGTGTCGATCCTGGGGAACGGCCTTTAACCACGCTTCCAACGTTTCAATTGCCACCACCGATCCGACCAGGCGCCCACCCATACAAAGTACGTTGGCGTGGTTGTGTTCTCGGGCGAGGTGCCCCGACGTGACGTCGTGCACGACGGCCGCGCGAACGCCCGGCACTTTGTTGGCGGCGATGGCGATGCCGATGCCCGAGCCGCAGCACGCGACACCGAGTTCGGCTTCGCCGGAAACCACTGCACGACCCACCGCCGCGCCAAAGTCTGGGTAGTCGACAGAAACGGTGGCGCTGTTGGTGCCGAGGTCGATGACGTCGTAACCCCACGTGACGAGCGTGTCTTTCAGCAAGGTCTTGAGGTCGTAACCGGCGTGATCAGAGCCAAGGGCGATGCGCATTGACACCACCCTATCGGTCGCCCTTTGACGTTCCATGACGATTCACCGAAGTGATTTGGGGCGCCACGACCTCACCCGACACTGTCGTACTCGAGGTCCGACGAGGCCAAGTCACTACTTTCAAGCGTTAACTAGGATTTGCGCATGAAGCAAGTTCTGCTCGCGCCTCCCCTTGCCTCCTCACTCGACATTTCCTCAGAACTCTTCCAAAAGAATCGAGCCGATATGCTCGAGCAACTCGGCGTGATCGACGAACTTTTGGATCAAGCCGAAGCCGGCGGCGGCGAAAAGGCCATGGAGCGAATGCGTTCGCGCAACAAACTCCCGGTACGAGAACGCATAGCCAACGTCCTCGATCCCGACTCACCTTTCCTCGAGATTTCGGCCTTGGCGGGCTTTGACTCGGACTACACCATCGGCGGCGGCATGGTCGTGGGCATTGGCGTGATCGCCGGTACGGAGTGCCTGATCATGGCGAACGATCCCTCGGTGCTCGGAGGTGCGTTGACGTCGTACTCGGCGAAGAAGTGGATGCGCGCCCTCGAGATCGCTCGCGACAATCAGATCCCTTACGTCAGCTTCGTTGAGTCCGCCGGCGCGGACCTGCGTGTGGGCGGAGGCGGTGGTGGTCGCATGCAGACCGGCCACTTCGCCGAAAGCGGACGATTCTTCTACGACCTCATCGAACTCTCCAAGATGCGCGTACCGACCGTGAGTGTGGTCTTTGGCTCCTCGACCGCCGGCGGTGCCTATCAACCGGGACTCTCGGACTACAACATCTTGGTCAAAGACCAGTCCAAGGTCTTTCTGGCTGGTCCCCCACTCGTCAAGATGGCCACGGGCGAAGAGTCCGACGACGAGACGTTGGGCGGCGCTCTAATGCACGCGGAAGTCTCGGGACTCGGCGACTACTTCGCCGAGGACGAGATGGACGCCATTCGTATGTGTCGAGAAGTCGTCTCGCATCTGAACTGGCGAAAGAAGGGCCCCGGTCCTTCGCTTCAGAGTGACGAACCGCTCTACGACGCCGAAGAACTACTCGGCATCGTCAGTCGCGACCTTCGCCAAAGTGTCGACGTGCGCGACGTCATTACACGCGTCGTGGACGGTTCACGTTTTGAAGAGTTCAAGGCTCGCTACGGTACGACGTTGATCTGTGGATGGGCGAGCATTCACGGCTACCCCGTGGGCATTCTCGGCAACAACGGCGTCATCCATCCCAAAGCTGCTGAAAAGGCCGGCCAGTTCGTCCAACTCTGCAACCAGATCGACGTGCCGCTGATCTTCTTACAGAACATCACCGGCTACATGGTTGGCAAAGAAGCCGAGGCCGAGGGCATCATCAAAAAGGGTTCGCAGATGCTCAACGCCGTCACGAACTCAACGGTTCCCCACCTCACGGTCATCATTGGTTCCTCCTACGGCGCGGGTACGTACGGAATGTCGGGTCGCGCCTTTAACAATCGCTTCACTTTTCTCTGGCCGACCGCCAAGATCGCCGTAATGGGTCCTAAACAGATCGCTGGCGTCATGTCCCAAGTGCGACGTGGCCAAGCCGAGCGCAAGGGCGAGATATTTGACGAAGAAGAAGACGCCAAGATTGTCGCGATGGTCGAAGCCGCCCAGGAGAAGGGCTCGCTCGCCCTCGCCGCGACCGGGGCCGTCAGTGACGACGGGATTATCGATCCGCGCGACACGCGCACGGTCCTTGGACTGTGCCTCTCCGTTGTTCGAAGCCGTCCCGTGGAGGGCGCGACCAGTTACGGGGTCTTTCGCCTGTGATGTTCTCAACACTCTTGGTAGCCAATCGCGGCGAGATTGCTCGCCGCGTCATTCGCGGCGCGCACGCGATGGGCATTCGCACGGTGGCGGTCTACCTCGACGCGGACACCAACGCTCCCTACGTCACCGACGCCGACCAAGCGATTCATTTAACGACGAGCTACCTCGACGCCGACGCGCTCATCGCGGCCGCTCTGGCCACGGGCGCCGAAGCCGTCCATCCGGGCTACGGCTTTCTCTCTGAGAACGCCGAGTTCGCGGCCAACGTCGAAGCGGCGGGACTCCTCTGGATTGGCCCTCCGCCCAAGGTCATCGCCGCAATGGGCGACAAGCTCGAAGCCAAGAAGTTAGCGAGCGCGGCGGGCGTTGCGGTACTGCCGTCGAGCGAAAACCCTAAGGACGCGAAGTCCATTGGCTACCCCCTCATCGTCAAGGCCGCCGCCGGCGGCGGCGGCAAAGGGATGCGCGTGGTCAGCGAAGCGTCCCAGCTCGACGACGCGCTCGCCGCCGCTCGCCGAGAGGCGAAGAGTGGCTTTGGCGACGACCGCGTGTTCCTCGAGCGCTACGTCGCCTCCTCACGCCACGTTGAGATTCAGATTCTCGGCGACCAACACGGCAATCTCGTGCACTTGGGCGAACGTGACTGTTCTATTCAACGTCGACACCAGAAGTTGATCGAAGAGTCACCCTCACCGATCGTTGACGAAGCGATGCGTGTCGCCATGGGATCGGCCGCGCTTACGCTCGCGCGTGCCATTGGCTATCAGTCGGCCGGCACCGTTGAGTTTCTCGTCGATAACGAGACGCGCGACTTCTACTTCCTCGAAGTCAACACGCGTCTTCAAGTGGAGCACCCCGTCACCGAAGCGGTCACGGGGATTGATCTCATTCGAGAACAGTTTCGACTCGCCTCTGGCGAACCCCTCGGCTACGACCAAGACGCCGTGCACTTTTCGGGCTGCGCCATTGAGGTCCGACTGTGCGCGGAAGACCCCAGTGTTGGTTTCCTTCCAGCGACGGGCACGCTCGTCGCCTTCGAGCCAGCGAGTGAGCCGGTCGTTCGCTGGGAGAGCGGAGTTGAAAAGGGATCCGTGGTCACCGTGGCCTTTGACCCCCTACTCGCCAAGGTCATCGCGCACGCGCCCACGCGCTCCGAGGCCGCGTCGACGTTGGCGCTCGCGCTTGAACGACTGCACCTGGGCGGGGTCGTCACCAATCGCGATTTTCTCGCCCTTGCGTTGCGACACTGGCACTTTCTCAACGGCGACACGACCACCGACTTCATTGAACGCTACGAGCCACCACTCAAACTCGAACTGAGTGATGAGGAGTTGACGTGGGCGGCCAGTGCGGGCGCGCTGTGGCTCCAGGGCGAGAGTCGGGCCAACGCCGTTGTCTTAGCGCACGTGCCCAGTGGTTGGCGTAACGCGCGACTGCCCGCCCAGCGCACGTCAGTGCGTTACGGCGATCGACAACTTGACGTCGACTACCGCGCACGTCGTGACGGATCGTTCGCCCTCGCGCCCGACGGATCGGCGAGGATTTTTTCGTGGAGTGCGACGACAATCGACGTCGAAGTCAATGGACGTCGCGCCAACACTCGCGTCACGCGCTCGCCCACGCACCTCTACGTCCAGACGCTTCACGGGACCGCGGCCTTCGAGATCGTGCCGCGCTTTGAGGTGAAAAAAGCTGAACTTACGCCGGGTGGACTCAACGCGCCGATGCCGGGCCAGATCATCGATATACGAGTAAAGGTGGGCCAACGAGTCGACGCCGGTGAGACGTTAGTCGTGATGGAAGCCATGAAGATGGAGCACGTCATCAGTGCCCCAACCTCAGGAACGGTGAGCGAGGTCTTAGTTTCCAAAAGCCAGCAGGTCGACAGCGGAACTGCACTGCTAACCCTCGAGTCCGACGAAGTCGAGACCGCGGACTAAGCGTGGCCTCGCCGATTCGAATCGCGAACTGCTCGGGTTTCTTCGGCGATCGACTATCGGCCGCCAGAGAAATGGTCGAGGGCGGTCCTGTCGACGTTCTCACCGGTGATTGGCTCGCCGAACTCACCATGTTGATTCTGGCGAGAACACGGGCGAAGAACCCCGGCCATGGCTACGCGCGAACCTTCCTCACGCAGATGGAACAGGTCATGGGGAGCTGTCTCGACAGGGGCATCAAAGTGGTGTCCAACGCTGGCGGTCTCGATCCCGATCACTGCGCGCAGGCCGTCGCCGAGGTCGCCGCGAAGCTCGGACTCGCGCCCAAAGTCGCCTACGTCAACGGCGACGATCTTCTGCCCCGCTTGGAAGAGTTGCTGGCGAGTGGCGTGGATCTGGCGCACTTCGTGACCGGCGAACCAGTAGGCGACGTCTCTCGATTCATCACCGCGAACGCCTATTTGGGTTGCTTCGGGATCGTCGAAGCGCTCTCGATGGGCGCGGACATCGTCGTGACCGGACGCGTCACTGACGCCGCGCTCGTCTGTGGACCGGCCGCCTGGCACCATCAATGGAGCCGCGACAACTTTGATGCGTTGGCGGGCGGAGTCGTCGCGGGTCACGTGATTGAGTGCGGCGCACAAGTCACCGGCGGCAACTACTCCTTCTTCACCGAAGTTCCCGGCATGGCGCGCGTGGGCTTTCCCTGGGTTGAGGTCGCCGAAGATGGCACGTCGATCGTCGGCAAACACGACGGGACGGGCGGTGAGGTCTCGGTTGGCACGGTGACCTCACAGTTGCTCTACGAGATCGCGAGTCCTTCGTATCTTGGCCCCGACGTGTGCGCCCGATTCGACACCATCCGTCTCGAGCAAATCGATAAGGATCGCGTTCGCATAAGTGGGACGAGGGGCGAGGCACCGCCGCCCACTCTCAAGGTCGCGATGAACGAGATTGGCGGTTTTCGAAGAGACCTCAGTGTTGCGCTCACGGGTCTCGACATCGAAGCGAAGGCGCAACTAGTCGAGGAGGCCTTTTGGCTCGCCTGCCCCTACGCGCCCGGTGACTTCGATTCCGTGACGACGAGACTCGTTCGAAGCGACAAGCGCGACCCCGCGACGAATGAAGAAGCCGTCGCCACGTGGCGCCTCACGCTGAAGGACCGCGACGAGGGAAAGATTGGTCGAGCGGTCGCGAACGCGATAATTGAGATCGCGCTCGCGACGGTTCCGGGATTCTTCGGGCCCGGCTCGAGTCCTTCGGGGGGCTCGGCCTTTGGTGTCTTTCGACCCGCGGTCGTGCCCAGTGATCTCGTGCCCCAGTACGTCACGATGCTTGGTGGCGAGCGAACAGTGGTCGATTCAATCGCGCCGCTTAGCGACGTCCACGTCGCAGCCGACGAGGGCCCGCACGTTGCGCCGCCGAGTGGCCCGACGACGTTCGCTCCACTCGGTCGACTCTTTGGCGCGCGTTCGGGTGATAAGGGTGGCGACGCCAACTTAGGAGTCTTCGCGCGCAGTGACGAGGCCTGGGCGTGGCTCGACAGTTATCTGTCCGAGAGTGAACTGCGGCGACTTCTTCCAGAGACGAAGCCGCTAGCCATCGATCGCTACCGACTCCCGGCCCTTCGCTCCCTCAACTTCGTCATTCACGACCTCCTCGACGAGGGCGTCGCCGCCTCGACGCGCCAAGACGCCCAGGCCAAAGGACTGGGTGAGTGGCTGCGCAGTCGCTACGTGGATATTCCCGACGAACTGCTCGAGGCACGATGACGAACGAATCCTCCGCTAGCAAAAGGCGAGACGATCTCGACGTACTTCGCGTGGACCTCGTCGCCGAGCAAGAGGCGCTCGACGACGTGGTTGCGAACATCACCGACGAACAATGGCTCCTTTCGACACCGAGTCCCGGATGGAACGTGCGCGACCAGATCGCGCACTTGACCTACTTTGACCACAGCGGCGCCACGGCAATTCTCCAACCCGCTCGTTTTCACGAGAGCGTCGATGAACTCGTGGCGAACGCTCGACACGGCTCCATTGACGAGTTCACGCTCGGACCACTACGCGAACACTCGCCTCACGAACTGTTGGGTGCGTGGCGAAGGGCGCGCGAGCACCTCAACGACGCGGCATCTTCCCTCGACGTCGAGACACGCGTCGCGTGGTACGGACCGTCCATGGGGGCGAAGTCATTTCTCAGTGCACGACTGATGGAGGTCTGGGCGCACGGCACCGACGTCGTGGACGCCCTTGGCGCAAAGCGCTCGGCGTCGGATCGCCTGCGCCACGTCGCGCAACTGGGCTTCATCACGAGAACGTGGTCGTATCTGGTGCGCGGTGAAGAGGTTCCCGAAGGTGAGGTTCGACTCGAACTCTCGGGGCCGAGCGGCGATCTGTGGATCTGGGGACCATCTGACGCCGCTGACCTTCTACAAGGCTCGGCCGAAGACTTCGCTCTCGTAGTCACGCAGCGCCGTCACGTGGACGACACTTCTCTAAAGACCGGTGAACTCGGCCATCACTGGTTGGTACGGGCGCAGGCCTTTGCCGGAGGACGAAGTGACGGCCCCGAGCCAAGGAGTAGCTAATGACACTTGTTGAGAGCACCGTCGTGGAGAGCGTGATGACGATCACGCTCTGTGACGAGGAACGTCGAAACGCTTTGAGCGCGCAACTCTGTAGCGAGCTCTTGGACGCGATCGATGAAGCCGAAGGCAACGACCACGTTCGCGTGGTCGTCGTGACGAATCGCGGAACCGTCTTTTGTGCGGGCGCGAACTTAGCCGAGCGATCAAAGGTCGAAGAGCCCGCGGGCGAACGGCGGGTCGAGTTCAGCGAACTCTTTCGACGCATCAGCGCTTCGCCCAAGCCCTTCGTCGGCCGATTGAACGGCCACTGCGTGGCCGGCGGCGTGGGACTCGCCGCAGTGATGGACATCTCGGTGGCCGTGGACAGCGCGAAATTCGGGTTCACTGAAGTTCGCGTGGGCGTCGCGCCCGCCATCATCTCCGTTGTCTGCCTGCCCAAAATGCGCCTCGGCGACGCCAAGAGCGCCTTCCTGCGAGGTCAGCGCTTTTCCGCGGCCGACGCCGCGGCGATGGGCCTCATTACCAAGTCCGTCGCGAGCGGCGAACTCGACCACGAGATCGAAGCCGTCGTGAACGATCTACTCGCCGGCGAACCCCACGCCATCGCCGCCTCGAAGCAACTCACGAACTTCGTGCCGACGATGTCGAGCGAGGACGCCTTCGTGTGGACCGCGGCGCTATCGCAAAGTTTCTTCGCCACCGACGAAGCCATCGAGGGCATGACTGCTTTTCTCGAGAAGCGTCCCGCGTCGTGGGTGAGAAAAGTTTCCAACGACCCCACGAGTTAACGGAGCCCGCAGCGCTTCGTTACGCCAACGCAGCCTCTATATCGCGCGAGCTCAGCGAACCTTGACGAAGAACGCGCCAGCGCGTGTCGTAGAGCTCCACCACGGTGGACACGGCACCTGAACAGTCGCCACCGTCCAGCACGCCCGCAAGCTCTGCGCTATCGGCAAAGGCACTCAACACCTCGTCGGCGCTGTGACACGGTGGCTCGCCGTGATCGTTGGCGCTCGACACCGCCAGTGGACCACACTCAATCAGCACGTCGCGAAGAAGTTCGTTGTTAGGAATGCGAAAACCCACCGTCTGGTTGGTGCTACCAACGAGCTGCGCCACAACTTGATCTACCGCAACGACGATCGTCAACGGTCCGGGCCAAAAGGCGCGACTCAGGCGATTCGCGTCCTCGGGCCACGCCACGCCCATCCCTTCGATGGCGGCGAGGGAGTCGACGAGCACGGGTAACGCCGCGTCGAGCGGACGTCGCTTCAGTGTGAAGAGATTGGCCACGGCCTTGGGGTGCGTGAGGGCGGCCGCAACGCCGTAGACCGTGTCGGTGGGCACCGCGATGACGTGGCCAGACTTCAAGAGACGTAGCGCCTCGTCGCGCCCTACGAGCTCGATCATCGTCGCGCCACCAAGACACGTGGGTGGCCGGCGAGATCGTCAACGTCGAAGGTGTCGCTAAAGCCCGCGGCGCGCGCCGCACCGAGGACTGGCTCGCGGTGCGTATTGGCGTGTTCGCACACCAAGACGCCTCCAGGTTTTAACCAAGTGAACGATTCGTTGATGATGATCTCGAGATCGCCAAAACCCCCTACGCCGCTCGAATCGGGCGCAACGATGGCCCCAATGGGCTCGAATCGAAGAATGGGATCAAGAGTGAGGAACTCTTCTGCACTGACGTAGGGCGGGTTGGCGACAACGAGGTCGACGTGCCCGGCGAGTGACGGGTCAACGTCATCGAACCACGACGAGTGGACAAAGCTCACGGCGTTGAGTTGGTGTTTGCGAGCGTTGCGACGAGCGAGGCTGAGCGCGTCCAGCGACTCATCGATCGCCACGAGCGAGGCGGCGACACCACGACGACCCATTTCGTCGAGCAACGCGAGTCCAATGGCCCCCGACCCACAGCCGAGGTCCACAATGACCGGCGCCACGACGTCGCCCCTGGCGAGTTGCGCGAGCGCGATATCGACCAACTCTTCGGTTTCGGGTCGCGGAATGAGCACTCGACTATCAACGTCGAGGTCGAGGGAACGAAAGGGCCAGTGACCAATGATGTACTGCAACGGCTCGCCGTCGAGTCGTCGCTGCGCGGCAACTCGAAGTGCCGGCACGGCGTCGAGGTCACTGGCGGGGATGAACTCTTCGATCAACCAGCGAGCTTCTTGGCGGTCGAGCCCCGCTCCAACGAGCTCGGCCGTCAGAGCGGCGTTAACGTCCGTCACTCTCGCCCAACTGACGAGCACGTTTGTCCGCCAACAACGCGTCGACGTAGGGGTCGAGGTCGCCGGCCAGTACGGCGTCGAGTGAGTAGTTCGTCAAGTTAATACGGTGATCGGTGACGCGACTCTCTTTGAAGTTGTACGTGCGGATCTTCTCGCTTCTTCCACCGCTGCCCAACTGAGAACGCTTGAGGTCACCGAGTTCGTTGTCTTGGGCGTCCTGCGCGGCCTTGAGGAGGCGCGAGCGCAAGACAATGAGCGCCTTCGCCCGATTTTGAATCTGACTCTTCTCGTCTTGCATTGAGACAACGATGCCCGTAGGTAAGTGGGTGATGCGCACGGCGGAGTCGGTGGTGTTCACGCTCTGCCCGCCGGGACCCGACGAGCGATACACGTCAATCTTGAGGTCGCTGGTATTGATGTCAACGTCCACCTCTTCGGCCTCGGGCAAGACCGACACCGTCGCCGAGGACGTGTGCACACGACCCTTGGCCTCAGTGACGGGCACGCGCTGGACGCGGTGAACGCCCGCCTCGAACTCGAGGCGCGACCACGCGTCGTCGCCCTTGATCAGATAGATCGCTTCGTCCAGACCGCCCTGTTCGGAGGCGCGCTCTTCAATGACCTCGAGCTTCCAACCACGCAGCGCGGCGTAGCGGCGGTACATCTCGGCTAAGTCCGCCGCGAAAAGATTCGCCTCTTCCCCACCCTCGGCGCCGCGAATCTCCAAGATGACGTTGCGCCCCTCGTTGGGGTTGTGCGGCAGTAACAGCATTTCGAGGTTTTCTGAGAGTATCTCTATGCGTTCGTCGGCGGCGTTAACCTCTTCGCGCCACGACTCTCGATCGGCGCCGTCGGTCTCGTTGAACATTTCCTTGGCGGTGGCGGCGTCCGCTTGGGCGGCCTTGAGTTCATTCCAGGCAACGTTGATCTCACTGAGTTCCTTGTGGCGGCGTGAAAGGTCGCGCAGACGCGTGAGGTCACTGGCTACGTCGGGTTCAGAGAGTTGCGCCTCAACGACGCGAAGTTCGCTCTGGAGTGCGGCCAGCGTCTCGTCGAGAGAGCGCATGAAAGTAGCGAAGTGCCCGAGGACCTAAACCTTGGGCGTGCGCGACTTGGTCTTTTGTGCGTACCGGCGCTGGAAGCGCTCGACGCGTCCACCCGTGTCGACGAGCTTCTGCTTGCCGGTATAGAAGGGGTGGCACTCGTTGCAGAGTTCAACACGGAGGACGGCCTTGGTGGACTCAGTCGTAAAGGTGTTGCCGCACGAGCAAGTGACGCTCGCTTCGGCGTAGTGGGGATGGATATCTGACTTCATGATGCTCCTTCGTGCGAGAAGTGAGTTTAGCGGGAAATTAACTGGTCGATGCTGGGCCCCCGGCAATTTCAGCCAGGAACTCATCATTGGACTTGGTGGACTTGAGTTTGTCGATCAAGAGCTCGAGGCCGGCCGCTTCGCGACCCTCGGCCGCGAGACCGTTGAGCACGCGTCGAAGTTTCCACACCTGGGGCAGGACGTCGCGGGCGAAGAGCAACTCCTCGTGTCGGGTCGAAGAGCCGTTGACGTCGATGGCTGGGTAGAGGCGACGTTCGGCCAGGCGACGATCGAGGCGAAGCTCCATGTTGCCCGTTCCCTTGAACTCTTCGAAGATAACTTCGTCCATCTTCGAACCGGTCTCGACGAGTGCACTGGCGAGAATGGTCAACGAACCACCCTCTTCGATGTTCCTCGCGGCCCCAAAGAACTTCTTGGGCGGATAGAGGGCTCCGGAGTCGACACCACCGGACATGATGCGTCCGGTAGCGGGAGCGGCCAAGTTATAGGCGCGAGCCAAGCGCGTAATGCCGTCAAGAATGATCACGACGTCACGACCCTGCTCGACGAGCCGCTTCGCGCGCTCGATACAGAGTTCGGCGACGTGAGTGTGCTCTTCTGCGGGACGGTCGAAGGTGGAGGAGATGACTTCACCCTGGACGCTTCGACGAATGTCGGTGACCTCTTCGGGGCGCTCGTCCACGAGGAGAACCATGAGGTGGACCTCGGGATTGTTCGCCTCAATCGACTGGGCAATCTGCTTCATGATGGTGGTCTTGCCGGCCTTGGGGGGCGAGACGATAAGTCCGCGCTGGCCCTTGCCGATTGGCGATAAGAGGTCGACGATGCGAGGCGTCAGGTCGGTCTTTCCTTCGTTCGTCTCCAGTTTGAGCTTCTCGTCGGGAAAGAGCGGTGTTAGGTCTTCGAAACGCGGACGCAGACGAGCGACCTCGGGATCGATGCCCGCGACCGTGTCCACGCGCAACAACGCGGGATACTTTTCGTTCGACGCGGCGGGTCGGTAGCCCCCGACGATGGTGTCGCCCTTGCGTAGGTGGTAACGACGGACTTGGTTAATCGATACGTAGACGTCATTGGGCGAGGAGTGGTAGCTCTTCGTGCGCAAGAAGCCGTAGCCGTCATCTCGCAGGTCGAGCAGACCTTCTACTTCCACCAACTCGCCCGCGTAGGGCTGGTCGGCGTTGGGCATTGACTCGCCGTTGAAACGTTCGCGGCCGCCCGAGTTGGTGTTGCCACTGCCGTTGCGGTTGCGACGGTTGCGACGAGAGCGATTGTTGGAGTCGTTGGAGAAGTCGCGAGGCTGGCGCTCGGGGCGTGACGGGGGGTACTGGCGCGGGGCGGGCTTGTCGGCGCCGTTGGTGGCAACCTCGGTGTTCGTCGCCTCAGCGACGGGGGCCTTGTCGACAGTTGAGTCGGCGGCGAACTCACCGATCAGATCCTCGAAATCATCGCTCGGAGTGGCGACGGTGCGACGAGAGCGAACTGCGCGCGTGCCTGATTCACTCGATGATTCGCCCAGGGCGGACGCCGGAGCGCTCACCGCGACGGGGGAGGCGGGCGTTTCACCCATGATGGCCTCGATGAGCGAGGCCTTACTGGCGCGAGCGGAAGCTTCAACGCCTTTTACTTTGGCAATCGTTTGGAGATCTTCACGAGATTTGGACTCGAGATCCGAACGATCGGGGGAAGGCTTTATAGCCATGCATAATCCTTTCTGGCCGCCCGCAAGGATGCGTCAGGGCGGAGAAGAAAATCGGGAAATGTCATCTCGGAAGAGATTCCTTACGCCGGCAACGCCGAACGGATGACAATCACCAGTGTAGCCGACTTGGCCACAAAAGCAAACAGTTAGGCGAGCTTGGCCAGTAGCGCCTTCAACGTCGCGTCCACGACGTCGGGGGTCGCGCTTGATCCCACGGCCGTGTCGGGGTCCTTTAGACCGTTGCCCGTCAACACGCAGACGACCGTCGAGCCCTTGGGAACACCAAATTTCAGTAGTCCCGCCACCGACGCGGCCGACGCCGGTTCGCAGAATATCGACTCATGACGCGCGACGTAGTGGTACGCGTCCATGATCTCCTCGTCGGTGACGGCGCGAATATCACCTAAGGATTCGTGGATGACCTCGAGGGCGGGAACCCAGCTCGCGGGGTTGCCAATGCGAATGGCGGTGGCGATCGTCTCGGGGTTTTCGACGGGGTGCCCGAGCACAATGGGCGCCGCCCCGGCCGCTTGAAAGCCCCACATCTTTGGCAGGGTGGAGCACTTTTGATGAAGGTGGTACTGGGTAAAGCCTCGCCAGTACGCCGTGATGTTGCCGGCGTTGCCCACGGGAATCGAAAGTATGTCGGGCGCCTTACCGAGCACGTCGACGATTTCGAAGGCGCCAGTCTTTTGACCCTCGATGCGGTCCGGGTTGATGGAGTTGACGATGGTGATCGGCAAGTGTTGGGTCAGCTCCCTCGCCAAGTTCAGTGCTTGATCGAAGTTGCCACGAATCTGTACGACCTTGGCGCCATAGACAATGGCTTGGGCCAGCTTGCCGAGCGAGATCTTTCCTTCTGGTACGAGCACGACACAGTCCATGTCGGCCTTAGCGGCGTACGCCGCGGCCGCCGCCGACGTATTACCGGTAGACCCACAGATCACCGTCTTGGCGCCCTGGAGCTTCGCCTTGGTTATCGCCATGGTCATGCCACGGTCTTTGAAGGAACCCGAAGGGTTCAGTCCTTCGCACTTAAGCCACACGTCCGCCTCGAGGCGTTCGGAGAGCCGGTCCGCGTGCAGCAAAGGAGTGTTCCCCTCTTGCAACGTCACGATGTCGCTCACGCCTTCAAGGTCAAACCAGTCCCCGTACTCCTTTAAGAGTCCCTGCCAACCGGTCACTCGCCGTCTCCCTCAAGAACTCGAATACAGGCGCCTATTGATTCAACGGAGGCCAATGCCGCGAGCTCTTGCACGGTTGCGCTGACGTCACTACTGAGCGCGTGGTGGGTAAGAAAGGAGAGTCGCGCTTCGTCGGAGAAGCCCGACTGTTCCATGGACTGAATCGAGACGTTGTGTCGACCAAAGACGCCGGCCACCTCGGCGAGAACGCCGGGTCGGTCCATGACGTCGACACTGAGATAGAAGAGGCTCGAGAGTTCCCCGACGCCCACCGAGTGCAATGACTTGTCGCCGCTAAAGGGAACGTCGTGTCGGCCGCTCACGCGATTTCTCGCGGCGTCGAGTACGTCACCGAGCACGGCTGTGGCGGTGGGCTCGCCACCCGCCCCTTGACCGAGCCACATCAGAGGACCAGAGCGAACGCCCTCGACGAAGACCGCGTTCATGGCGCCCGACACCGAAGCCAGGGGGTGCGAATCGGGAATCATCGCGGGATGGGTCCGACGGGAAATCCCGTGCTCGCCCACGCGCTCGGCCACGCCAATCAACTTGATGACGTAGCCCGAACGCCGAGCGAACTCCACGTCGATGGCGCGAACGCCACTTATGCCCTCTCGCGAAATCTCCTCGCCGCGTAGCGACGTGCCAAAGGCGAGCGAGGAGAGTATTTGTACCTTCGCCGCGGCGTCAAAACCTTCGACGTCCGCGGTGGGATTGGCCTCGGCGTAGCCGAGCGCTTGGGCTTCGGCGAGGGCACTCGCGTAGTCACTCCCCTCACTGGTCATCTTCGAAAGGATGTAGTTCGTCGTGCCGTTCACGATGCCCATCACCCGTGAAATACGCTCACCCGCGAGCGAGATGCGAAGTGCGCGAAGAATAGGTACCGCACCCCCGACCGAAGCTTCGTAGAAGAGGTCGGCCGAGTGTTCGTGCGCGAGTTGGGCGAGTTCGCTCCCGCACTCGGCCACGAGGGCCTTATTGGCGGTCACGACCGAGACGCCGCGCCGAAGTGCCATCTCCACGTACGAACGGGCCGGTTCGACGCCACCGGCGAGCTCGACGAGTACGTCCAGGTCGCTCTCAATGAGCCCTTCGACGTCGGTCGTTATGAGCCGGTCCTCTACGCCGGGGTGCGACTTGTTCTTGTCGCGGACCGCGACACCTACGAGCTCTAGGGGTGCCGTCGCGCCGTCAACGAGTGCGTGGTGACGGGTCGGATCGCTCAGGAGCTGTACGAGGGCGCTGCCGACGTTACCCGCACCGACGACGCCGACTCGAACGACCGCTCTTTCCATCAAACAAGGCTAACCGACGCTCGAAGCGACTTTACTTTCAGACTTCGAGACGAGCGAGGTCGTCGAAGGTCTCGCGTCGCAGTACTTCGCGAGCTTCACCGTCGCGCACGAACACCACGGCCGGGCGAGGTACTCGGTTGTAGTTCGACGCCATTGAGTAGCCGTACGCGCCCGTGACCGGCGTCGCGATCGTGCTCCCCGGCCCGGTCTCGGCGGGTAGGAACGCATCATCGATGAGGACGTCGCCACTCTCGCAGTGTTTGCCCACGAGACGCACCCTCTGGGGACGCGGGGCGAGTGGACGATCGATATCGAAAGCCTCGTAGCCCGAGCCATAGAGCACCGGACGCGGGTTGTCGCTCATGCCACCGTCAACGGCCATGTAGGTGCGTTGGGTGACCGGCTTCACGACACCGACACGGTAGAGCGTGACGCCCGCCTGCGCCACAATCGAACGACCTGGTTCGGCGAGGATCCTTACGTTCGAGCGAAGTCCGCTCGCCCGGGCCGTTTCCCTCACGGCCGACGCCCACTGCGTTATCGAAGGCGCGGACTCTCCGGCCACGTAGGCCACGCCCAATCCTCCACCAACGCAGAGTTCGTTGAAGTCATCGTCACGCGTGAAGTCGCTGAGAATCGTCATCGACTCGCGAAACCCATCAACCTCAAATATCTGCGAACCGATGTGCGCGTGCACGCCGTGCAAGGTCAGACCGGGAATCTCGCGCAACGCGGTGATCGCCCGTCGCGCGTCACCCGACGCCACAGAAAATCCGAACTTCGTGTCTTCTTGACCGGTACGCACGTACTCGTGCGTGTGCGCTTCCACGCCCGGGGTCACGCGTACCAGTGCGTTCAACGGCGTCGACGTCGTCACGCACGTTCGGAGCCGTTCGATCTCGTCAAAGTTGTCAACCACCAATCGATGGACCCCAATAGTGACGGCGCGCACAATCTCCTCATCAGACTTGTTGTTGCCGTGCATGATGAGCGACGCGGGCGCAACACCCGAGCGCAACACGATGTCGAGTTCGCCGCCGGTGGCTACGTCCACGCACAGCCCCTCCTCAACGGCGAGTCGGGCCATTGCTCCGCAGAGAAACGACTTCGACGCAAAAGCCACGCCTTGATCGAAGACACTCGCGGCTTCACGACAACGCGAACGCAACGTCGCTTCGTCGTAGACAAAGAGTGGCGTGCCGTACGTCGCGGCCACGTCACGAAGATCGACCCCGCCCACCGTGACGCCACCGTCGCGCAAGGTCGCCGTATCGGGGAAGAGCGACGCGAGGATGGGTTCAGCACTCATACAGGTACTTTAGAAGTTGTCGTCCGATCTCCCCGATGACCTGCACCGCGAGTCAGGCGGACTTAGCGATTGTTTCAGCGACGCCGCGCGGGGCTTGGGAGATAGTTTTCCTTCGCGACGGTCATTACGTAGCCACGAGTCTCGTCAACACCATCTGATGGGTTGGCGGCTTTCACGAGACGGCGTCAGCGTGAACGAATGCTGGTAGCGAACAGATCAGACGCCGTCGACTCTTCACGGCGGCTGGCGTATAGTGGCCAATGATTGCGGACGATTTATCTAGGCGATCGCTCTTGAATAGCAAGAGTCACAAGGCACCTGTGACCTAGCCCTCGTAGCTCAGCGGATAGAGCATTGGCCTCCGAAGCCATGTGCGCAGGTTCGACTCCTGCCGGGGGCACCGATTCAACCGTCGCGTCATCGCTACCGCGCTGCGCCATCGGAGCGTCGCCACGTTGGCTCGCACACGGGTGGAGCAGTCCTTCGCGCGGTGACACGTCTCCATCGTCGCGTGACCACTTGGGGTGACCAGTACGACTGATGGCGTGACCTCCAACACCACGTTCACTTTTTTATACGTTTAGTTAAAAGTTCACGTACGCAGGAGGTCTCAACTGCGTTTCAGACCGAATGGCCAGGCACAAAATCAACATGAGCACAACTTCACAAGATTTAGTCATACTGCGCTTATGATTTTTTCATCTCCACCTAGGTCATTAGGTATTGGTCCGTGACGAGTCTTCATAGGGTGGAAGTGTAAGGATTCCTTTGAGGAGACGTCGGTTATGACTCGCAGCCTTACAAGCGCTGTAGCGGTAAAGGAATCTGCTGAGCAGATTCGCGTTGCCGTTGTCGACGACCATTCGGTAACCGCCGAAGGACTCGCGCGAATTCTTGGCGCACAAAGTGACATCGAGGTCGTTGGCACCGCGGGAACCATCAGCGAGGCCATGGCGCTCATTAACACCGAGGGTCCGAACGTCGTGTTAATGGACTACATGCTCCCCGACGGGAACGGCGCCGAGGCGACTGAACAGGTTCTTGAACGCTGGCCCACAACGAAGGTTCTGATGCTTACGGGAAGCGGTGATCCCCAGATACTGTCTCGCGCCTTTGACGTGGGTTGTGTCGGGTTTCTTTCGAAGGAGAGGCCCTGGGAAGAAGTTGTCACCGCTGTTCGGGCCGCGGCAAAAGGCGAACCAGTGATTCGCTTAGATGAGCTCGAGGGACTACTTCTCCGGCTGAAAGCGCCTGAACCAGCAGCGGCGCAATGGCTCAGCGCACGTGAACTCGACGTTCTTCGACGACTCGCGAGAGCCGAATCCACGAGCGCCATTGCGGCGGAGATGTTTCTTTCCACGCATACCGTTCGCAATCACATCAGCAACATCCTCTCCAAGCTCGGTGCGCACACGAGGCTCGAAGCCATTGCCATCGCAATTCGAGACGGCATCATCTCGCACGCCGAGTTCGGATAGCGAGTAGTCCTTGCGAGAGTGTCGGATTCCTCAACGAGGAGTGCGGCGCGCGGTCGCGGTCGTGAACCGCTCGATGATCCGACTGGTCTCGACGCGGCCAGCAGCGACCGCAAGAAGAGACGCATTATTGGAAGGAATGCTCAATGTCACCATCTAAAGACGTGGCGAGATCCGATCAGGAGATCCCTCCCTACGAAGATAACTGCGAGGCACTCTTAGCCGAGATAGTCCACTCTTCTGATGACTCCATCATCGGGAAACTTCTTGATGGAACCATCACGAGTTGGAATCGAGGAGCACAGATCATGTACGGCTACAGCCTCGAAGAGGCTCTCGGCCAAAACATCGAGTTCATTACTCCTGACAATCGCCTCGAAGAGCTTTCACGCGATCTCCAACGGATCAGGGAGGGTGAGCGAGTCGAGCACCATGAGACTCAGCGAATGACTCATGACGGCACTATTCTCGACGTTTCCGTGACCATTTCGCCAATTCGCGATAGCACCGGCAAGATTCTTGGCGCCTCCGCGATTGGGCGCGATATCACGTATCAAAAGTTCCTCGAGCGCGATCAACTGCTGCTCGAGAGCCGGCTACGTCAAACCGAGCGCCTCGAAAGCCTCGGGCAACTCGCGGGCGGTATCGCCCATGATTTCAATAATCTGCTCGGCGTTATCTTGAGCTACGTAACCTTCGTGGGCGATGAACTTGATGACCGACCGGCCGCCCTCAGTGACCTTGCCAAGATCCACGACGCCGCCGAAAAGGCGGCGAAACTGACTCGTCAGCTGCTGGTTTTCGCCCGCCGAGAGGTACTAAAGGTCGAGATTCTCAACTTGAACGGCCTGGTCGCTAACGTCGAACACTTGCTTGAGCGGGTAATCGGCGACAACATCGAGTTCGTGATCTATCCGGCCGAGAACCTCTGGCTCGTCAACGCGGATCCGGGCCAAATGGAACAAGTTCTCTTCAATCTCGCGATCAACGCGCGCGACGCCATGCCCGACGGAGGTCTCTTGACGATCGACACGGCCAACGTCACGATCGATGAAGGCTACGCGGCGACGCATCCCAAGGTGGTACCCGGGCGATACGTTCGCCTGCGCGTGAACGACACGGGCTCGGGCATGGAGCGAACGGTCCTCGAGCACGCGTTTGATCCTTTCTTTACCACTAAGCCCCAAGGTGAGGGAACCGGTCTGGGGTTGCCGACGGTCTATGGCATCATCACCCAGCTCGATGGGCAGATCGAACTCTACTCTGAACCCGGTTTTGGTACGACGTGCAAAGTTCTCATTCCCGCCATCTTCGACGCCGCGACCGTCATTGCAACCAAACCCGTGGTTCGAGATCTGCGCGGCAGCGAGACCGTGCTCGTTGTCGAAGACGAGCACTCGCTACGCGAGGCAACCCGGAGAATTTTGGAGAAGTTCGGCTACGTCGTGCTCACGAGTTCGAGCGGACCCGAAGCCATCGAATTTGCGCAACGCTACGAAGGCGTTATCGATCTGCTCTTGACTGACGTCTTCATGCCCGTCATGCTCGGCCCCAAGGTGGCGGACAGACTCCACGATCTCATCCCAGAACTGAGGATTCTCTACACGTCGGGCTACGCGCAACCAGTACTTGGATCGACGCTGACTAAGGAAGTCGACCTTGTAGAGAAGCCCTACTCTGAAGAGCAACTACTCACGAAAGTGCGCGACTCCCTCGACAAAGTTTCCTAATCGTCTCGGACATCGCGCCGGGTGACCCGAGTCACGGCGTCGCGACCTTGCGGCGACCGAAAATCGTCGTCAACATCCTTTAGGGGACGATCATCATTCGAACAGTGTCGGTAATGGCGGTGCCACCCGACGAGGAACCCGCCATGATGACAATGGCGTCACCGGCTTTGGCGAGTCCGACTTTCTTTAGTTCGCTGATCGCGACGTCACAGAGACTGTCGATGTCGTTCGCCGGTGAAACAAAAATCTCTTGTATTCCCCACGATCCGCGCATCTGTCGCGCGGTTGACTCACTGGGCGTGATGGCAACTATCGGCATGGGCGGTCGAAAACGTGAGATGGCCCGCGCCGTCATGCCCGAGCGAGTACAGGCCACGATGGCAACAGCGCCTTCGTCCATCGCGGCGCGCCACGCGGCGCCAGTGATCGCGGCGGTAACGCGCGACGCCTGGCTGCTCGACGCGGCGAGCAGTTGGACGCCGAGTCCGGCTCCCCACTCGGCGTAGGGGAAGGACTTCTCGGCTCGGCGAACAATGCGGTCCATGGTGATCACCGTGCCGACGGGGTCGTCGCCAATGGCCGTCTCGCCGCTCAACATCACGGCACTCGCGCCGTCCAACACGGCGTTGGCGACGTCGGTCACTTCGGCCCTGGTGGGCACTTGAGCGTGGGTCATCGACTCGAGCATCTGGGTCGCTACGACCACGGGCCGGGCGTAACGAATACCGAGACGCACAATCTCCTTTTGCAGATGGGGCACCTCTTCTATGGGCAGACGCACGCCAAGGTCGCCCCGAGCCACCATGATCGAGTCGGAGTGTTCGATGATCTCTTCAAGATTCTCGACGCCTTCGCCGGTTTCAATCTTGGCCATGATCATGATGTCGTCGCGCGAGAGCACGGCGCGAACCGACTCGACGTCAAAGCCCGATCGCACGAACGACACAGCCAGAATCTCAAACTCTTCACTGCGGAGTGCTTCTAGTCGAGCGCGATCCTCGTCGGTGGGAAGTCGGTCGTTCATGATTGTTGACGGCAGTGAGAGACCGGGCTTGCCCATGACCGCCCCGCCCGACGTCACGCGCGCCGTCACGCCCTTGGCGCGTTTGACAATCTCCAGAGAAACACCACCGTCGCCAATGTGAACCTTGTCACCGACCTTGAGCTGGGAGAGTACGTGCTCACGCTCGACCGTTATGCGCGCGGCGATGGACGCTTCGCCAAAAGCTTCAACGAGTTCCGTCTCTTCACCCACGGCGAGGGTAACGGGCAACGTACCAAAAGATCCGGCGCGTATCTTGGGACCGGGAATGTCGACCATAATCGCGAGATCGGGTGCGATTGCTCGCACGCGGCGAAGTCGTTCAATGCACGAGGGGATGTCACCGTGGGCGAAGGAGAGGCGAAAGACGTCAACGCCCGCGAGAACGAGCTCCTTGAGTTTTTCATCCGAGTCGGATGCCGGACCAATAGTGGCTACGATTCGCGTGCGTCGCACGGGATTCCCTTCGTTTCTTTTGCAAAGTCTAGGAGATGTGACGCGACGTCTCGCCGAGATCGCGCTTGTCGAGGGCTACCGCGAAGTAACCACTTGTAGTAATCGTCGCTGTACACTCAGCGACGAACTGGGATCACCACGTCAGCGCCGTCCACGTCAATGACGCGTAGTTTCATCCCGTAACACGCGGCGAGTTCCTCACTACGCACAACCTCGCTCGAAGGACCATCGAGAATGAGCTGTCCGTGGTCGAGCAACACCAATCGATCGGCGAACTGTCCGGCCAAGGTGAGGTCGTGCAGCGTCGCGAGCACCGTCAGTCCACACTCCTTGACCTCTTTTTGCAGAAGCTCCAGCATGGTCATCTGATGGCGAAGATCGAGACCGGAAATGGGCTCGTCGAGTACCATCACCATTGTCCCTTGGGCCAAGGCGCGCGCGAGAACCATGCGTTGACGCTCGCCACCCGAGAGCGTGACGACGTCACGGTGCGCGTACTCCCCAAGCGACAATCGAGCGACAACGCTGTCGACCGCCTTGCGGTCCGTGGCGCTCGGAGCACGCAGGAGCCCGTGATAGGCCGTGCGCCCCAGCGCCACGTAGTCGAGCACTCTCATGCCCGGTGGCACCACCGGGTGCTGAGGTACGAGGGCGATTTTGAGGGCGCGCTCTCGCTCGTTCATGGAACTTACGAGTTCCCCCAAAATTGTTACCGAGCCTTTGGCGCTTCGGCGCAGCCCCGCCACCGTCTCCACGAGGGTGGTCTTACCCGCACCATTAGGCCCAATGACCGTGCACCACGTGCCCGCCTCGACGTCGAGCGAGATCTCACTGATGAGCGTGGTGGAACCCGCTCGGACCGTTAGATCGCGCAGCTCAATGCTGCTCACGTGACCACCTGTCGGCGCAAACTCAAGATGAGGACAAAGACCGGCGCGCCCACGACGGCGGTGACGACGCCGAGGGGCAGCTCCGAAGGGGCCAACACGGTTCGAGCGATGGTGTCAGCGAAGACCAAGAAGGCCGCGCCGAAGATCACCGAGATCGGGAGAATCCGCCGGTACGACGTGCCAACGAGCAGTCGAATGATGTGGGGCACGATGATGCCCACAAAGCCAATAAGACCAACGGCCGACACGATCGCGGCCGTGCCCAGTGACGACGCCGCGATGACGATGAAACGCACGCGCCGCACCCGGAGACCAAGAGATCGGGACTCGTCTTCACCGACGCTCATGACGTCGAGCGCTCGACCGGCCGCTACGCAGATGGCGACACAGATTGCTACGTACGGCAGCACCAACAAGACCGAACTCCAACTCGCGCTCGCGAGGGAACCGAGCAGCCAGATGTAGACGCGCGCGATGGAGTCCGGCGACGACTGTTGTTGCAGAAACGTCTGCGCGCTCGTGAACAACGAAGCGATGGCCACACCGGCGAGGATCAACGTCGACGTACTCGAGCGAAGACCGCGACCACCAATGATCCACGTCACCGCGACCGCGACCATGGCGCCGCCAAAGGCGAGCAGTGGCGTCCAACTAGGCGTGGTGAGTCCCCCGCCAATATCGACAATGGCAACCGTGGCGCCGAGTCCCGCGCCCGCTGCGACACCCAGCAAGTACGGATCGGCGAGTGGATTACGAAACACTCCTTGGTAAGTGCCACCGGCGACGGCGAGCATCGACCCCGCCAGTAAACCGAGCACCATTCGCGGCGCGCGTACTTGCCAGATAATTAACGTCTGCGTTGGCGTCAACGTGCTGCGACCCAAACCGATGTGTGAAAAGACGTCGCCGAGAATACGTGTCGTGCCAATTGAGATGGGACCTATGACCAATCCACAGACCACCGCCGCCGCGAGCGCGATCAGCGTCACGGCGGCGACGAGCACCACTCGGTGCCCGGTCGGTGGATTGGCCGTCAAACTACTTCTTCCACACCGCGGCGTCGGCTAAGGCGCTCTTCACTCCGGCGGTGAGTTGGTTCATCAAGATTCCCAGTCGTGGCCCCCAGCGTGACGCAATGTCGTCGTTCAGCCCAACGACTTTTTTGTTCAGCACGGCGCTGACTTTTGAGAAGCCCGTGCGCTTCGCTACGGAGCTCGCCGAGGCGTGACAACAGATGGTGTCGGCAAGAAAAATCAGTTTCGGATCCGCGCCGAGAATGTACTCAGCACTCAACTGCGGGTAGCCCGCGTCCGCCGACGTGGACTTCGCGTCAGCGATGTTTGTCACGCCCAATGACTTGAGCAGAGATCCAACGAACGTATTACTCGCGACGGAATAGTAGGTCGGGTCGAGCTCGTAGTAGGTCGTGAGGATCTTCTTCGGGTGCTTGGGCACTGAAGCGATGTCGCTGGCAATCGTTGACTTCAGTGACGTCACTATTTTCGCAGCGTTCTTCACGTGTCCCGTGAGTGCGCCGAGTTGGTTTATCTGCTCATAGGCGCCCGAGAGCTTCGTCGGCGCGCCTTGGTCGATGACCTTGATGCCCAGTGCCGTCAACTTCTGCTGAATGCCGTTGGCGTTGTAGGAAATGACGACCAGGTCGGGCTTCGTCGAAGGGTGGGATTTTGTTGACTTACAGATCCCTACGATCGCCTCCAAACTCGGATTAAGCGCGTTGATCCTCTTCGTGGGTAGGCCCGTAGTCGGGTAGTTCGAGTCAGTATCGACCGCTTGGACTTGCTTGCCGGCCCCAATAGCAAAGAGTGTCTCTGTTGCTGTTGGCGAAAGCGACGCGACGCATTGGGGCGTACTGGACGCCCCGGCACTCGCGCCGCTGAGTAGTGGCAACGCCACTAGGCCGAGGGAAAGCGCGAGGGTTACTCGCAGGGACTTCATCATGGATATCTCCTTTTCCGTCGAAGTGGTGTGGGCGACGGATGGATATCCGAAGAACCGCTCCTTACCTCGAGAGCTGTTTTTCACATCTCCTCGCAGCAGGCGACCTGGCTCGTGGTCTCCTAAGAAACCACATACAGTTGCGGGACAGCGTTGGAATCGCACCAACTTCGCTGCCGCGAGGCACCTACGACCCTACATCAACGCGCCGGCGCGCCTACGCGCAACTCTTCACCAACGCACGACGACCGCACTTTGGTGGCGCCGTGGTGCGGTCGTTGTGCCGGCACTTTTGGCGGACGAAGACCAAATGCTCAGTTCGCTCCAGGGCAGCGAGCTCATTAGAAGTTCCCCCATCCTTCGTCCCTTGAACTCCGTTCACGCAGCGACCGCGTACCAGATACCGGCGAAGCCAGGCTCGGTCACCGCCGCCAGGGCGCGACGTTGTACGAGTTCTCCGTGGGTGCTGAACGGTGGCAACAGCAAAGTGATGCGGACAGAATCGTGACAACTTTGTGGCGAGGTGGTGATTAGTTTCGTGAGGTGTTCGCCAATCTCACTCAACACGACCTTCGCAGCGAAGATAGTTCGGCTCCGCCGCACACTGGCGACGAGAACAATTCAAGGACGAACTCCACTTCCCTGTCGAAGAGACGTCGTTGACTGCGTTGAAGGCGCTTCGCCAAATAGGCCGACCGGACATCGACGACTACGATGGCGGCCATTACTGAATCGAGGAGATCACATTGAGTTCTTCAGCTCCCGGTCGCTTGACCCGAGACGAGCTCCTCCGGCTCATAAAATCTGACGAAATCGACACTGTCATACTCGCCATCACCGACATGCAGGGTCGCCTTCAAGGCAAGCGACTCGACGCCCGATTCTTCGCCGACGAGATCGATACCGGCGCCGTCGAAGGCTGTGGCTACGTACTCGCCTGCGACGTAGACATGAACACGGTCGACGGATTCGCACTGACGTCGTGGGAGAGCGGCTACGGCGATCTCGCCTTCAAGGCCGACTTTTCAACGATCCGTAAGGTCCCCTGGCACGAAAAGACCGTCATTATCTTCGCGGACGTGGAGACCGTAAGAGGCGAACCGGTCCTCGTGTCACCCCGTCAGATACTGCAAAAGCAAGTCGAACGCCTCAGCACCTACGGTTGGTTCGGCGTTGCCGGCACGGAACTCGAGTTCCTCGTCTTTAACGACACCTACGAAGAGGCGTGGAACGGCGGGTACCGCGACCTCACGCCCGCCAATCTCTACAACGTCGACTACTCACTGCTGGGCACGTCACGCATCGAACCACTTCTTGGGCGCCTGCGTCGTTCAATGCGTGACGCCGGCATGGTCGTCGAGTCCCTCAAGGGCGAGTGCAACTACGGTCAACACGAGATCGCCTTTAAATACGCCGACTTGATCGACAAGTGCGACGAGCACAGTCTCTTTAAGTTGGGGACCAAAGAGATTGCGGCCCAAGAAGGTTGCAGCCTGACCTTCATGGCGAAGTACAACGAGCGTGAAGGCAACTCGTGCCACGTTCACCTCTCGCTGCGCGAGAAGGACGGCGCGCCCGTCTTTGCCGGCACCGAGGTACACGGATTCTCGTCCGTCTTTCAGCATTTCCTCGCCGGCCAGATCGCTTACGCCAGAGAACTCTCTCTGTTTCTCGCGCCGAACATCAACAGTTACAAGCGTTTCACTAAGGACTCGTTCGCACCGACCGCGATGCTCTGGGGCCTCGACAACCGGACGTGCGCCTTTCGCGTCATCGGACACGGATCTTCTCTTCGTGTCGAATGCCGCATCCCTGGCGGTGACGTCAATCCCTACCTCGCCGTCGCCGCTCTCGTCGCGGCGGGACTACGCGGCGTCGAAGAGTCGCTCCCCTTGGCCGAGGCCTTTGGGGGCAACGCCTACGACGCGCACGCCCCTCGCGTGCCCACGACTCTGCGCGAGGCGCTCGATCTCTTGGATCAGAGCACCATGGCGCGCGAAGCGTTCTCCAACGAAGTGGTCGATCACTACGTGCACGCCGCGAGGGTCGAAGTCGAGGCCTATGACTCCTCAGTGACCGACTGGGAGCGCTATCGAGGATTCGAACGACTATGAGCACCTCCCTGGACCTCATTAATCCCGCGACCGAACTCTCAATCGGCTCGGTTGTTGTGCACGACCTCGAAGAGACCGATCGAGCGATCGACGTGGCCGCTCGCGTGGCGAGCGCGTGGCGAAAGGTCACACCGGCCGATCGCTCACGACTGCTTCGTCGTTTCGCCGACGTGGTTGACGCGCACGGCGAAGAGCTCGCCCGGTTGGAGGTCGCGAACGCGGGCCACACGATCTCGAACGCCCGTTGGGAAGCGGGCAACGTTCGCGATGTTCTTCTCTACTACTCTGGCGCGCCCGAGCGTCACGCCGGTCGCCAGATTCCCGTCGCCGGCGGCGTCGACATCACGTTCTACGAACCACTCGGCGTCGTGGGCATCATCGTTCCCTGGAACTTTCCGATGCCCATTGCCGGCTGGGGACTCGCTCCCGCGCTCGCGGCGGGCAACACGGTGGTCTTAAAACCCGCCACGCTCACGCCGCTGACGGCCCTACGTCTCGCTGCGTTGGGCCTCGAAGCCGGACTACCCGAAGGCGTCTTTCAAGTGGTGAGTGGCGACGGCGCCATGGTGGGCCAGCGTTTCGTCACCCACCCCGCAGTTCGAAAGGTCTGTTTCACGGGATCGAACGCGGTCGGTCGCCTCATCATGGAGGGCTGCGCCGCCCAAGTGAAGCGCGTGACGCTCGAACTCGGTGGCAAGAGTCCCAACATCATCTTCGCCGACGCCGATCTCGAAAAGGCCGCGGCGAGCGCGCCCTACGCCGTCTTTGACAACGCCGGTCAGGACTGCTGCGCGCGTTCGCGACTGCTCGTTGAAGCCTCGGCCTACGACCGCTTCATGGAACTCTTCGAGACGGCCGTCAAGAGCGTGCGCGTGCTCGATCCCACCGACGAGACGAGCGAGATGGGGCCGCTCATTACTGGGGCCCAGCGCGAGAGCGTGCGCTCTTACGTCAGTGAGTCCGAGGTCGCCTTTCGCGGCAGCGCGCCCGAGGGTCCCGGCTACTGGATGGCCCCCACGGTGCTCGAAACGACCGACACGAAGAGTCGCTCTTTTCAAGAGGAGATCTTTGGTCCCGTCGTGTCGGTGGTGCGCTTTGGCGACGAGGCCGAGGCGATCGCCATCGCCAACGAAAGTCATTACGGACTTTCGGGTTCGATCTGGAGTCGCGATATCGGTCGTGCACTGCGCGTAGCGCGCGGCGTCGAGACGGGCGCGCTCTCGGTGAACTCGAACTCCTCAGTGCGTTACTCGACGCCCTTTGGCGGCTTCAAGCAGTCGGGTCTTGGACGCGAACTCGGCCCCGACGCGCTGCTCGGCTTCAGTGAAGAAAAAAATGTGTTTATCTCAACGGAGGAAAATTAATGGGTCGTTTGAACAACAAGGTCGCCATCATCACCGGTGCCGCGAGTGGCATCGGGCGCGCGACCGCGCTGCGCTTTGCCAACGAAGGCGCCAAGGTCGTGGTGGCCGACCTCGAGGAGAACGCGGGTACTGCCTTAGCGAACGACATTGGTGGCACGTTCGTCAAGGTCAACGTGGCCAACGAAGAGAGCGTCAAGGCCATGTACAGCGTCGTCGTCGACACCTACGGTGGGGTCGACGTTCTCTTTAACAACGCGGGCATCTCACCGGCCGATGACGACTCGATTCTCACCACCGAACTCGATGCGTGGCAGCGCGTTCAAGACGTCAACCTGACCTCGGTCTACCTGTGTTGCAAGTACGGGATCCCTCTCCTGCTCGAGCGTGGTGGCGGATCCATTATCAACACCGCGTCCTTCGTCGCGGTGTTGGGTTCAGCGACCTCACAGATCTCCTACACCGCCTCGAAGGGTGGCGTACTCTCAATGTCGCGCGAACTCGGCGTGCAGTTCGCGCGCCAAGGCATTCGGGTGAACGCGCTCTGTCCCGGGCCGGTGAACACGCCGCTCCTGCAAGAACTCTTCGCGAATGACCCCGAACGCGCGGCGCGACGTCTCGTCCACGTGCCCCTCGGACGATTCGCCGAGCCCGACGAAATCGCCGGCGCCGTCCTCTTTCTCGCGAGCGACGACTCGTCCTTCGTGACGGCCTCGACGTTTCTCGTCGACGGCGGTATACAGGGCGCTTACGTCACGCCGCTCTAACACAAAACCTCAGGGTACGAGAAAGTTCGTGAACTGCCAGGGATCGTCGTGGTCGAGTTCACGCCCCGACCAGTAGTCGAACCAGTCGACGTGACTCGACACCGGGTCCCAGTCGATGGGACCTGACCACAACGTGCCCACGTAGGGCAACGCGACGTCCAGTACTTCGCGCCACGGTAACTCATCGGGAACGCGCACGCCCTCACTCGGCGACGTGAGTAACCACTGCACGGCACCGAGGATTGACGCGGCGACTTGAATCGTCGTCGCGCTCTGGTGTGGCGCGACACCTCGAGCCTCTTCGATGGTGGTGCGCATACCGGTCCACCACGATTTGTAGGGATGTCCCATCAAGAGCACACCGAGCTCGTCTCGTCCAGAGACGATCTCGTCGTTCATGATGCGCTGCACCTCGGGGTAGGCGTACTCGTTGCCCTCGAGTTCGACGAAACTCGCCCAGGCCACGTCGGTGGGACAGTAGGCGTAGTGCACGGTCGGTCGATAGACGGCGTCGTCGCCGTCATAGACGGTCAAGTGATCACAGATCGTGAAGGCCTCGCCGTGGCGAATGACCATGCCGACGATGGGGCCCGACGGCACCATTGAACGCACGAGCGTCTTGTGCGCCATCTGAGCGAAACAGATCTGATTGCGCGGTCCTTCGCCGCTGTGGGTTCGAGCGAGCGCCGGCAGTACTCGTTCGTGCGTCCCCCAGCCCATCTCCGCCGGCGCTACGCCTTCTTCGTAGAAGCCGTCCACGCTCCAGGTATTGACGAACTCACCGACTTCTTTGGGCTGATTCGTGATCTGCGTGTCGCGCTCGGCGACGTGAATCGACTTCACGTCCAAGAGTTGGGCGAGCACGTTGAAACGCCCTTCGCCGAGCGCTTCGTTGATCGCGTCGTGACGATCGATGAGCAGTCCGTCGCGCAGCACCGCCTCGGCGATTTCACTTAGGGCCTGCTTGGTGAAGTGGCTCACCAGACCGGGGTTCGCGCCGTGCTCGACAACGGCCGAGGGGCCGTCGTTCGAGCCCCACGCGGCGATTTGACGGCGCAGCGCCATGTGTCGCCAGTAGAGCGTTCGTTCTTGGGGCGACGCACTGGCGGGATCAAGGTAGGGAAACCAGACTTCCACCGACGTGTTGAGATAGCGGATGTTATGAGAACGGCACCACTCGAGGAGCTCGCTCAGCCCGATATTCCACGCGAGGTCGATCAGTAGATCGCCGTCACCGAGCACGCCGGCGAGTGTGGACTCCAGGTTCTCTGGCGTGATTTCAAACTGTTGGTAGTGAACACCACGTTCCAGTGAAGAGGCAATTCTCGATCGATTGTCACGACTCTCGAGGACTGTCACGGACGTTGGCTCGAATTTGAAGTGATCAAGTAGCAGAGGGAGCAGACACTGAACAACGGATCCACACCCGAGTATGACAACACGACCTGGCACTGCGACTTCGCTCAATTAGGACCTCACGGTTGACTCGCGGTGGCGTTATGCCACGAGCGAGCCTACCTTTAATCACTTCCGGGCTCCGTTCGCTACTACGAGACGGTCATTCCTCCGTCGACGGCGACGTCGGCACCGGTAATCGCGGACGACGCGGGCGAACACAGCCACACGATCGACGCGGCGATCTCAGCAGGTTCGAGGAGTCGACCAATGGGCTGTTGATCGGCGAAGACTTCGACGCTCGCTAGTTCGTAGATCTGGGCCGACGCTTCGAGGATCGCGGTGCGCGTCGAACCGGGGCTCACGGCGTTCGCCGTGACGCCGTAGGGCGCGAGGTCCATCGCCACACCTCGAATGAGCCCCACGACCGCGTGCTTCGCCGCGCTGTAGGACGCGAGATGAAAGAGACCAGTTCGTCCCGCCGCCGAGGCGACGGCCACGATTCGTCCGTTGGCTTCTTTGCCGTTCGCGATAAGCACGGGCGCCGCGGCTTCGATAAGTCGGCGCGTGCCCAGCACGTTGACCGACCAGACGGCGTCCCACGTCGCGTCACTGACCTCCCAAAGGGGACCACTCGCGCCCACGACGCCCGCGCACGCCACCACCGCGTCGAGTCGTCCAAAGTGACGCGTCGCGGTCTCGACCGCGAGTTGCATGTCCGTGGCGCTACGCACGTCACCGACCAGTCCAAGGACCTGGTCACCGTGTCGAGCAACGACGGCGTCGAGGTCCGCCCGTGTCGCCAGCGCGTAGGGAATGTCGGCAATGTCGCGACAACGATCGACGGCGACCACGCGGTAACTCTCGTTCACCAACGCGTCGACGCTGGCCGCGCCAATACCGCGCGCGGCACCGGTGACGATCGCGACGCGCGTCACGCGCCGAGCTTTCGAAAGAAGTCCGCGGGCGCCACGACGTCGGTGCGGTCGAGGTCCTTAATATCGGCTTTGGCGAGAGCGAGCAACGCCGAGTCGATGCCGCCCCTGATGACGTCGAGCACGTTCTCAACCCCGCTCTGTCCGGCCGCGGCCAGTCCCCAGAGCGAGGCCCGCCCGATCATGACCGCGTTGGCACCGAGCGCGAGGGCCTTGACGACGTCGCTGCCACGTCGGACGCCGCCGTCGAGCAACACCTCGATCTGGTCGCCCACCGCGTCCACCACCGCCGAGAGTGAGCGCAGCGGCGCCGGCGTGCCGTCGAGATTATTGCCACCGTGATTCGACACCGAGAGCGCACTCGCGCCCAGATCAACGATTCGTTTGGCATCGTCGACGCGACAGACGCCCTTCACCATGAATGGTCCTTCCCACTGGGCGCGCAACCACGCCACGTCCTGCCAACTGGGCAGCGTGCTCTGCATCCACTCGTAGTACGCACCGAAGAACGTTGGTGCCTTCTCACCGAGTGCGGCCATGTTGGGTGTCGTGAGGTTAGGAAAGTGTCCGGTCTTGGCGAAGGACCATAGCCAGCCGGGTCGCACCAGCACTTCGGGCGCGAACTTCAACACCGCTCTCAGATCAATCTTTTCGGGAATCCAAGGACTGCCCCAATCGCGTCCATTCGAAAAGGACCAGTCGAGCGTGAGAATGACACCCTTCGCGCCGGCCGCTTTCGCACGCTCCAGGCGCTGGACCATGGTGTCGCGGCCACCCGACCAGTACATCTGTAAGAAGACCTGGTCGTTGACGGCGCACACGTCTTCGACGGAGCGACTGGCGAAGGAACTCAGGCCCATCGCGACGCCGCGATTAGCCGCGGCGCGAGCCATCGCGACCTCACCTTCGGGGTGGACGGCTTGAACGCCGGTTGGCGAGATGATGACTGGCATCGACACCGACTGACCCATGACGATCGTTGCCATCGAGCGTTCGTTGGCCAGACCGGCGACGTGGGGGGCGAAGCCCAACTGATCAAACGCAGCGAGGTTGTCCCTCGATGAGAGCCCCTTTTCGGAGCCGGCGACGAGTGCGCCGTAGACCGACTTCGGGAGACGTTTCTCGGCACGACGTTGCGCGATGGCGACGGTCTCGAACCACGAACTTTTCATCTGACCCCCGTTACAACTCACAGCGAGACTACTTGAGTCCCTAAAAGGTTCTCTTGGTCAACGCGATGTCAGCGCGACCGGCACCCTCTTTGAGTGGTCGGGCGAAGAGAAGGGACGAATGGTGAGGCGCTTGGTCGCGAGTGCCGTCTCGCCATGACCAAAGACGCACTCCGGATCGGGGTCGCTCATCTCGAGGCCAGTGAAAAACTTCGCGGCCATGCAACCGCCGCGACACGCGTCGTACGATCCACACGAACCACAGGCGCCAGGATTGCCGGGTTCGCGCAACGACGTGAAGAGGGCGCTCTTCGTCCATACGGCGCCGAAGCCAGTTTCTCGCACGTTGCCGGCAAGAAACTCATCGTGAATGACGAACGGGCACGCGTAGACGTCGCCCACGGGATCGATGAGACAGACCACGCGCCCCGCCCCACAGAGATTGAGACCCTCGAGGGGCGCACCGAGAGCCGAGAGGTGAAAGAACGAGTCGCCCGTCAAAACGTTGGGCCGAGCGAGCAGCCACTTATAGAGTCGGCGATTCTGTTCAAGCGTGGGGTGGAGTTCGTTCCACACATCAACCCCACGACCCGACGGGCGAAGGCGGGTGAGGCGAAGTTCGGCGCCGTAGGACACGGCAAGCGCCTCGAAGGCGTCGAGTTGTTCGATGCTCTCGCGCGTCATCACCACCGAGATCTTGAAAGGACCGAAGTTGGCCGACTTTAAGTTGTCCATTGCGCGTCGTGCGGCGTCGTAACTCCCCGCGCCTCGAATGCGGTCACTGGTCTGCGCGTCCGCGCCGTCGATCGAGATCTGAATGTCGAGGTAGTCAATACCAGCTAACCGCTTCGCGGCCTTCTCGTCAATTCGCGTGCCGTTCGTGGAGAACTTGACGCCTACGCGCTGGCCAACGGCGTGTTCGATCAACTCAAAGAAGTCGCGGCGAATCATCGGCTCACCCCCGCCGATGTTGACGTAGAAGATCTGCATCGCGGCAATCTCGTCAATGAGGTCCTTAGCTTCAGCGGTCGAGAGTTCTCTTGGATCGCGACGTCCGGAGGACGACAGACAGTGCGTGCACGCCAAATTGCACGCGTAGGTCAACTCCCAGGTCAAGCAGATGGGAGCGGCGAGTCCGCGCTCGAAGCGATCACGAAGTGATGATTCAGCGCCCACGAAGTAGATCCGATCGGATTAATGACGCGAGCGCGCTGACGTAGCGCTGACGTTGATCAGTGGGGGCGAGGACGGCGATAGCCTCATCGGCGTTGTCGAACTCGCCGAGTCGACGAACCAGTTCTACGAGTTCACGAGACTTAAGAAAGACCAGTCGACGATTGCCGTGATGGTACGCGAGGGCGCCGAAGGTTTCGTCGCGAAGTGAGACTTGTGGACTGAGTTGCCAATACTGAGACGTGTCAAAAGCGTCGTCGCTGGTTAACGACACGGCTTAGTAGACCCCGCAGAGTCCATCGATGGAGACTTCCTCTACGAGAAGTTCTTCGACCTCTTCTATCTCCACGGGCGCTTCTTCTCTTGTCAACGTTTCAGGCGTCACGGTTCCTCCTCGAGCGATTCCCTTTTCATTCTGCCTTGTCTGGGGGGTGAGCCGCGATTACGCGTGAGAGACTCCCAGCGTGAGCACTCTTGTTCCACTCGCTCCCGCGCCCATCGAGGCGCCAATCCCCCGTGGGACGAACGTCGTCTTAGACGAGGCTGCGACGTTCATCGATCGAGAGCTCGTCAGCGGCGGCAGTCCGTGGCGACTGTTACGTCTGGCTGGCGCCTCACACGCGCTGGCCGAGCGATGGAAAAACGGTGGTGTCGTCCAGGCGGGCGAAGAACGATTCGCCAGAACGTTGGTCCTTCAGGGTCTTCTTCGCCCGCACTTCAGCACCGAACTGCGAATCGACGAGATTGACGTGGTCGTGCCGATCTTCGATAAGGTCGCGCCCCTTCAATCTCTCCTTCGCCAACTCCAAGGGTTTCACGTCACCGTCGTCGACGATGGTTCGCCTAGGGGCGAGGAAATTAGGAGTTGTTGCGAGTCCTTTGGTGCTGACCTCATTCGCTTAGACGACAACAAGGGGGCAGCTCGAGCGCGCAACGTTGGCGCCTCAACTTCAAAGCGGAAGTGTCTCTGGTTCATTGACGCGGACCTCGTGATGGATAACGCGTTCGACGTCGCTCAGAGGCTCTTCCCCGTGTTCGGTGATCCTCTCGTGGCTGCCGCGGCACCTCGGGTTCGAGGCGCCGCAGGCAGTTCAATTCGAGAGCGCTTCGAACAACACTTCGGCCCACTGGACATGGGGGAACGAAGTGGTCTCGTCGTGCCCGGTGGCACAATTGGTTACGTGCCGAGCGCGAGCATCATGGTCCGCCGCGAAGCGTTCGGCGAAGGTTTTGACGAAACGCTCAGGGTAGGCGAGGACGTCGACTTCGTGTGGCGTCTTTACGACGCGGGCTGGCTCGTGCGCTACGAAGCTGAGATCGTCGTCACGCACCCACCCCGCGACACGTGGCGATCGTGGTGGCTCCAGCGTCAGCGCTACGGCGCCTCGAGCGCAGAACTTGCTACGCGACACGGCGCGCGACTCGCGCCACTGCGAGCCGACCCGTGGACGCTCCTCGCGTGGACTTCGGTGCTTATCGGTCGGCCATCCGTAGGCGCTCGTATCATTCGCTCAGCTCGAGCGCACGCGCGCGACCAGTTCTTTCAAGAAACCGAAAACCCCAACGAAGTCGCCAAACAAGTGGTGACTCGCAACATGCTTCGAGCGGGCGGGCCTCTCGCGAGAGCCGCCGTTCGAACCTTTGGCGTGGTCCTCCTGGTCGCCGCTCTCAATCCACGACTGCGAAATCGGGCTCTTCTTCTCTTTGCTACTGGCACCGCATGGCGTTGGCGTCATCATCGTCTCCACATCACCGATGTTCCACTCGCCGTTGCTGATGACCTGGCGTACAGCGTCGGAGTCTTTCAAGGTGCCGCTCGACTGAGGACGCTGACACCCATGACACCCCGCGTCACAAAATCGTCGATGGCTCTGCGTGACGTACTCGGTTTTCGGGCGTCCAGCGACGAGTTAGAAGGCGTCGCGAATGGGCCAGACCTATCTCAGTGACGGCCTTGCATGCTCTGATACCACTCTGGTATCATTGAACTATGGCACTCACGGTACGGACTGACGATGAAATGGAGCGCGCACTCACGGCGCTTTCGATCGCCGAGGGTACGTCGCGGCAAGAAGTGATTCGTCGAGCTGTGCTTGATCGCTACTCCCGAAGCGCCCATCTCGATCGCGTTGCGGGTGCGACCGCAGAGATGATGGACCGTTGGGGTGACGTGATCGAAATGCTCTCTAAGGCGTGAACGAACCAGAGTTTCTCACTCTTGAAGACGCTCTTGGCATCATCGAAGCCTTAGGAGTCGGTCCCGTCCGTGACCTAGGACTTCTCGATTCTGCGCTTGCCCGACCACGCTCGAGCGCGTTCGGTTTCGATGCTTACGAGACGCTCGAGCTCAAGGCGTCCGCACTACTGCAATCACTGGTCAAGAACCATTCTCTCATTGACGGGAACAAGCGTCTTGGCTGGATGTCCACCGTGATCTTTCTCCGACTGAACGACCGCGTGTCAGATCTGACGACAATTGACGCATTTAGCTTGGTAAACGACATAGCGGCGGGATCACTTGAACTCAACGAGATTGCTCATCGACTGCAGATCTCGGTGCGGATACCTTAAATAGTCGTCTCTTGTCGCAGTGTTGCCTCGAGGGACGGATACACATTCGTCCCTCGCCTTAATTGAGATCCTGAGATTTAGGGCTGAGACGACGCAACGTTTCGAAAGCCTGCATCATATAAAGAACTCTGGTCGAAGCGGATCATGCTACGAGGCAATCTGGATCACCCCGGCGTGGGAATGTGGCATCGGAATTTCCTCACCCATTTCGCGAAGAATCTTAAGGTGTTCCGCAATCGCCTCGCGGAGAGTCGCTGTCACTTCATCAATCGTCGAGCCCGTGGCAATGCAACCCGGGACATCGGGCGCGTACGCGGCGTAGTTAGTTCCCGCATCCTCAATCACGATGGTGAATTCCGTCATCGTGGTCTCCTTTCGAGTCCAGCTTGTCTCACGATGTTACCGAGCGTTCCTTTCGGAACATCATCGCCCAAATTGCCCGCAACACATACCGAACCGGAAGTCTTGCTGTGCTTGAAGTGACGGTGGCTACCAGTCTGGCGAATCTGAACCCACCCCGAGCGCTCAAGTTCCTGGATTATCTCTCGCACCTTCACGAATCACAATGGTCGCCAAGATGCTCAAGCTTCCAGCTTTGGCCGATAGATATTCAATTACTAAGTTTTGGTGGCACCGGCCGTGTCGTTGAGGTTGGGTAATCGCGGCTCATTGGATACGACCAGGACGTGGGCGTCAATCGTAATTCGTCCGGCATCACCGAGAATTCTTTGCATCGTTCACTATTCCTTCGAGTTGGGCGTTCCCTTGCCGTTGGAGATCAGGCTGCGCAAACTCCCGTTGACGTAATTACCCCAAGCGTTCGAACAGATGTTGAAACACTCGTAGTTGGGAACGAGACCCTTGCGGGTGAAGTGAATTTCGGACCCGTCCTCCTTGCCTATAACTTCGAAAATCACTTCCGTGCCCCTCCATTCGCTCTGGTCCTTAGTGAAGTTGAAAGAGTTATCGAGAACCAGCCAAACGACTTTCTTCCCCGGCACAACTTCCGTTAACTTCATTGTGCAAATGTGCACGTCTTTGTAGTGATAGGCGAACTCATCACCGAGTGTGTCCGTACGGCCCTCAATTTCCTCGGACCACCATCCACGAACGTTGTTGATTGCGGCGAAGACTTCGTCGGGTGTTTCATCTACCGAATACGTAGTGGTGAAACTTTGATCATTCATGGCTCTCACTACTTTCTTGCTTGACGAATGCGTTCGTGGACGGTGGCTGAGCGACTGACGCTTCGGCAATCTTCTTGATGATCATGAGTCGTCGATCCCACTGTTGTGAGAGTTTCTCCATCCATTGCACCGTTTCAGTTAGCGGTTTCGTGCAGACGATAAAGCGATGCTCGCGACCGTGTCGCTGACCTCGAACGAGCCCGACCTTGTCCAGTACGCCCAGATGCTGGACCACGGCTTGACGGCTTATCGGGAGATCACCGGCGAGAGTCGTCGCGGTCGCTTCGCCTCGAAGGGAGAGCTTCTCGAGGAGGATTCGTCGTGTGGGATCGGCCAGTGCGGTGAGCACCTCGGTGACGTCGCTCACGGAGAGTCGACGCGTGGCGTCGCCACATTGGCCATGACGTATTTGGCCAACTCATCGATAACTTGTGGCCAACCACCGGAGTGGTCCTCGAACAAAGAACTCAGGGACCTACCAGCGGGCACGGCGAGCGTGTCGAAGCCACTCTCCAACACTCGCAGCACGGTCCCCTTCGGTGTCGTCTTTAACGTGAACTCCACCAGCGTCGAGTTCTCCTCCGTGGCCAGGACGTCGGGATGCAGTGCCGCCCAGCGGAAGGAAAAAGCGTTGGGCGGCGCAATCGCGACGATGACCGTCTGAAAGCGGCCGTGGTCACCGTGGTCGAGGACCATCGCCCCGCCGACGCGGAGATCGATCGAGATCTCCTTGTGGTTACAGAACCACGCACTCACCGATGCCGGTTCGGTCAACGCTGCCCACACCCGTTCAATCGGCGCTTCGATCAGCACCTCGCTCGCTATCGAATCAGTGTTCATTGACTAGGCCTTCCTCTTGGTAGTGTCCATCTGCAAGTGAAGACTAGCGCGTTAGAAGGGCTAGTGCAAGTCCATAATTGCGCTTCGCTCAATTCCGCCGAACCTCCAAAAGTGCCGTAAATACGGGCAATGAACGGCCGCTTCAACTGAAAACAGAAAGTTTTCACGAAATCTGGAGTCTTCGTCCGTTTGCTTCCGGCTTCGGACCTCGGGAGTCCTTCGATCTAGTTACGTCTGGTCAGCGCCCCGTAGACGAGACGCAGTCCCAAAAGAAGTGCACCCAAGAAACCCAAGGCAACCAGAATGAAGGCGAAGGCGGTGCCTTGACCCGCGATTACTCGCAGAATCATCCCCACTGCAACTGTCGCTATCCATACTTCAACGCCAGCACCGACTGAGACTCCACGCTGGTGGCGGGCAAGCACGATCAACCATCCAACGCCAAGTCCAACGGCAAAGGGCCACGTCGTCGATGCCATGCCGGACAGATTGACAAGATGATGGTGGTTGGATCGACCGATGCCGACGAAGATCAGTACGACGAGTACGTCAACGACCACCCAAGCTCGAGTCATAACGAAGAACACTACCGGCAGTCCAAAAAACCATCGACTGGCGGGTCTAGACGAGGGCAAAACGGACCCGATGACGTTTCTTTGCCATGAAATCAGCGAAGACTCGACCTTAAAGTGGCGTGCACTGAGGGCCACTCAACGTCAAGAATAGAAAAGTATGCCGAGTCACGAAAGAGAGACTCTTCGCCGGGAACCATCGACGGCTGGGACTTGCGCAGCACGCCTTCAAAGACCGCACCGAGGCGAAGAATCGCCGCTCGCGAACGATTGTTTCGCGCGTCAGTCTTGAAATCAACTCTCGCCACGACCCACGTGGAGAAGGCGTAGTCGAGCAGAAGAAGCTTTGCTTCGGTGTTGACGGAAGTTCTCTGTGACGACGCGGCGAGCCAGGTGCCGCCGATTTCTACGGCAAAGGGGAGTGCTCGAGCCCCTTCGCTACGAATGCTCAGGTATCGCGTCGCGCCAACGACGCGGCCGCTCGCCACGTCAACCTGGACGAAGGGAATCGTGAGATCGTTTTGATGCTGCTCGAGAAGATTCGTTGCGTACGCCGCCATCTCAGCGCGCGAGCTCGGCACGTGCGTGAAGCCGTACGTTGATCGATTTTCATTCGCGGCTTCGCTCAGAGCGTCAACGTGTTCAAGCGACATTGGTTCCAGTCGAACAAACTGACCATTCAGTGTGGGGATTGGATACGTTGGAGACACGACATCATCCTCTCACGACGAGTTGATCGCTCAGGTCAATGCACCATTGAGAACCGCTAGAAGAGATTAGATAGTTGACGACGAAGCGACGTCAGGGAGATCAGTCGGACAAGGAAGATTCTTCGAAGCCCACGAGCTCAGCTCGAGCATCGCAGGAATTAACGCGAGGCCAGATGGAGAGAGACGATACGTTACCGACACCGGAGGACCTGGCTGCACTTCTCTATAGATAAGCCCCGTCAGTTGCAGATCGCTAAGGCGTTCGGCCAAGACAGAGTCGCCAATGCCTTCGACGCGGCGGCCGAGTTCGGCAAAACCCAGGGGGCCCCTCGTGAGGTTGCCGAGAATCACCCCGCTCCAGCGCTTTCCGAGAAATCGAAACGCTCGAACCAGCGCTTCATCGCACGACGACGCACCGCCTTCGTGACACGTTTGACCGGACTCCCCAGTCTCTGGGACCATTTGAAAACCGCTGCGTTTCACGCTTTCAAGACTACCAGTCACTACTACAAAAAAAGTCGCTTCGTTTTTAGAAGCACCCTTTAGAGTGAAGTCTCACCCTACACAGGAGTTCCGATGTCCCTCTTTCGACTTGACGCCAGTATCCGCCAGGAAGGCTCCCGTAGCCGGGCCATCGCCGACATCGTGGAGAGCGTTTGGCGTGAAAGTGAGCCTGACGCCGAGGTGACGCGACGCTCCATTGGCCTTGACCCACTCCCCTCCACCCTCTGGGCGCAGGCCGTCGTTGGCAGGGCAGTAGCCGACGCTGATCGCACCGACGAGCAGCGCCACGCGGCAGCCGTCGCTTCGACGCTCGCCGACGAGTTACTCGAAGCCGACGCGCTTCTCTTCTCTGTGCCGCTCTACAACTTTGGGGTCTCTGAGCACTTCAAAACCTGGGTCGACGTCCTCATGACCGAATCGCGTATCGCCGGTGGTGGAACAGTAAAAGTCCTCGAGGGTAAGCCCGCGGTACTCGTGGTCGTACGTGGTGGTGCCTACGGGGCTGGGACACCCCGTGAAGGTTGGGATCACTCGACTGGTTGGGTACGACGAATACTCCAAGACGTGTGGGGATTGGACTTACGCATCGTGGAGAACGAGTTCACGCTCGTTGGAGTAAATCCCGCATTGGATGAGTTCAAAGATCTCGCACAACAGATGCGGAGTGACGCGGAGAGGCTCGCTGGTGAACACGGACGCCACCTCGTGGGAGCCGGCGTTCACTCTTCTTAGCAGCGCGGGTAAACCCTGCAGAGGGTAACTGAGCCCCTAGCGTGCGGAGTACGTTTGAAGAATGGCTTGGGGAAAGTGGTTGACGGCTCGGACATTGATCGTCAGCGGATTTTTTGTGACCTTCGCGGGGGCCTGCGTCCTCTCTGGCTGGTTTCTATCCCTCATCACTTATGGACACTTTCTCCTCGCTGATTGGATCCAAGAGATCGCCATTCCACTGGCGTCGCTCTCTACACTTGTCGCTTGGTGGTTTCTAACCAAGATTTCGGTCTCGTCGACGAGTCAAGGTGACGTGTTTCGAAAAGCGTTTCTTGCTCTATCACTTGAGTCTCTTCTAATGTGCGCCGCCAACGTAGTGCCACTGATCCAATTCTTTCATTTCGACTGGCAACCTTTCGCCGAGTTGCTCTACGCCGTTGGTTCGTTCACTACGGCGTGCGGGTTTTTCTTGATTACCAGAAGATACTCATCGAACTCAAGCGACAACCAAGACGCTGTTGCGTTTGACGACGCAATTGCCGAAGAGGGCGACAACGTACCCTTCGAACAGGTGCAGCACGAACTTGGGTGGTCGTGAACGACTTCCGCATTGAGTTCACTTCCGCGGCGCTTCGCGAACTTAAAGTAATTGACGCTGGCGCACTGTCTCCAATTGGAGCGACAATTTCAAACCTCGCGATCGATATCCGACCAGTCGGATCGCGACGTTTGAGAACGCGCCGCGGCTATCGAATTGATGTCGAGGACATTCGAATCATCTACACGATTGACGTCAACGCGCTACATATTGTCATCGTCTCAGTTCGTCGCCACGTGGCTATTCCACGCGAAGAGTTTTCAACTCAATTGATCTGACCTCAACAGACGCTTCAAAATTTGTCTTCGTCGCGTTTAGAAACGCACAACCCCACGGACGTTTTTGCCCGATTCGAGGTCGTCGTAGCCCTGTTGAACATTGTCAATCGAGTACTCCTGGGTGACGAGGTCGTCAACGTGGAGTTTGCCTTCGTGGTGCAGACGAAGCAGTCGAGGTATCTGAACCCGAGGACTCTCCGAGCCAAAGACCGTTCCGCGTATCTCTTGGTTAAACATCGAGAGTGCGAAGACGTTGAGTTCGACGGTCTGCTGGTTCATCGGCGCAATGGACGTGGCGACAATGACGCCACCCTTCGCGGTAATCGATCGAGCTTGCTCCAGCAGTTCACTGGTGAGTACGCCAACGGTGATGATCGTGACGTCGCAGTTCTTACCGCTCGTCAACTCAGGCAATATCGTAAAAGCCGCGTCCAGGGTCGTGTTGCACCCGTGCGTGGCGCCAATCTTGAGCGCCCGATCGACCTTGGACTGATTCGTGTCGATGGCGATGACCGCGCGAGCGCCCGCGTGAATGGCGCCCTGCACCGCGCCAGAACCGACGCCGCCCACACCAATGACGGCCACGGTGTCTCCAGGCTTCGTGCCGCCTCGACTGACGGCCGAGCCGAAGCCCGTCGAGATGCCACAAGATATGAGAGCCGCCGCGCGAAGGTCGTACCAGGGATCGATGCGAACGAGCGACGCCTCGTGCACCACGATGTACTCAGAGAACGTGCCGAGCTGGGCCATACGGTTGAGGTCAGTGTCACCGAGGTGGTGGCGCCACGTGCCATCAGAGATCATTGGACCAACGAGCGTGTGGGCGCCAAGGTCGCAAAGGTACTGACGACCAGAGGCGCAGAACTCACACTTGCCACACGAGGGAATAAAGGACACCGCGACGTGGTCCCCCGGCTTGAGTGACGTGACGTTCGGACCGACGGACTCAACGACGCCCGATCCTTCGTGGCCGCCAATGATGGGGAACATCGAACTGCGTCCCGAGAGAAACTCGATGACCGTCGCGTCGGGAACCATGTCGCCGGTTCGCAGGTGCTCATCAGAGTGGCACATACCCGCAAAGGCCATCTTGACTTTGACCTCGTTGGCGTGTGGATCGTCGATTTCGATCGTCTCGGTGCGCCACTTACCGTGCACTTCGCTGACAACTGAAGCCTTCACCTGCATACATTCCCCCAGAACCTGAGACAGCGTTTCGCCGCCGTTCGTACTCTACCCAGTACGTCGCTCTCGCGGAAATTACATCTGGTCGGGGGTCTCTATCCCTAAGACCGAGAGTCCCAGACGCAACGTCCTTGACGTGAGATCACACAGAGCGAGTCGTTCGTCGCGCAGCGCACCTTCAGCCGACAACACCGGACAAGCGTCGTAGAAGGAGGTGAATCGTTGCGCCAGATCGAACAGATAGGTACAGAGACGATGGGGCTGAAGACTCGAGAGCGATGACGTGAACGCCTCGGGCAGTACCACGAGTCCCAGCGCGAGCTCTCGTTCGGCCTTCGCCGCGAGGACGAAGGGCACGTTGCCTGCCCGATAGGGCTCGCCCAGTCGGCGAAAGATAGAACTCACTCGTGCGTGCGCGTACTGAAGATACGGACCCGTGTCACCCTCGAAGGCAATCATGCGCTCGAGGTCGAAGACGTAGTCGTGCTGGCGCTCGGTCGAGAGATCGGCGTACTTGATCGCCGCGCGAGCGATCTGGGTAGCCAGCGTGAGACGGTCGTCGCCCTCGAGATCGGGCGCGCGCTCTTCGAGCGCGGCGAACGCCTTCTCGATGGCTTCATCGAGCAGGCCGACGAGCTTGACCGTCTCGCCACTGCGTGACTTGAACATCTTGCGGTCGGGTCCCAGCACGTTGCCAAAGGCCACCTGCTCACAACGCACTCGTTCGGGCAGCCACTTCGCCATCCGCGCCACGGCGAAAACCATCTCGAGGTGTTGAACCTGGGGGGCACCCACGACGTACAACAACTCATCGGCCCTGAGCCTCGCCACGCGGTCGCGCATCGCCGCGAGATCGGTGGCGGCGTAACCGAAGCCATCGTCGCTCTTTTGGATAATCAGTGGCAGTGGTTCGCCTTCGCGGTTCAAATAGCCTGGCGGAAACACGCACATCGCGCCACCGCTCTCCACGAGCAGTCCCAACGCGTCGAGATCGCGCACGACACCTTCGAGCGCGTTGTTGTAGTACGACTCACCCACGACGTCGTCTGGCGTGAGCGTCACGTCGAGTTTCTTATAGACCTCGCTGAAGTAAGCAATCGATTCATCAACCAGTATTCGCCAGAGTCGCAGCGTATCGGGGTCGCCGCCCTGCAGTAGTACGACGCGCGCGCGACTTCGACTTTGAAAGTCCTCACTCGCGTCAAAGGCTTGTCGCGCTTCACGGTAGAAGGCGTCGAGATCACCAATGGAGAGCGACGCCATTGCTCGGTCCTCGCCGAGGTCGAGCAAGTGTTCGATTAACAGTCCGAAGTTCGTACCCCAATCACCGACGTGGTTGCGCGCAATCACGACGTGCCCGGCGAAGCGGTACATCCGAGCGAGGGCGTCGCCAATGACGGTCGAGCGTAGGTGGCCCACGTGCATCTCTTTGGCCACGTTGGGCGAGGAGTAGTCGAGAACCACCCGTCGGGGATCGTCGGTCGCGCTGAGCCCGAGCCGGGGATCGAGGGTCAGTTCATTGAGCTTCTCGCTGAGAAACGCCGGCAGCAACGTGATGTTCAAAAACCCAGGGCCCGCGACATCCACTTCGGCCACGTCGTCGAGGCGCGCGGCGGCCACGATCTCCTCGGCGAGGTCACGGGGCGCTCGTCCAACCTGTTTCGCGAGCGCCATTACGCCATTGGCTTGAAAGTCGCTCCGGTCCGAACGTCGAAGAACGGGATCGGCGCCAGGCGCCACCACGTCAAAGGCTTCTTGGAGCCGAGCGAGCAGGGAATCGTACGCCGAAGTCACGCCACGAGTCTCCCACTTGGCTCTACGTCAGCGCGTCAGAGGCGAAATCGTCGTCGATAAAACACGGCAGAATAGAGCAATGACATCGTCGATGAACTCATTCAATACCGAAAGCACCCTCGAAGTAGAGGGTCGCTCGCTTACCTATTTTTCTCTCCACGGCGAGGGCCTCAAAGCCTTCAACGTTGAGCGCCTGCCCTACTCCATCAAGGTCTTGCTCGAGAACCTTTTGCGCCACGAAGACGGTGTCAAGGTCAAGGCCAGCGACATCGAAGCGCTCGCGAGGTGGTCCGACGCGCCGCAGAACCACGGCGAGGCGGCTGGCGAGGACGCTCAGGAGATTGCCTTCACACCGGCACGAGTTCTCATGCAGGACCTCACGGGCGTGCCGGCCGTCGTCGACCTCGCGGCCATGCGCGACGCCATCGTCGCCCTCGGCAGCGACGCGTCCAAGATCAACCCCCTCGTGCCCGTCGAACTCGTCATCGACCACTCGGTCATCCTCGAGCGCAGCGGCACGGCGTCAAGTTTCGACCAGAACGTCGAGATCGAGTACGAGCGAAACGCCGAGCGCTACACGTTCTTGAAGTGGGCGCAGAGCTCGTTCAAGAAGTTCCGCGTCGTTCCTCCGGGCATGGGAATCTGTCACCAAGTCAATCTCGAGCACCTCGCCAAGGTCGTCTTTGAACTCGACGGCGTGGCCTACCTCGACACCATCGTTGGCACGGACTCACACACCACCATGGTGAATGGTCTCGGGGTGTTGGGCTGGGGCGTCGGTGGCATCGAGGCCGAGGCCGGCATGCTCGGCCAACCGGCGTCGATGTTGATTCCCCCCGTCGTGGGACTGCGACTCGTGGGCGCGACGCGCGAAGGCGTCACCGCGACCGACGTCGTGCTCACCATTACCCAACTGCTTCGCCAACACGGCGTCGTGGGCAAATTCGTCGAGGCCTACGGCCCGGGCGTTGGATCGCTCTCTCTCGAGACCCGCGCCACCATTGGCAACATGTCGCCCGAGTACGGCGCGACGTGCACGATCTTTCCCATCGACCAGGTCACGCTCGACTATCTCGCTTTCACGGGGCGCCCCGCAGCGCAACTGGCGCTCGTTGAGGCCTACGCCAAAGCTCAGGGAATCTGGCACCACGAAAACGCGCCCGAGCCAATCTACTCCGAGTACGCCGAGCTCGACCTCGCTACCGTCGAACCGAGTCTCGCGGGACCCAAGCGCCCCCAAGACCGCGTCTCACTCTCGGGCGCGCGCGGCGCGTTTCGCGACGCGCTCGGGCGCGAGCCCATCGAGGTTCAAGGCGTCGACGCCGCCGAGCACCTGCGCGACGGCGCGGTCACGGTCGCGGCCATTACCTCGTGCACCAATACGTCGAACCCTGCGGTACTCGTCGCGGCCGGATTAGTAGCTCGTAAAGCAGTCGAACGTGGTCTCAGCGTAAAACCCTGGGTGAAGACCTCGCTGGCGCCCGGCAGTCGCGTCGTCATGGACTACCTCGAGCGCGCCAATCTCGTGGACCCCCTCGACGCTCTGGGCTTCTACCTCGCGGGCTACGGCTGTACGACCTGTATTGGTAACACCGGTCCGCTGCTCGATGGCGTGTCCGAAGCCGTCAATGAACACGATCTTTCGGTCGTGTCGGTCCTTTCGGGAAATCGCAACTTCGAAGGACGCATCCACCCCGACGTGAAGCAGAACTTCCTCGCGAGTCCCCCACTCGTCGTCGCGTACGCGCTGGCCGGCACGATCGACATCGACCTCTCGAGCGAAGCGCTCGGCACTGACCCCGCCGGCCAGCCCGTCTTCTTGTCCGACCTCTGGCCGAGTGACGCCGACGTGGCCGACGCGGTTCGTGCTTCGATCACCCCCGAGATGTTCGAGACCCGCTACGCCAGCGCCTTTAGTGGCGACGAACGGTGGAAGGCCGTCCCCGTGACCGACGAAGTCACGTACCACTGGGACCAGGCCTCCACCTACGTCAAGTTGCCGCCCTACTTTGAGGGACTCGAGATGGAGCCAGAGGCCGTGAGTGACGTCCTCGACGCCCGGGTGCTCGCGAAGCTCGGCGACTCGGTGACGACCGACCACATCTCGCCGGCGGGCAATATTCGAGCGAACGGACCAGCGGGCCGCTACTTAGTCGACTGTGGCGTCAAGGCCGAGGACTTCAATAGTTACGGTACGCGTCGCGGCAATCACCAAGTAATGGTGCGCGGCACGTTCGCGAACATTCGTCTGCGCAACCTGATGGCGCCCGGGACCGAAGGCGGTGTCACGGTCAAACTGCCCGAAGGTACCGAAATGTCGATCTTTGACGCCGCGATGGCCTACGCCGAAGAGGGAACGCCACTGATCATTCTCGGCGGCAAAGAGTACGGCACCGGCTCGAGCCGTGACTGGGCCGCGAAGGGCACGAAGCTGCTCGGCGTACGCGCCGTGCTCGTGGAGTCCTTCGAGCGAATCCACCGCTCGAATCTCGTCGGCATGGGCGTACTACCCCTGCAGTATCTCCCGGGCGAGAGCGCCACGACCCACGACCTCGACGGCACTGAGGTGTACTCGCTCAGCGGTCTCGAGGCCCTCAATCTCGGCGAGACCGTGCCCCAAGTGAACGTGCACGTCGTGCGCGCGAGCGGCGACGAGTTGGACTTTTCGGTTCGACTGCGAATTGACACGCCCACCGAAGCCGACTACTACCGACACGGCGGCGTGCTGAACTTCGTGCTGCGTCAACTCGCCGCCAGCTAAACCATTACGAGGCAGCAGCGTTCACTGCGGCGTCGACGTTGTCGTAGATCGCGATGTCGCGAACGGCCGCGCTGAACGACCCCGCGAGGCTGGCGCGCACCTTGTCACTGACGCGCGCCAAGGAGACCGATATCTGGTCCTTCGTCAAGTCGTCGACCACTTGAGCCAGAATCGTCATGCCGGTGAAGTCGATGTCCGAGATCGCCACCGCGTCAATGACGAGGTGTCTCGTCGCGGGATAGGTCTTCATCAGTTGGTGGGCTTCGCGGCGAAACACCCCCGAGTTCGCGAAGTAGATGTCGTTGTCAAAGAGGACCGCCAACACGTGATCGACGCTCGCGACGTCCATTTCGCCGAGGGGCTCCCAACTCGTCGTGCCCGCGTGTCGACCCATCACGACCATGTGAGGACGCACCGAACGCCACGTCTGATCAAGAATGGCGAGACCCACCGCGATCGCCAGTCCCTGCTCGACGCCAATGAAGATAACGCCGAGCAGCGAGATGATCGCGAGCACGAACTCCAAGCGACGCGAGCGCCAAATTCTGACGAGTTGGTCGACCTTGATGAGTCGAGAAGCAATGAAGAACAACACCCCGGCGAGCGCCGCCAAGGGAATGCTGTGGGCGTAATGCACGAGCGGTGAGAGCGCCATCGCCAACACGGCCGCGGTGAGCCCGACGACCTTGGTCCGACCCCCCGCGAGTCGCGACACCGTCGTTCGTGCCGGTGACGCGTCGACCGGAAAGGCTCCCACGAGGCCGGCCGCCACGTTAGCGAGACCCACCCCGACGAAGTCGCGACTGACATCAGACGCCACACCGAGGTCGTCCGAGGACGTTCTCGTCGTCGCCGACGTTTGACTCAGTATCACGATCACGAGCGTCACCGCCGTGGTCATCACGACGCCCCACTGACTTGCGCTCAACCAGTGCAGACGCCACGACGGTAGGACGGCGCTCACCGCGCCGAGTTCCTTCACGCCGTGACGGCCCAGTGAGAGTGCCCCCACGAGCACCGTCGCGACGCCGATGGCGCCGAGCGCCCAGGGGATGCGAGAATTTACCTTCTCACCGACCAGGAGTACGAGAAGCGTTCCTAGCGAGATTGCGATCGACCACGCGCTGACGTGGCCAAGAACGTGCGAAAGTGAGGCGAGGCGCTGAAACACGCTGGACCCGCCCGCCGTGACGCCCAACGCGCTGGGTAGTTGGTGCACGATGATGATGACGCCGATCCCACCGAGAAAGCCCGTAACGATGGGTAAGGAAAGAAAATCGGCAATCCAGCCCAAACGGAGCAGTCCTACGGTCATCACGACGAGGCCGGTAATGACCGCCGTCATCGCGGCGAGTTCTAGGTACAGCGTCGACGTGAAAGGCGCGAGTCGCACGAGCGCGACGGCGAAGAGCGGCGCGATGGTCGAGTCCGCGCCCACGGACATGATGGGGCTCGAACCAAAGATGACGAACACGAGGGACGCCGCGATGAAGGCAATCATCGCGGTGAACGCGGCGACGCCCGCGAGCTGCGAGGTGGCGAGCTGCTCGGGTACGGCGATTGCGAGGAGCGTTACGCCCGCGAGTAGTTGGCCCGGAAAGTTTTCTCGCGTGAGGCCGAGGAAGATCTGATTCAGTCCCTCGGCGGGCTGGCGAAGACCAATGGGGGTACGCGACTGGTCGCTGTGGCTCGCACCGTGACTCATCCACCTACCCTACGGCGACAGGGATCCTCTTTAAGAGGTCGTGATGACTCGAAAACCCTCGGCGAGCTTGCCCTTTTTCATGCCGGCGGTCTTCGCCGTTAAGCGGGACCACGACTTGAGCATCTTTTCGAGACCGTCGCGCCCGCCCACCTGACTGACGTGCTGGGAGAGCGCGGCAAACTTTTGATTGAAGGTCTTCGTAATGTCAACCACCATCGTGGGTGACGTGCCGCCCAACCACACCTCTGACACGGTGTGTGGCTGAAAGCCCTCGCCAACGAGTTCGGGAAAGGCGTGGGGGTTGCGCGCGTCGGGATAGACCGCGCGCAGCGTCGACTCACCCGTCGCTAGATGGTCAGGGTGACTGGCGAAGATGCGATCGTAGTTGCGCTCGGGGCTTTGGGTAATCACGAGGTCGGGCCGATGCGTTCGAATGACGCGCGCAATCTCTCGACGTAGGGCCAACGTGGACTCGACTTGACCGTCGGGATAACGAAGAAACGTGAGGTCGGTGACGCCCACTTCTTTGGCGGCGGCGGTCTGCTCCGCTTCGCGAATGGCGCTGCGCTCTTCGCGAGTGTGCGTCGACGCGTCACCGCCCGCGTCTCCAGAAGTGACGAGACAGTAGGCGACGTCCACGCCGTGGTTCGTCAAAAACGCCACCGTACCGGCCGTGCCAAAGTCCACGTCATCGGGGTGCGCGACAACGACCAACGCCCGCTTTATCGCGCCGTCGTAGCGGTAGACCGGCAGGGCTTTCGTGCTCATAGCGACGATACTTCCAGCGTCGGGTCCCAGTTGGCCAGATCGACGAGGTGCGGGTTGTTCGAAAAGACCTCAACGATCGGACGCTTGAGATTCAGTCGACGCATAATGACTTCAGCTTCGATTGCCTGATTCCACAACAAGAGCGACACGACCACGCCGGTCGAACCGGCGCGCGCGGTACGACCCGAACGGTGAAGGTACGCCTTCTGATCTTCTGGGGGGTCAAAGTGCATCACGCAGTCGACGCCGTCGATGTGTAGACCTCGTGCGGCGACGTCGGTGGCGACCAACACGGGCAACTTCTCGGCCTGAAAGTCAGCGAGCGCCTTTTCACGCTGGCTCTGGCGAAGGTCGCCGTGAATGGCGGCTGCCTCCACGCCTTCTTTTTGCAACTGCTCAACGAGTCGATCAGCGCCACGTTTCGTGCGACAGAAAATGATCGTCTTGTCAAAGGACTTACAGATCGTCGCGGCCACCTTGATGCGGTCCATCTGGTGGACTTGCAAAAAATGATGGACCATTCGTGACACCGTCTGAGTGTCACTCGCCACCTCGTGAAACACGGGGTCGCTGAGGTAACGCTTGACGAGTCGATCGATGGCCCCGTCCAGCGTGGCCGAAAAGAGCAGCGTCTGATGAGGATGCGTGGCGATGCGGCGAAGTACCCACTCGACCTGGGGCATGAAGCCCATGTCGGCCATGCGGTCGGCCTCATCGAGCACGAGCACGTCGAGGCCCTCGACGTTCACTTCGCCGCGGTCACCGAGGTCGATCAGTCGTCCCGGAGTAGCGATAATGACGTCGCTCCCCTTGCGAAGTGATTTGATCTGGCGCTCCATGTCCGCGCCGCCGTAGACGGCACTCACGTGAAGCCCGAGCGCGGCGCCGAGGGGCTTGAGCACCTCGTAGACCTGCACGGCGAGTTCGCGCGTTGGCAACAGCACGAGTCCGCGCGGTCGAGCGGCTTGGCCGCTCGCGACCACGAGGGCGGGCGTGGCCGCGATGCGCTGGAGCATGGGTAAACCGAAGCCGAGGGTCTTACCCGAGCCGGTCTTGGCCTTGCCACAGACGTCGCGCCCCGCCAGGGCGTCGGCAATCGTCAGCGCCTGGATGGGAAAGGCGGTCGTGATGCCCTGGGCGGTCAGGACCGCGCAGAGTTCCGGCGACACGCCTAGGTCGGCAAAGGTTTTATTGGTGGCGTACGAGTCCCCACCTAGCGTGGCGGACTCAAGAATTTCACTACTCACGGTTAACACGGGTCGTTTCTCGGCTGGACCCGTAACCGGCGTACGTAAGAGTGGGCCCGAGCTCTTTCTTCGAGCTCCCCTCTAGTCTACGTGTGATAGTCGAACGTCGAACGAGAAGGAGATCCAGTGGCACGACTCGACATAGGCGCCAAAGCGCCGCTCTTTACGTTGCGGGATCAAAACGGCGACAAGGTAGCGCTAAAGGACTTCGCGGGTCAACGTCTCGTCCTCTACTTCTATCCAGCCGACGACACACCGGGGTGTACGACCGAGGCCTGTCAGTTCAATGACGAGTTCGCCGCGTTCTCGAAACTCGGTGTCTTGGTCTTTGGCGTCTCGCCCGACGGGGCCGAGAAGCACGTGGCCTTTCGCAAGAACTACGGGCTCAAGTTTCCCTTACTGAGCGACCCCGAAAAAACCGTCATGGCCAAGTACGGCGCCTACGGAGAAAAGATGCTCTACGGCAAGACCGTCACCGGCGTCATTCGCTCGACGTTCGTCATTGGACCAACGGGCATCATTGAACGAGCGTTCTACGGCGTAAAGACCGACGGTCACGCCGCGCGGGTACTCGCGACGCTGACGGACTAGTTCGCGCGCTGGCGACGAACGCTGCGCAGTCGATGCCAGAAACCAAACGCAATGACGAGCACGATGATGATGATCATGGGTGTTTGCGCGTCGTGAAAGTCCTTGGAGACGCGGTGCCAGTTCGATCCGGCGGCGTCACCCAGAGCGCTCAGTAAGGAGATCCAGACTGCCGAACCAATCAACGTCAAGACCACGAAGCGAGCGCGATTCATCTCAGCGATGCCCGCCGGCAGGGAGATGAACGTACGGATGACGGGTAAGACGCGCCCGATCAGCACTGACCAGGATCCGTATTTGGCGAACCAACGCTCGGAGTTGTCGAGGTCTTGGTGGGTTAGGAGAATCCACTTCCCCCAACGATCAACGACGGTGCGTCCGCCGGTGCGTCCGACCTCGTAGGCGATCTGAGAACCGATGAGCGAACCGAGCGTGCCAATAACAATGACGGCCCAAAGCGAGAACTGCACGTGACCCGTGACGGCCGTCGTACAGAGCGCCCCGGCCACGACGAAGGTCACTTCAGAAGGTATTGGAATACAGGCCGACTCGGCGATAGCGAGAATCAAGAGCGCAAAGTAGCCGTAGTTCTGGACGAAGGATTGCATGCCACCAGTCTTACCGACGGCGGCCACTCGCCTCGACTATCGCTGGTGTTTCGAGCACCAGTAGGTAGTTCGCCCTCCTACGGTCGCCAGTAACATCGTGGCGCCGTCGCGCGGACAGAGGCCGCCGGGAAAACGAGCCTCCATATGGTCGCCCAGATGAGAGCCACCTCGACGCGACAACGAGCGCATGGTGAGGCGAAAGGCGCTCAAAATTCTCGCCCGCTCATCCACGCTGAGTCGACCGACCGGGGTGCGCGGGTCGACCCCCGCGCGAAAAAGTATCTCGTCGCCGAGGAGATTGCCAACCCCCGCCACCTTCGACTGATCGAGCAGTCGAGCTTTTATCGCCGGTCCCTCACCTCGCTCGACGGCCAAGAGTTGATCGAACTCCTTCTTCGTCAGCGTGAGTGCGTCCGGTCCAAGTTCATCGAGATCGGGTTCGATCTCAAAGCGGGCGAGACGGCGCGGATCGTGCACGACGAGTCTGCGCCCGTCACTGAACTCAAGTCCCCCGCGCACCCACTTCGATTGATAGCTGTGTGGCCCATAGAAGAGCCCCTCAATGCCGGCGTCGCCGTCGAGCAACAACACGCCGGTCATACCAAAGCGCATGGCCAGTGTCGGTCCGTTGGTTTCGAGCAACAGCAACTTGCCTCGACGCGACGTACCCGTCACCGTGAGACTTTTTACCGTACGCGACCACGCCGCTGGCGAGGTGAGTTTCTTCGCGAGAAATCCGTCAGCCCACCCACGCGAAATCGACGCGCCCACGACGCGGTTCGCTAGTTGACGATACGACTCGACTTCGAGAATTTCGGGCACGTTGCGAAGCGTACCGGCGATTGTCAGATTCAAAGTACTCAGTAAGGTTGACCCGTGGCCGTGGATAAACCGCAGTGGAAGGAACTCTTTAGCGAGGTCGTGACCTCGGGACTTTGTACCGGTTGTGCGGCGTGCGTGATTGCCTGTCCTCACCCGGTGCTCGACTACGAGACCGACAACGGCGTCTACAAGCCCTTCCACCTCGACGTCGACGGTGGACCCGCCGACTGCACGCACGGCATCAAGGGCTGCACGATGTGCACCAGGGCCTGCCCGCGCTTTCGCAACTGGGAGAGCGAAATCGATACTCAGAAGTTCGCGCGCGAGCGTACGGATGACGAGGTCTACGGCATCGGTGACGTAATGCTCGCGCGCGCCACCGATGAGTCGCTCGTCGAGGAGGGCCAGGACGGTGGTTTCGTCTCGGCGTTGCTGATCTTCGCACTCGAGAACAACATCATCGACGCGGCTCTCGTGAGTGGACTCGAGGGTGACGGCTCGACGTGGCGCGCGAAGCCCATGGTGGCACGAACGAGAGACGACGTCATCGAGTCCGCAAAGTCGCGCTACACCTACAGCGCCAACCTGTTGGCTTATTTCGAGGCCGTCGAGGGCGGCGCCGAACGCATTGGACTAGTGGGTATGGGGTGCATGGCCTCAGCCCCCGGGGCCATGCAGGCTCGTAAGGCCGGCAAGGTGGCGCGGCGACTGAGCCTCACCATCGGACTGCTCTGTTCCAAGACTTTCAACGACTCGATCTTTGAAGAACTCTTCGAAGCGAAGTACAACATCAAGCGCGCCGACATCACCAAGATGAATATCAAGGGCGTCTTCCAGCTCTGGACCAAGGACGGGGGCTTCCACGAGATTCCCCTCAAAGAGGCCCAGGCCTACACGCGCGAGGGTTGCACGCAGTGTCCGGACTTCGCTGCCGAGCACGCCGACCTCTCAACGGGTGGCATCGGGGCCTTCGGTGACTGGACGCTCATCATTGTTCGCACCGATCTCGGCCGAGAGATCATGAGCGCGATGAAAGAACAGGGGCTGATCGAAACGCGTCCCGGTGACGACGACCCGGGCGCGGTGGCGCTGCTGCACAAACTCGCGCGCGTCTCACGTAAACGTTGGCCCGAAACCGCGGTACCTGGACCCCGGCGCTTGCCGGTCACGCCGGGCTAAGCCAGAGCGAAACACGACGTGACGACCCGACCAACGTTGACGACCATTCTTTTGGTTCGCCACGGCACGACCGCGACCACGGGTTCGGTACTACCCGGGCGCGCGCCAGGACTGCACCTTTCGGAGAAGGGCGTCGCCCAAGCGAACGCTCTGGCCGAACGGCTCGGGGACCTCGGGCGCAAACCGGCCGCCCTGTACGTTTCGCCGCTCGAACGCGCTCGCGAGACCGCCGCACCGCTCGCGAAGGCTCTTCGCCTTCACGGCGTCGTTGATCGCGGACTTCTCGAGTGCGACTTTGGCACCTGGACGGGCAAAAAGCTCAGTACCTTGAGCCGTCGCGTCGAATGGCGCGCCGTGCAACACGCACCGAGCACCTTTCGATTTCCACAAGGCGAGTCCTTTAGCGAGATGCAACAGCGGATCTGGACCACGCTCGAACGTCTCGCGAAGCGTCACCGCAACCGCACCGTCATTGTCGTCAGTCACGCCGATCCCATCAAGGCGGCCGTCACCTACGCCCAAGGCGTGCCGTTGGACCTCTTTCAGCGCACGGTAATCTCGCCGTGTTCGCTGAGCGCCGTCTGCTTTACCGACGCCACGCCCGTCGTGCTATGCGTGAATAACACCGGATCACTAAAGGACTTAAGCCCTTCATGAACTACGTCTTCACGAGCCCCGACAAAGTGATGGTGGGCGTGCGTGGTGAAGTGGGCGCTCGGTTGTTCCTCCTTCAGGTCCGTGAGGGTCGCCGCCTGGTCATTGTTAAGTGCGAGAAGATCCAACTCGCTGCGCTCGCCGAATGGATCAGCCAAGTGATTGGCGGGCTCGGTCGTCCGGGACATCTGCCCGATGACTTCAGCCTCGAGCCCGAGTTTGAGGTGGACTTCGTCGCGGGCGATATCGCGGTCTCCCTCGATGAAGAGACCCGGTCCATTGAGGTCACGATGGAGTCGGTCGAAGAGGACAACTCCTTGAACCTTCGCCTCAGTCGCGAATGGGCCGCGGGTCTCGCCATCGCCATCACGCGACTCGTCGAAGCTGGTCGTCCACTGTGCCCACTCTGTGGCGGACCCCTTGACCCCAAGGGTCATGACTGTCCGCGAACGAACGGCCACAACCCTCCGATTCGCTAACTGTGACCCGCGACGAACAGCGAATACTCCTCGAGAGAGGAACCATCACGGTCGAAGGTCGCGTCGAAGGATCCTCGAACCAAGCGCTGTTGGTCTCTCTCTCGCTCGAGGGTGAGAGCGCGCTCGCCTGCTACAAATCCGAAGTCGGTGAACGACGACTGTGGGACTTTCCCGACGGACTCTGGCGCCGCGAAGTAGCGGCGTACGAACTCGACGTTCAACTCGGTACCGACCTCGTTCCCACGACCGTCGCGCGTAACGACGCGCCCTACGGTCCAGGGTCGTTTCAGTGGTGGGTTGACGATAACCAAGAGGATCACTACTTCACCTTGCGAGAGCGACCCGAGTTCTACGACTGGTTCGCTCGACTCGCGGCCTTTGACGTCATCGCGAACAACGCCGATCGCAAAGCCGGTCACGTGCTCTACGACGAGGAACGTCTCTGGGCGATCGACAACGGTCTCTGCTTTAACGAAGCCGACAAACTGCGTACCGTCATCTGGGAGTACGCCGGCCTCGAGGTGGACCCAGCGCTCTTGGCGAACATTGATCGCTTCGCCCAGGGCGAGGCGGGCGACGTCGCGAAGTGGCTCACCCCCAGTGAAGTCGCGCTCGCCCAACTACGAGCACAGAGTCTCGTCGAGGTCCAGCACTACCCCGAGCCCGATGAAACTTCGGACTGGCCGCCCTACCCCTGGCCGCTGATCTGAATCGCGGGCGCCGCGTTGACGCTCGTCGTTGGTCCCGGCCTCAGCAAGAAGAACGTGAGGACGGCACCGATAATAAAAGCACAGGCCGACCACCAAAAGACCACCGAGAGGCCGTGCACCGTCCCAATCTCTTGGTCAACGCCTTCGCTGCTCCTCGCCGCAACAACGGAACGTAGCGAGACCCTCGCGGCGACGGTGCTGAGAATCGCGACGCCCACGGCGCCGCCCAGCCACGTCGCCGTCGTCACGAGCGCCGCGCCCAGTACCGAATGTTCCAGTGAAGACATCGCGCTCGCGAAGGCGGGCGCGAAAATCAAGCCGAGTCCGAGACCGAGGAGAATGAGGCCCGGAAAGACGTGCCCCCAGTAGTCGGGGAAGATCGTGAGGCGGGTAAAGAGCACCATGCCCATCGCGGAGAGAATCATGCCCGTGGGGATAAGTGGTCTCGGTCCCGTCGAGGCGAGTAGTCGCGCACTGGCAAAGTACGAAGTGAGCAGCGTCGTGAGCAGAAGTGGCAAGAAGTCAACGCCAACCTGCGCTGGCGAACCGCCCAGATTCTCTCGGAGATAGTCCGCGAGCATGAGCAGCACCTGAACGGTGGCTGCGCTGGCGAGCACGAGCGCGACTACTGAGCCAACGAGTGGGCGACTCTTTAACAACCGTGCTGGGAGAAGGAAATGTCGTGAGCGCGGACGCCGAACGGCCAGCGCCAATAACCCCGCGCCCGCCACAAGAGGTCCCCAGGTAAAGACGTTGCGCCATCTCGAGGTCGTAGAGATCGACCAGCCCAAAACTTGGAAGAGGGCGATACTCGAGGCAACGGCGTGCGCGAGTGCGTAGATGACGAGCAAGAGCCCGCCCGTGACGAGCGCGACGCCACGAGAGTCCAGGGGTCGCGCAGTCTGGTCACGGTCCTTCACAAAGTTCGCGACGCCCGTTAGTGCCAGAGCGGCCAGTACGGCGCTCTGGTAGAAGCACCATCGCCACGACGTCCAATAGAGCAACAGTCCACCCACGAACAACGCGAGGGCGATGCCCGCACCGGCGATCGTGCCGTACGCCGCGAATCCCTTGGCCCGATAGTTCTGATCGACGAACAGCGCCGAGAGCATCGCCAAGATCGTGGGCGTGAGAAGTGCGCTAAAAACGCCCTGCAGCGCCACGGCACTGACTAACCAGGTATAGCCAGTCGCCGAGCCCGCGAGCATCGAGGCCACCAAAAACCCACCGAGTCCCACGTAGAGCGTGGTGCGCCGACCCCAGCGATCGCTGAGCTCTCCACCCAGGACCAGCAGCGAACCGAAGCCGAGCGCGAAGGTGGTGACGAGCCACTGCACGCCCGAAGAGGAGAAGTGCAGATCGTACGACGCGCTCGGCGAAGCAAAAACGATCACCGCCGCGTTAAGGGCCAGCGTCGCTTGGATGAGAATCAGTACCGCGAGGGTCCACCAACCTCGACGACGCGATGTTGGTTGGTCGCTACTCATAGGTCGCTACCTAGCCTAAGTTCAAACGTATGGCCGCTCGGGCCTAGTTGCGACCCTTAAGAGCTTCAATGAGCGCGGGCAACACGTTGTTCACGTCACCCACGATGCCGAGGTCGGCAATCTGAAAGATCGGCGCGTCGGCGTCCTTGTTTATGGCCACGATGTTCTTGGAGCCCTTCATACCCACCATGTGCTGGGTCGCGCCCGAGATACCACAGGCGATGTAGACGAGGGGCTTGACGGTCTTACCCGTCTGGCCGACTTGGTGCGAGTACGGCACCCAGCCCGCGTCGACAATGGCGCGACTCGCGCCCGCCGCGCCGTTTAACAACTTCGCGATCTCTTCGATGAGCGCGTACTTACTCGCGTCTCCCAGTCCGCGACCGCCCGAAACAACGACGGGCGCGTCTTCGAGCTTGGGGCCAGAGCGCTCTTCGACGTGCGAGGTCGAAATAACGGCGCTGCCGGTCGTGCCAGTGTCGCCCGCAGGCGCCGCCACGACGCTCGCCGCTGATCCACCTGTTGGTTCGGGCGCGAAGGACTTCGCGCGCACGACAATAATGCCGAGACCTTCGCTCGTGAACTTGGCCTTGACGTTCAACGTTCCCCCAAAGACGGGGTGCTCGGTCACGAGACCACCTTCATCGCTGAGACCCGTGACGTTGGTCAACACCGGACGATCGAGTCGCGCCGAAAGGCGTCCCGCGATGTCGCGACCGTCGTAGCTGGCGGGAATGAGTATCGCGTCGGGGGCGCCAGCGGCCACCAAGGCCGCGATGGCCGACGCAACGGGCACACCGGGCAGCGCGCCGTTGAGTGCACCTACGTCGTAGAGCGTCGTCGCGCCGTACTCGCCGGCGAGTGCGCTGAGAGAACCGCCGTCGCCCCACGTAATGGCCGCGACGTTGGTCGCGAGGGTGCGAGCGTGGCTCAGCAGTTCGAGTGAGGTCGAGGTAAAGGAACCATTCGATGGTTCAACGACGACCCAGAGTGTGGACAGTGTCACGGGAACTCCTAAAGAACTTTGATGGATTCGAGGAACGCGACGACCTTTTGGGCGCCGTCTCCTTCGTCGACGTACTTTTCACCCGATTGGCGCGACTCGGCGGCAACAACCGACACGATCTCTTCGCGTGCTCCGACGGCGCCAACCTGTCCCTCGAGACCGAGGTCGGCCACCGAGAGGACTTCGAGCGGCTTGGACTTGGCGGCCATGATGCCCTTAAAGGAGGCGTAGCGCGGCTCCACGACGCCGGCGGTCACGGTCACGAGCGCGGGAAGTGGTGCGGTGATCTCGTCGTAACCGGCCTCGGTCTGACGGCTGACCTTCAGTGAGGATCCTTCGACGCTCACTGCTTTGGCGAACGTGATGGAGGGAAGTCCGAGCAGTTCGGCGACCTGCACGGGCGTCGTGCCGGTGTAGCCGTCCGAGGACTCGGTCGCGGCCAAGACGAGGTCGAAGGGGCTTCGACCAATGACCGCGGCGAGCACTTTGGCGGTGCCGAGTGCGTCACTGCCTCGAAGTGAGTCGTCGCTCACGATGACGGCCTTGCTCGCGCCCATGGCGAGCGCGTTGCGCAGCCCCGCGACGTCGACGCTCGAGCCCATCGAGACCACGGTCACTTCGCCGCCGCCGGCCTTATCGACCAGTTGGAGCGCCATTTCGACGCCGTAGGTGTCCGCCTCGTCGAGGATCAATTTGCCCGAACGATTCAAGTTATTCGACGAATCAAAGGACTGGGGGGCGGCCGGGTCAGGTATCTGCTTGACGCAGACAACGATATTCATAGCCAACAATCTAGGCCATCGCCACAGCCGCAAAATCCGGGTTCCTTCCGGCTCTAGTTTGAAATCCCGCGCTTTCTGAATCAGATGTTTCGGTGTCACAAGGGGCCAAAACGTTGAGATTCAGTATGCAACCCAGGTTGTACTGAGTGACAAACGTCAGTCGCTAACCGGAGACGCCGCGAGCCGCGCGTCACCAGCAGTTCCGATATCCGCGCAGACGTGAGCAAGGACGTAATCCCTTTCGATGGTCTGGGCCGGCAGCCTCTCGTCGTTGGCGCGCTGGGTGATCGTGCCTTTCGCAATCATGCGGCCACGACGGCCTCGAGCTCGGACGCCGCGTACGGCCACGCGACGCCCCATTTCTTGTCGACCCATCCACCTTTACCCCGTGCGTTACGGTCCAACTCAATCAGTGAGCGCCACAATGGTGGTTCCAGCCCCCGCCCTACAGGGAGCGACAGCGTTGTCGCCATGGATCCAATCCGGCGGAAGGCGGGTTCAGCGTTGATCTCGCTGGCGAGGTCACGGAGTTCCCCGACGCTGTCCGCGGCCGCAAGGGCCTCAGCGACGCGCGACGCACCGCCAGCCAAGAGCGGACGCGACGCTGCGTCGAGCAGTGCTCGCGGAACTGTCGCGATACGCGACGGGCCGAGGGGCTCGGTCCCGACGAGCACGGTCGCCTCGCCCTCACGAATTACCTGGAGCGGCCGTCCAGTCAGCGCCTTCTCCCGAGGCCGGTACGGACTAGCCACTTGGATGGAACGCACGGGGCGCACGAGTAAACCGTGATGGTCAAGGGCGGTCAGGAAGCCGATGCGATGTGGGTGGCCGGCGAGCACGGCGGCGACGGCCGAGCCCAAGTCGTCCCATACCGCGGCCGTGCCCAAAACGCCGATCTGACGAAGGGCGTATCTGCCAACGGCCAATCGATCCACCAAGCCAAGACCTGCCCAGCGAGTGAGGAGGTTAGAGGTTGCTTGAGGCGATGTGCCGAGGGCATCTCGAACCTCAGCCGCGCTAAAGGCCGTCCGCCCTTCACTAGCGAACCGGTCAAGGAGTTTCAATGCCCGATCATTTGCCACAATTGTCTCCTGTTCACGATTAACGTGTATTAGTGACAACTATAGCAATTTTCCTTGTTGAAGATGTCGTTTCTACACTTTATTGATGAACCATCGCCTACTCAGACAAATATCTCCGCTCCAAGTCCAAGTCCAAGTCCAAGTCCAAGTCCAAGATCACCCATGACACGCCGGAGGGACAAAGCACGTCATCGCCGTCTGGGTGCGGTTAATCCTTCCACCGACTCCCGTTCCTCCAACTTTCCCGGCACGATTCAACCCCTTCTACCTATTTGGGATTCCGCTGACCTGGATCGGCGCTCCGCGAGGTTCGAGCCGGTCCCCCACTCGAGGGACTTCCCGGAACCTGCATGAGAGCGATCTTCGTTTCGTCGTTCAATGTCAGTTCAATCGTGAGAGGATTTTTTTTCGAAACGCGGGCCTTAGTGATTGTCTTACCGATGACCGAAGTCAGTTCGAACTCCAACGTTGGTGTTCTGAGCGCGTCGGTTCTAGCAAGTACATAGCGGAGTTGCGTACGTGCGGCGTCTGAAATCGATGTGACTCTGGTGACTTGTGTAAGACGGTCGATTGTTGTCCGATAGTTCAAGTCGACAATCGCCGCGGGCACTAATTGCTCTTCGCCTACAACCAACTCCGGGACCGGAAGATATCCCACCATTTTGCCAGCCAGGAGCAGGACCTGATCGACGACCACTCCAGCCTGCTTCACGGCACCTGGCTCAACAAGCGGACTCACCTGTAGAAAACGATCCAACTCTTCATCGTCTTCGATCGAAGTCAACAACTCCTCGGTTGCCTCTTCACCGTCCTCCTCGAGCTGCTTGAGCCTGACATTGAATTCCTTATCTAATCCGCAATCGTGGGTCGTGACCATGGCAAGACTCCAGCCACTAAATGACTTCACCTCGGGTCTGTGATCTTGCGCTACAAGAACTGGGACGAGTTCCTGATCGAGAGTTTGCCACTGGGAAGGTGACAAAGCCCCGAAGGAAACTCTCGTCACTGGAACGATGAGTATGTCTCCTTGTTGGAGTGGGAGTTCCGATCCGTCAACGTAGAAATCGGCGCCCCCTAAACCCATTATCTGTTCAAGGTGGGAATGCCGCGTCGGCGCGCCCGGGACGTAGTCTCATGCTCCATGGATTGTGCGGCATCCAAATCCATTACGTCACTACTGAGATCACGAGGCACTCGCCGTCTCGGCGCCGGCCGGAGTTGGCCCTTCGCAAATGCTGCAAGTGCTCCGGTGTAGAGAGGTGATGATGTCTCCATCGTCACAGGCTCCAATGTCATCAGATCCGACAGATCGCACCTGAGACCCTCGCAAAGCTTGACTATCGTCGCGAAACCAATCGATCGAGTCTCGCCTTTCTCGATCCGTTTCAACTCGTCTCGATCGAGACCCGTCCTCCGGGCAGCGTCTGCGAATGTCATCTCGCCGCGCAACTCTCGTAAATTTACGTGGAGTGCGAAGAGTGCTCCGGAGGCGACTGCGGGCGAAGCCTCCAAAGTGCTTCCGCTGATCGATTCGGTTTCAAAGTTCATAGTGCAGAGCATAGTCGGTACTGTGTGCGGTGTCTAGCGGGTAGTCAAGGATTCCATTGGATCGAAAAATCTGAGAGTTCATCGGGAATTCCCCAGTCTCTCACGGTGGGTTGGATTGTCAAGTTCCATTGCAGATACGAACACTTGTTCGATAAGAGGGAAGTGCCTGACGGCGCCTGTCCTGATGGCAGGGGGAACAATATCATGGCCAGAACACCGGAGAGGGCTTCCGCCGAGGCGAAGTGAGCCGTCGCAGTCAGCTGCCGAATCCACTCACGGACGGATCCACCAAGCGCAACACTGACACTGGGCGGTTCGTCGAAGGCAAAGAGGGCCCGAAGCCTTTCAAGGGTGTACACAAGGAAAAGGGAAAATTGGATGCCGCATCTCCGTCGCCCAATGATGAGGAAGTAGGAGTGGCGCTGGATGCGCCTTCCGTCGAAGATGTGAAAGCAGCTTTTGCAGAGGAAGACCTGACCGTTACCGTCGAAGAGCGCACACTTGCGCTCACGGCTTCGGCAGACGGCGGGATGCTGATCGGAATCTTCATCGGCATCACCTTCAACGAATTCGCCAGGCTCATGGTGGATGACGCATACGCAGGGATCAAGAATCTCCTCCGACGTTTCGTTCGTCGCGGCGCCGATGATTACTCCGTGTTCGTACGCCACGAAGGTATCGACGCCCTGATCAATGCGGATCTTCCGTTAGAGGCGTTCTTGAAACTGCAGGGCAAACTTCCGAGTGCGCCCTCCGGTCGCATCGTCTACAACCGTGACGCTCGTCGCTGGCAAGATTCTGAGCAGTGACGTTGATGCGCGTGAACACCATCTTCTGGGACGATGCTTCGCGGACCGACAGGCGATTCGACGGCCGAGGCTTGACCCTGGGCAAGTTTCCCGCTTCCGTGACGAACGCCTCCTAGTGGTCCGCCGCTGATATAACTGAGGTAGTTAGAATGGTGGGACGACATCAAAACTGGCGGCTTCACCCTTGATGGTTACCAGCGAGCAGCGAGCGATTCTTCGACGACTGTCGCGCTCGTCGTCACTACCGCATCGCACGGTGCTCCAGGCGAAGGCGCTCTTGCTCTCGGCGAACGGTGAGGCTATCTATGAAGTGTCGCGCCAACTGCGGGTGGCCCCGAACTCCGTTCGTCAGTGGCGACGACGTTTCGAAGAAGAGGGCGTCGACGCCGTCGGCGTGATCGCGCCCGGTCGCGGTCGCACGTCGTGGTTGCCCGAGGGCACCGTCGCTGAGGTGGTGGCACTCACCATGAATGAACTACCCGAGGACGGCTCGACGCAGTGGAGCACGAGGACGATGGCTCTTCGTGTGGGCGTGTCCAAAGACACGGTGGCGCGCATCTGGAAGGACCACGGGCTGAAGCCGTGGAAGACCGACACCTTCAAGGTCTCTTCCGACCCGCACTTCGAAGAGAAGTTGGTCGACGTGGTCGGGCTCTACATGAACCCGCCCGAGCGCGCCGTGGTCTTTAGTTTTGACGAAAAGACCCAGGTCCAGGCGCTGGACCGCACCCAACCAAGTCTGCCCATGAAGCGAGGCCGGGGCGCCACCATGACCCACGACTACAAACGAAACGGCACGACCGACCTGTTCGCGGCGATGAACGTGGCGACCGGCGCGGTGCTGCACGACACCAAGGCTCGTCACTCCTCGAAGGAGGTGCTCGACTTCTTCAAGTTCATTGACGCGAACGTGTCGAAGAAACTCGACGTCCACGTCGTGCTCGACAGCCTCTCAGCGCACCAGGCCGCACCAATCACGACCTGGCTCGCGCACCCTCAGCGTGCTCGCTGGCGCCTGCACTTCACACCCACCAGTTCGTCGTGGCTCAATCTCGTCGAGAGCTGGTTCAGCCAACTCACCAACCGTCGTTTGAAGAAGGAAACGTTCTCGTCGGTCGCTCAACTGAAAGACGCGATCGGAGTGTGGACCGAAAACTGGAACGAAGATCCCCAACCGTTCATCTGGAAGAAACCCGCCGACGAGATCATTACCAAGGTCAAGCGGGGCCGAACGAAATTGGCCTTAGTTAATTCAGAGACGGACCACTAGGACTACCAAATCAAGCCGTTTCCTTCGCCACCAGGCGAAGCGCCAGTGCGGGCTGATCGGTGATGATGCTCGCGACGCCCAGCGCGACCATCGCTGCGATGTCCCCAGGCTCGCTCACGGTCCACACGTTGAGGTCGAGCCCCAGATCGATTGCTTGTCGCTGCGCTTCGGCGCTGACCAACGTGAAGTAGGGGTTGACGGCGTTCAGTCCCAGCACGTGGGCCTTGATGAGTGCCGACTCCAACAGCACGTCCCAAATCAGCCAGCCCACGGGCATCTCGAGGTCGTAGTCGCGCACCTGGGCACAGGTCGTGAGGTCAAAACACGAGATAATCACCGACGACGCTACGCCGGCGCCGTGAAGGAAGTCGAGCACCTCACGCACGAAAGCACCCGTGTCGTCGTAGGTGGGCTCTTTTACGCTCTTGGAGTTCTTGATCTCCACGTTGACCGTAACCCCCGCCAGGACGTTCATCGCCGCCTCAAGGGTCGGGACGTAGGGGGGCAGATCTCGAGCCCTGGTATGGGCTAGAGCCACCCCGTCGATGACGGGATCGTGGTGGACGACGAGGACGCCGTCTTTGGTTCGGCGCACGTCGAGCTCGACGCCGGCCACGCCCAGGGCTACCGCGTCTCGAAAAGCGCCCAGCGTGTTCTCGCGTTCACTCAGGTGCGCGCCGCGATGCGCGAAGACCGACGTCACCGCTCGAGATCCAGTGATGACCAGGTAATATTCTCGTTAGGAGAAGTTAAATACCTCAAAAGTGCCTTGTTTTTGAGTCGATTTTTCAGTAGTATTTTCCTTCCACGCACGTGTTTTGACGTTTTGAGCACTGTTTCCCCCAAAGTTAGAGGATTTTTCATGTCGTTGATCTGGAACCGCACCCACGCCTGGGACGACTCGGACTGGCGTACTGCCGCCGCCTGTCGCGACACCGAACCCGAGCTCTTTTTCCCGGTCGGAACGACCGGCATGGCGACGGATCAGATCGAGTCCGCCAAGCGCGTCTGTGACCACTGTGACGCCCAAAAGGCCTGTCTGGAGTTCGCTCTAGCGACGAATCAGGAGTCGGGCGTGTGGGGTGGCACGACTGAGGACGAGCGTCGCAAACTACGCAAGCAGTGGCTGGCCGCTCGCCGTCGGGCCTCAACGCTCAATTAAAGCCTTGCCTTGAGCGGTACCGCGACGCGCACGTAGGTCCCGCCACCGTCAGCCAGGGGCACCGATTTCATCTCGATTTCGCCGTAGAGCTGCGCGCGAATCAGGTCGCGCACGATGGAGAGTCCGAGACTCGTGGGGACGTCGAGAGAGAAGTTCTCACCCAGACCTCGACCGTTGTCGCGTATCTCCGCTATGGCCTGACCGTTTTCTTGGTAGAGGTTCAACGTCACGACACCCACGTGCTCGTTGTCCACGCCACCAAAGTCGGTGAAGGCGTGTTCGACCGCGTTCGTCAAGAGTTCCGCGAGCGCGACCGCGAGCGGCGTCGCTAAGTCGGTTGAGAGAACCCCGAGCTCGCCGTTGACGACAATCTCGACCGGGTGCAGTCCAAGGACGGTGTCTTCAACGAGGAGCACGAGCGAGCGAACGATCTCGTCAAAGACGACTTCTTCGCCGGGCTCGCGCGAGAGCACTTCGTGCACGACCGCAATGGATCGAACGCGCCGTTCCGCCTCGAGGAGGGCGATCTTCGTTTCGGCCTCTTCGCTGCGCCGCGCCTGGAGGCGCAACAGTGACGAGATGGTCTGGAGATTGTTCTTTACGCGGTGGTGAACTTCACGAACGGCGGCTTCTTTGTGCAGCACCACGCGATTGAGTTGACGAAGATCGCTCACGTCGCGCACGAGGGTCAGCACACCGGTCACTTTTTGATGTTCAATGAGGGGCACGCCGTGAAATTGAATCGCCACGTCGTGGCCCATGTCGACCTCTTCGAGCGCGGGGATGCCGAATTCGAGCGAGCGCTTGATGCCGCGCACCTCCATACCGAGTTCGTCGAACGTCTTGCCCTCGACCGAGGCGTAGACGCTGAGGCGGTGCAACGCGTTCACCGCGTTGGGCGTCGCGAATTCGACGCGCCCCAGGCCGTCGATCAGTATCACGCCGTCACCCACGCGCGGCAGTCCCGGCCCGGCGACGGCGTCCTCGCGGTAGGGGAACGAGGCGTCCGAGACCATGTCACAGAGCCGCTCGAAGACCGAGAGATACTGCTGTTCATAGAGTGAGGCCGAACCTCGTAGCGGACCCTGGAGACGAACCATGACCGCGACCACGCCGTCGCGGTGATGCACCGGCACGCACCACGTCGGCACCAGGTCCTCAATCTTGTCTATCTTCAACTCCCCCACCGTTCGCACGCCGCGCTCGAAGGCTTCGCGAACGAGGGACCAGTTGGCGGCCGGGTGCGTAGTCCCCACCAGGTCGTCGTTAATCAAGGTCGTGCGATTGTTCGGCCGCGTCTGACCCAACACCACGAACAGCTCGTCGTCGCGCTCAAAGTCGCCGGCCTTGGTCATCAACAACAAGTCCGAAAAGGCGAGGTCGGCCAGGAGCGACCACGACGCGACGAGGCGCAAGAGGTGATCTATCGCGGGTTCGTCGAGCGACGTTCGCTGCGAGGCGAGCTCGGCGAGGGTGGCCACTACAACGCTCGAAGCGGAATCATCGTGCGCTGGCGACTGGTGTACGAAGCCAACTCGTTCACACCACGTGCTTCGAGCATCGTCGCTAGGTCACCGGCGCGTTCCCCGACGCGTTCGCTACCGTGCGCGTCCGAGGCGGTGGTGAAGGTGAGCCCCTTACCAACGAGACGGTCGAGAAACCCTTCGGCCGGGTACTGCTCGCCCGCGGGCTTCTTCCAGCCCGCCGACGAACACTCCATGGAGACGTCAGCGCGAGCGGCCGACTCGGCCATGGCGTCCCAGTACTCGCCAGGACTGTCCGCGTAGTAACCGGCAACTTTGATGAGATCGGGGTGAGCGAGCACGTCGACGGCGTTCGCGGCGCACAACTCATCGATCGCCAGCGCGTAACTCTTCCAGCACTGGTCGACGTCGCGCACGCTCCACTCGTGAAGGTTGACGGGACTCTCGTAGTCGTCAAGTTGCCAGGTGCCGAGCCAGTGCACCGAGCCGATCAAGACGTCAAAGGGATACTGCGCGAGCAGGTCCGCGACCACGTCCATCTGGTCGCGGTAGAAGTCGACCTCGAGGCCGATCTTGACCGGCAGTCCCGCGTCTTTGGCCAATTGGGCGAGGTTGACGTACTCCTCGAGTGAGTTTCGCGCATGAAAGTCCCAGTACTCGGCCATGGTCTTGCTGGTGGGCTCGTGGCCAAAGCGCAACCAAAACGGTCCGACGACGTTCGCGACGTCGACGAAACGGTGCGAGTGTTCGGTGAGCGCGAGTTCGTTGACGCCGTGGCGCGCCGCCTCTTCGCAGTACGCGGCAATCTGATCGAGTCGAAACGACACCGACGACTCCTCGTGGGGCCACAGGTGCAGGTGATAGTCGATCACGAAGAGTTAGGCCGCGCCGAATCCCACGACGCGCTCGCTCGCGGGCGTCCCGAGTTCAACGTAGGCAATGCGACGCGAGGGAACGCCCACGCGACGACCTTTGCGATCGGTGAGCCAGAGAACCGCTTCCGATTCGAGCGCCGCCTCAACGTCCTTCACGACTTGGTCGCGATCGACGTCCGCGGGCAGTTCGACGTCTAGCTCCTTCATCGACTGCACAATGCCAATACGTATGTCCATGACGGATCTCCTGAAACGTTGAATTCTGAACCCATGCTACGGCGCTGGGGCAAGATGGGATACGTGAGAAACGAACCGATCTCCGAACGCTCTCGGCGTTGGGCCGCGACTATGGGTGGCTACGAGGGCGCCCACGACGCCGTCACCGTCGCCCACGAAGACTCTCGGGCGGGCGTCGGACCACTCGTCGCGGGCGCGATCTCACTGGCGGGTCCGCTGCACCATCGTGAGGAACAACTTGACGCGCTCATGGTCCCCGGGGCGACGAGGAGCTTCGGCGCCGGACATCGCACGCGCGACGAGGAGCCGGACGAGTATCGGACGTGCTTCGAGCGCGATCGCGATCGCATCCTTCACTCGAGCGCCTTTCGCCGACTCGCGGGCAAGACCCAGGTCTTCATCTTTCCCGACGACCACATGCGCACTCGTCTTACCCACGCCCTCGAAGTCGCCCAAGTCGCCACCGGCGTCGCGCGACCGTTGGGCCTTAACGTCGCACTCTGCGAGGCGATCGCGCTCGGTCACGACTGTGGGCACGGACCCGGTGGCCACGCCAGTGAAGAGGCGCTCGATCCTTTTGTCAACGGTGGCTTCGACCACGCCACGTGGGGGGCGGACGTCTCACTACGTCCGCTCAATCTCTGTCTCGAAACGCTCGACGGCATTCGCAACCACTCGTGGTCGCGTCCCGCCCCCGCCACGCCCGAAGGCGAACTCGTTTCCTGGGCCGACCGCGTGGCCTACGTGTGTCACGACTTTGAAGACGCCGTCTCGGCGGGCATCGTCGGCGTTGAAGAGCTACCGCCAATCGTGCGCGAGCGTTGCGGAGTGCATCGGCGCGAACAGCTCGGCGCCTTCATCAACGCCATGATCCGCACCGTTAACACCACCGGTGTGATTGGCATGGACGCCTCACACGCCGAAGCACTGGCCGCCTTTCGCACGTTCAACTACGAAACGATCTATCTTCGCGCTGCGTCACGACAACAAGCGACGTCCGTCGTTGCAATGTTGCGCGCGCTCGTCGAGTTCTACAGCGAACACGCGGAACTCATTCCCGACGTCGCCGCGCGCGGTGGCGCCGTCAGCAGCTCCGCAGAGGCGTTGCACCAGGCGGTCGCCTACGTAGCGGGCATGACTGATCGTTACGCGTGTGAGAGCGCGCTCGCCCAACTCCACTGGCCCGCCAGCCGACTGCCGAGCGGGATCGTTCGCTAAGGCTGGGTGGCGCCCATGAGGTTGAACTTCATGGGCGAACCGCCCTTCATCCACTCAAGACGCAGCTCCGTCGTTCGCGTGGCGGAGCGTTCGTGCGTGAGTATCCAGAACTTTTTCGTTCGCACCGCGTCTTCGACGGCCGCCGCGACGTCGGCCGCGTCGATGCCCGCGTTGACTGCCGTGGAAGCCATGTCCTGCATGAATCGCGCCGTCGGGTCTTCGTTATAACTCACGAGTTCGTTGGGCATATTGCGCTCGGACTGATGAATCCTCGTGCGCACGAAACCCGGACAGAGCACCGAGACGCCCACGTTGGTGTTCTGAAGGGCCAGCTCTTGAAAGAGCGACTCCGAAAGTCCCACTACGGCGAACTTTGCGGCGCAGTAGGGCCCCATGCCCGGAGCGCCGCCGAGTCCGGCTAAGGACGCCGTGTTCACTACGTGTCCCTCGTTCTGTTCGAGGAAGAGTGGAATAAAGGCGTTGAGACCGTAGATGACGCCGTTGAGGTCAACGTCGAGCACCCACTTCCAGATCTTGGTGGGCGTACCGATCGTGGCCCCGGCCGCGACGCCGGCGTTATTAAAGACCAGGTGGGCCCCGCCGAACTCTTTGAGGGCCGCTTCACGAAGTGCGATGACGTCGTCTTCGACGGTGACGTCGGTACGAACACCGAGCACCTTGGCGCCGTCGGCCTTCAGGTCGGCGACGGCCTGTTGCAGGGGTCCTTCTTCGATGTCCCCGAGAACGAGATTGACGTTCGAGGCGGCAAACTTCTTCGCGGTGGCGAGTCCGATGCCACTCGCCCCGCCCGTGATGACCGCCGTCTTACCCTCTAACTCCATTTTTCCCCCTCGAGGTTCTTACACCAGCTTGAGTTCTTGACGATAGACGCGCGAAGGACCCTGCTGCGCTACGCGGGTCGCGAGCTCAAAAAAGGCCTTCGCGGCCTCACTCTCGGGATTAGTCACGACGATTGGCTCACCGAGGTCGCCGCCACTGCGCAGGGCCGGCTCGAGAGGAATCTGCGCCAACAAGGTAATGCCGAGTTCTCTCGCGAGTTGCTCTCCTCCACCCGAACCAAAGATCTCGTAGCGCTTGGCGTCATCGCCAACGAACCAACTCATGTTCTCGATGACCCCGCGCACCGACAGTTTCAACTTTCGCGCCGCGTAGGCTGAACGCTGAGCAACGCGTTGGGCGGCCGCCTGAGGCGTCGTTACGACGTACATCTCGATGCGCGGAAGAATCTCGGACAACGTGAGAGCGACGTCGCCCGTTCCCGGGGGCATGTCGATAAGAAGAAAGTCCGGCTCGTCCCACCACGCCTCGGTCACGAGCTGTTCGATGGCTTTGTGCAACATGGGTCCGCGCCAGATGACGGGCTGGGCGTCGTCGACGAAGTACCCCATGGACAGACAGCGCACCCCGTGCACCAACGTCGGAATAACCGTGTCGCCAAGAACAATCGGGTCGTTCGTCGCGCCGAGCATCTTGGGTAGAGAGAAGCCGTAGACGTCGGCGTCGAGCACGCCCACTTGGTAGCCAGACTTGGCCAGAGCGATCGCGAGGTTCACCGTCACCGAAGACTTACCAACACCACCCTTACCAGACGAGATGCCGAGTACGCGGGTCTTGGAGAGCTTGTCGAGAAAACGTGGTGCGGTGTCGCCATGGTCGTGCTGACCCGGACCGGCGTCGGCGGTCATCGCGCCACGCAGAAAGTTACGCAGTCCGAGACGCTCGTCGTCGTTCATTGTCCGCACGACCACCTCGGCGCCCGGGGCACGTTCGAGCACCGCGTCACGTAACGCGTCGAGGTGGGGCCAGTTCGTCACGGGCAGCACGAGTTCCACGCGCAGGGTGTCGCCACGCTCCTCGACGACGCCGAGAAAACCCAGTTCCGCCAGGGTGCGAACGAGCTGAGGTTCACGCAGGGCGGCGAGTTCGCTACGGAGTTGGGGGTCAAGCGTCACGAGAGTCCTTTAGATGGGCTCTTTGAGATTACCGGCGCTCTTCGGCCCAAGACCCGTAAACTTTTAGACGTGACGACGCTCAACGAGAATGACCTCGATCCGGCCCTCTTTACCGCGACCGTCACCAGTCTCACGCACACCTTTGGTGACAACACCCGTCGAAAGGTCTACCTCTACCTTCGAGAGAATCCTGGGGCCACGGCCGCTGAGTTAGCGACGCACTGTGACGTGCACGCCAACGTCATTCGCCACCACCTCGAGCGTCTCACCGAGGGTGGCTACGTCACTTTTGACAACGTACCCAAGACCACCGTGGGCCGACCGGCCAAGGGGTACCGAATTCTCGACGACTCCATGAGAACGGAGGGATCGATTCGCCGCGACGCCCTGCTCGTCGCTCTCTTAGAGATGGCCCTCGAGCGTCTCGGTCCCAACGCCTCAGAAGCCATGGCCCACGACGTGGGTCTCGCCTATGGTCGCACTCTCACTGAAGGCGTCGGCCCGAGCGACTCCACGCGTTCAGTGAAGACGGCGATGGTTTCTATTGCGGGTCTGCTGACCGCGCACGGCTTTAACGCACGCGCCGAGGGCAACGACCTCTCGAGTTCGGTGGTGTCGGAAAACTGCCCCTTTGGCTCGGCCGCGCAGCACCACCCGGTGCTCTGTGCCGTGGATCGTGGACTCATCTCGGGCATGCTCGAAGGCTTCGGCGTCGAGCGCACGACCGTCACGTTGACCTCCAAGGCCCTCGGTGACGACACCTGTCGTGTGACGGCGTAGTTCAAAAGATTTTCACTACCAAAGCACCATCGGCCAATGACTGAGCTCGTCGACCAACTCATCGAAAAACTCTGGCCCCGTCGTCGGGTACTCGTCGAAGAACTGCCCGGCGGCCACACGAACGCCAACTACCTCATCGACCTCGGTGACGAGCGAGTGGTGCTGCGCATTCCCGGCCAGAACACCAACCTCCTCGGCATCGACCGCGACTGCGAGTACCAAGCCAGTCAATTGGCCGCGTCGATTGGCGTCGCGCCCGAGGTGCTCGCTCGCTCCAAGGAAGACGGTTGGATGGTCACCCGTTTTCTACCGGGCGCGTCGCTCTCTCCAACCGACTTAGCGCAGGATCCTCGCCTCGGTGACGTTGCCACCACGTTGCGACGGCTGCACGGCGCCGGGCGTATCGCCACGGTCTCTAACCCGTTCCACATCGTTCGTGCGTACCACGAGATCGTGCGCACTCGCGACCTCGACGAACCCTTCGACTACGGCCTCGCGCTCTCGCGGCTCGACCGCATTGAATCGGTGCGCGCTTTTAACCCCAGTTCGTTCTGTCACAACGACCTCGTCAACACCAACTTCGTCTACGACGGAACGCTGCGCGTGCTCGACTGGGAGTACGCCGGCATGGGCGACCCGTTCTTCGACCTCGCCAACTTCTCCGCGAACAATCACCTCTCCTCAAGTGCTGACCAGAGCTTGCTCACCAGTTATTTCGGGCGTAGTGACGCGTCGCTCACCGCCGTACTTGCGTTGATGAAGGTAGTGTCCGAGGTTCGAGAGATCATGTGGAACCTCGTCCAACTCTTCGTGTCCACGCTCGATTTCGACTACGCCGCCTTCGCGCGCAGTCGCGTGAGTCGTTACGAGACGCTCATCGACCAAATGGACTTCGACCAGACGTTGAACGAGGCCGCGCCCAAAATCTGAACCGCAACGTCAACTAGTGGGGCTGGTCGTACGACGCGAAGTCAGACGCCGTCGTCGTTCTGTCCGGAGGCGAAATATCGGCCCGGTTCGACAACCGTCTAAACCACCCCCGACTGTGTTGACGAAGAGTGAGGTTCCCCGGAGAAAGTGGACACCCAATCACTTTTTGTACAATTGCTCAAACAAGAAGATTCTGTGCCAAATGCCTGTCTAGAAGGTGTATTCATGCACAATTTCGTTCCAGTAGTGCGACAACAACGACCGCGTGCCAAAGGCGAAGAAAAACTTGAGGAGAAATCGCGAGGGGACTTAGGGCAATTTTCACGAGTCCTTCGTTGCCAAGACGACCTGTGGTCTCTACCGCTTTCGAGTAGCCCGTCGCCGACGTTCAACCACGAGGAATACAGCCAAGACGATAAAAACCCCGCTCGACAAGATATAGCCAAGGCGAACCAACGCCCAAGGTGTGAATCGAAGCACACCGCCGTCCGTGCCGACTCGCGCCAGCAGGGTTCCCTCTACCGTCGCCGTTGCGGACCGTCCGTCGAGCGACCAACCCCGCTGATAAGGAGCGTCAACGGTTACCCATCCCGGTGAGCCGGATGCCACTCGATAGGCCACCGGCGAGAGTTGTCGCACCACAGGAAGTTTCGATGAGGAGCCAACAGAAGAGATTCCGTTCGGAACCACTGCGGATGAGTTCGAAGGATTCGTTGCACTCGCACCCTTCACGACGGCGCCCGCGTTGAGATCGTTGGATTTGGCCAACGTGAGTAGTCCGTCGATATTGGACACCGAGGTAAGTTTGGTCACTCTCTGACCGACGCCGACGTACGCCAAGTTCCGCCATACCTCAAGGGAGGGTGTGTCGAGAACGAGGTGCAGGTCCTTCTGATCAGCGAGCCAGCGGTACGACGTCCAGTCGACGGTCTTGGCGAGCACGACGTACTGCACCCCCAATGGCGCCACTAAGGCTCCGAACACCTTGATTACGGGGCCGTTGACGAATAGCTGCTGCAGGTAGGCGGAGCGCGGCGACGTCGACTGGGTCTCGACGCCGCCGGATTCGACGTTGTCGCCAGAGATCACGTTTCGCCGAAATGACGTCGGCGCAATGTTGGCGATGACTCGGTTATTCGTAAACCGGTACGACATATAAAGGTGCCACGGAACGTACAGAATGTTTCCCGGGCCAGTACCCATCAGGTTGTCGGCCTGTTGGTAAGAGGATGGAATGGAGTTAGTAGTAATCTGCCCGGAAAGTCCATTGAAGATGGTGGGCGTGTAACTCAAAGGCAGTGCTACGCCAAGCAATGCCGCAGACGCTATAGCACTGATTTTCCTTGGGGAGAAGTTGATCTGAGATAGTCGCTCGACGCCCCAGCCAAAAAAGACGGCGTACGCCAGGGCCAGGAGCATGAGGAACTTCTGCGGCTCGCGCATGATCGCGAAGAACGGCACATGGTCGTAGGCCCACAAGAACAGCGCGCCGGTGGGTCCCTGGTCGCCGAGCGCGAGGAAGTAACCCGCCACGCCAACGAACAGCAGCGAGATGGCCAGGCGCCTCTGGTCGACCTGCGGTGAGTTGCCTGTGTTGGAGTCGTCGTTGCGTAAGATCTCTCTTTCGGCACCAGGTAGGGGCGTCTTATCCTCCGAGGGGCTCTCAGTGAGTATTCGATTGCCTCGGGTTTCAACCTTCCGCACCGCATGCCAGGCACCGAACGCAGCAATCAGGACAATAGCGAGGATCAGGAAGGGCCAGCCACCGATGACGTTATTGGGAAGTTCTGGTCCGGGTCCCAATCGCCAGAAGCCGTACAGGGCTAACACGTTGGCGAAGAGACCCAAATGGGGATCGCCCGACGTCCTATAGAGAGCGAGACTCACCTGGCCGACCTGAGTAGGCAGACCGGTGGCCGAGTGCGGCAAGAGAAGATAGGTGCTCATTAAGGCGAACGCCCCCACCACAGTGGCGAACCACCCGGTGACGCGACGAATCGAGTGCTGGCTCGTCGACACGCCTACGACCACGACCCCGACCACGATCACTCCGAAGATCCACGCGAAGTTGGGACTGAGTGCCGTCAGCACCGCCCACCAGAGGGCCGGAACCGGCCACCGAGACGCTCGTGCCGAGAGCGATCGGAGGGCCGCGGCGGTCGCGAACGGCAAAAGGGCGTAGCCAATCAAGAGAGGAAGGTGACCAACGTAGAGTCGGTTGAACACAAAAGGGTTGACCGCGTAGAGTATTCCCGCGGCTAAGCGAGACCAGCGCGACCGGCCGGCGAGCCGACCGGCTCCCACCGCAGCGACCGGGAAGAACACCAAAATGGGCAGCCACGTTGCGGCACCACCCAGTACACCGTTAAGCAATGTCACCACCACGGATGTGACGGCGCCGACGGTAAGACCGCCATTGAGACCTAAAACGGATGAGGTCGCGACAACGGAATGGGGCCCTAATGACCAGTCAAGGAGGAACACTCGGCCGCCGCCGAACATCGGGGCACACACGCCGAGCCCTATAAAAATCCCCAGTATTAACGTTGTCGAATCAGGGTGGCGGACGAAACATAGCAGGCGTCGCTCGGTCACGGTCTGGTGTTTGGGGCTATCAGAAGCATCAAAATCTAAACTTTTCAGTTCGCCCTTCAACGTCGACCCCCTTATTGGACACCAATACTTGCACTTCCGCGAACTCTGATTGTGCAATACGCTGGCGTTGAAGCAGCGAATGGGACCGGAGAGTCGTCGAGAGACGAAGTGGTTACTCAGCCTGCCGATTGGCCGACGACCGTTGCCGTACTTCTTCCAATCGACGCAACCCTGTTTCGATGTGTGATGATGATTCTATGAAATTGGGCTACCGCCGGGTCCCGCATTCTGCATTGCCGAAGGGGGCATTGTGGCAACCCGATTGAAACTTGCTCAGCCAAGAGTGGCAGTTACCGTATGGAATCGACTCAGGACAGGTATTTTCGGACGCGGCGCGGTGTCGTTGCTGGTCGCAATGGCTGGCGTCAACGTATCGAACTTCCTCTTCCACATTGTCATCAGTCGCCTGTTAGGACCGGCACACTACGGAGCCGTAGGGTCGATTCTCAGTATCCTCAGTCTGATGGCGGTGCCGGTCGGTGCCGCCCAGTTGGCCGTCACGCAGGCCGTCATTGGCCACATCAACAATGGTGAGTCGTTCTCACTCAGCAGACTGATTTGGCGAGCATTTCTGATTGGATTAGCGGCCATGCTGGTGTTCTCGGCGTTAACCCCGACGATTGACGGATTCCTGCACCTTAGTTTGCCGTTGCCGCTCTTCTTGGTTGGCGCCTGGATCCCCTTGGCGACCGTCGGAGCGGTCTTGCAAGGGGCCCTCATTGGCGAATACCGATTTCGAGCGGTGGCCTTCGCCACGTTTGTTGGTGGTGGCCCCATCCGTCTGCTGTTCGGTGCGGGAATGGTGGTGGCGGGTTTCGGCGTGTCTGGCGCCGTCGTCGCTACCATTTTCGCGCAGGCATTTTCTACGGGCTCGCTGCTCTTCGCAGCGCGCCAGAAAGTGCGTAGCCAACCCCAGGGATCGGTCGTGCGAACTACTAGGCGCGACATGACATTGTCGATTGGGGCCATCGGTAGTTACACCGCTCTGATTGGAGTCGATACCTTTCTCGCCCGCCACTTCTTTTCGGCCACTGTTGCAGGTCAGTACGCAGCGGGAGCAGTTGCTGCTCACATTGCCCTCTTTGTGCCGGGTGCGATTATTGCTGTGACGTTTCCACACCTGGTGAGCGGAGAAGGCACCAGTGTCGCGAGCCGCAAGGCCTTCACGCAAGCGTTGAAATTCACGGCCCTACTTGGCGTTCTTACGGCAGGCATGCTGACGGTGCTCCCAAGCCTCGTGGTGCACGTACTCTTTGGCTCGAGGTATAACGGCGCAATAGCAATAGTCGGTCTGTTGGCATTTGCGTCGGCAGTGATTGGCGTTATGAGCCTGTTCATCTATTTTCATTTGGCGCGTCGTTCGCCCGTCGCACTGACGCCGTGGCTCGGCGTGGCGCTGGCAATCGTCTTGATCTCGCTTCGTCACCAAACCATGACGTCGGTCGCGGCGATAATGCTGATTATTAGCTTGTTGACATTGCTATTAACTGGCATCCCAACACTATTGGCACTCGCGGCGGCGAAAGCTCGCGATGACGCCGACGATGTCTCTTTGATTGAACTTCCGCCCGCTGAACTCGACTTCACCTTGGTTGTGCCGTTCTACAACCCTGGCTCTCGCTTCGGCAAGCACATTAGCGAGATCGTTGATGTACTCTCATCATCAAAAATTTCTTACGAGATCCTCGCGGTATCCGACGGCAGCACCGATCAGAGCGAAGGACAGTTGGCGGCCATCGCTTCTGACCGGCTCACCCTCGTGCGTCTTGATCGAAATCAAGGAAAAGGGGCCGCGCTTCGTGCGGGCCTCTCTAAAGGTCGAGGCGAATACCTTGGTTTCATTGATGGTGACGGTGACCTGCCAGCTGAATTGCTTTCCAACTTTCTCGAAATTATAGATCGGGAGCACCCCGACATTATCTTTGGAAGCAAACGCCACCCGCGGTCCAAGGTCGTCTATCCACCATTACGACGGATTTACTCTTGGGGCTACCAACAACTAAACCGAGCCTTGTTCCACCTGCCCATCCGAGATACTCAAACGGGCGTCAAGGTTGTCCGACGAGATCTCCTAGCCGCGGTGCTTCCAAGAATGGTGGAGAAGCGTTTCGCTTTCGACCTTGAGCTGTTCGTCGTGGCTCGTCAACAGGGGTTCCGGAACTTTGTTGAGATGCCCGTGAGCATCGGCGAGCGCTTTAGTAGCAGCGTCTCGTTTCGGTCGGTGCGAGATATGCTTGTCGACACTCTCGCAATCTTCTACCGGTTGCGAGTGCTCCGTTTCTACGAACGCGATATTAGAGGTAAGCCCGAAGCATCACTCCTGACCCGACCAGCCACGGCGACACGAATCCCCAACGCGGAAGTTGTCACGTCGATGGCACCGAAGGGGCCCGTGCGAGGACTACGCATCCTCATTCTGAACTGGCGCGACATCACGCATCCTCAGGCTGGGGGTGCGGAGATCTACACCCACAACATTGCCAACGAGTGGGTCATGGAGGGCCATAGTGTGACGCTGTTCTGCGCTGCAGTCGACGGGAGGGCGGCGATTGAGGATTTTGACGGGCTGCACATCGTCCGACGCGGTACTCGTCACGGCGTTTACCGCGAGGCTAAACGGTTCTATCGCCGTGAGGGAAGAGGAAACTTCGACCTGGTTGTCGATGAAGTCAACACTCGACCCTTTAGCGCTCCCAGATGGGCTGACGACGTGCCAGTCATTGCACTGATCCATCAGGTTTGCCGCGAAATCTGGTACTACCAGACGCCGCTGCCAGTGGCCTTCATCGGAAGATACTTACTCGAGCCGCTTTGGTTACGCGGATACCGCGACGTACTCACCGTCACATTGTCAGAGTCCAGCAAAGATTCCCTCGAGAGCTACGGACTGACCCGCGTGGTGGTCGTGCCAGTGGGACACCACCATGTAGGAGATCGTCCCGATGTGCCACGCGAAGCCAGTCCGACAGTTGTCTTTGTCGGAAGACTGTCGGCGAATAAACGACCCGATGAAGCCATTCGGGCCTTTGGTCTACTACGCGAAACAGTGCCTACCGCAGTGCTTTGGGTGATCGGGACGGGACCTATGGAAGATGATCTTCGCCTGTCCGCACCGGAGGGCGTTCAATTTCTTGGCAAGATTTCTCCAACTGAGAAGCTGGAGCGCCTTGCTCGGGCACACGTATTAATTGTCACATCAGTGCGAGAGGGCTGGGGGCTCGTGGTAACGGAGGCCGCCGAAGTCGGGACACCGACTATCGCGTACAACGTCGCCGGTCTCAGCGATTCGGTTCGAGTCTCTGGAGGCGTGCTCAGCGCACCCAACCCGCAGGAGCTCAGTTCTGTGCTGGCGGAATTCCTCAGCACTTGGATTAACGACGGAATGCCGGATATCTCACCCGGAGGAGTAATCCCGTGGAGCGAAGTTGCCGAAAGGATTCTTGCCATTGCGACAAACGGCAATCCCACTCTTGAGCACGTACGGGATTCGGCAACTCCGAAAGTGCCGCGAAACTGAGGCAGACTGAAACCAATAAACACGTGTTGCTGTTTTGGATGCGCGTTGACAAAACTCGGAGCGCTTCAGACTTTGTTAAACTATTTTGTTAGTTGCATCATCTAAATATGGCAAGGTTCTCAGATGAATAGATTCCTAGAGAAATTGGAGCCTATAATTACTGGTCCGTTGGTGTTTTTTCTGGGTCGGCCTTCTGCTGCGAAATTGAATAATGCACTGCTTCATCTCGTCTTGCGGGGAGGCGGGTACAACAACGCAAACATGGCCCGTAACGGAGAGCAAAAGTTCATAAAAAGAATTGCCAAACAGAATCTTCAAGTTTGCATTGACGTAGGAGCCAATACCGGTGGTTATTCAAGAACATTATTGAATCATTCAAATACTGATGTGATTGCTTTTGAACCGTTGCCAAAAGTTTTCGATGAACTCAAGAAATTAAAAGATCTCTTTCCAGGAAGGTTAACAATAGTTAATGAAGCACTAGGTAATGAATCAGGCGAATTTGATATGTATTTCGGTCCTAGCAACACAGAGTTTGCGTCACTGAGCAGCAGTGTTAATGAAATTGACTATGTGGGCGCAGTAAACAAGGAAATCTTAAAAATACGTGTGAATACCCTCGATAACTATTTCGAGACTGGAATTCATAACTTCAATGAGATTGATCTTATAAAGATTGATACCGAAGGTTATGAGTATGAGGTATTACTCGGGGCTCAAAAAACCATTAAAGAATTTCGCCCGAAATTTATCCAGATTGAATACAACTGGCACCAACTGTTTCAAGGTCATACGTTATATACCATCGGATCACTGTTACCCGGATATGTACTGTTTCAAATTCTCCCGTATGGTGATTGTCTTATTAAACGAGACCCAAGGAGACCTGAACCTAATATCTTCCATTATTCAAATTTCGTCTTTATGAGAGAAGACGTCTCGTTCTAAAATCGGGAACGTCGGACATTCTTCGAAATTCCACGCCGTCGCCTCAATCCAACACGAGGGTACTCATTGAGGAATTTAAACAATACTTATTGGCGCCGACTAATCCCGCCAAGCACAGAATAGGCCCAGTTCTCCAGAGGGTGTGGATTCAATCACTACCTTTTTGTATTGAAACCCTCCCCTCGCCAGATCTTCGAAAAGAGAATCTTGAATGGAGGCAGGAGCAGGGTGATACTCACCAACTATCGATGCACATTTGACGAGATCTGCATTCCGAGCAGCTCCAAAAAATTCATACTCAGCCCCTTCACAGTCGATCTTCATAAGATCGACGTGGCCACCACATTTCTCGATAACTCCTGCAAAGCTGATCGACAAAACTACCTCAGTTGAAGTGCCCCCCAGACTTACGAGTTGGGCCATGCCGGTACGTTCATCAATTTCAATATTGGCTAGGCCATCGCTCGCCCCTACAGCCGCATTCATTGTTGAAACGCGCTCACCTAGTTGATTAACCTCAACGTTATGTTCCAATAATTGGAACATCTCCTTAGATGGCTCAATTGCAAGATACCTGGCATGCTGATTCAGACGTGAGTGTCATAGCATAAACAGTCCGATACTTGCACCAATGTCAACGACAGATTTACTCTCATCCCATTTAATCTCCGGAAAGTCGTAATCCTCAAGGCAAAACACATCGAGAACGCCATTAAATTCTTTAGCCTTCAATTGAATTAGACCGCCGCTGCGAAGTCGGATGTTTAGGACGCGATTCTTGATAGAAACTAGCCCTTGGCGAGGGGGGAACCTTGAAGGTGTTGCTACCCAAGCCAAAGGCAACAACCACCACCATCCGCGAAGCTCTCGAATGCTTCCTCTAAGCGCGCGATTCAAACTGCGTGGAGCAGCTCTGTTTGAATGATAAGGCGGCTGCATCTTTTTAACACGCCTCTCCAATTGGAAACCTTAGGCATTCACCGCCTCAAGTCTAATTTACACTCACAACATGGCGCAGCTAGGCCGAGGTAACCCATCCAAAACCTTCTCGTGCTATTTTCTAAGTAGACGGTGGCCTGAATCTGTGCTGATCAGAAGAGAACTTTTAAGGAATGGTCGGATTATCACCTAACCATTTCGCGACATGAGCGCTCTCAATTGAAGATGTCAACCCTCAAACCATCACGCCAATGGTTCTGCATGTAACAGCAACCTCCGCGCGCTCGGATAGAGTAACTCCATACCAAAATTTAAATTAAACTTAGATCGCAAATTCGAAGATTGGCCGGCAATAGATGTGCTTAGCCGCTCTGCGACACTCCGCCGCAAAACTGAGATGGGCAGCGAGATCTCTAGTTATTTTGATTGGCAATTAGCATCGTTTGGGCCGCTGAAAACAGCACGATCAAAATTGCACCGATGGAAGCGGATTTCTAAACGGATGCAGGCAAGTGGCGAGCCTTGGCACGCAATGAAGTTGGGTGTTACGTACGGTGATGCAACGCGGTGGTGGCTTTCGCACCACGATCGAACGGTCGTCGCCATTTGAGACGGGTTCGACCGATTCACAGGTCCGCCAAGTATATGGCGCGATTCTCCTGCGGGGACGTGTAATGCAGATAGTAAGGCACCAGCAATCAACGACGAGCGGATTGCTTGGCACGTTGACGACATCGAAAACACTATTGAAAAGATTGACTCGGGTCGCATCGCCTCAGGACGGCGGCTTGTTTATTTCGATTGCGACATCTAAGAACCATCGAAAGTTGCTTGGGACTGGTTGCGACATCACTTACGACCTGGCGACATCACTTACGACCTGGCGACATCATGTACTTCGACGAGGCATTCGATGCTGATGAGCGCCGCCTACTCGTCGAGTCAATCGTCCCTGCGGGAAACTTGACTGCATTGGCACCAACGCCTTTCAGCTGGCAATTGAAGTACGCGCTCTTAGCTGACCGAGCCACCTTTGAGGACACGTAGAGTTCCTAATGAGACTCGTTTAATGCAGTGACATTCTGGTTATAAGGTAAGGCCGATGTGTCGCAGGAACGTGAACTCAAGGTCTTTCTCCTTTCTGATGCGCCGAACACCCCGTCGCGCGTGATACTCGGCTTCACTGATGGTATCGACACACAGGTTCGCCAACTCGTTGCCCATGAGGTTGCCCCAAAGCGCTCCGACCGGGTTGAGATCGGCCGCGTACGTCGTTAGTCGCTCGGCGACCAACCAGGAACGTTGGGTGTCAAGGATCGCATGCATCCGCCTGCTGCGGTGGCTGGGCAGACCATCCCAAATCAAGGTGACTTTGTCACCTTTGAACTGGCGACGCAGTTGACGGATGATCGTGATCAAGCTCGTGTCGTTGTAGGCACCGGGCTGAGCGCTGAACATCACCTTGGCTCTTGATCCATCGGGGGCGTTGGCCAACACCGCTGCCATGGACATCCGCTACCAATTGAACGGTGTGTAGATGACCGGCGTCTGTCCTTTGGGGGCCCAGGTCCGTCGCACCGGTGGAGTCGGCGAGAAGCCCGATTCGTCTTGGAAGACCAGCCACGTGTTGCGACGTCGGGCGTCTTTTTACCTAGGGCGAGCGCGGGTGGCGACCCACTCGTCGATGGCGTCGTCGTAGGGCTCGAGCGCTCGACGCGTCGGGCGCTGGGGACTCCAGCCGAGCGGGGCTCCCGAACTCGCTATCAACCACCTCTCACCTCTTAAAAAGCCCGTCAGTCCAAGAGTTGGGGTCCACTTCACATATAGGAGGTAGGCAGGATTGTTGCGCTCACCACTTGAAATCGCCCTCCGAGAAACACGTCGCCATTCAACTCCGATGGATTCCCCCAGCACCCGACTTGCCAAACAGTCGAGCGCGCCGGCGCCAGATTGCAACGCCCACCAATAACGTGACAATGGTTACTCCGGCGATGACAAATACGAAGCCGTCAAGGACCGTAGTCTGTGGAACGTAGCGGACTATATAAAAACCAGGCTTTGATTGGGCTGGCAATACGAAGCCATTTGCCCAGTCATTTACCATGACATGAGCGAGACTGTCTCCCGACCCCGTTGCAGCAACCCATCCAGGATCAAATTTTTGCCACAAGATTACGAGTTGGGGAGTAGACGAAGAACCGAACCTTAACTGCATAGTTGTGCCCGTGGCGTCTGTATTGAGATGGGGTTGGTTCGATGACAACTTGGTCACAAGATCATGCTCGGATGCCAACATGCCCGAGATTGGCACTGACGCAAGCGATAATTGGCGGACCTCTGCCCCGTTGGACTGACCAGCTTGGACCGGGGAAAGCGCAAGGACTAACTCGCAACTGCTCGGCTCCGCGCTTCCCAAAGAAGCATCAGGGTACATGGGCACTGTTACGCTTTTCCACTGCCCATCTGTAGTAGGCAGTTGCGCGTCAGCTAATGACGGCGCCTGGGCATTGCCGAAGATAAGCACCTGAGGCGCAACAATCGAGTTGGTTCGATAGGTGGCCGTAAGCTCTAGCTTCGCGCTTTTTGGACACGAGACGAGTCGTTGGCTTATCTGGGCAGCGCCGTAGGAAGCCTCTAAATGGAGCCACGAGTCGTTGCCGTGATGGTATATATCGGCACGGATGCCGGCCTGTCGAAGCGTCTGATGGAGGTAGTTGTTCCCGTTACCCACTTGCCATCCAAACAATCCTTTGGAGAAATTGTTGTGGGCTAGTTCGCGCCCGCCCGCAGGGATTCCGTTGCCTCGTGAAAGCCCCACAACGGGAAAGCCGACGAAGACACTCGGCGGCTGCCCGGGTTGCCTCGTTGCGGTGATGGCACTCGTATCTATCGATTCAGTTTGAGCCGACGCATCGGTCACTGTCACGTCCTTCGCGGGTACCGTGACGGCAGGAGCAGGCAGGGCGTCAGCCAAGTGATAAAGCGTAAAGCCACCCACCCGCTTCAACGGGTCAGATGCAAAGGCGGATCGCGCGGCGCTCAATGCTGCCTTAAACGGTAAAGAATAGTTGACGTATTGCGGCGCCTCTTGACTCACGACCACCTCGGCGATGTTGTATTTGGCCATGATTTCCGCAGTTAACCGGGGATTAGTCAGCCAGGCAAGAGGCTGGGACGTCGCCGGGAAGCCAATGTCCAGTGTCGATTGCAAGCCGTAGGCAGAGATATTGGGGTGAAGGGGCGAATTCAAGGCGAATCGTGACACTGCGGGGATCCATAACACCGCGCCGGGACTACGAGTCGAAATGTCGTGATTGAGTCGCCCAAAGCTGGTTGGCACTGACCGGGGAGAAAGATTGTGGCGAAGCTCGCCAGATATCGCGGGCCACCCGCTATAAATCAATAGAACCAGAGCGAGGCTGGAGACGATCGGCAACATCAATGGCCATGGTGCAGGCGTCGTTAGTCGCAACCTCGACGAATGCGATGCATCATCGTCCCCATTCGACAGTAGATCAACTCGGTTCAGTACTGGCAGATGCGCTCCGCGCAGACCGACGCACGCGACCACAACTGCCGCTAGCGCGGCTGGCCCAAGATATGGGGAGGGGTCGCGGAAAAGTTCCATACCTGGAACGTGGGTGAACAACCAGGTGTTGACCAATCCGAAGGGCATGTTTGCTCCGGAGACCAACGCGCTGAATGATAAGTAGGATGCCGTACCAACGATAACGGGCATACTGAGCGGTGCTCGCCGCAGCGCGACAGCAACGGCGGCAGGTACGACGAACCACAATGGCGGCACGCTATGCAATGCGATGAATTGCATGCTGGGCCAGAACGGATGGAACACAGCGAGACCATCGGCAAGGCTCATCAAACTCAACGAGTTGAGAGCTGCGGGCGTGGTATACCCACTAGGGAGGTAAGCGTGACCCTTGAACACGGCGGGTAAAATCCACGCTCCCTCTAGTAGCATAAATATCAGGCCACTGAAGGCCAGGGCTTTCCAGGGGATTTGTCCGGCAGCACGCCGAATACCGATGACAAGGACGGCGGTTATTACAATTATGACTCCCGCTGCGATGGACAGACCAGCAGTACGCGGGTCATACCAAGCTTGTACGCCAATTACGGTTCCAAGTAGCGCGGCTCGAGTAAATGTGCGATGCGACCACAGTCCAATCGCTGCCAATGCGACCCATGGGCAGAGAGCGTAGCCAACGCCAACCGTCAACTGCCCTCCCGAGATCAGGATTAGCGAATAGGGGTTAACGCAATAGAAGACGCCCCCAGCAGTGGCAAAGTCCCATCCGACTCGCAACCGACGAAGGAGTGCCAGCGGTCCAACGAAGGACAGTGCCACTGCTGGGTAATAGAACCACATGCGTTCGAGAATGTCGTAAGAGATCCGGAGGTGCCCTAGTGCGCCCATCGCCGAAAAGATTGGAAACAACGGAGCGCCGAGGACGTTGTTACTTCCAAGGTTGGCGAACGACCACAGTGCCGGGACGGGGAAGAATGCGCGGACTGCGCTTGCATTGGCGTAATAGCTCCAGTCGCCCCACGTAATTGCGCCGGGAAACAACAGTCCGTGGTACACGGCTAATACAAGCGCTGTACCGAGCGCAACCGTCGCCAGCACTCGTTTCCGCGACCAAATGACGACTGGTCCTATGGGCGCTTGCAGTTCTAACACTGCTTCAGAGTCAAAACGTCGGCGGAGCATGATCCCTCCGATGAGCGCCAGCGCCAGCGCCAACCAAAGCGCGCTGGCCAAAACTGTTCCGACCGTGCCTCCATCGGTTGTGGCCGTCGCGACACCGACCACGTGACTACTGCCGTCGATAAGGCCGACGAGATCCCAGGTGGCCATTCCGACGGCCAAAGCTATCGCCGCGGCACTGCAACCTTTCACCATTCGTAGCGCCACTAGTGATGATGTACCGCGAAAGGATTGTTTCCAATTTGTAGCCGAAGTGCCCGCATCGTTGACGCTCATCACACATTCCCTTTGAGTCGAGCAGCAAGCGCGAGCAGCGGCCGTTCGGCCTTCCCGCGAAGTGATTGCTGACGGAGATTGCCTTCTGACGAGTTGGCGAGCGCGGTAGATGCTACCGTAGCCATCACCTCTGCGTTGTCGTGCGATCGCTGTATCACAGGGTCCTCGCCACAGCTACGAGAAATAGTCTCGAAGGGTAGCCTTGTGTCAAGGTCCTTCTTCACTTTGAGCAGGTTATTTAAGACGAACATGGAGAACGTGGCGCGACGCGAGCTCAACTCGCCCTGCTCATGATAGTTGCAGCTTTTTACGGATCGTTACCCAACCCATCGAAACTCCATCCTTATACGTTCTGTTGCCGTGACGGCGAATTCGGTTGTTGACAATCTATCGTCAACGGTGTTGAATTTGCATTTTACGGCCGCTCCCTGCCGCCACGTGATTAGCCATCGGGAAAGGGTATCCATTTCTGATGGGGGCGGGCTGGTCGGAAACGAGACGGTGGTTCCTGGTGGGAATGTTGTTATCCAATTACGCGAGAAAGTAGGCCTGAATGTTTCCTGGCTGGGGCCCCACTCGATTTGAAAGGGTGATGATGGGGTCGTCGCTTCTGTCTCTTCTCCCGAACATAATTGGTTGCAATGGGGCTAAGCGGTAGATAAGGCTCTGTCTTCTATCGGTAACGGTTCAATTCATCCCGTAAGTGACTCCACGCCAGCCAACGCTACCGACACTAACGCTGGAGCGATGAGAAGCGATTCAGATGAAAGAGGTCCGAGCGAGAGGAGGTCAGTTCTCGTCAAAAAAGAAGTAATGAACACGTGAAGGACGGGGACTTTTCCTGGCCGCCGGCGGCTACTTTTTCATTGCCACGGACATGTTTTCAGTGAATGTTGATACGGCCCATTGAATCCACCAAAAAGTCGTAGATTTTGATATTGGAAATATGGCGATACCGAGGCGTAAATTGTGAGCGAAATAGTATTGAACGGGAGATTCCTCAGCCTTCCGTTGACCGGTGTCAATCGTTATGCGCAGGAGGTCTGGGCTCGACTGCCGATTGAGCGAGCCAGAGCAATAGAGCCAGGTGCGCCACTTTCAGGTTGGAGGGCCCTCCTATGGGAGCAGTCCGTGCTTCCATTAAGGATTCAAAGAGGAGAAACACTCTTAAGCCTTACGAATCTTGGCCCCGTATCCGTTAGGCGTCAAATCCTAGTGATTCACGATGTATCTCCGCTGGATCATCCAGAGTGGACTTCCGTGAGTTTCGCGAAGACCTTCCAAGTGCTGCTACCGCTGCTTGCAAAGCGAGTAGCGATCTGTGTTACAGACTCCGAATTCTCGAAACAACGAATCGTTGAGCGTTTACGGCTTGATGCGAATGCCGTTAAATGCATCTACCCAGGCTGCAGCTCAAGCTTTCTCAATATGGAGGCGAACCCAGAAAAAAAGCCATACATTTTGGCGTATGACTTTACAAACCCTCGGAAGAACTTTGGTCGATTATTGCAAGCCTGGTTTGAGGTTAGACGCGAAATGCCTGAATACACATTAAAAGTTTTCGGGCCATCCCCATTGGGATCTAACACCGCTCGTATGCAATTGCTTGGCGTCGAACACTTAGGCTACGTTCCGGATTCGGAGTTACCAACCCTCGTTCGAGAAGCATCACTCTTAGCATACCCATCGTTGTACGAGGGATTTGGCCTACCTATACTCGAAGCGCTCGTGTCCGGAACACCTGTAGTTGCATCAGATATAGAGATATTCAAAGAACTGTTTGATGGATTCGTGACATTTGTGAACCCCTTAAGCACGGAGAGCATTGCGGATGGAATTATCAAAACACTAAAGGGCAACTCAAATAAAGTCTCTGACAAGATTGGAGATCTCACTTCACGATTCAACTTTGACACCACTACTCAACAACTTCTAAATCTTGCAGATCAAATGGAATGACCGGAATTTGAAATGTTAAGAACGGGACCCATCCATCGTTACCCTGACCGCATCGCAATGTGTAGCGATTCAGTTACCTGCGTAACCCGTAATTAGTCATAAGCCCTAGGATCTCCTTCGCCAGATCGAATGAGAATTGGGCAGTTAGGAGCGAAACTTTACGAAGTTGAGTCAGCGATTTCCCGTCTCGATTCAAACTTCTTGCTACGTTTCGCGCAGTGGGAAACCGCACAAGGTGGACTCACGGGGGAATCAGGACTGTGATTGATATGCTCGGCGTGCGAGAGACGGACGCCAAGGATTGAGGTTGGATGACTCGAGTGTTGCTTGCGCCTGCGGCGTGGCAGTTCACCTCGTTTGCGGGATCGGAGAGTGGCTGGGTCTACGACATTGTGACTGGAATGCTCGAGAATGATCCGGAGTTACATTTCACCTGTATAGCCGAGTCCGTTGATTCTCTGGTCGTTGATCGAATGGAGCAGCATGCAGTCGGGACGCGTCGTACGGTAGAAGTAGGTGGCGCGGTGCTTCCGCTTAGGATCGCGGCCACCACTCGGCGTATGAAGATTCTTGATCGTGTGGACCTCGTCCATCATGGACTCCCTTTTGCACTTGATCGAACTTACAGTGTGATTGCTCGTCAAGCCGCGCGCCGCCAATTGCCGTTCGTTGTTGGCCCTATCCAAACCCCACTGACGTTTATGGGTTCCGACGAGAAGGAGGGTCAAATCATGTTGCCACAACGAACACTGGCACAAGCTGGCTCAAGGTCCATCGCCCGCGTTGCTTCGCCATTAGCTTCAAGGCTGTTCAGTCGTCTGTCAAGCGCTACGCTGCATTCCGCCCAACGCGTGGTGGCCATCGATGAGCGTACTAGGGAATCGCTCATTGCCCGAGGGGTTGTTCCAGAACGAATTCTCGTCATTCCGCCTCCACTGCGAGTGAGTGAGAATAAGCGGCGGTTTAGTGGTTCGGATGGCGAAATCGTGCGCGTGGTAACTGTCGGCTACCTCATTGAGCGAAAAGCGGTCGATCAAGTAATTTCTGCTGTCGCACGCCTCGCAGCTAGTGGGTTTTCGGTCGCACTCGACGTGGTCGGTGATGGGCCAGAGTTGCCGACACTTCGACGATTGGTTGGACAACTCCCTGGAGGTGAGTCAGTGCGCTTTCATGGCTGGCTGGAACGCCATGCCCTTCAACAAGTCCTTTCGTCGGCGCATGTTTACGTCACGATGTCACGGGCCGAGAGTTGGGGCCAGGCCGTGGTCGAGGCGATGGCTCAGGGTCTAGTGGTGGTGTCGGCCGCCAATGATGGGGCCCGCAGCCTGATCGCGTTAGGCGCCCCGGTCCGTCTTGTCGGTATAGGCGCCACGGGAGAGCTCGATGTGACTTTGCGCGATTGGTGTGGTCAGACTCCAGCGCTGATTAGGAGTTCCGGTGCGGCTGGAATTGACTGGGTCAATTCCACTGTCACGGCGCCGGTGGTCGCTCGACGCTGGTGCGAAGCATACAACCAGGCTGTCGAAGAGAACACCCGGGTGCTATATCGTTCCAAGGGTGAGCACAAGCACAACGAGAAGGGCGGTATCGATAATGTCTGAGTTTAAATCGTCCTGGGCGCATCGCCACCATTTGGCTTTGGCAATGATGTCGTTAGAAGGCTACTTTCAAGTGACTGGTTCAGGATTCTCGTTCCAATGCTCGGCCTGCAATTCTGTCTTATCATTGGTATACGGGATCCGCTCGCCTATTGTCGGATGAGATTGCTTAATGGCGAGACGCTCCTCTCGGAACGCGAAGGAATGTGGACCATTTTTCGAGTTACGGTAGCCGCTTGCTCACGGTGCTACGGCCCACTCTTAAAGAAGTCCAGGCCATGCTCGACTGGTTAGATACTTACAGCGATTACTGAACCAGGGCGCTACGCCGACCGAAGTGCCGTGCTTAGAAGTCACCCAGTCTCAACGAGACTCTCAGAGCCGACGCCAGAGAACTGCCGAGTTGTTTGGGCCCGTTCCCACTGCGAAGTTCGAGCGCGACGCCGAGACTAGACGAGTTCGCATCGCGGCAAGCATCGTGGCGATGGACGAACTCAACCTGCGTCTGTTGTCGCCAAAGTCCCGGCTCAAGGACGTCGTAGCGATTGAGACCGTCGCTTGAGTCGCCCTTGCCCTCACTTTCTCCATGAGCTATGAGGGTTTTGAGTTACAGATGTGCAAGGACGTTCACATGCGCCCAGAGTTACGGGTCCAATCCGGCGCCGATATCCGCTATCGTCGCATCTCCCGCACCCGCACCGGCACTTACCTACGCTTCTTCGTTCACGAAGACATCGAAACAACCGACGCCATGAGCCTCGGTTGCTGGCTCATCGTGACCAGCGACAACAATATGAGCGAAACTGAATTACTCGTTGCCTGCAAGCGCCAATCGAACTTGGGGCGTCGACATCATCAGTTGAAGGGTGATCCGCTCGTTGCTTCCATGTTTTGGCACGACCTAGGCGCATCGAAGGTCTGAGGACGTGTCAGTTCACTGCGCTGTTCGTTCAAGCACTCATCGAGTTTCTAGTTCGCAGGTCCGTGGCAATAGAAGGTAGAGACAACATCAAGATTTACCCAGAAGACCGCCAGTCCTTTACGCCCAGTGCCGCGTATCCTCAAACTCTTCAGAGGTATTATCCGACACCACTTCATCGACGCCGAGGATCACCGCGTGCGAAAGGGTCGCTATCATGTCCGAATGAGCCGCATTTGTGTGATTGGTGCAGGTTACGTTGGCTTGACAACTGCGGCTTGTCTTTCTCACATGGGCAATGATGTTCATTGCAGTGACGTGAACGATGCACGGATACAAGTTCTCGCCGGGGGCGCCGCGCCGTTCGTGGAGGACGGTCTTGAGGAACTTATCAAGCACGGTCTGAGTTCTGGAGCGCTCGTCTTCTCAACAGATAACGCACGGAGCGTAAAGGACGCGGAATTCGTGTTTCTTTGCGTACCGACGCCTCAAGGTCCAAATGGCCGAGCCGATATTACGATCATTGAAATGGTTGCTACGGAGATAGGGCCGCACTTGGCTCCCGAGGCAATTGTTGTGAACAAATCTACGGTTCCGGTTGGCTCCGCCTCCATCGTTGAGCGGGCGTTGGGGCGTGCGGACGTTCAAGTAGTGTCGAACCCAGAGTTTCTCCGCGAGGGTTCGGCAGTGCAGGATTTCTTGCACCCGGATCGAATCGTGATCGGGGCCGGTGACGAGGCTACGGCCATCCGCCTCTCTGCTCTTTACTTGGAGCTGGGCTCCCCTGTGCTGATAACTGATCCAGCGACGGCTGAAACAATTAAGTATGCCTCCAATGCGTTCCTTGCCACCAAAGTGAGTTTCATCAACGCTGTCGCGGCACTCTGTGAGGCGGTCGGAGCCGATGTCCGCCAGGTGGCGCTCGGCATGGGGTATGACCCACGCGTCGGATCTTCATTCCTAAAACCGGGTCCCGGGTGGGGAGGCCCATGCTTTCCGAAAGACGTTGCTGCGCTCATTGGACTCGCAGAGGACGCTGGTTACGATTTCGCACTGCTGAAAGGCGTCGTATCCGTCAACGCGGGACAACACGCCAGAGTCCTGGAGAAGTCCCAACGGTTAGCTGGTGGCGAACTGCGAGGCAAGCGTGTAGCTCTTTGGGGAATAACCTTCAAAGCGCGAACGGACGACATACGCGACTCACCAGCACTTGAAATCGCTCGGCGTTTGCGAGAACTAGGCGCAATTGTTGTCGCCTACGACCCAACGTTCCGCGGCCCTCTAGATGGACTTGAAGTAGTTGACGATCCTTACGCAGCGTGCGCCGATGCTTCGGTACTGGTTGTCGCAACTGAGTGGGATGAATTTCGGTGGTTGGACTTCGAGAAGGTCGGAGACCTCATGGAGACTCGTGCAGTAGTCGACGCACGAAATCTGCTTGATCCCGCCGCAATGAGGCGCGCGGGTTTCGCCTACGAGGGCATCGGGATTGTCTAATGGAGATTGACTGATGGGTCGTATCGTCGTGACGGGAGGTGCGGGGTTCCTGGGGTCGCACCTTTGCGATGCGTTGCTCGCACGCGGTGATCAAGTCGTCTGTATCGACAACCTTTCAACTTCTGACGGATCCAATCTCGTGGCTTTCGACGCCTTACCCGGGTTCACATTTATGCAACGAGATGTTACGCAAGGCATCGACATGGATGGTCAGGTCGATGTGGTGGCCCATTTGGCGAGCCCTGCTTCTCCCCCTGAGTATTTACATCTTCCTCTTGAGACGCTCGCCGTAGGGAGTCGAGGTACCGAGGCATGTCTTGATTTGGCTAAGCGCATGGATGCTCGGTTCCTCTTTGCGTCGACCAGCGAGATCTACGGCGACCCCTTGGTACATCCTCAGCCTGAAAGCTATTGGGGGAACGTCAGTTCAGTTGGGCCGAGGAGTGTTTACGACGAGGCGAAACGCTTTGGCGAAGCACTTTCGATGGCATACGTTCGCCACGAGGCGGTCGACGTTGGCATCGTGCGGATCTTTAATACCTATGGCCCGCGTCTTCGCCGTGGCGACGGGCGTGTGGTTTCGAATTTCTTGTATCAGGCGCTGTCTGGTGCGCCTCTCACGATCTACGGGGACGGCTCGCAGACCAGAAGCTTCTGCTACGTCGATGACCTTGTTGCTGGACTGCTGTCGATGATAGATCGACGTAGCTTTGTTGGCCCAGTGAACATCGGCAACCCGCACGAGGTGACCATTGCGGAACTCGCTCAGCGCGTGTTGAGTACAACCGAGTCCTCGTCTGGTATTGAATATTTTCCGACGCCTGAGCATGATCCTGCCAGGCGCCAGCCAGATATCGCTCTCGCGCTCGCGACGCTCGGGTGGCTACCGAAGGTGTCACTTGAGGACGGACTTGAGCGTACAGCGAATTGGTTTCGCGAGCAGATGGGCGAGCCAGATAATATAGGTCGGAAGTTCACTTAAGGTCTCACCAAGGGATCATCGAATTCGGGTGTCCGAATATCCACTTTACTTAATTTTGATTTGGGACGGGAAAGTTGGAGAGTGATTCCTCTAAGAGGATTACTCCATGTCAGTACAACTCCGATACTCACCCGAACTGCGTGAACGCGCAGTGAGGACGGTGAGCGACGAGCGCGAGGCCCACAAGTTAGAGTGGGAAGCAGTTGCCGCTATTTCCAAACTGTTCAGCATGTCGCCCGAGACGCTCAGGACCTGGTTTCGCCAAGCCCAGGTCGACGGAGACACTCGCCCAGGGCTGTCCAGCGACGAGAGGGCACGGCTCAAGCAGTTGGAACGCAAAGTGAAAAACCTTCGCCGGACGAATGCCATCTTGCAGGACGCGTCGATTTTCTTCGCGACTGCGCTCGACGGTCAAACCAAGAGGTAGTGCGCTACATCGATGCCCGACGGGATCGTTTGGGGGTCGAACCGATCTGCAGAGTCTTGCAGTTTGCCCCCAACACCTACTATGGCGCCAAGTCGCGCCCAAGGTGCGCCAGGTCGCGTCGCGACGAGGTCCGCAAAACTGAGATTCAACGGGTCCACGACGAGGGCTTCGACGGTTGCTACGGCCACAAGAAGGTCTGGAATCAACTGAACCGCTAAGACATCGAAGTCGCCAACTGCACGGTGCGGCGGCTCATGCGGGCCCAAGGACTCTCCGGGGTTCGTCGCGGCCGTCCCTTCAAGGTGACGACCACCTCCGACGACGCCCAGCACTATCCAAAGGTAGTGGTCCACTTCAAACCCGTTCGATCCAGTACCGAATTGGAGATCTACTGACCCGGCACTCAAAGAGACCGAGCCTTTGAGAGCCGTCATCGGTGAATTCAGCGACGCGATTGTGAACCACCGAACTCCTATCACGGATTACTATCTCGGCATTAAGCAAATCCAGTCGCTCAAACTCGCGGACTCGAGCGTTTCTAACGATGGGGCCTGGTTCAATGTTCGTTCTAGTGATAGGTAAGCTAGGTTGCTTGCAAACTACTTCTCAAACTATCACAAACCCTCTTGACTTCATCCATTTCGATCGTCCCATCGATTGGTAACGACAGGAGCTCTGGACACACCTCGTCACTCACCGGGCATTCGCGCATCCATGGTTGGTACGCTGGCTGTTGATTGAGGGGCACCGGATAATGGATTCCGGTTTCAACGCCATCATTTAGCATGTACTGCCGAATAGAATCGCGTTTCTCTTTGGGAACTCGTACGACGAATAGGTGATGAACATCTCCTGGCGCATCTGCCACTAGCTGGATTTCGGGCAGATCGCCCAAAAGCTCGCGATAGCGGGCAGCAACTAAGCGTCGACGAATAGTCCACGTCTCGAGGTATTCCATCTTTGCGATAAGAAACTTCGCCTGCAATGCGTCGAGGCGCGAGGTGTAGCCTACTACTTCATGTAAGTATTTTGTGACGCTGCCATGGTCACGAAACAGCCGAATGCGGTCGGCGATCGTCTCAATATTTGTAAGCACCATACCTCCATCCCCCAAAGCTCCAAGATTCTTCGCAGGATAGAAACTAAAACACGCAGCATCTGATTCGCTGCCCACCGGCCGACCCTGATCCGTCGCTAAATGGGCCTGAGCTGCGTCCTCAATCACAATTAACCCTTGCTCACGCCATGATCTGATCGCATCGAAGGGTACGGTATGTCCATATAGGTGGACCGGAATGACCGCCCTGGTAGTGGGGCTGATACATGCACTCACCGTGTCAGTCGAGATCAAGAGCGTGTCAGGATCTACATCCGCGAAGATCGGCGTAGCACCTACGTGAACGACTGCCTCAGCCGTGGCAGTAAAGGTGAGCGCTGGCACCACTACTTCGTCCTTCGCTCCGACACCAATCGCTCGCAATGCCAGAATCAGTGCGTCCGTACCAGAGGCGCAGGCAACGGCATGCGATTGGCCATGCGCTTTCGCGAAGAGACACTCGAATTCCTGAACCGACGGTCCACCTGTAAAGCCGCTTGACGCCAGCATCTCGTGCAGGACATCTTCAAAGGATGACAGAAGTGGTTCATGCATGCGCTTCAGATTGACAAGGGGAATCATCGTTCTCTTTCCTACTGAGGACCAGGTTCGAAACGGCAAAACCTTCTGTCTAGCCTATGCCGTTCACATTCCAGGCGGCACAATCGACGACCTACAGATCACCGCAATAGAGTGCTGTCCAACGGCGTTCACGTCAGCGAAGACACGACCAATGAGTAGGTCGCGATGAGTGTCGGCCCTAAGAGGAGGGCATCGTTGGGGCGATCCAACCGCAGACTGCACAAAGGCCGTCAGCCCGTCTCCCGCAGAAGCAAACCCAGCCGACCTGTCGCGCAGGATTTCCGACCACTAGCGCATGTGGCTTTACCGGGTGTGTAACGACGCTGCCCGCGCCTACCGTTGCCCATGCCCCGACCGTGGTGCAAATAATCACCGAAGCGGCTCCAACAGCGCAACCCTCCTCGAGTACACAGCCGATGGCTTGCCAATCATCGGCTCCTAACAAAGCCCCTGTCGGAAAAATCGCCCTCGGAAAGCGATCGTTAGTAAGGACCACTCGCGGACCAACAAACACACCATCCTGCAGAATCGCCGGTGCGTAGATTTGGGAGCCGTTCTGAATTTTGCAACGCTCCCCTATAACCACTCCCGCATCGACAAAACAGTCTTTTCCCAACACCGTCCCATCGCCCAGCGCCGCTCCACTACGAACCTGTGAAAAGTTCCATATCTGGACGCCTTTCCCGATACTGGCACCATCCTCCACAATTGCCGTTGCGGCCACCAGCCCTTCCCGCAGTTGATAACGGTTCACCATTCCTCCCTCGCCGCTAGTCATTGCAACTCAGACCGAAACGGTCGGTGAACCTGCTGGCGCTATTACGTCCACAGGAACACCATGTTCTTCAGCGGATCGATGAGCTGCCTCGATTGTTGCGACGATAGCCACTGCCTGTTCCTCATGAATCGTTGGTGGAACTCGACTCTCAATCCTTCGAATGAACTCGGACACTTCAAGTCGCAACGGCTCCTCGAGCTCAATTCGCGGCGCGACCATATCTCCAGTTCGATATGACAGCTCCCGCGCACCAAAACCGGAGTCTAATGAAAAGCTGACCCCCTTATCGTATATACGAACGGGTGTCTCCAGATCAGTGTCCTCATAAACGAGCATCCGCTGTCTACCAACGAAGGTCATCGATCGAATCTTTGTAGGGGCTAACCACGACATGCTCGACTCCGCGATGATGCCCGAAGGAAATTGCAGTGTCATAAAGGCCACATCCGCCGGCTGGCCCGCCAAACTGGACCTCGTCAGGGCACTAACACTGATCGGAACCTCTTCGAGCACATAGGACATGATCGAGAGATCGTGGGGTGCCAGGTCCCACATGACACTAGCCGTCGATTGATGGATCCCGAGATTTACTCGAGTTGACATCAGGTAGTGGATGTCGCCGAGTTCGCCACGTAGCACCCGATCCCGAATTACTTGGACCGCCGGGCTATACAGGAAGGTGTGCCCGATCATCAGGACGAGGTTGTGATTCCTTGCATAATCCACCAGGCTGCGCGCAACTACCGCGCTCGTTGCGAGGGGTTTTTCGACGAGAATGTCGACCCCCCGATTCATAATGCGCTGAGCAAGCTCACCATGCGTGTGAACAGGAGTGGCGAGGATAACGCCGTTGACGTCCTGGTCCAGGAACTCCTCGATGCTATCCGCCGCTTCGATGCCAGGGTAGCTCGCTAGAGCGGCCTCGAGGCGGGTTGGATTCGAATCGCAGACAATGACCTGTTCAGCCGGCAGAAGAGAGACAACATTTCGCAGAATGCGCGGACCCCAGTAGCCAAGCCCAATCACACCGACGCGTATCATCCATTACCTCCGTTGTTTGTTGACGCCTTTGTAGCAACGATCGTTCGAGCAGCGCGTCGCAACTGACCTCGGAGACGGGTTGCCCTCGTTCTGGCCCGGCGGCGGCTAGTGTGCAGGCTACACCCGGTGCCAGCGATCAAGAGCAAGATGACCGACGCCGACATCCAGCGGGAGCCTTCACCAGTTGTCCCTTGGCGTAGAGCTTGACGGTCGTGGCGTCGAACCTCGCACTGTGGGTCTGGCCGACGAGATCGCCGGGACCGAGTACATCAACCTCGCCATTTCGACATGTCGGTCCTGACCAACAGGCCCCGGAGGCGGCTACAATGAAGACGGAGTCATTCCACAGTGCGGCGTCTCCCGATTTCGGAACTTTTCCACCACCACATGCGCGCATCCAACCAGCCCCTCGTCAGCGTCGTCGTGGCTACGCGCAACAATGCGGCAACCCTCGACAGAATGCTGTCGTCGATACGTGACCAAACTTACCCAAACGTCGAGTTGATCGTCGTCGACAACTCGTCTACTGATGAATCGGTGAGCATCGCCAAACGGCACGGCGCTCGGGTTGTGACGTGGGGACCCGAGCGTACCGCACAGGTCAATCACGGCGTCTCCGTCGCCAACGGCAAGTACGTTTATTACACCGGCGGCGACATCGTCGTGGACGCCGACTTCCTCAGCGAAGCTGTGGGCGCTAGCGAGACCGAGGGCTACGATGCGATTTACCTCAATGTTGTGACTCGGATCGAGCATCCAAATTTTTGGCAACGGGGTCGCACATTTGAGCGCACTTGCTATTACAAAGTTCCATCGGCATCTGCAGCACGGTTCTATCGGCGCGGTGTCTTCCTCGCACTTGGTGGCCTAGACGAAGGCGTGAGTGCGATCGCGGATGACTACGACTTTCAGTATCGATTGGATCGAGAGGGGTTTCGCACCGGACTCATTGATTCCGGCGAAAACATGGTTTCGGAATACGATGGGGTTGCGATCATTGTCAAACGCGCGCTCTATTACGGGTGGCAATACGGCCAGTTGCGCAAAAAATCGTCCGCCGAATTTCGGCAGGTCTATCGCACCGTACGACCGCAGATATGGAATGCCATTCGCCAGCGTCGTGGCGACTGGACCTCAGTCCTCGCGTTCTTCACCTATAAGTTCCTCCAGACGACGTTTGGGGCTGTAGGCGCAGGTCTCGAGTTCCTTTCGCGCGGCAGTCCCCGAGTCGAGGGGATTCTCTACCGGCTGAATTACGGACGCCATTAGCAGCACCGGCGGTCACGTTTACTGGTGGAAGGACCCCTTTCGACGGCACCAGTCAGTGGACAATAATCATCCGCACCGTGTCGGTGATCGCGGCGCCGATCCGGCCATCAGGACGACCGCGTCACCGGGTTTGGCCTGACCAACTCTCTTGAGCTGAGTGATGACCACCTCGCATAGAGCGTCAATGTCGTTGGCCGAGGACAGGAAGATCTCCTGCACCCCAAGAGCTGCACAACTGTCGCGCGGTTGAGGCACTCCGGGTGATGGCGAGAATGGGCATCGGCCCCCGCTCGGCGTGGGGAAAGGACCGCTCGGCGCGACGCACGATGCGGTCCATAGTTATAACGGAGCCCACCGAATCATCGCCAATCGCGGCCTCGCCACTAAGCATGACGGCACTCGCCCCGTCGAGCACCGCGTTGGCGACGTCAGTGACTTCGCCTCTTGTGGGCACCTGTGCGTGGGTCATCGATTCGAGCATCTGGGTCGCCACGACGACCGGGCGAGCGTAACGGATGCCGAAGCGCATGATCTCCTTTTGCAGGTGCGGCACCTCTTCGATGGGCAGCCGCATACCAAGATTTATATGGGCTCTGCGAAGCGGCTCAGGGCACGAACCTCACCCGCCGGCGGATTGTTCCTGTGGGCCTACAACCATGTACCGTTCTCTCCGCTGATGCGCGAGCCTCAAAAGTTTCTAATGCTGCTGGCCCTTGCGTACGCTGTCTTTTTTGGCTGGGGCGTTGAGCGACTATCTCAGATCAACATTTTCCCAAAGAAAATCAGTGCCATCGCATCTGCGGCACTGCTTGGCGTAGCACTTCCTCTGAGTTAGACGCCCACCATCTTCAATGGACTTTCCGGGCAGATTACTTCCAGCGCCATTCCAGCCGCTTACCAACAAGCCGACAACCTGATGGGTACTGGCCCGGGAAACATTCTGTACGTTCCGTGGCACCTTTATATGTCGTACCCGTTTACGAATAACCAAGTCGTCGCCAACATTGCGCCCACGTCATTCCGACGAAACGTGATCTCGGGTGACAATGTTGAAGCCGGCAATGTCGAAACCCAGTCGACGTCACCCCGTTCGAGCTACCTGCGACAGTTATTCGAACAAAGCACCCAGATAACGGCATCTGGAGCATTGGTAGCACCGTTAGGTGTTGAGTATGTGGTTTTGGCGAAGACTGTCGACTGGGCTTCGTACAACGGGCTCAACAACCATAGGGATCTACTCCTCATCTCGAATACCTCCTCGCTTGAGGTTTGTCGAAACGCTGCATACACGGGTGTCGGTCTAAGAGTGAAGACTCTAACGTCGGTTTCCAATGTCGCCGGACTGCTCAAGCTGGCAAAATCAAATGGGCTGAACGGTGGCGCTGTGACGATGAAACGAAGTTCCACTAATTCATCGAACACTTTGAATAGCACACAACACGGGCAGTCAACTTCCAGCACGACGTCGAGAGCCTCGGTGCAACAACTTTCACCGGTAGCGTACCGAATTGACTCCGGCACTCCCGGCTGGGTGACTGTCGACGCTCCGTATGAGCGTGGTTGGTCACTTAACGGGCGATCCGCCGTTGCGTCCGCTGAGGGCACCCTGCTCGTGCGCGTGGGCTCGAGCGGCGGAGTACTTGAATTCACCCCCTGGAGAGCAGTACGGCTTGGCTACATTTTGTCGATTACTGTCTTCCTAGCCATAGTGGCCGTACTCACGTTTGACCGCCGACGACGAAATCAAGGAGACCAGCACTGACGCACGCCTCAAGTACGTGACGTAACCTCTTAGCGCAACACAGGTGCGAGTCGTATCTCCACTCCAAATAGTTTCCGACTTGTCGGCCCCTCTGATCAGGCGGCTACGACACTATATTGAGAGCGAAATACTGCGCTTCGTAATCGAGAACGCAGCGACCGCCGCGGGGCGGTGCCCGATCTCGGCGTTAAATAGCGTCTACAAAATCGTCGTCAGCCCAAGCAATCGCTTCATCGAGAGAATCAAACCGCCCGAATCGATAGTAGGTGCGGGGGGAAAGATTGTCCAACGAAAAGCGATGTCGAGGCGCTCGAAGTGTCACGCCTCTTCTCGCTCGAGGGAACAGGTGACGAAGTAGAACATTCGAAAATCACAGCGCGCTTCACCCGTAGCATCACTTAAAACGCAAAATCAGAACGCCCCCTCTTTGGAGGGGGCGTTCTGACTCTTTGACTCTTCAAACGTTACTTCAGTGTCAAGTAGCCCCTTCTGACCACTCTGCCGTTCGCGAGACGGAAGGTGAGCGTGTGCCAACCATGAACACCGACCACCGACCTGACGTGAATAATGAGCCGTACGCGGAAGTCCTTAGAGACGGTCACGATCACCCTGTATTTGGCGTTGCTCGTGACCTTTGGCGCACCGAAGAAGCCCCCGCCCAGAACGGTCAACGTCCTAGTTCTTCCGGCGACGGCGCGGCCGACGATTCTGCTTATGTACAAGCGTGCACGACGATGATGTGTTTTCGCGGTCGTCGTCGTGGTAGGCGCGGTCGTCGTCGTGGTGGGCGCGGTCGTCGTCGTGGTGGGCGAGGTCGTCGTCGTGGTGGGCGCGGTCGTCGTCGTGGTGGGCGCGGTCGTCGTCGTGGTGGGCGCGGTCGTCGTGGTAGTCGTTCCGCCGACAATTGGCACCACGGAAAGCGTCACTGGACCGGTGATCGACATTAAGTTACTGTCTTTCAACGTGACCGTAAAGGTGAAATTCCCGCTACCTGTAGGAGTACCGGAAACCGTACCGTTGGAGGAGATTGCGAGACCGTCCTGAGGCCCACCGCTCCACGTGTATATTCCAGTGCCACCGCTACCAGACAGCGCCTCGTTGTAGGAAGCGCCTGCCGTTCCGGTCGGCAGTGATGAGCCCATAGCAAGAGGTCCACATACCGTGTTGCCGTAACCGAATTCTCCCCCGGTGTTGTTGCCATAACCGAAACCAGCGCCAGAGCCGTAGAGGCCACCAAACGAGTAGCCGTAACCGCAATTCACGTAGTCCGCGCGAGCATTTTGCGTTGTGAAAATAGTGACGATGACAGCAGCCACCAGCGTCAGCGCGAGGAAGACCGGAAGAATCCTCGCCCGGTGTTCGAAAAAGATTCCGCGAACTCGCTCTGTCATATTTTCTCCGTCTACCAGTTAACTTCAACTGCCCCAATCGTACCAATGAATCTTTGGCCCGGCAAGTCGTTTTCCCCTGTAACCCGATTGTAATGAAGTGAGTCAAATAAACAGACTTCGCAGAGAGGGGAGCAAAAGAGTGAATATCCGACATCTTGATCATCCTGGGCATCTTCAAAGAAAAACTGTGAATCGATCGGTGACAGTTATGGCTCGTTACCAGGTAGTTTGCTAGTTGCGCCAGACCGAACTGCCCGGGTCCAGCCTGTATTATTACTTCAAATAACTTTTCATTTCCTGATTCGGCTAAACCAACGCAATGAATCGCCAATGCCTGGTAGCGGAGTCTTGTCGGGGACGACTACGACGCTTTGATTCCCAATGCTTTCAAGAAGCCACGAGCACTCGCGAGTTGACCTCGCGACGGGTGAAGTGCGAGGAAAACGCGGAACTCTTGCTTCGCCAGCGCACTGTTGCCGGGCGTCAAGTCAGCGACAATCGCGTAGTAGAGACGTGGAGCCGCGCTTCTTGGACCGTAAGTAATCGCCTTACGAAGATCCTTCACACCGAGTTTGACGAGTGCGGGATTGGTGGTCGAACTACCGGCCGAGAACTCCAGCCACCCCGTCTCGGTCAGTGCCGCGACGTTCTTTGGACGAAGCACCAGCACCTGTTGGTACGCACTCAGCGCCGCGACCACGTTGCCGTTAGCGATGTCGGCCTGGGCCTCGGTGAGTAACTGCGTGACCTCCTGGGCCTGACCAAGTGAGACGTTGCCGGTAATGGAGTTCCCGGGCTGGCGCGGCGAGAGCGACGACCAGAGCAACACCACCGCGGCTATTAAAAAACATCCAAGCGCGCTCAGTAACAGCCAACGTCGACGTCGACGGACCGTTCGCAGCTTGGTACTCTGCGGTCCCAGGGCGGCCAGTTCGCCGTGCGCCTTTTCGAGCGCGGCCCCTTCGCGGCGTTCAATGACCGACGCCTCGCTCGCCGAAAGCTCTCCCGCGGCGAGTTCTCTTCTGGCGTCCGCCAGGGACGCCTCACGCAACGCGATCTCGTCGCGAATCTGTTGCTCGGTCTTGTTCATCGCCGTCTCGACAGACGGATCGCACTGAGGATGAGCGCGAACACGAGCAGTAGCGGCACGATCCAGAGCAACGCGCCCAGACCCGAGGTCGGTGGCTCGAGAAGAATCGAGGTGCCGTAGACCGACTCGAGCGAGGTCAAGATCTGGCTGTCACTTTGACCCTCGGCCACCTTCTTCACGATCTCGTGACGAACGGCGACGGCCGACGTTGCGTTACTCACCGCGACCGAGAGATCGTCACACGATGGACAACGCACCAACGTCTCTAGATGCGCGACGCGAGAACTATCGGTTGACCCGTGTGGGTGCAGCGCCACGGCAAAAGCCGCGACCACGATGAACGCCACGCACCACAGAGCGAAGGAGCGAGTTACTTCCACGACCTCACCCGCGCGACCACTTCTTCAAGTTGTCGAGTGCCCACCGGTCCAATGAGCGTCGCCGCGACTACGCCCTTCGCGTTAATGATGAAGGTCGTGGGCGGTGACGTGACGCCGTAGCGATTCGCGAGGACGCCACCGTCGTCGATCACCGAGGGATAGAGCGAGCCGTAGTACGTGGCGAACGCTGCCGCGGCACTCACGGTGTCGTCAAAGACGACGCCCAGCACGTCAACACCTTTGTTTCTCTCCTGCCACGCAAAGGTCGACAATCTGGGCGCTTCGGTCCTGCACGGACCACACCACGAAGCCCAGAAGTTCACGACGACGATCTTGCCCAGGTCCGCCTTGAGACTGAGCGTCCCCGTGCCGCCAAGCTTCTTGCCCGACAGTGCCGGGGCCACTTTGCCGAGCAACGGACTCTGGGTCTCGGTGGCGTTGGTGATCGGGTGACGCGTCGCTAAGAAGAGTGAGAACGCTACAACGACGACGATCGCCGCGAGCGCGCTGGCCATGACCGAGCGCTTCATGACGCGGACTCGTCGTAACGGCGGCGAAAGAACGAGAGCGCACTACCAAAGCCAATAACGAGTCCCCCGAGCCAGAGCCACGCCAGGAGCGGTTCAACGGTGACGCCGAGCACGATCGAGCCAGTGGGTAGATCGTTTCGAACCTGAGCGCCCGAGGTGGACCCGTTACCCCCCACGGCCTCGAAGGTCACGTAGACGTCGCGCAGAAGATTCGAGTCGATCGCCGGCGTACCCACGGTCTGCCCGTTACGACCGTTGTAGGTCGTGATCGCGGGGCGTAGTTGGTGTCCGTCCACGGTGACCTTTAGTTGCGTCGCGGAGCGAAGGGCGTCTACGGCGTTATGGAATCCCGAGAACTTGACCAACTGGCCGTCGACGACGGTGCTCTGGCCGGTGGCGAGAGTCACCTCAGAGCGCTTGACGTACGTCGTCGAGGTCACGATGCCGAGCGCCAAGATCACGACACCAAGGTGCACGATCATGCCACCAATGGTCGGCGAGCGAAGAACGCGGCGCCACGAGCCCCGACGAATCGCCGTCACGAGCGCACCGCGCAACGTACGCAGCGCCGCGCCCGCGGCGAGTACCGAGAGAAAGACCGCGACGACTTCGGCGGGGCGGCGAATGCCCACACTGAGTAGCACCACCACCACCGCGAGCGCCGTCCACGCACTCGCGCGCATTCGCGCCCACAGCACGGTCGCGTTCGCGCTACGCCAACTCACCAGAGGCGCTACCGCCATGAGTAGCAACAACAACACACTCACGGGCGCCGCTACGGAGGCGAAGTACGGCGTGCCGACGGTAACCTGCGTGCCGTTGATCGCTTGGTAGAGGAGCGGAAAGACCGTGCCCAGTAAGACCACGATCGCGAAGCCCACGAAAAGAATGTTGTTCGCCACGAAAAGTCCCTCGCGCGAGAGCGGATGCTCGACGCCCACCGGCGCTCGTAGTCGATCCCCGCGCCACGCGAGCAGACCGGCGCCCACGACCACCACCACAAAGAACAGACCAATGAGCAGGGGCCCGAGCGTGCTCGAAGAGAAGGCGTGCACGCTCACGAGAACGCCCGATCGAGTAAAGAACGTACCGAGAATCGTGAGGGCGAACGTCGCGATGGCCAGGGAGAGATTCCACACTCGAAAGAGCCCGCGTCGATCTTGGACAATGACCGAGTGGATGTAGGCCGTCGCCGTTAACCACGGCAGCAACGCGGCGTTCTCCACCGGGTCCCAGCCCCAGAACCCACCCCAGCCGAGCACCTGGTAGCTCCACCACGCGCCGAGCACGATCCCGAGCGAGAGCGAGCCCCACGCGAGCACCGTCCAGCGGCGCTGTTCCAGGGGCCAGCGGTCCTGCACCCGTCCGGTGATCAACATCGCAGTAGCGAAGGCGAAGGGCACGCTAAAGCCCACGAAGCCTAGATAGAGCAGCGGCGGGTGCACCGCGACGAGTGGGTTGTCCTGCAACAAAGCGTTTGGACCGGCGCCCTGGAGAACGTGGGCGGCGTTGTGAAGGAAGGGATCGGCCGGACCCATCATGAGCAACGTGAAGAAGGCGCCGACCGCGAAGAGCACGATGGCGGCCCAACCGACGACGGCGTCGTCCTTATCGCGCCGGTAGTAGAGCAGCACGCCCCACGTGATCGCGCTCTGGAGCAAGACCCAGAGCATGAGCGAACCCTCGAGCGCCGACCAGAGACCCGTGATCGAGTACAGCAGCGGCGTGTACGTGGCGTTATTCTCCGCCACGTACGCGAGAGAGAAATTGTGCGTGACGAGCGCGAACTCCATGACACCAATGGCGCCGACAATGCCCAGGACCGAGAGCAGCGCCCACCAACGCGCGCGCGACGCGCGCCTTTGACGTAGCGCGAGCGCTTGTTCGACAATGCCACCGACCGCGCCAATGAAACAGACGTAGAGCGCCGCGCGCCCGAGCCACGTCAAGATCATCGCGTCGTCCCGTTGGGGGCCTTCACGCGCTTGGGGTGTTGGGCGATGTAGGACGCCGTGTGTTTGACCAGTATCTGGGTGCCGTCAAACTTGTCCGACGTCGCACTCGTGAAGTGTCCAACGACCACGACCGGAATATTGGCCTGAAAGAGTTGGGGCGGCGAGCCGTGCGCACTGACGAAGACCTCTTGGCCACCACCCTTCATCCAAAACGACGCGCCGCTCGAGGTGCGAACGATGGTGTGGGCTTTGACGATGCCTTCTAAACGTATGGTCTTCGTGCCGAGCGCAGCGCGCGAGTTCATGGCCTGATCGATCGTTTCGAAGTAGTTCAGGGAGTGCAGCAGACCTTGGCTGAGGAGCGCCAGTACCGCGGCGGCGAGGACTGCTAGAACGCCAATAGAACGCCAACGACCGCGACGTTTCGTAGGCGGGGCGGCGACGGGAGTGAGATCGAGAGGAGCGTCAGCGTCGAGCACGTCGTCCTCGCCACCAGATTGACAGCGCGTAGAGCGCTAACCCCCCAAAGGCGAAGGAGTAGCCCGCGACGACGTACTCCATCAGCGAACTCCCTCACGACGACGTTGTACGAGCGCCTCTTCTAAGGACGCGGCGTAGCGCTCATCACGCAACACTTCCAGTCGGTAGCGCGCACGCAGCAGCCAGAAAAAGAGCAAAGTGAAGCCGATAAAACTGATCAGGAGGGTCCAGGCTTGAATGCCGTGAATCTTCAGGCCGTGATCGGGAGTGAACACCGTCGCACCCTGGTGCAGGGTCTTCCACCACTGCACGGAAAAGTGAATGATCGGCACGTTGATCGCGGCGAGTAACGCCAAGACCGCACCGCGACGGGCCCGCAACTCGGGGTCGTCGTTCGCTCGACGAAGCGCCAAGTACGCGAGCGCGAAGACGCCCAGTATCGCGGTCGAGGTGAGCCGCGCGTCCCAGGCCCACCACACGCCCCAGGCGGGCCGACCCCAAATCGAGCCGGTAATGAGCGTGAGGATGATGAACACGACACTGACTTCCATGGCGCAGTGCGCTACGCGGTCCACGACCGCCGAACGAGTGCGCCGCCACAGATAGAGCGCGCTCGCGATCGTCGCGGTACCGAAGGAAACGTAGAGCGCGACCCACGCTATCGCCGGGTGCACGTAGACGAGTCGCGCGAGGTTCCCCTGGACCTCGAAGGAAGGGGTGACCCACAGTCCAAGCCACAGCGTCAGCACCAGCAGTACGAGCGTGACCGGTCCGAGTAGTCGTTGGGAGAGTTGTCTAATCATGATTCCTCTAGAACACCGTAAAGGAGAATGCCGAGGGCCACGTAGGCAGCCAGTGCTACGAGGGAAATTACCCACCACTGCCAGAGAGCGCCACCGTGCAGGGCTGCACTAAAGGAGCGCTCGCCAGCGATGAGCAAGGGCGCGAACGCCGGAAATGACAGCACCGGCAGCAGGGTCGCCGGACCCTGGCCGCCCCCGCTCAACGCTCCATAGAGCGCACCCGCGGCGGACAGTGCGGCGAGGGTAACCAGCACACTAGGTAGGGCCGACAAGGTGCCGACGAGCGCGGTGTGGAGCAGTAACACCGAGCCGGCGAGCAGCACGACGCCCATCAGCCACAACTCCACCATCAGGGCCAGCGCCTTACCCAAAAAGACGCCGGCCGGGTCGAGTCCGAGGGTGGCGACCGACGCCTTGGTGCCGGGTGAGCCTTCGATGACTTGACTGCGATTAATCACCAAGAGCGCCACGAGCAGCATGACCAAATAGAAGAGCCCCGGGCCGGCGCTCGAGTGGCCGGCGTGTTGGGGACCGAGGGCGAGACCACAGAGGACGAGGGCCATCGCGCCAAAGGGCAGCACCTGCCAGAGCAGCACGCGACTGCGTCGTTCGATACGCAGATCCTTCGCCGCGACGAGCAGTGCGATACGGATCACGAGCGATCTTCGACGACGAGCCCGCCGGCCAGGGTGAGTGTTCGTGGCCCCAGCGAACTGGAGCGCAGCGGGTCGTGCGCACTCAGCACCACCGTCGCGCCGCCTCTAATGACGTCACCGATGAGCTGATCGAAGAATGTTCGACCCTCTTCGTCGAGTGACGCGTACGGCTCGTCTAAGAGCCAGAGCTCGGGGCGGCGAAGGAGCAACCACGCCAGACCCAGCCGGCGACGTTGACCGGCACTCAACTGTCGCGCGATAGTCGAAGCGCGACTCGCCAGTCCCACGCGCTCGAGCACCGTTGGGATCTCACTCAAGGGACGCTCGAGCGCCTTCGCGGCAAAGGCGAGATTCTCGTACGCGCTTAAGTCGTCGTAGAAGGAACCCTCGTGGCCGAGCCATCCCACGCGCCGTCGAAGTTCACGAAGATCACCACCGCGAAGATCAATCCCGCTCACGACGCCCGCTCCGCTCGAGAGCGCCGCGAGACCGCCGAGGAGTCGCAAGAGGCTCGTCTTGCCGGCACCATTCGCGCCAGTGACGACACTGAGTGAACCCGCTGCGAGTTCAAGGTTGACGCCACTGAGTAATGGAAATCCACTTACGAGAACGACGGCGTCGCGAAGCACGACGACCGGCGACGAACTACCCATGCTCAAGGATTAGCGCTGGAGCGCTTTGACGTCGGCGTCAACCATCATTTCGATCAACGCGTAGAAGTCTGTCTCACACTTCCAGCCGAGCACGTCGTGCGCCTTAGTGGCGTTGCCCACGAGCAGATCGACTTCGGCCGGACGAATGAACGCAGGGTCGACTCGCACGAACTCTTCGTAGTTCAGCCCAGCAACACCAAAGGCCACTTCGCACAGCTCGCGCACCGCGTGGGTCTTACCGGTGGCGATGACGAAGTCGTCGGGCGAATCTCGTTGGAGCATTAGCCACATCGCTCGCACGTAGTCTTCGGCGTAACCCCAGTCTCGTTGCGCCTCTAGGTTGCCCAAGCGAAGTTCGCTGGCGAGGCCGGCCATAATGCGCGCGACGCCGTGGGTGACCTTGCGGGTGACGAACTCAATGCCGCGACGCGGTGACTCGTGATTGAAAAGAATGCCACTCGAGGCGTGCAGGCCGTAACTCTCGCGGTAGTTGACGGTGATCCAGTGGCCATAGACCTTCGCGACGCCGTAGGGACTACGTGGATAGAAGGACGTGTTCTCGTCTTGGGGGACCGTACGAACCCGACCGAACATCTCCGACGAGCTCGCTTGATAGAAACGAATCTCGGGGTCGACAATGCGTATCGCGTCGAGCATTCTTGTCACGCCGAGCGCCGTCGCCTCGCCGGTCAAGACTGGCTGGGCCCACGAAGCCTGGACGAAGCTCTGCGCGGCGAGGTTGTAGACCTCGGTGGGGCGATAGTCACGAAGTACGTGAATGAGCGAGACCTCGTCCATCAAGTCACCCGACACCAGAGTCAGTTGTTCTTGGATGTGGCTAATTCGTTCGATGTTGACCGTGGAACTGCGCCGCATGAGGCCGACGACTTCGTAGCCCTGACCGAGCAGGAGTTCAGCCAAGTAGGAACCGTCTTGGCCGGTAATGCCGGTAATCAGTGCACGTTTCGCCACCGAAGTTCCTCCACTGCAAGGGCATCGACGAGTGTCACTGCCGCGACCAACTCTACTACTGGAGCGGAAATACGACCCCGACCTAGCCTTGACGAGTGGCCCGCCTCGTCGTAGTGAGTTTTCGCTTGGGCGCTAACGACGGCGTGAGCGTCGAAGCCAGAAAGTGGATCAACGCCCTTCGAAAGCTTGGCCACGACGTCACTACGCTCGCGGGCGACGGCGACGCCGACGTCCTTATGCCCGACCTCGCCATTGGCGCGACGTCGTCGCCGTCTCTCGACACGCTCAACCAAGTAATCGACAACGCTGATCTCGTGATCGTGGAGAATCTCGCGTCACTTCCCCTCAACGTCCCTGCGCGCGACGTTCTCTACCAAGCGCTCGATCAGCGTGCCGCGATCTTTCATCACCACGATCTTCCTTGGCAGCGCGAACAGTGGCGCGACGAAGCGACGCCACGTGATCAAGATCTCTGGCTCCACGTCACCATTAACGATCTCTCTCGCAGAGAGCTCGAAGAGCGCGGCGTTAGCGCGGTCACGATCTACAACTCCTTCGACTGTGATCCTCCCCTCGGTCGTCGTCATCTCACGCGCCACGCACTCGGCCTTGAGAACGAACGACTGATGCTTCTGCCCACGCGCGCGATTCCTCGAAAGAACGTCGCCGGCGCACTTGAGCTCGCGACGGCGCTCGACGCCGTCCTCTGGCTGCTCGGTCCCGCCGAAGACGGCTACGGCCCCACGTTGGCGAACTTGCTCGCCGAGTCGACCGTCGAGGTTCGTCGCGCTCTACCAGAGGGTCTCACCATTCACGACGCGTACGCCGCCGCGGACCTCGTGACGTTGCCCTCGACGTGGGAGGGCTTCGGCAATCCCGTGCTCGAATCGGTCACGCATCGTCGTCCCTTGGCCGTCTACCCCTACCCAGTGCTCGAAGAGATTCGCGCCTTTGGCTTTCAATTCTTTGACCTCGACGACGTCGAAGGAGCACTCGAGTTCCTCGACAGCCCCGACGACGAGCGTCTTCGACACAACGCCGAGATTGCTCGCCGCCACTTCAATCTCGACGCGCTCCCCCAGCGACTGGCCACTCTTATGGCCGTGGTAGGGCTTACGTGACGCCAAGTAGGCTTTCGTCGTATGGTCATTAACGACGAGCGAACCGCCCAGGCCGAACGCACACCCCACGGGGAACGACGAGAACAGCTTCTCCTGGTCGCAAGGTCCATCTTCGCCGAGCGCGGCTTCCAAGCCACCACCATGGACGACATCGCCAAAGGGGCCGGCTTCACCAAGCCAATTCTTTACCAGTACTTCGAGTCCAAGACCGAGCTCTACCGCGAGATCGTCAACCAGACCGCCGAGAAACTTCTCAACTCACTGCGCGTCGCCGTCGGCGACGTTGAAGCACCCCGCGCCAAGATCGAAGTCGCCTTTCGCGTCTACTTCGAGATGGTCGTCGGTGAAACGGACGCCTTCCGCATTCTCTTCATCCACTCTCACGAAGGTGAGACCAGGGGCAACCTGCGCAACGTCGAACTCGGCCTCGTCTCCTTCTTAGAGCCGCTCATCGCCGTACGTATAAAGCCCGACCACCGACGCCAACTCGCCGCCGGCGTGGTGGGCATCGCCGAAGGCGCCGCGACGGCGTGGCTGATCCAACAAGAAGGTAAGGGGTGGCCAACGCCCGGTCCCGGCGTCGCGGAACGACTCGCCCAGCGCAGTGCCACCCTCGCGTGGGGTGGCCTGCGCTCCGTCGAACTCGACTAACTCTCCTCGTCGGCCACGATGGTGGCGAAGGCTTGGACCATTGCCCACAACTTTGCTGCGCACTGGTTGTACGTCGCTTGATCTCCTCCGGCGGGATCGTCCACGTCAAAAAACCCCGAGGGCGTCAGTAGTGCCACTTGACGGATCTGCTCACTACGAGTGACGTCGAGTGGCGCTTCACGAAGGAACTGGGCGAGAAGGACGGTCTTGCCCGAGCCGCCGGGATGGTTCGCCCGCACGAAGTTGACGTGATTGGCTTCGCTGGCCACTATGACGTCAGCCCACTCGACGTCGTCTTCGTTGAGTTGATGGCTTCGGTGCGCACCGTACTGATGTTCGCCTAGGTCGGGTATCGAGACCAGTGCGTCTTTTGTTCGTGAACTCATGGCACTGCCCTCAATGACGTGCGTACCAGCGGTGCGAATCTTCCAGTCGAACCCGTTCACCTCACCAAGCGTCGTCAGCATGTAGCCCAACATGACCGAACGAGCCACGTTGCCCGTACACAAGGTGACAATCTTCACGAACGTAACCTCCTCACTCTGACCTCGTTGATCCCATCGTTTGCCTTGTCCGTGTGCTCATTTGTTCGGCCTCACTGGGGATCGGAGCAGTTAGGCAGTTGCGCCGGAAGCTTCTTTAGGGTATTTAGCTAGGGGCCCCAAGTCTACGATTCCTTTAACATCTACGCTCTGGCGCGAAGAGAAACTCGTAGCGCCGGATCGCGCAAAGGTGGCATCATTCTGCACAAGAAACGATTGAACGCCGACGGCGACACCTCCGATTTCGTAGAGCACGTTTTGGAGATTGTGCGAGCTATCCCACCAGGGCGCGTTATGACGTACGGCGACGTGGCGGCGACCCTTGGCACCGGCGGCGCCCGGGCCGTCGGGACGGTAATGGCTCGCTACGGTGCCGACGTGGCTTGGTGGCGAGTGATTCGCGCCGGAGGATTCGCGCCTCGGGGACACGAAGATAGAGCGCGAACCCACTACCTCGTTGAAGGAACGCCGCTCAAGGGGCCAAGCGACGCGTATCGAATAGACCTCACCAAGGCACGCTTCGCGCGTTGACAGTATTCATACGTTCTCGCAAAAGAGGCAAGGCAATGTTGACCATCTCTCGATTAACGGTCGGGACGGCGCTCTCAACAATGAGGCGTACTAGGGAAAGCGAGAGGAACCGCGGCAATGATGAGATGAGGTCAACCTCGCCGCCATTAGTGGTAGGGGAAAACGGCCTCGATGCGAGGGCCATCACTGGACCAGAAGACTTTGTAGGGATGGTGACCCGGCACCGCCAAGCGAAAGCGAATGCCTTCCGCAGTCGTGAGAGCGCTCGAGCGCGATTGGGCCTGCCCCGGGCTGGCGAGCACGAACTCACAGACGTCGAGCAACGCATCGTAGAGATCAGGGTTGCCGCCATTCTCGATCTCGTCGAGTTGGACATTGGCGATTTCGGAGTAGCCCGAAGGGCCGCTCACTGACGCCGACGAGCCCGTGACACGGTTTTCGACGCGGCAGCGCGGCTGAGTAGGGCTTGTAACTCGGGGCTCTCGTCGTACTCGAGCTGGGCCTCGGTGACGATTCGGGCCGGCTCAAGCAGGATGCTGCCATCCTCATTTTCGCGGACCATGAAGCGTTGGCTCGGATGTCCAGGAAGTACTACGCGGCTGCGATCGTCAGTCTCGATGAGGGTCATCAGGTCCTTTCGGGTGTCCCTTAATCATAGCCCACTTTCCCATAATGGGTAAGTGGGAAGTTTGATCGAGAGAGATTCTGGTGACAATAACCACGTTTGCAGTTGGTCGCTTGCAAGAACCGCGAATGTAGAAAGTCCGCCGCCTGCTACATCTGAACTGAGCCGTCCTCTTTAAGAGTCCATCCGGGATTGTGCGCAACTTCCCACACGTATCCGTCGGGATCGGCGAACGCACCCGAGGTGCCGCCCCACTCCGCGATCGCGGAAGGTCGAACTATCGTGGCACCCGCGAGTTCGGCCTCCTTAAGTGTGGCACCGACTTCTTCCGGCGATCGAACGTTGTACGCCAATTCGATTCCAGGAGCACCATGACCACCGAGAGCAGTCCACAGTCCAAATACCATTGAGCCCGCCTGAAAGAAACACACCTCACCGTCAGGCTGCTGAGCCTCCTTCCAGCCAATTGCTTCGTAAAAGGTCCGGGTAACTTTGAGGTCGTGGACTCCGAGTGTTGCCAAACTGATGCGCTGATCCATTCGCACAGTATGGCATTAGTCATCGCGGCCGTTCTGGCGAAGGTGGCCAGCTAAGTCAAGGTGCGCTCCGTGAATCCGCACCCGCAGACTGCTTCATCGATTCCCTTGTCAAAGAAACAGTGATTTCAAGCGCAGATCCAATGGCCGGCGTTTGTTGGTGTCGGAGACCCGACGTAAGAAGTCTCCAACCATTCACTAGAGATTGGGATTCTCGTAGAACCTGTGTCGAATAGTCGACGTCCACGTTTTCCAACTGGCGGATTACAGAGTTGCTCATCGACACTAAACCCGCGATCTGCGACGCAGCTGGAACGTGCTTGTGCCACGACGTTTCGAACTACGATTTGACGTGCTCGAACTGACCCTTGGACTTCTCCCCGAAACCCTCACACAGATCGCCGCGCTGGAGGTCGACTCGGTGTCCGCCGATGGTGGGCGACTCAAATTGGAGTGGAGTACCCTCAAGTCGCGCTCGGGCAACGAAGTGGAAGACGTCCTTTGGTGGGAGGATGGCCATCTCGTTGGCTTCCTGGGCCTCTACGCATTTGGCGCTCCCACCGTAGAGCTTGCGGGAATGGTTCATCCGGGCTATCGACGCCGAGGGATCGCAACGAGACTGCTCGACGAAGCGATTGAGTTGTGCCGTGAGCGAGGTCACGACAAAATCTTGCTCGTGGTTCCGAGGACCTCTCCAGGCGGTCGAGCCATGGCCGAATCGCGTCGCGGGTTCCTCGATCACTCGGAGCACGCGATGGACTTAGATGGACCAGCCGTAGAAGGCCCGTCGGATCCATCCCTAATACTGCGCCCAATTTCGAGCGACGACCTCACCGAAGAGGCCCGAATCCTCGCCGAGGCGTTCAGTGATTCGGCGGGTTCGATGGTTCTTGATGCCCTCGATGATTCGAGATTGGTAGCCGAACGCGACGGAAGAGTCGTCGCGGCGCTTCGAGTCGACCGATCTCCAGAGCAATGGGGCATCTATGGATTTGCCGTCGAGCCCCAGCTCCGAGGCATGGGTATTGGACGCGATCTCCTTCGACGAGTCTGCGACCAGGCCCACGGGGCCGGTGTGACACGATTGCATCTCGAGGTCGAGGTCAAGAACGACCGAGCACTGGGCCTGTACACGTCGTTGGGCTTTACACAGACTTCAACTGAGGACTACTTCGACATTCCGTTTTGAGTCTCGGCCCTGAGGAGTGAGTGGACGTGTTTTCGCCGGGCGCCATCGGATTAAAAGAGGGGTCAGACCAGTTTTTGTGGTCCAGCGAAGTCGAAAAAGTCCCAAATAAAAGGAAAACTCGTTCACTGACGTCGGCTTGGTTCAGTGGTGTTTGGCAAGTCCGTGGGATAAAGCGTGGGATTTTTGAGGAGCGAAACCGCACCTTTTTGCCACCCGACATCACCGGTATTACGAGACGAACTGAAGCAGAAGTTACCGTACGTCGGGCCAATCTAGGCGATCAAGTAGCGAAGATAAATGCCGAATTATTTCCTTCGAGCAGTGCGAAGACCATGTGCAGGAGTGATCGACTGAATGAAAATCGCTCACTTGTCTCGGAAGTCGTTTCGGTCTCGTTACTGCTTCTCACTGTGGCCGATGCAGCCAAGCTTCTCGCCGTTAGCCGGACGAAACTGTATGAACTGCTTAACGCACGCGCCATTGACTCTGTTTACATTGGCCGCTCGCGGCGAATCAGATTAGTTGATCTTGAGGAATTTGTGAATGGCTTGAATACTTTGTCCTAGCGCGTTCGTTTTCATCGCTGTTTCGAATTTGGAGGAACCGGATGAATTCATCGGTCGTGATCAATCAAACTTTCGATCGTCGCCCGGCTCGTTGAGCGAACGCGTCGAGTGCGTCAATCACGTCGGTGGCTACCCAGCGCTGATAGCGACGATTCGATGAAGCACGAGTCACTATTCCAGCATCGACTAACTGTGCGATAGCGCGGTCGGTCGTAGGTTGCGAAAGCGAGAGTTCTCGCTGTACAAGTGCAGAATCGATTGCCGGTTGACGGAGCACCAGATCCGCCACTCTCCAGACAGCAGCGTCAGATCGTGCTTTGAGTTTTTGATGCCAATCATCGTTGACGTTTCGGAGATCGCCGGCGAGGTGGCGCCCATTCTCGATTGCCGAGAATGATGCTTCCGCCATGAGTCCAATGATCGGGACTGGATCACCCATTCGGTACTGCGTTAGCGCGTCGAAGTAGGAATCGGTGTCTGCCAAAAGTCCAGCCGAAACTGGAACGGTGACGTTGTGCGTCAATCCACGGTTCTTGAGGATTGCGTGAATGAGTGCCCGTCCAACTCGACCGTTGCCGTCGGGGAATGGATGGATCGTTTCGAACTGAGCGTGCGCCACGGCCGCCTGATCAAACGTCGGGATATCCTGCCGCTTCATAAAGGAAACAAGATCAGCCATTGCTGCCGGCACGCGATCGTGATGAGGCGGGACGAATTTTGCGGTGTGAACAGAGAAGCCACCAATTCTCACTTGGTCGCTACGCCAGTGCCCCGTCCACTCTGGATGTGAGTCTTGCAAGAGAGCGGTGTGCATGGCGATGATCGACTCTCCATCAAGTCGGTCTGCTAGTTCAATGGCACGGTTCATAGCCAGAGTGTTCGCCGCGATCATCGTTGCGTTTTTCTTGCTGGTATCACCAATTTCAGCGAGCGCGACTGCCTTCGCACCGGCCGTGAGGTTCTCGATCTCTGACGACGATGCGGACTCGGAGCGAAGAAGTATGGCTGAGAAGTTGGAGAGTCCCGAACCGATCTCCGCGTCGAATCGAGCGATCTCCGTCGAGGCCTCAGCGGCGAGTGTCGCCACGTCTGATGGGACTTTGATTGACGCGATGACGGCGATTTCGGGTACGACCGCTGCTCGGTATGGTCCACGAGCGGTTTGACGCTGCCGCCGAGAGCCGTGATTGATCTCCTCATCGAATCGACGCTCTTCGAATTCAATTCGTGGCCACGCTTCGTCGTCTATCAAATCTGAAGGTAGGACCACGTTGGACTCTGCGTTCCCACGAGACTTGACTCGTCCGCCTACTGGCACGCCCTTAGGTTCTCTAGCCGTATTCATTAGACCATTATACATGCACTTATTCCACTAAGTGTATTTAAGAAGAATGCTTACATGCACCTAGTGCCGACCACTAACGCATCAATCTTTAGATAGGGATTGACTCGGTCGCGGTCGTCTCAGCGCTCTCGTCAAATTCCGACTGATGAACCCGTAAGGAGTACGTTCCGATTTTCTGGAAACGAGCAGCTCATGGCGCTGCGCCTCTGCGCCCACCTTGGGGTCATCGAGCCAAAGGTCCATGATCGGAAGTCCCCGGGAACCCAAGGCCGGTTCACTGTTCGTCCGCTGTCGTCGCTTTGGTCGAATGGTGTCGATTTCGTCTGGGGATTAAAAGAAGGATACGTATGGTCGGATTCGTCCGGTGGTGTCCGAATTATCCGAGAATCCAAGAGATCTTGTCCGGTGGGGCCGGAATAGACGGTGGGATGGAGTGTGGGATCTCTGAGAGAAACGCGACCACGCACCGCGTTGATTCATCAGTGACGCTCTGCATTGACCATCTCGGAATCGCACCGCTGCATCGTTCGAGGTGTGGACAAGTTGCCCGCACCTCGCTTCACCGTTAACATTCGTCGCGCGCTCAAATTCGAACAGGTCACTATTGACGCCATCAATCCCAGGAGTCAAGCCGAGTTTTGGCAAAGAGTGCTCCATTGGAACATTTCCGACGACAGCGATGACGACCTGGTTATGCTTTCGCCGCCAGCAGGAGTCCGCGCAGAGGGGATGTCACCGGACTTACTTTTTTTGAGGGTCCCCGAAGAGAAGACACTTAAAAATCGACTCCACCTGGATTTTCGACCTGACGCCCAAGACAGTGAAGTGCTTCGAATCGAAGCGCTGGGCGGACATCGCGTTTCGATTGGCCAAGATCCGTCGGTTACTTGGGTCGTCATGGCCGACCCCGAGGGAAACGAGTTCTGCATCTTGAGTGCGTTTCCATCCGACGAGTTGGAGGGTGCATAGCCCGAGGGGGCGTAGAAATCGAAGGGTGATCCGTCGAGAAGCTTGCGCACGACTCAGACTTCTTGCTAGTTCGGACGAACAAAACGACTCGCTCTGAGGTGTACCGCCGCACTACAAAGTCTCAATAGTGATGGGATTGATCGAGGGCGACGACGGAAGAACGCTGCGTACACCTTTTCGAACGCACCTCGGTGGTGACGCGAAGTCCGATTCCTGATAGACCTGCGTAATGGCCACATCGATCCAATCGCCAATCTTTGAACTTAGTGATCGATTCGTCTCGGGGTTGGCTGAACTCAGCCCCACGACTGCCACCTCTCTGGGCGTCGCCGGGAGCGACGACCGACTCGACGACTTTTCCCTCGAGGGTGCGGACGCGAAGCTCCAACTAACCAAGAATGCGCTTGCTGAACTGCAGACCACGCGACCCGAGAACGAGATAGAGAGGGTCGCCAAGGCGGTCATGCAGGAACGCCTGGAATCGCAACTGACGCTCGCCAACGCTCGCGAGGACCAAATTCGCTGGAATGTCATCCGTTCGCCCGCGATGACAATTCGTCAAGTGTTTGAAATGATGTCCTACGACACCGACGAGCAGGTTCAAAACATCACCGCCCGCCTGAACTCGGTTTCTGATGCGCTGGCGTCGTGGGTGTCGTGCGTCAACGACCTCGCCGCCGACGCCAAAGTGACGTCGCGACGACAGACAATGGGTGTGGCCTTGCAACTCGAAACATTCGCCAGGGGCGCTTACGCGGGATTCGCCAAACGAATTGATCCGACCGGCAGGCACCCGGCGTTGCACGAGGCGGGATCGAAGGCGGATCTAGCGTCTGGGAAAACGGCCCAATGGCTCCGCGATGAGTACGCACCCCGCTCGAACCCCGACGATCCCGTGGGCGAGGAGCGCTACGCAGTGTGGGCTCGAAACCACACCGGCGCGCAACTCGACCTACGAGCGACGTACGAATGGGGTCTCGAGGACTTGGCTCGAATCAACGAGCGAATGTGGGAGGTCGCGTCACGGATAAAGCCCGGCGCGAAATCCCTGCGCGAGGTGGCCGACCACCTCGACGCCGATCCCCAATATCTGGTCAAGGGGGCGGACACTCTCATTGAAAGACTAAAGCTCTTCACCCAAGCAGCCGTCGCGCAAATGGAGGGTGTCCACTTCGACATTGACGATCGGATCAAGTTCTGCGACGCCCGACTCGCTCCCGAAGGTAGCGCCGCCGCTCCCTACTACCAGCGCCCGAGTGAGGATCTGACCCGACCCGGCACGACCTGGTTCCCCACCTTAGGCAAGAGCGAGTTCAGTTGGTGGAAGATGCCGTCGATTTGGTACCACGAAGCGGTGCCCGGCCACCACCTGCAAATCGCGACTGCCACCCTGGAAAAGGATCGACTCAGCAGGTTCCAGCGCACCTTCGGCAACTCCAGCGGCTACGTCGAGGGCTGGGCCCTCTACGCCGAGCGGCTCATGGATGAACTTGGCGCCTTCGACGATCCCGGTGTTGAAATGGGCTACCTCTCCGCTCAAGCTATGCGCGCGGTGCGAGTGGTGGTGGACATTGGAATGCACCTTGGCTACGAGGACGGCGACGGCAACGCGTGGAACGCGCAGTCGGCTCGCGAGTTGATGGTGAATCAAGCGCTACTCGACAAGACCTTTGCCAACAGCGAGGTCGACCGCTACCTCGGAATGCCCGGACAGGCCATCTCCTACAAAGTCGGCGAAAGGGTTTGGCTGCGCACCCGCGACGAAACGAGGGAGCGGCTCGGCGCTGAATTTTCACTCAAGAAGTTCCACTCGCACGCCCTCGAACTCGGCCCCATGGGCCTCGATCCATTGAAGGTCGAACTATCGCACTGGGACGGTCTCTGACGCTCGGTCTCACCTCAGCGGACCAATAGCTCGCGACGAGACTCCACTGCCTCTTAGTTCAACTAGCTACGGGCCTCAACAACCGACGGCGCCATCGATCATTTCGCGAATGAGGTCAGCGTGCCCGTTGTGACGCGCGTACTCCTCAATCATGTGGTTGTAAATCCAGCGCAAGGAACAAGGTTGGCCGTGTCGAGTTCCCGTGTCATCGAGCGAAAATGCTGTTGCTGACTCCCGGGCCGACGCGCACTCAGCCCGCCACACGCTGAGGTCCGTTGACCACGAGGCGTTGTCGAGAGGGAAAAGATCGAGCTCGGGGTTATCCTCAGTGCACCAAATCCTTGGAAGTTCAGGTTGGACGGGCAACACACGCCGAAACCAGGCGCGTTCCACTTCGGCCATGTGGCGAACCAAACCGTGAAGCGAAAGTGCGGAAGTCTCGACGGGCCGACGTCTCAACTGCCCTTCCGAAAGACCTTCACATTTCAACTCGAGCGTGACGCGATGGAACTCCAGCCAAGACTCCAGCATCCTGCGTTCGTCAAGTACAAAGGCGGGTTCTTCTCTTCTGGGGTCCGTCAGATCATCAACCATGGTGCACTTGATAGTACTGCTCAACATTCGATGGTTGCTTGTAGTTCAGTTTCATATTCGCACCAGCTCTGGTTCGACGCCTGCATCGTGGTCCGAGGCAACGGATATCACAGTCTCTGTCGACGTACTTCGCCAAAAGCCTGACTGGTGTTAGAGACTCGACGCAGCCGAACTACCAGCGGCCACTAGCGACTCCCTCAATGCCCGTACTCCGTGTCGCCAACGTTTACTCTGAGGGCTGATGCTTGTCGTATCCACACCGAGCGAAGTACTACGAGATGCGCTGGTGAAGTTTGGCGCCGTCGCGCACTCCAAAGTTCCAAAATGGGAACCGCTCAACGACTCGATCACGGTAGTGATAGGCGCCGATCCGGCGGACGTCCACCTGAGCGTCGGACTCGACTGTGAAGTCGAAGCACTCGAAACTCTCTGGTTCGAGCGCATCCTCCCGTTTGAGGCGAATCTGCGCGCAGGGCAACGGGCCCCACGACGCCAGAGGCCCGTACTGGCGCGACCGGACCCGACGTGGCCGGACCAGGCCGAGCGGTTAATTGCGCGTCTCTGCACTGCTACAGGCTCGTCAGTTCGTCGCATCGACCACATCGGTTCAACTTCAATCCCCGGTCTGGTGGCGAAGGACATCATCGACATCCAGGTCGTTGTCGACGATCTCGTCGCCGCTTTGGAGTTGGCGAGAAATGTCGGTCGAGTTGGCTTCGTGCACGTTGAGGGCGATTGGTTCGGCGAAGATCGAGACGGCGTGGAGTTCCAAGAAGTGGTAGCCGTTAACGCCGACCCAGGCAGGTCGGTTAACGTGAACTTCCGGTCGTTCACTGATCCCGTTTGGAAAGAGACACTCCTGTTTCGCGACTTCCTTCGCGGCAGTTCCTCCGAGCGCCACGGTTACGCCGAAATGAAGCGTGCCCTCGAGTCTCAGGACCTGGACGTCGATCGTTACGGCGAGCTCAAGATGCCCTATATCAGGGCGGCACTGAGAGAGGCGGACACGACGCCCTGAGGATCGGGCCATTGAGCACCCCTAAGCTTGGCCGGGAGCGACGCTCACGACGCCAGCCACCATCCGTGGGACCTAGGACGAATCATCACGGCAGACGAGAACGTATTCCTGCCTACAAACTGAATGGCTATCTCTAGTGTCGGAGAGCTGACGTCAACAATCCGCGACCGGCCTATTCAGTCGTGGCGGCAATAGCGAAGACTTAGCAACACACCTTTCCAGAGGTTCAGGTTCGATTCCCATTGCGTCCACTGGAGTCGCGAAGTCCAGACCACATCGCGTCCACGTGTCGTCAACCAAGACATCGGTACTTCCGTTAGTCATCAACTGTCCAATAACGCCGTGGCAAGATGCAACCTGCAGTCATCTTTCGAGCGAAGAGGCGGGACAAGAAGGGTGGGGATCCCCACTTCGACGGCCGCACCGTCATACGCGCCTCGGTCTCCCACCATCAACATCTCCAGGGGCTCCATCCCAAGGGACGTGAGCACGAGCTCAAAGATGCGGCGGTCGGGCTTTTGTACACCGTGTTCGAACGAGAGGACGTAGGAATCGACAAAACTGTCGAGGCCTCCGTCTCGAAATGCGGGTCGAATGTCAAAGTGGATGTCGCTCAGTATTGCGATCTGAATCCCCATTTTAGATATCTGATTGAACGTTGGAAAAACGTCATCGGCGAAGGGAGTATTCGAAGCATTCGACTCTTGAAGGTAGAGAGCTTGAACAAGCTGCGGGTCGATACCGGCATCAGTGAGATAAGAAACGTACGCGTCTCGATGAACCGCAACATCACTGTCGATACCGTTGGCCCACAATCGCTCTTGGTCTGGCCGACTCATGATCTTGTCGACGACGTCATCCAGGTCGGCCCCGCTTGCATCGCGCCCAATCGAAGTCAGTGCTCGAGTCACCCACTCTGCCGTGGTCATATTTACAACAAGCGTTCCTCGCCAGTCGAAGCAGACCGCGCGAAAATTCGCCACGACTACGAGTGTATTGCTGGCGGGACTGGTTGAGTAGTTGGACGTGGTGGGCCTGCTCGCGTTCTTCTGGAACCCATGTTCTATTCAACGTGCTCGCAAAGGCTGGTCGGGGTGGATGTATCACGACATTGGGAAAATGCATCGGATCAGTATCGAGCACGAAACGTTTTGAATTTGATCGAGGATCGTGCACTCAGATTCTGTCGGCGTCCAAGGCCCGACGCAACGGAAAAGCCACCTTGCACTGGCGTGCGCCCGAGGATTCTCGTCCCGCGCCTTTCGAGCACGGTGAACAATAATGCAGGAATGACAAAGTTGGTAGCTCCAGTCCTTCCTCCAGGCTCGATGGGGGGCCGCCAACAGCCCGTCCTTCGAGTCGATGATCGGTTTGTGCTGCGCCCCTGGACCGAGGAGGACGCTCCGGCACTCGCAGCGGCTTTCGCCGATCCAGACATTCAACAATGGAATCTCAATACCTTTGATGAGGCCGAGGCGAAACATCTGGTTATGAAATGGAACGACTCGTGGAGGAGCGAAACCGGCGCCTACTGGGCCATAGCAAGAGTCTCAGACAATATCGCTATCGGCCAAGTTGGCTTGCGCATGGTTGATCTTGCTGGAGGAGAAGCGGAGATCTGGTACTGGATTACGCCCGAAGCCAGAGGCGTTGGAGCGGCCCCACTTGCAACGAACGCTCTCAGTGAATGGCTATTCGAAGACCTGGGCCTTCACCGTCTTGAACTCGGACACTCCGTTCACAACCTGGCGTCTTGTCACGTTGCTACGAAGGCGGGATATGTCCTGGAGGGTACAAAGAAGAGTGCGCTACGACACTTAGACGGTTGGCACGACATGCACTGGCACTCCAGGATCAGCGAAATGAAAACCGAAGGCTAAGCGCTCTAAGTCTGATGGTGTCGGGGACCCGACGTAAAAGATCTGCAATCAATCATTGGCGCTTGACTTGTAATTAAGTGTTCAACCTTCGAAAGTAGTTATTTATCACGGTCATCCGGCTTCCGGGGATTCCCGCAGTCAAGGACGTGGTCGAAATTATCGGGAATGCTTTTACTCAAGCGGTCTCCTAGGGTTAAGGAATGTCCAAAGACGATCGTTTCCACGAGTACGGGGTGCGGTGCCAGTGGAATGGCTCAACCATCATCGGGTATGAGGGATACGGGCGAGCCCACGTTGCATCAGCACCACCAGCCACACAGCAATTGGAACTAAGTTCAGATCCGGCCTTTCGGGGCGATCCGAGACTTTTGAATCCCGAACAACTGGTGGTCCTCGCTGCTTCATCGTGTCAGTTATTGAGCTTCCTCGCTGTTGCCGCGCGAGCACGAGTCGATGTACTTCATTACGACGATGAAGCAGTAGGAGTGATGCCTGAGAAGGATCTACCGATGCGACTCACATCGATCTCACTTCGTCCGACCATTCGTGTTGCCGCGGGGACCTCGGTGGATCGAGTAAAGCAACTTGTGGAGATTGCGCATCGCGAGTGTTACATCGCCAATTCACTTCGCACCGAAATAGACATTACGCCGAATGTCATCATCGACTGAACCGTCAACGTTCGCCGAAGGTGTAACGAACACCTTCATCGAAACCGATGCGGCCGTTCTCATCGCGGCATTCGTCAACTGCGGCGAGCACCTCCGCCTTCACCTCTTCAAGTTGATCCTTGGGTATTGCTTGCCAGAACCGTCGAAATCCTGCGGACATTGACCACCTGTACCAATGATCGCAATCCTCGAATCTTGGGGTCACTACCGATGTCACGGTGCGAACGTTGCGGTAGCCGGCGCTGGACAGCAGCCGCTCCATTCCCTCATCCGAGCCAAAGGGTCCGCGCCGACCAGTACTGCTCGACTCTTGGTTCCCCGGATGAGCTCTCGCCTGTAGGACCCCGTCGACTTTCTGCGCCCAACGATCGTCGTGGGCGCCAAAGGTGGACACACCGACGCGGCCGCCCTCCACCAAGAGTTCTCGCCACGATTGCAGAGCAGCAAGCGGATCCGGGAGAAAGAAGAGAACAAGCGACGACGCCACGACGTCAAACGAACGGACAGGAAAATCTGGGGCCATCGCGTCGCCGACTCGGACCTCTATGTTGAGACCGGCTCGGGCAACATCGTCGGCAGTTGCCTGTACCATTCGAGGCGACATATCGAGACCGGTTACGAGTCCCGCCGAACCAACGGCAGTGGCAAGCGAGAACAAGACCGCTCCTCTTCCGCAACCTATGTCGAGCGCCCGCTCTCCTGGTCGAGGTCTAAGGGCAGCCACCAATCCAGACGCGATTGGCTGAAAGAACTCGACACCAACGTTGTCGTAGGTGTCTGCCACTTCATCGAAGAGCTTCGCCACCCGCTGCTGTTGATCCATATCATTACAGTACCGACCTGTGTGCTCCGAAGATTGGCAACGGCACCTGGCGTCGGAGATTCGACGTGACTCTGCAACCAGTCACTGGCGCCTGAGGAAACCGTTGCCTCCAGCGAGATGAAAACTATAAGAAACTCCATTGAGCGAGCCGTTCACGCCAGGATCCGAACGCTCCGTTCTCGGTGGTTGTCCACGATTGGATTTGCCGATATGTCAACCGTAGGCCTGTGTGAGAATCCTCAGGTGGCTCTCGAACAGCGGACAGTCCTCAGACAAATGCAGCGAACTGCAAGTGAGCTTTGGGCACCAGGAAGACGTTGGACGCCCGGTGAAATCGCCTGGTCGATTTTGACCTCCTCGGAGGATCTCGATGTGATGCTCCTAGACGAAGGCTGGGCGTGGAGGCAAGACGACTCTGTATCAATCCTCGCGGCCGATCAAAAGACCGCGCGCGCCGCGATCGAGTGGGCTGGTTCAAGCCAAATAGAGGTAACGGACTCTGATTCCTTGCTTACCAAGGAGGTTCGGCGCGCGGGCTACGTGGAGGTTGAGAGTGCACCATTCAACGTAGAGGTCCGGGCTCCGATAACTGAGATTCCAACTCCGAAAGTTGCCAACGGATACATTTTCCGGTCCTCAAAGGCCAGTGACGATCTCCTCGACGTACACCATTCCTCCTGGCGGCCATCAGACCTGCCTTTCGCTAACGGGTACCGTCCATCGTTTAGTGAAAATGCAACGAGCCCGCTAACGAAGTCAATGTTGGACGACGTCGAAGCAAATGAGTTCTATCGACGAGAACTTCACTTTGTTGTAGAGGCACCGGACTCCACCTTGGCCGCGAGTTGCATCGTCTGGCTGGACGCACGAACAGGGGTCTCATCGGTTGAACCTCTTGGAGTTCTTCCGGAACATCGGAGGTTAGGACTCGCCGGAGCACTCATCCAGTATGCGGTCCATGCAGTTCGCGCTATCGGTGGGCATGAGGTCATCATCCATCCACGGGGCGACGTGGCCTACCCAGCGCCCAGAGGGGCATATCTTCGTGCCGGTTTCAAAACGGAGGGTCGCACTCGCGTCTTCTCGAAAACCTGATTGGAAATGAAAATCTAATTTTTATTTCGCTCGTACATTTCTGCAACCTTGATCTGCCTAGTGTCGGAGACCCGACGCAGCAGGCCTGGTACCAAGCACTGGCGATCGGTGACTTGAAATTGTCTGATGCAGAGATCCGATGTGACGACTCTGCAACCTAATGACGCCTAGCCACCTAACTTCGATTGGTCACGAAGGTCCGCCGAAATGGTTCTCGTACCCCAACGGCACAATCCCATTCGCTGCCAATCCAGTGTTAGCATCCGCACTTCGAGTGTTCTCGACGAAAACTCGAACGAAGGGGGAACTATGGCCGACGTTCCGCTGCCCTCCATTGAGGGGACGTTGTACTCAGTGAACGGTGAAGGAGTGGTCCGGATGCAGGGCCGATTTGAAAGTGATCGCGACGATGTATGGTCGGCGCTCACTAATCCCCAACGCTTGGCCCAATGGTATGGGAAGGTCGAAGGCGACCTCCGCGTTGGTGGCGAATTCACGGCTTTCGTCTTAGCGAGTGAATGGGATGGCCGTGGCAGAATCGAGGCGTGTGTTCCTCAGCGGAGGCTGGAAGTGACGACGTGGGAGGAAGAGCGCGCAGAACACGTCGTCGCGGCTGAACTCATCGAAGATGGCAACCTGACAGTTCTGGTGCTTGAAGTCAGGGCACTGCCCTTGGACCTGGTCTGGGCGTACGGGGTTGGATGGCAAGTGCATTTGGAGGATCTTGGGGCCCACCTCTCGGGACAGGACAGCATGAACTTACCGAACCGATGAGACGAGCTTGAACCGCACTATCGCGCTAAGACAGTAGTACCCCAGTAGCTCCGTCGTGTAAACACTCACTCGCTCTGATAGATGGTCTGTGTTGGTTCTGTTCTGTGAACCGACGTCAGGTCTTCGATCTTGCAGTGAGAGTTGGGGTGAACCATGAGAAGAGTGACGGTAGGCCAAGACCACCGAGCTGATCCCAGGTCCACCTCAGATGGCCCGAATAGCATCGTGGCATGACACGATTCGCAATTGATTCAGCGACCCTAGTGCAACTCGCTGAAAGCAGCCATGAAGTCGATCCGGATCATCAATTAGTGGCACCGAATTCGATCCGTTCGCTGGCACTCGATGTCCTCCTGCAACGGGTCCGTAACGATGAGCTCTCGGAGCGTGCAGCGATGGAGCTGCATGAACGGATGACCGAGTTGAAGATACGGTTGCTCGGCGACAGGGTCTCTCGGCGCACTGCCTGGCGAATCGCCTTGGAGCAGAATTTGGACACCATAGGGCTCGCAGAGTTTGTCGCAGTGGCAAAGCTCCAGGCCGATGCGCTGGTCACCTCCAATCCCGAACTCGTAGTCGTGGCGTCAGGCGTCGTACCGCTTGCCAAATTCATGGACTTGATGGCACGGTAGTCCGATCTGAGACCCAAAAATCGGTTCGGCGTGTCCGTCAAGCCCATCACTCGGCGCCACTCGTAGCCGTAGCCCTACTCGCGACTCGTCGACTTCGCTCCGGCTTTGACCGTGCGACTCACGATCCAGGCGTGCTTGCCTACCTGGCGGACTCGTGTGAATCCGAGGTCTTCGAACAACTCGACCGTCCCGCTGAAGAGGAAGCGCCCCTGCGCGTTACGTCCCAAGGTCGTCTCCGCGATTGCCTCGATGCGTCCACCGCCCGCGAGGACGATTTGGGAGATGGCTCCTCCCAGCGCCATCCGGGCGATCCCCTCTCCGCGATGGTTCTTGTCCACGAAGATGCACGCGATTCGCCACTTCGCCGGTGCCGGCGGGTTTTTACGGTACTCGCGACCGTGCTTTAGATCTAAGGAGTCCGCGATGCCATACTGGCACCAGCCTTGCGCGTGTGCCTCGGCGTCGAAGACCAGCGTCGGCGTGCGCTTGACCACATCGAACCAGCTGCTCCTTGAGCGTTCGGGGATCGCTAACGCCGCGCTGGTACTCGACGTGGTTGGGGGCGCACCAGCAGCCTCCGTAGATCCCATTGTTGCGCTCGACGAGGTCCGCGAAGGCGTCCCACGTCACGCCCTCAAGCCGACCGACCGTGTACTTAATGCGCGGCATGGATTGAGTCTGCCACGCGCCAGCGCTCCCTTGTCCACGTCACCGTGTAGAGAACACCGGCGCTCAAAGTCCCTTTTCATAAGGTAGGACTCAAGAGTCGGACTATTAGTGTCGGAGACCCGACACGACAGTACTGATACCAGCCACTGGCGAGTTCTTATCCAACACCCCTTTGGCCCCTACCGGTGAAAGACGGATGTAACTCCGGGCAGGTCACTGAAAGCACTCTGATCCGCAGTCACCACCGTACGGTTCGACGACATGGCCGTCGCCGCGATGATCAAGTCGTGCGCCCCTCTTGGACGGCCTTGGAGTCGAACCGCGACGAGAAGTTGAGAGTGCGCCTTCGCCACCTCGAGGTCATAGTCGACAATCGGAAGAGCGGCCAAGATATCGTCAACCAGACTCTGGCGATTGTGCCTCGTTTTTCCTTTTGCTAACTCAACGCCAACCAAGAGCTCAGCCACTGTGACAGCTGCCACGGCGATATCGTCGTCATCGTCGATTACATCGTTAAGACTGACATCCGATCTTTCCGCATCAATGAGAAACGTCGTGTCAAGGAGCAATCTGCTCAGAACCGATCCTCCGAGAACACCAACTCCCTCACTTCTCGGATGGCATCCATCCAGTGAGCATCGTTTGGGTGACGCTTCAGCAGAGACTTCACGTCCGCACCTCGTCCCTTCGAAACCGGCTCGATTTGAGCGATCACACGACCACGTCGGGCAATAAGTATTCGCTCGCCCTTATGTTCCACGGCGTCAAGCAACTCGGCAAAGTTCCTGGCAGCTTCGGTAGCGCTGATCTCAGTCATGAAATCAGATTATCAGATATTTTGGAGTCGGAGACCCGAAGTGAACCCTCACTCTGCAGTTTCGAGCCCATGGTGTAGCCATGAGGACAGAGTTGGCCCGAGTCTCACGCACCGAGGGGACACGACACCCTCACCGATGGCGTTCGTTCGTAACAGCGTTAGTCCGCAAACCACCTCGCCAACTCAATTCCTGGGATGAGTCGGCGCGGCCCCAATGGGAGCTGCCTCAGAACATCAGCGTCATTTTTGTAACCGAAAAGCTTGTAACTATTAACTCAATTATCTAATCTGCACACCGGAGATTGCGCGAGAAATGATGAGGCGCTGAATCTCGCTCGTGCCCTCAAAGATGGTGTAGGTCCTGTAGGCGCGACCATAAGTACCGCTCACGGCACCTTTCCAAATGAGATGGACCCACAAATGAGTGGAAAGACCTGTTTTGGACCCATTTTGGCCCGATTTCAGTCCCCGTTACTGGGTCTCGCGCGAGCACCATTGCAAGTCGTGAGCAGTGTCACTTCGAGGTGACGATATCCCACGCGAGAAGCTCGACGTCGAGAACAGCCGGCAACACTCCATTCGCTGCCTCTGGCGACAGCCAGATCGTGGCGGCGAGGGCGCGAGCCGCAGCCACCGCCTCCAGGTTGAGAAGGTTCAACTTAGGGTGGCGCTCGGCAATCTCAACCATGAGCGGTACAAGCTGCCGTGTTGGGGGAAGCCCAATACGCTCTGGCAACTGAAGCATTGCGCCAATTGCGCGCTGCTGATCGAGCGGCTGTAATTCGCGGAATGGTCCAGAAAGATGTCCGCCGGCGCCAAGAACGGCAGCACGGCACTCGCGGTAGTACCGATAGGCGGTGGTGTGCTGTTACACCCCCGGTCTAGGGACGCCATCGAGAGGCTCCTCGATCAAGAGGCGGTCGTCGAGGACGACGTTCACAACTGATCTGCGAGGTCGGGATCACCGATCGCTGCTAATCCGGCGTTATAGCGCTCGGTGAGAACGCTTTTCAGTTCAGCCTTGGCTCGCGCCATTTCTCCGCGCGACCTCAGTGCGGACACAAAGACGGCGACAGCCGCAACAGCGTCGTTGGCGAGAACATCGAAATCAAGGTCCGAATGCAAGTTCATCATTGTCGTTGCGTACGCCACACTGCCCTGCGCGTCCGCATCGGCGAAGTTCGCCGATAGCTCCCCGATAGCGGTTTCTGTTGCAGCGACGAGATCCTGACCGAAACGATCGACCGTGAGCCGAGCCGCTTCGGACGGCCCACCCTCATCATTGTGTAAAAGAACGAACGCGATGTCGTACCAGTCTTTGGGAAGGTTCCGACCTTGAGCAGCATGTGTCTTTGCCAAGAGATACGCCGGCAGTGTGGCGACTCGCAGCTGCACCATCGCCCTCCGATCACCAACGGTCGACGTGATTGTGTGCAACGTCCAATCCTTTGCCGCGAAACCAGTACCGCGGAGGTTGACCGCGCCAAGCGACTCGCACCCGTCGAACGACACCATCGTGTGTTCGGCGACGTCGTCCAAGTCTGCAAGAAATTCGATCTTGACAACCAATCCCGCATCCGTCTCGTCTCGCCAGCGCCAGACTCTTTGAGGATCAGACGTGAAGCCGCAGTCTTTAAGAGCACGCTCCAATCGCTCGCTATTAACTGAGCCGCCTTGAATTTCCAGATCCACCTGAACGTCGACGTCGGTCGTCCCTTGGTGCGGCCGAGCGGCAGTACGGCACAACAAATCTGGAACTAATCCACCAAGTAAGACAAATTCGGGGACGTCGCCGTACGCACGGACCAGCGCGACGAGCGACCTCTCCGCAAGGTCCCGCGCCCGTCGACTACGAACGGGGTCCGACATCAATCGTCTCCCTCAAATGATGAGCGGCTTCCGCTAATCGTCCGCCGACCGCCATCAGATCGGCGTACACACGGGCCGCAAGCGCCAAGTGAATCCCGCTCACGACTGATCCCTTCGCGCTCATCGGCGTGGGCAGCGCACGCACCTCAATGAGCTGACCGCGCTCGACGACTCGTCCTCCAAGAACGTCCGCCAAGCGATCGGGATTGGCGAACAGGTCGTCGTCGACGTACAGTTCGACGACCGTAACGTCCGAGAGGTACGGGGCCAAGAGAATCGAGGCGGCAGCTCCGGTGACTGCCCAGGACTGCGAAGTGCGGTTGAGCGCGGGACCAATCTCGGACTTGAACGCTTCGAGCGGATCCTTCCATAGCCGGTGGACGCGGATCACACGTTGCGAGAGACGGAGTATCACTGCGGCTGCGGCGTACCCGTCGATGAAGGAATCGTGGTCGACGACGGAACGGGCCGATCCCCTGCCTCTCGTTCCCTGCGTACGATGCAACAGCCCCAACTTCTCCATGCGAGCCAGGGCGTTTGCGGAGGCGCCGCGAGAGATGCCTGTCGAAGTTTCAATTGCCTCAACGGTCGGCGTCACGCCAGCGAGAATGGCCTCAGCTGCGACGAGCATCGTCCGAGTCCATTTGATTGGAGCTTCGGCCTTGACTTGACGCGTTCGAGCTTCGCGAACGATGACAAGCCCGGTCGAGAGGCTGACGTTAGCGTCGCCACTTTCGTCCACCCAGCCTCGCTGATGATCCAAAAGCCAGTCCTTTGCGCCGCGCGAGAATTGCTTTGCAAAGACAACGTCAACGTCAGGGACGGCTGCGGTCAGGCGTTCTACGTCCGCGGGCCATCCTTCGCCGGCCCATCCCGCCAGAAATTGATGCTCCCCCGAGCCCGCGTGAATCATGACGTGAAAGGTTGGCGCGGCCTGCGCCTGAACTTGTGTGACAGTGACGCGAACCCCTCGGGGTAGCGCAGCGATGGCGGCATTTCGCACACTCGTTGCGAGGTCTCGTGTCCCAGTCATACTTCAGATAATATCATACTTCACTGATCCAGTGAAGTATGATATTATCTGAAGTATCTTGCGGACACTGCCCGGCTGCGTTTTCGGGGCCTTCCAGTGCGCACCGCGCCACTAAAGCTGAGATCTCGACCGGCATTCATCACGCCGAAGTGTCAGTAGGTCGTTGGATCCAGCGAGACCCAAAACCGAAAGCCTCGAGGTTTATCGCCCACGACCCCTGTTGGTCGTCGAAAATCTAGAGGCTTGCTAATTTACGGCTTGGACTACCTGATCTGCACGCCAGAAATGGCGCGCGCAATGATCAGACGCTGAATCTCAGAAGTCCCCTCAAAGATGGTGTAGATCTTTGAATCACGGTGCCAGCGCTCGACTGGATAGTCACGGACGTAGCCATACCCTCCAAGAATCTGAATTGCTTCTTCGGTGACCTTGACGGCCGTCTCACCCGCAAAAAGCTTGGACATCGATCCTTCGCCGCTGGTGAAGGGTTTACGCGTGGCGGCCATCCAACTCGCTCGCCAAACAAGGAGACGTGAAGCGTCAATGCTCATCTTCATGTTCGCCAACTTGAAGGCAATCGCCTGATTCTCGATAATGGCCTTGCCAAACTGGTGACGCTCTTTGGCGTAGTCGAGCGAGTACTCATAGGCCGCGCGCGCGATACCGAGAGCCTGGGCGCCAACGGCCGGTCGCGTGGCCTCGAAGGTCGCCATCGCGGCCTGGCCCGAAGACCTCTTGCCCTCTCGGGCGAGCGCCAACTTCTCGTCCAACTTCTCTTTGCCACCCAGAAGACAACTGCCGGGAACGCGACAGTTCTCGAGCACCACCTCGGCGGTGTGGCTCGCGCGAATGCCCATCTTCTTGAACTTCTGACCCATACGGATGCCGGGCGTACCCTCGGGCACAATGAACGAGGCCTGACCGCGACTGCCGAGCTTGGGCTCGACCGAGGCGACGATGACGTGGACGTTGGCGATGCCGCCATTGGTGATCCAGGTTTTCGTACCGTTCAATATCCACTCGTCCTTCGCCTCGTCGTAGATGGCGCGCGTGCGCAGTGACGACACGTCACTGCCGGCGTCAGCCTCAGAGACGCCAAAGGCCGCGATCTTGATGTCGTCGGGCGTGCCGAAACACTGCGGCACCCACTCCATCTGTTGCTCGGGCGTCCCGTTGGCGACGATGGCCGCCACGCCCAGGGTCGTACCCATGAGTGCCATGCAGAGTCCCGCGTCGCCCCAGGCGAGTTCTTCGAGGGCGATCATCATCGAGAGACCCGTCGGGTCTCGAAAGGCGTTCATCATGAAGTCGAGGCCGTAGACGCCGAGTTTGGCGGCCTCTTCAATGAAGGGCCACGGCGTCTCTTCGCGCTCGTCCCACTCAGCGGCGATGGGGCGCATCTGCTGTTCGGCGAAGCCGTGCAACCAGTCGCGCAGCGTTACCTGGTCTTCGTTCAAATCCATCGAAAAATCGCTCATGGTGCACCTTGGGGTCGAAAAGTTACTTGCCGGTAACTAAACGTACTGTAAATAACGCGCACAAAAAAACAGCCGCCGCCCGAAGGCGGCGGCTGTTTACAACAGAGAAGGGTAATTAGTTAAGAATGACGCGCTTAGCCAACGGGCCACGATCGCCGGGTTCGATATCGAACTCGACGGCCTGTCCCTCAACGAGCGTCTTTCGCCCGTCACCTTGAATCTCCGAGTAGTGAACAAAGACGTCAGGCTGGCCATCGACAGCGATGAATCCCCAACCTTTTTCGTCGTTGAACCACTTAACGGTTCCTGCAGCCACTGTGGGCCTCCTTATTACTTTTACTTCCGGAACTCCGGTTTTTGGAGGGAACCACAACGGCAACCTCAGGGCCAACGTTACTTGGTCGGGGCCTTAGAGGACAAGAAGAATTACGGCCGTCGAATTACGGTACCCGAGGCTCCGTCTTCGACAATCCAGCCCCGAAGGACCAGTTCGTCGCGAAGACGATCGGCTTCGCCCCAGTTCTTGGTCAATCGAGCCGCGTCGCGCGCCTGGACCAGGGTCTCGGTGACCTGGTCGACCTCGTGGCTACCGGCGAGTAAGGAGAGCCCCATCGCGCCAAAGAGGACGTTGACGGCATCGGCCAATCGGCGAGCGGACTTTTCGTGACCGTCGTCGGCGCTGGCGTTGGCGGTAGTGAGCGCGTCGAAGAGTTCCGCCACCGCGAGGGGCGTGTTGAGGTCGTCGTTCATGAGCGCCACGACGCGTTCGTAGAGTTCGAGCGACTCCTCTTCCCACGAGTGCCCCGCGGCGAGCACGAAGACGCCGCCCAAATCTTCCAAATTAAATCGGCGCGCCAGTGCGTCAAGTCGCTCGAGCGCGCGCTCCGCGTCGGCGATCGTTTCCAAGGTGACTTCAATGGGCGAACGATAACGCGACCTAAGAACCAGCAGTCGAAACGCGCGGGGGTCAGTCTTGGTAAGTAAGTCGGTGAGCGACGTGAAGTTGTCGAGCGACTTGCTCATCTTTTCCCCGCCCACCATCACCAAACCATTGTGGGCCCAGTGTCGCGCGAAGGCCTTGTGCGCGGCCTCGGCCTGGGCGCGTTCGTTCTCGTGATGGGGAAACTTGAGGTCGAGGCCGCCACAGTGAAGATCGAAGTCTTCGCCAAGGAGGCCAAGAGCCATCACCACGCACTCAGTGTGCCAACCAGGTCGTCCATCGCCAAAGGGTGCGGGCCAGCACGGTTCGTCGGGCTTCGCGTTCTTCCAGAGCGCGAAGTCGAGCGGGGAGCGCTTTTCTTCATTCGCCTCGATCCGAGCGCCCGAGCGAAGACTCTCGAGGGGTTGTCCGGCCAAGAGTCCGTAGTCATCGACGCACGAGACGTCAAAGTACACGCCGTCGCTCGTGGCGTAGGCGACGTCGCGCTCGAGAAATGACGCCACTAGTTCGACCATCTCATCGATGTAGCTCGTCGCGTGCGGCGCGTCGTCGGGTCGGGCCACGCCCAGGGCGTCCATCGCGTCCCACCACTCGCCCTCAAACTGTTCGACGACGGCGCTCTCGCTTCGAGACTCCTGGCTCGCCCGCGCGATGATCTTGTCCTCAATATCGGTGATGTTCGAGACGTAGTGAACGCTAAGGCCCTGGAACGTGAACCATCGTCGCGCGATATCCCACACCAGCGTGAACCGGCCGTGACCGAGGTGGGGCAGATTGTCGACCGTCGGCCCACAGACGTACATCGACAGACGGCCGGGACTGCGTAGTTTGAGGTCGCGGACCTCACCGCGGGCTGTGTCGTAGAGGCGAATCACTGTTCTAAACTACGCCAACCATGCCAGACGCTTCTAAGCCCACGCCCCACAGGGTGCCCGAAAAGCCCACCGTGGACGGCCTCGAGGCCACGTGGCTGGCGCGCTGGGACGACGAGGCGACCTACCGCTTCAACCGCGACGCGCCCCGCTCGTCGGTCTACAGCATCGACACTCCTCCGCCGACGGTCTCGGGCGAGTTACACATTGGCCACGTCTTTAGCTACACCCAAGGCGACGTCGTGGCGAGGTTCTGGCGCATGCGCGGCAAGGACGTCTTCTACCCCATGGGCTGGGACGACAATGGACTACCGACCGAACGTCGAGTGGAGAACTACTACGGCGTGCGCTGTGATCCGAGCCTGCCGTACGACCCGGACTTTCGCGCGCCCGACCGAGCCCCGGAGAAGAAGGTCTCGATCTCGAGGAAGAACTTCGTCGAACTCTGCCTTCTTCTAACCGCCATCGACGAAGAGGCCTTTAAGACGCTGTGGAAGAGCCTAGGAATCAGCGTCGACTGGAGTCTCGAGTACACGACGATCTCGCCGCGCGCCCAAGCCATCTCACAGCGTGCCTTCATCGAGATGCTAGGTCGTGGCGACGTCTATTCGAGTGTCGCGCCCACCCTGTGGGACGTGGACTATCAAACGGCCGTCTCCCAAGCCGAGCTCGTCGACCGCGAACGACCCGGCACCTATCATCGTGTCGCCTTTACGAGGGCTGACGGCCAGGGCGCCATCGAGATCGAGACCACGCGGCCCGAGATGCTGGCGAGTTGCGTGGCGCTCGTCGCGCACCCTGATGACGAACGCTTCAAGGTCCTCTTTGGCACCCTCGTTCTCACCCCACTCTTTGGTGTTGAGGTGCCACTACTCGCCCACGAACTGGCCGACCCCGACAAGGGCTCCGGCGTCGCGATGATCTGCACCTTTGGTGACACCACCGACGTGGTGTGGTGGCGCGAGCTCAAACTACCAACGCGAGCGCTCATTGGCCGAGACGGTCGATTTCTTCCCGCCGACTTTGGCTCAGCGATGTTTCCTTCTCGCGACGCCGAGTCCGCGAACGCGCTCTACGCAGGCATTGAGGGTAAGACCGTCAACCAGGCCCGCGCCGTCATCGTCGAGGACCTGCGCGACGCCGGTGCACTCATTGGCGACCCGCGAGCGATCACGCACCCGGTCAAGTTCTACGAGAGGGGCGAACGGCCTCTAGAGATCGTCACCTCACGCCAATGGTTCGTCAAAACTCTTGAGCACCGCGACGAACTCCTACGGCGCGGTGAAGAACTCCACTGGCATCCGGACTTTATGCGCCACCGCTACCGTTCGTGGGTCGAGGGACTCAACGTCGATTGGAACATCTCGCGCCAACGATTCTTTGGCGTTCCCTTCCCCGTCTGGTATCCCACGGACAGCACTGGCGAGATCGACTTTGATCACCCGATCTTGGCCGAACTCGATTCCCTGCCCACCGATCCCTCGAGTGACGTACCCGCGGGCTTTAGAGAAGCGCAGCGCAACCAGGCGAATGGCTTCGTGGGCGACCCCGACGTCATGGACACCTGGGCGACCAGTTCACTCTCACCCCAGATCGCCGGACACTGGGGCACCGAGCTCTTCGATCACGTCTTTCCGATGGACCTTCGCCTTCAGGCCCACGAGATCATCCGTACCTGGCTCTTTTCGACGGTGGTGCGCAGTCACCTCCAGCACGACAGCCTGCCCTTTACCAACGCAATGCTCTCGGGCTGGGTGGTGGACCCCCAACGCAAGAAGTTGGGTAAGTCCACTGGTAACGCGGCGACGCCGCTCCCACTGCTCGACCAGCACGGCGCGGACGCGCTTCGCTACTGGGCCGCCTCGGGGCGCCCGGGCACGGACACCACGGTCGACGAAGCTCAGATGAAGATCGGCCGGCGCCTCTCGATCAAGGTGTTGAACGTTTCGAAGTTCGTGCTCGGTCGCCTCGACGACGTCGATCTACTCTCGTCGAGTGATGTCACCGCTCCCCTCGACCAAGATCTCCTCGCCCTCTTAGGCCAACTCGTCGTCGAGGCGACCACGGCGTTTGAGAAGTACGACTACGCGCGCGCCCTCGAGCGCATCGAGTCATTTTTCTGGACCTTCTGTGACGACTACGTCGAACTGGTGAAGATCCGCGCCTACGGCGAGGCCGACGCCTCGGCCACCGCGTCAGCACGCTCAACGCTAAAGATTGCCCTCTCGGTGCTGCAGCGTCTTCTCGCGCCCTTTCTACCCTTCGTCACCGAAGAGGTGTGGCACTGGTGGCACGACGACTCGGTTCACCTCGTCACCTGGCCCACGCTGGACGAGCTAGGGCCACTGGTGTCGGGCCCGGGCACTATCTACGGACCCACGTGTGAAGTTCTTGAATCGCTTCGTCGAGAGAAGAGCACCCAAAAGGTCTCCCAACGCGCCGGCGTGGCCCAATTGAGCGTGAGCGCGCCCGAACAGTACGCCGCAGCTATTCGCGCGAGCGCCAACGATCTTATTGACGCGGGGAACGTTCACGACCTTCTCGTTACTGACGCCGTAGAACTCACCGTCATCGTCACTCTCGAAACAATTTAGACGAGCACCTCGTCGGAGATGACGTCACGGACCCTCACCGACTCGGTGTCCACTTCGTAGAGCGCGGACTGCTCCCACGATCGAGCCAACGCGCGCGCCTCGTGGCGCGTGACCGTACAAAGGGCCACGCCGACCTCGTCGGGCCAGCGACGCGCGGGGTCTCGCGCCACGGTCTCGACGTACTCAATGCCGCGACGCTGTAAGAACGAACGAAGTTCACCACGACGAAGGATATTTTCATCGGCGTCCAACATCGTTGAATACGGGTTGTCGGACGTTACGACGAAAAAGCTACCGAGCAGTTTCGCCGAGGACGGACCGTCGAGCCACGATCCGGGTTCCACCTCCACGCTGAGTTTCGTCGGTGGCACTTGATAGCGCGCGCGAAGCGTCGGCGTGATCGTTGGACGCGGTGCCACGACCGACTGCGCGAAGGCCACCGCCGCGCGCGTCGTGGCCGAGGTGCGCGGACTCGCCGTGACGTCAAAGGCGTGTTGGGTGAAGGGCAACTCGACGTAGTAGATCGGCGCGAAGGCGACGCTGCGAAACTTGGCGACGAAGGCTCGAGCGACGTTCACCTCAACGAGGGTGTCGTTCGCGCCCTGCACGACGAAGAACGCCGGCGCGTCACTTGTGATGCGACTGTAGGGCGAGAGGGCGATGTAGAGCTCTTCATTGCCTTCGTAGGGCTGTTGCACGACGCGACGCTCTAACAGGATCCGAATGCCTCGCCCGAGTCCACGCCAGTGCGTTTCATCGCCGGTCATCTCCAGCACGCCATAGAACGACAACGCCCCGCGCACCGACCAGTTCTTGACGTCACCCATATCAGATGGTCGCCACGTCGGATCGTTCGCGCCGAGCGCGATTAGCGAGGCCAAATGTCCGCCGGCCGATCCGCCCGCCACGACCACCCGACCGGGGTCGGCGCCGTAGGTCGCGATGTTCTTCTTAATCCACCCGAGTGCTCTCGTCGCGTCTTCAATCTGTGCGGGCCAGGGATGACGTGGCGCGAGCCGATAGTTACTCGCCACCACTACCCAACCGCGTCGAAGAAACTCGTGCAACATTGGTCGGCCCTGTTCGCGTTTATTACCGAACGTCCACGCGCCGCCGTGTAGGTAAAAGATGACGGGCGCGTTGTGGGGTGTCGTTGAGAGACGCCACACATCGAGGCGTTGACGCTCGAGTGGCCCGTAGACGAGGTCACGGTGTAACTGCATGTCACGAGGATGAAATGGAATCTGTAAAGCCGTGCGCCACCAACGACCAAAACGATCGTCGCTCGGCGGTGGAATCTCTAACGGGCGATCGGGTGAACGCTCCATGGCGCGTCGAACGACCGTCCTGGAGAGAAAGAGAATCACGATGAGTACGAGGTTTTCAACGACCACCACACTCGCCACCAGAAGCACCACGAGGCTTAGCCAGTTCGTCCTGGGCCACCCCCACCACCACAGCAGACCGAGGAGCAGTCCTTCGAGAAATATCCCCTGTCCGGCGAGCTCTCCGGCCGCCCAGCCCACGGGGTAGGCCAGGGCCGCGAAGAGTCCGCGTCGTCCCGGACGCAGGGCCGTCGCGGCCGATAGCACCAAAAAGGCGCTCGCGAGCACGACGAAGTAGGCCATCGCACCAGTTTGGCGGTTCTTCTTACCGACGTGTCGTTCTAGGCTCAAAACATGTCGACCTGGCCCAGGGCACTCGAAAAACTTCGCGGGACCGTGGGGCTGTGGACGATGTACCACGAGGCGGTCGCGCCCCAACAAAGTGGCGACATGGCTAAGGAGATCGAATCGCTCGGCTTCGCCGCGATGTGGATTCCCGAAGCGTGGGGCCGGGAAGCCTTTACGAGCGCCTCGCTGCTGCTCAACTCGACGAGCTCGCTCGTTATCGCGACCGGGATTGCCAACATCTGGGGACGCGACGCCGTGGCGGCCTCCAACGCCGCCAAGACCCTCACCGCGGCCTTTGACGACCGATTCGTCCTCGGACTGGGCGTCAGCCACGAACCGCTCGTGCAGCGTCTGCGGGGCCACGAGTACAAGACGCCACTAAGCGAAATGCGAGCGTTCTTGCTCGCGATGGACAACGCGCCCATGTTCGCCGACGAGGGCGAAACGCGCGTCGCGCGCTTGATCGCCGCGCTTGGACCAAAGATGCTGGAACTCGCCAACGCACTGTGTGACGGCGCTCTCCCGTACCTCGTGACGCCGGAGCACACCGCGATCGCTCGATCACTGCTCGGCGACAAGTTCTTGGGTGTCGAACAGGCGGTCGTGCTGGGTCAAAGTCGCGAGGAGTTCCTGCGTCGCGCCCACGCTCACTTAGAGATCTACACCGGACTCGACAACTACAAAAACAGCTGGCGACGATTAGGGTTTAGCGACGACGACTTCGTGCGCGGGGGCTCTGAACGGCTGTGTGACGCACTGGTCGTGCACGGTGACGAGAGTGACGTAGTGGAAAAAATTACCGCGCATCAGTTAGCGGGCGCTGACCACGTCTGTCTTCAAGTACTGGGCAGTGATCTCGCGACCGCACCACGTGATGAGTGGAAACAACTCTCCAGCATCGTGCACTAGAAAGCGGAATCGACAAGACAGCCGTCCCGCTTTCACCTCGATACCCTTCGAACTATCAAAACTCCATCAATTCCCATCGGTTTTGAAGCATTCATTCGCACAAGCGAGTAATTTCACAACATGGCCGATACCCCACATGGACCCTCCACGCACGACGCCCTTATTGAAGCAACGTCGAGGCGACTGTGGCAAGAAGACGAGAGTGAGCTTCGTATCTTGGACATCTGTCAAGAGACGAACCTCTCCACGAGCGTTATCTACGGACACTTCCGATCGCGCCAAGGTCTCATTGACGCGTCGCTCCTGCACATCTTCACCATCGTCACGAACGGCATCATCAGTGACTTAGAAGAAGCGGCCTCGGGCGAACACCCCACTGGTTCCTTCGTCGATACACTCTACGATCGACTCATCACTCCCGCCTTCGAATCCTCCATCACCAGCCAACGCCAGATGTTCTTGCGCATCTCAGCAACAGCACTTTCACGACCGGGTCTTCGACCGGGTTTTCTGAAGCTCTACGAGACATTTATGGCCCGCGTCGACGAAATCTACGGTGAACTTGCGCAACGACGACTCCTCAGCGATGAGTTAACGGGTCACCAGTGGGCGTTGTTCTTCGAAGGACAGATGCTCAGTCGCGCCTTCCACGACCTCTCATCGGTTTGGGACGATCAAGAAGACTGGCTGAGGGCGGCCCACCGGATGCTCAGCGTCGCCAAACCTACTGTCGCCACGTAAGACTCCCCCAGCGAGCCCGTGGGCGTTCAACGTGCCTAGAGGTGTCGATCGGGATCGATAATGATAACGGGTTCGTTCTTGGAGGATCCGCGAATCGACCGCACGACCATCGCCACCATCCACACCCAGGCAAACTCAACAAAGCCAATGCCAATCCACCCAAAGGTGATGGTGAGGAGTCCAACGAAGAAACCCTTCACAATCCCAAAGTGGATCATGCAGGCAATCTCGAGTGGCAACCACGCGAAGAGCCAGCTCACGAAGGGCGCGATGAAGGCCGCACCCACCCGCCGACGCCATCCGAGATAGATACCCAGCACCGCTGACACGCCAAAAGCAACGAAGGTGACGGTCGCCGATGGCGCCACCACCTCGAGAAAGAGAATGACCGTCATCGCCAGTGCCCAGAGCACCATGACCGCCGACACGTTGCCTTTGGCACGATCGCGAAACTGGATGACGACACCGCTCACGCCAACAACTTAGCGAAACTCCGAAAGCCTGTCGCAGCGACCGCGATACGCTGGCTCAATGACCAGGGGCGTCGTCGCGATACTCGGTTCCGGTGAGACGGCCCCTGGGATGACGAAGGTTCACCGCGAATTATTGGCGCGCCTCGAATCGCTACGGGCCGTGAATCTCGATTCGGTGTACGGATTTCAAGAGAACGTGCCGCAGATGAGCGAGAAGCTCGAAGAGTACTTCAACGTCTCACTGCACACCAAACTTACGACCCTGCACTTCTCCAACTACGAACGGGCCAGCGAGATCGAACGGACGATCTTCAAACAAGAAGTGCGCGACGCCAACTACGTCTTCGCCGGTCCCGGCAGTCCTTCCTACGCGCTGGCCCAGTGGGATCCGCTCGGGCTCGGTGACGACCTCTTGAACGTCCTTGAAAACAACGGCACGCTCTGTTTCGCTTCGGCCGCGGCGCTCACTCTCGGAGCGTTCACCGCACCCATCTATGAGATCTACAAGGTAGGAGCCCAACCATTCTGGTTACCGGGACTCAACGTACTGGCTACGTTTGGCCTCAACTGCGCCGTCATTCCCCACTTCGACAACAACGAAGGTGGCAACTACGACACTCGACGCTGCTACCTCGGCGAACGCCGGCTCACGCTGATGGAGAGTCAGCTTCCCGAGGACGTGGCGACACTCGGCATCGACGAGCACACTGCGCTGATAGTGGATTTCAACAACGACACGGTTCAGGTCCTCGGCCGCTCCAATGGATACTGGCGTCAACGCCAAGCGACCCAAGTGTTGGCCAACGGCACGACAACCCCACTGGCGGCGTTGAGGAACTCGCCGGTACGAACCGCGTCACGCCCCACGACGACCCCTGCGAAGCCGAACCTTGACACCAACGACCCGTTGGCTCTGGCAGAACTCATCATGCACGCTGACGAGCACGCTGACGAAATTCTGGCAACACTGGTGAAGCTCGCTCGAACGGGTGGGGAGGGCTACATGGATCCAACTCGTTTAATCGAGGGAATCATTCAGGTCCGACGAAGTGCTCGAGAGAGTGGCAACTACCAAGTGGCGGACGAACTTCGCGACGCCCTCGCGTCTTCCGGGATCGTCGTGACCGACGGCCCCCTCTCCTCTACCTGGACCCTAGGAACCAAGAGCGCGAGCTAGCGGCGCTAGTTTCTGGTCGTCTCGACCTCGCGAATCAAAGCACAACCGACTCGCCTGTCAACCACTCCGCTACCCATCAGCGCGAGCAAGACACCGCGACAGCGCCGACTCCCCCCAACTAACTAAGGCCCCCCTCCTTTCGGAGGGGGGCCTTAGCACTAGTACTGGACCAACTCAGATCAACTCACGATGTAGCGAGCCCTACTGACCTGACCGTGGAGGAAGCGGATGGTGAACACCTTGACACCGCGACGAGTACCAAATGGCGTCTTCACCAAGAGGACCAACACTTTACCGTTGTCCGCCGCGACGCGCACCGTGGTTCCGGGTGAGCTGCTCGTGACTTTAGGCGCAGCGTAGAAGTGAACTCCGTGGACGAACACCTTGACAATCCTGCCCGGTATGGCCCTACCAGTTGTGCCCGAAGCAAAGGGCTTCGTTGCGACTGGTGGTTTCACAGCCGGTCCGCCGTTGAGAGCGAACGACACTGCGCCACCATCGGGGTTCGTGAAGACAATGGCAGTTGAAGTACCAGACGTCGCCGCCGACGTTGTCGTCACCGACAGTGTCGCGGTCGTACCCGAGCCGAGCGCGTTGATGGTGCCGCCAATTCCAGCCAAAGTCACCGTGTACGCAGGGTTGCTGCTCGTTACGGTCATGCCAGGAGTGAAGCCGGTGCCATTAACAACAACCGCCGCGTTCGTACTGAACGTTGGCACGAAGTAGGAACCGGTCACCGTAGGCAGAATCGGAACACCAACGGTGCCACTCGTCGTAGCGGACACCACAGCGGACGCATCTGAGAAACCAGCACCGTTGTCGGCGACGACCACGAAGTCGTACGTCGTACCAGGGCTGAGTCCCGTCACCGTGTACGTCAGGCCAGAGACCAGTGAAACGTTCACCGGCGTGTTCGACAAGCCTGTGGAATTCGGGCCGGCGTAAATCAGGTAGCCGAGTATAGGAACGCCACCATCGCTAGCCGGAGCCGACCAGGTAACGGTCACACTGTTACCAGCACCAGCAACGGCGCTCAGACCCGTAACGACACCTGGCGAACCAAGGGCCGTGTACGAAATCTCAGCAGCAGTGAACGTCGCGTTGTAGCCGGGCGCCGACTGACCGTTGGTGTTGACGGCCTTGACCGTGAAGTAGTACGTCACGCCCAAGGTGAGGCCAGGAACTGCCGCCGAGAGGCCGGAAATCGGTGTCACACCATTGACTGGCGTAGCCGACTCAGCACCAGACGTCGTTCCCTCATAGATGTTGTAGCCAAGGAACGTCGCACCACCGAGTGACGATGGAGCAGCCCACGACAAGTCAACCGTCGAGGTCGTCGCGCCAGGAACGGCAACAAAGTCAGTCGGTGCACCTGGCACAGTGCCGTTGGCAGAAAGCGTCGTAGCAGCTGACGCCGCGGACGTAGCCGTACCGTTCGTGTTCGTCGCCGAAACGTTGTAAACGAACGTCGGTGAACCCGCGGAGCTGATGTCGTAGATCGTGCACGTCGTTGAGGCGGGAACCGCCTGGTTGAGCGCGCTCGCATAGTTGTCAGCACCACCCGCGTCGTAGCCCGAAGGCACGATGCAGTACAAAGTCGCGTGCGTCTCGAGGTACGCCAACGCAACGGCCTCAGAAGAAGGCGAAGTGTTGGAGTTCGACACGTAGTACGCGTAGCCTGCGCTCGCAACGAGGTAACTCGACGTAGCGAGCGTCGACGGGTTCGTCGACGTCACGTGGTACGAGGTGATGGCGCTACCGCCATTGGCTGGCTGGGTCCAGTTGAAGGTGACCGAGTCGGTCTGCGCGCCCGTGCCCTGAGCCGAGACCGTAACCGCGCCCGGTGCCACTGGGGAGCCAAGTGGCTGCGCAGAGGGAGTAAAGGAGCCACTCACCGTTCCCGTCGCCGTCGTAACTGACACGGTGATCGTGTAGGTTACGCCGTTGGTCAGGCCAACAATGGTGCAACTGGCGTCTGACGTACCCGTGCAACTAAGACCACCAGGAGCCGCCGTAGCGCTCCAGTGAGTGATCGTGCCGCTCACGAGTGCGCCGTGACTGACCGTCATCGTCCCGGGAGCAGCGGATGCCGTACCGGCGACCGAGGAGAACACCGGAGGAGACACCAGCGTCGTCGATGCGTCAGCAGACGCAGCGGAGAAACTGGCACCGTCGTTTGAAGCCGTCACCCAGAAGTAGTACAGGGTGCCCGGAGTCAGATTCGCAATCGTCGCGCTAGCCCCCGAGATTGCTGACGTCAGGCAAGGACTACTACCACCCGAACAAGCGGCCAAGAGTGTCGCACCCGAGAACGAGTTCGTCGCGCTGTAAGAAACCTCGTAAGCCACCGCGGTCGTGCCGTCGGCGTTCAGCGGCGCGTTCCACGACACCACCGCGTTCGAACCCGACTGCGACGCCGAGATTCCCGTCGGCGCGTTCGAGAGGTTCGGGGCCGTGAAGGAGATCGGGCTCGACGCAGCCTGGGTACGGCCAGCCTGTCCGTCTGAGGCGCCGAAGTGGTTAACAGGAACCAGGACGAACGAGTAACTCAGCCCACCCGTGAGGCCACCAATGGCGTAGTCAGTTGCGTCGCTATTCGTCGTGTTCACGCAAGGCGTTCCAGGTGTGCATGACGCAGCAGCGAGCAAGAGGTAAGTGCCAGGAGTGGCCTCTGCGGTCGCAACCGACACACTCGAGACGTTGAACACATCGTAACTCGTCACCGTGCCGCCGCCGTCATTGGCGGGAGGCGTGAAGGAGATCAGTACCTGACTGTCACCGCCACCGGTGGTCGTCGAAGACGCCACGATTGAGTTCGTGAGAGCCGTGGGTGCGGCAGCGAACGTGGCACCGCTTGTGGCGGAGGCCTCGTTGGACATTGCACCGGTACCAAGGTTGCTTACTGCAGCGACGGTGAAGTAGTACGTGCCGGAGCTAGCAACGGTGACCGTGGTCCCGGTGGCTGCGCCGTTAGGTACCGATTCGACAAGTGTCTCGGCACCCGAGGCCGTTCCTTCGTACACGTTGAAGCCGGAAATAGTTCCGCCTTCAGCGTTCGGAACACTCCAGGAAAGCGTCGCCGTGCCCGAGCCAATCCAGACCGCGAGGTTGGAGATGGCGGCGGGGACCGTCGGCGCGGGAGTTACCGCGGCCGACGCAGCAGAGTACGTGCCGATGCCGGCACCAGTAACTGCAGCAACCTTGAAGAGGTAGTTGGTGGTGTTAGAAAGCCCGGTGACCGTGAAGGTCGTCGCCGTGCTACCAGTAGCGGTTGGACCACCCGTGTAAGACAGTCCAGCGTTCGTCGAGTACTCATACTCGTAGCCCGAAATTGATGAACCACCGGTGTTCGTGGGAGCCGTCCAACTTAACGTCACCGCCGTGTTGGAAGGTACAACCGTTAGACCAGTGGGGGCAGCGGCAGCGCCTGCACCGGTCACCGCGAGAACCTCATTGGACGCAGGTGAACTACCAACGGCGTTAAGAGCGGTCACTTCGAAGTAGTACGTCGTGTTCGGGAGCAATCCCGTCACGAGGTACGTGTTGCCCGCTCCGTTATCCGCGAGGGGAGCAGCGTTCACTGGCGTAGCGGACTCGCCACCTGCAGTGGTGCCTTCAAAGACGTTGTACGTCTCGCCAGCGTTCGTTCCCCACGTCAACGAGGCGGTCGTGCCAGTGACACTGACCGCAACGCCCGTAAGAGCAACGGGAACCGTACCAGGAGTAGTGGCCAGGTTCGAAGCGAGGACGCCCTGTGATTCGCCCACGCCGTTCACTGCCGTCACTACGAAGTAGTACGCGGCGCCGTTATTAAGCCCGGTGACCGTTTCCGAAGTGCCCGTAATCAAGTTGGCTGCCGAGTAGGCACCAAGTGAGGTACAGTCCGGTCCGTTAAAGGGTACGTACGTACCGCTCGAGGCGCACGCCGGAGCGTTCGACCCGTTGACGCCACCATTGGCGTTCAACCACGAACCACCTGTCGAAGCATTCAAGGCCGTGACAAACGCGTCAGTGCCACCAGAAGGTGCGACGGTGGTCACGTAGACGTTGTAGCCAACAACGGCGGAGCCGTTGATGCTTGCCGGCGCCGTCCAACTGAGCGTCGACTCGGAGTTACCACCCGCAATCGTCACCGTCGGAGCAGAAGTAATGCCAGCGGGCGTGTCCGAAGCCTCAGTCGAAGCTGGGGAAGTGCCGTAGGAGTTCTCGGCCGTCACGGTGAAGTAGTAGGCCGTACCGTCGGTCAAGCCCGGAACCGTGAGCGACGTACCCGTAAGTGGGATCGCACCGTTCACTGGAGTCGTGGACTCACCACCCTTGGTGGTGCCTTCGTAGACGTTGTAACCCGACGCCGGAGAGGCGTTGTTGGTTCCGCTCACCGAGGCGTTCCACGAGAGAACGATGGTCCCGTCGGCAACGCCTGACGTGTCAAGTCCTGACGAAGCCGTCAGTCCTGTTGGCGTGGCGGGCGGGGTGGAGGGAGCAAAGGTCGCACCCGCCGTAGTCGCTAACGCGAACGGCAACGCGGCGGCGAGTAGTAATCCCCCAGCAGCGACTGCTTTCACCAAATGTTGTGATATCCGACGCAAACCATTCATTGCGGCTCCTTCATTGGAAACGGCGCTCTTTTTCACTTCACTCCATTCACAGGGGCCGAACGACTCGACCTGCTATCTCTAGGTACGACGTTAATGCAAGAACTCTCGTGAGGTAGACGAGCCATGACACGTCACGGTCGTTATCTCAAAAGCAAGTATAGAGGGGCCCATCGGCACGGTACGAATGCTGCAATGATTTCTTAATGTGAATTCGCTGCCACCCGGCTCCCGGGCCAATTCAGTATAAAGCCTGATAAATACCGATTAAGAACTTTTGAAGCGGAACAGATTCTGGACTCTGACGGCATTTTAGCGAAACGTCATCTATTTGTAAAGCGCCGCTGAGCGAATTTCAAGGATATAAAAGGCTTCGCGACCAACGATCAATTCATCCTTCTCATCATCGAAACGTCAGGGGCGAGCGCAGCAACACGCGCGGTGCATCGGGTCTATTTCGCCTGCCGTACGAGGTTTCTAGACACGAAACCTCATGATTTTTGGATACGTTTCAAACGAATCGCCGTGCAGTGAAGTCACCACTGCGCACTCTATCCATTAGCTACTCGTCTGTCGGTGCGCAGACGACGATCGACAGTGCCAAAGGGCTCTCCACGAAGAGGAATCCCGCCAACGGCCCCAAAACGCCTCAAACCTTAGTGTTCTTGACGTAATTCATAGGAGAAACGCCATACTTTGTGTGGCCGACGCCCTGGTCCTGCCCTGGGGCGCGTCAGGTCGGAGCAACTATGCGAGAGACTCGCGGCGAACCGGCAGCGGCCAGTGTTTCTCGGCGTTACGCAATCGCGCAGCGATTAGGTCCGGACTCTATTTCCGCCGCGTCATCGGGAATGGTGTCACTACCTGCGTTGAGAAGCACGATCCTCTTGTAGTTGGCTGGACGGTCCTTCACGTTCTTTATCGCCCACGCGACGAACTCGGACTCGCTCAGCGCCAGCGCGGGCAGCGTCGAACGCAACGCACCAAGTGGTTTAGCCACAAACTCGTCCACGCGTACCGCAACTACAGCGCCGTAGTGCGCGGGAAAGACCATGACACTGTCGCTAAGGGGCAAGACCCGCTCGTGCAGGCTCCTATAGAGATGGTGAGCGAAGGGTTCGGCTTGGTCGGCGAGGTCGGGTCGCCCGACACTCTCGAGGAACAACGTGTCGCCAGTGAATATTGCCTGATCCCCGAGCTTATAGAGCGTCGAACCCTCCGTGTGGCCCGGCACGCTGACGGCGGCCACGCTCAACCCCACGTTCGGCGCGAGATCAATGGTGAGTCCGTCGACGAGCGGTTCAAAGGGATAGGTGAAGGAATCGAACGGGCTCAGACGTAACGTCGCACCGGTCTTGGCGACGAGCGCTCTGGCGCCACTGAGGTGGTCGGCGTGCAAGTGCGTATCGAGAACGTCCGTGATGCGCCAACGGTGCGACGCGGCGACGTGTAAGTAGCGATCAACGTCGAGCGAGGGGTCGATGACGAGTGCTCGCTCGCCCGCGCCAACGACGTAGGAGAGACAGCCCTTGCCGCGACGGCGTAGTTGCACCACCGTCGCCTCACCAAAGAGTCCCTCGGCCGTGTCGTACGTCGAAGCCCACGCGCCCATGCCGCCATCGAGTACTTGACTCGTTACGCCCCGCGAGCGGAGAACTTCCGCACCTTCGCCGGCGCGTAGTCCCTTCGCGCAGATCATCACGACGTGCCGATCACTCGGCACTTCGCTGGCGCGACCGGCCAACTCGCCGAGAGGAATATTGACGGCGCCAGGAATCTGCCAGTCGGTGAATTCGTCCGGTTCACGAACGTCCACCATGAAGAGGTCGGGGTCACTGTCGAGTAGCTGGACGAGCTCGTCAGTTGAGAGAAGCGTGGTCGCAGCGGCGTTGCCCATGCGACAAAGTCTAGGAGTAGATTCAAAAAAGTAAGGTCCTCGTGACCGTCAAAACCGCGAAGAAGTGGAGTCCCGCAATGCCCGTGAGTGAAGTCAGTGCCAGCGAGGCCCTCGAACTCGTTGAAGGAGACGCCTTTCTTCTCGACGTACGCGAAGAGAGTGAGTGGGAGGCCGGTCACGCGCCAATGGCCTCATTGATTCCTTTGGGCGAACTCCCCGATCACCTCGAAGAGCTACCCCGCGACCACCTCATCGTCTGCGCGTGTCGATCGGGGGGACGCTCGCTGCGCGCCGCGACCTTTCTTCAAGAGAATGGCTTTGACGTCGTCAATCTCTCGGGCGGCATGACGGCGTGGTTCGCCGAGGATCTCCCCTTCGAAAGCGACAGCGGCGACGCGAGTATCGAGTAGATCAACGTGGCGCAACGCCAGTTGCGCTGAGGAGAAAAACGCCGCTACACCCACCAACGCGTCGCGTCGCCAGAAAGTCTTTTTTCCGCCGTGGGCCGCGTAATTGCGACCGTACAACAACCACGATCGTCGCGATCAACAGCCATCTTCGTCACGACGTCGACGAAGTACCTTTCGTCGACGTCGAGGGCCCGCCCATTTCGAGTTGCGTGGCAACGATTGCCCCAATCGAATCAACGAACCAACCGAGTCCAGTTGCTTCAATGCTGCCTCCTAGCGACTCGCTACGTCGGCGTGTTCCCAGGCACCGGCACCGACCGTGGCGCAATGACCTTCGCCCCGTCTAAATTCAAGGCCTTTCGCATCGCTGTTCCGAGGTACGTCGAGTATTGAGGCGTCAGGTGTGCTCCGTCAAAGAACGGCACAGTGTTGTTGATCAGACTCGGGCAGAGGTCGTCGTCACAGAACCACGGCGTGACGTTGATGAACTGAGAGCCAGTCGAGGTCGCCATGTTGCTCGTACGTAGGGTGTACGCGGCCCGCTTGGACGAGATTGGCCAGAGGCAACTCTTCTGCGTCGCGCCGCTCTGGAGAAGACAGTCCGGGGGACTTGGAATCCTCGTCGTGTCGCTCAGGACAATCAGCTTTTTCGTTAGTGTCTTCAGTTGGCCAAGCATCACCCGTTCACCTTGAGCCCACTTCGATGAACCGGTGTACGTACCGACAACGATGGCGTCGGGATGCAGTCCCTTGATGATCGCTATCGCTCGGTCGTACCACAGCGCGCAGTGATTTTTGGCGTCGTAGTGATTGTTGAGATTCACCATTTGTTCGAACCCGCACGCTTCGTGCACGAGGGGGTAGAACTTCCAGTGGTCGGCCTTGGCCGCGACGGAGATCGCTGGCACCCACATCGACGCGTGGGAGTTACCCATCACCACGACCGTCTTGGAACCCTTCGCGTCGCCGTACTGACAGACGTGCCACGACGGGGTGTTGTAGGCGTCGCAGTTACCGAGGTAGACGTGATCGGTACCCGCGACCGACAGACTCGGGATGGTGTTGGTGGGGACCGGTGTACCGGCTTGAGCGACCGCTACCGCATTGGCCACGGCCGTCTCGACCGACACGTTGGCACTCGGCGTCGTCGACGCCGCAAAGGCCGACGCGGGCGTCGCGAGTGCGATAGTGGTGACGACGAGACCCACCGCAGCCGGCCACCGCACGAGCGCACAACGCGACTTTCGCGCGAACGCCTTGGCGAGGCGCAATGAGTTCGCCAAACCGTGATACGAGACCGCCGAAAGCAGTACGACCACGGCGAGCAGAGAGAGGCGCACCGGCAGCGTGTCGTGGCGAGCGAAGTACGCCGCACCCAAAATCAAGATAGGCACATGCCAGAGGCAGCGCGAGTACGAAATGTCACGACGAACCGACAAGAGGTGATGTGCTTTCCATTTCGGAGAACCGATGCCGCCGACCAACACCGCCGAAGACCCGAAAAATCACGTTAGCAGTCTCAACGGTCCACTCAACGCCCACTCTCTTAGAGATGGGCTCGAACCGCCTATGGCTCGACGCGTGTGATGCTTTTGACGTGGTCAATGGAGCGGTCAAATGACGCAACTTGCATGACGCCAGTCGATTCGGCTGACGCGATGAGGTACGCCTCCGCAAAGTCAAGACGGTCGTATTCGTAGATCTCCACGGCGCGAAGCAGGAGGGGCTCGTCGACGACGCTTACCGATTCCATCACGATCAGCGCCCGCATCGCCTCGCTAATCTCTGGTCGCGCAACCTCGTAGAAGGACTCAAGAACGTAGATCGTCTCGGCAACGATGAGATCCGCCACGAGAATTTCTGACTCACTCTGAAGATAGGCCGTCGCCCGAGCCGCCATCTTTGGAGGTTCACCAATCAGATGCCGCACGAGGACGTTCGTGTCGACAAAGGCACTCACGAATTCTTGGCAGCCCTGCTCGCGCGAGCGCTCTTAACCACATGGTCCCAGGCGGCGTTCCTCTTGGAGGCCGGAATCCGAAGTTTGCCCGCGAGTTCAAGAAAATCGGGAGTGCGGGCCACAATCGCGCGGTTGCCCTCAATCCGAAAGATGATGGCGTCCCCCTCGCTCACGCCCAACGCTTCACGAACGGCTTTGGGAACTGTCACTTGGCCTTTTGACGTCACTCTCGCTGCTACGTCCACGTCGGACTCCTTACTTGATCGTATTAGTAAGGATAGCAGAGCCGTGGTGCTTTGACGATGGCCTCGCTCACCTGAACTCAATCCCAAGACATCGCCGGGTTCGTGCTAGGTACCTGGGCGTCGTGACTTGTCCCCAATCCTGGTCAAATCATCTGCCGATTGAGTCATCGTGAGGTTCCGGTTCTCACTGCGAGATCCGAGGTCCGCGACGGCGGACTCGAACCCTTGCGTTTAGTGGACCTTGAGCCAGACACTAAGCCTGCATCCACCGTCGGGGTGGCGAGTTAAGGGTCTGACCATGCGCGAAAAAGGTGTCCCCATCAGGTAGAATTGGAGTTACTTAGACCGCAATTCCACCTGAAATGAAGGACACCTTTTCGATGACAACTCTACACAGTCCCTCTCGCCTGTCGGTGGCATTCGACGACGACCATTCCGTGGCGAACGCGGGGCTCGCGTTGGTGGGTGTCTTGAGCGAAAAGCTCGGTCTTCAACAATTGGCCGAGGAGACGATTTCGATCACTCCTTTCCCCGGAAGGCGGGTGGCAACCCTGGTGCACGCGTTGGTGGCGGGCGCCTCGTGCATCGACGACGCCGACGTGCTGCGTGCTGGTGCGACCTCGTCGGTCCTCTCGCACCGGGTGATGGCGCCTTCGACGCTCGGCACGTTCCTGCGCAACTTTTCGTTCGGTCACGTCCGTCAACTCGACCGGGTGGCCGAGCTGCTCTTGACCCGTGCCTGGTCCCTCGGCGCCGGTCCGGGCGACGAACCCATGACCATCGACATCGACTCGACAATATGTGAGGTTTATGGAAACCAGAAGCAGGGCGCCGGCTACGGCTACACCCACGTGCTCGGCTACCACCCGCTGCTCGCCACCCGGGCGGACACCGGCGAGACCCTGCACGTGCGCTTTCGCAAGGGCTCGGCCAACTCGGGCCGCGGGGCCGAGCGATTCGTGCGCGAGGTGGTGGGTCGGGTGCGAAGAGCCGGGGCCGGTGGCCCCTTGACGCTGCGCGGTGACTCGGGCTTCTTCTCTCAGTTCGTGGTCAAAGCGTGTCGGGACCACAAAGTTCGTTACTCGATCACCGTGCGTCAAAACCCGGTCATTCGCCGGGCTATCGAGAGCATCGCGCCAGACGCCTGGACGCCAATCGACTACACGGCGAACGGCGACGCCTGGGTCGCCGAGACGCCCTACGGCGACGGTCACCGTCTCGTCGTGCGCCGCACCAAGCTGAGTGATCCCCGGCCCGCGCTGTTCCCCACCTTTCGCTACCACGCGTTCATCACCGACCGCGACGGCGATGCCGTCACCCTCGACGCCGACCACCGTCGTCACGCCGTGGTGGAACTCGCGATACGTGACCTCAAAGAGGGCTCGGGACTCGAGCACTGCCCGTCGGGTGACTTCAACGCGAACGCTGCGTGGGCCGTGCTCGCTTCAATCGCGCACAACCTGGTGCGCTGGGTGGGGGCACTCGGACTCGAGATCACCGGACCACTCGTCGCCAAGACCATCCGTCGCAAGTTCCTCGCGCTGCCTGGTCGCATCACGCATGGTGCGCGACGACGCCAACTTCATCTGCCGACATCGTGGCCCTGGGCCGCCCAGTGGAGCAGTTGCTTCGAACGACTCTGCAAACTACAGACCTAACCGGTCCACTTCGAGGTCGCCCGCGGCACGCCCGGCAACTTCCAGCGCGAACAAGTTACAAACTTGACCAAGATCGTGACTCGTCACGTCCGGCCGACGGATAAACGCCCGCGCATCAGAAAATCACGACTGAGCCTGAGGGTTTTGATTCGAATTCGCCGACTGCTTCACTCGCGCGGTGGATCCAGG
>DATLSR010000045.1:0-58787 GCA_035533995.1 Acidimicrobiales bacterium | reverse complement strand
AGACGCTCTTCGAAGGGCTGAACGTGAGATCGAAACCGCCCACCGCCTTCGCGCTCGGGGCCCTTCCGAGCACTTCACTCGTGACGGGATCCGCGCAGTCCTGGAGCATGCGCTTCAGGTTCTCTGGCGTGACGGTCTGTCCCGCCGCGACACCCTCGCCGCCATTAAGGCCAGCGAGTCCGGCTCCGAGAAAGACGCCCGGTGGCGTGCCGGTCTCGGTGTAATAGCGAACAAGATCCGAGGTGTCGATGCGCTCGGGGCCGTCACTCGCGGCGATGGACTTGAGCAAGTATTTGTAGCCCGAGCCGACGCTCAGGCGTCGAATAGTCATCATTGTCACGGTTCTTCCACGGCTCCCAACGGTCGCGACGGTGCGCGTTTCTCCCGTAAGTGCCAGACGTGTGAGACAACAAGTACAAATGAGCGCAGAGAGCCGGGAAAGAAAGCGGAATGAGGAGCAGGAGGTAACAGGGCCGAAGAGGGAAGGTGGGTAGAACTAGAGAAGTAGGAGGTAGGAAGAATGAAACCGGACAGGGGCAGAGGAGTAGGAGAAGGGTGGGGCACGGATAATGAGCCAACCTATTGTTGCGTCCATGGACGAGAAAACGGGCCGAGGGGCCCGGCCGGAGGCCCCAACGGATTCGGGCTCAACGCAACCTCTGCGACCGGCGAAGTCAGATGGCCTTGGCGCAGCGAAGGACGACGCCTTCGACCTTCTTGGCGCCATGATGGTCGCTGCTCGGGCGGCTGGGCTCGTCGCACTCGGACTGGAGCTTGGCCTATACCGGGTGATGGCGGGGCAGGGACCGCTCACCAGCATCGAGGTCGCCGAACGAGCCGGGCTCCATGAGCGGTGGGTCCGCGAGTGGCTTTACGCGCAGTGCGCCGCCGGTGTCGTCAGCTACGCCGGCGACGCACGCTTCGAGGTGAGCGACGGGGTGGCGGCGCTGCTGGCTGATGAGTCGAGCCTGCTCTATATGGGGGGGAACTTCACCACGCTCCCGAACCAGTTGAGCCTGCTGCCCCGACTGGGCGAAGCGTTCCGCACGGGGCGGGGGTTTACCTTTGACGAGCGAGGTCCCGGGTCCGCAGAGGATGGCGAACTCCTAATGGGGAATTGGTATCGCCAGGTCCTTGTCACATCGGCGTTGCCGCAGTTAGACGGGGTAATCGATCGTCTGCGCGAAGGGGCGGTGGTGGCCGACGTGGGTTGCGGCTCGGGAATTGCGATCCTCGAGATGGCGCGGGCCTTCCCGGCGTCTACTTTCCACGGCTATGACGTCTCGGTGCACGCACTTGAGAGGGCCGAGTCGCGTCGGACCGCGTGCAATGCTAACAACGTAACCTTCCACCACGTCGAGTCCGAGCCACTTCCTCGTGGAGCAACGTTTGATTTAGTGACGACGTTCGACTGCCTGCACGATATGACCCGACCGGTGGACACCGTGAGAGCCATCCGCAACGCGATCGTTGATGATGGCGTCTGGTTCATCGTCGATATTGACTGTGCCCCCACATTCGAGCAGAACCTTCGTCGGCGCCGCTTCGCCACCATGCTGTACTCCACCTCGGTCTACGCGTGCCTGTCGTCAGCCATGTCCGAACCAGGTGGAGCAGGACTGGGAACCTGCGGACTTCCCGAGCCCGTCCTTCGCGAACTTGTGCAAGAGGGCGGCTTCAACCGGTTTCGCCGTCTGGACATAGATCACTTTATTAACGCTTTTTACGACGTTCGACCGTGACGTTGTTCTTGGTTGCGAGACTCGTCGCATCGATTTACCTCAAGTAAAGGACTCCGCTGCAGTTCGAACGTAGTCCCACCGCCTCGACTAAAAGTGACATCCGCCAGATGCACCCCTAGGTCGCGCGAGTGTTGGAGTCCCCTTCTCTCCTCGTCAGCACAGTTAGGATAGGTGAGTTTTCTTCTACCGCGAGTGAATACTTTGAAAGTCAATTCGAGCCAACGTGTGCTGTTCAACGCAACGCATTACTCGTAATTTACTTAGAAGAATCGATCAAGTTTTCCAGCTCTTTGGATGGCGAAGAGTCGGTGTCGCAAAGCTGTGCGACTGCTGCCGATTTGCTACTTCGTAACGTATTCGACATATTCGAAGTTCGACCAGTCGCCTCGTCGTCACGGTAGTGGTGCCGCACAACGCGAAGCTGGGCGCACCTAGCCTTGAGTGTACGAAATCGATTGCCACGTAAATGGTGAATCGGAGTGCCGGGAGGCGTTCAATGCAAAAAAAGGTAAGACGTGGACAGCGGTCGCGGTTCTCGCGGTCATAGCCGTGGTAGCCATTGGCTTAGTGGTGAGCTCGAATGGAGGTTCCAATCCAACGAGCGGGGTAGCGAATAAGACGATCTCCATCGCCGAGGGCGCCAACGCGTCGCCGGATTACATCCTGCCCTTTTATCCCCCCGCGAAGTGTACGGTGACCAATACGTCGCAGTTCCAAGTGATGATGTATCGACCCCTCTACTGGTTCGGCCTGGCTGGGAACGCGAGCATGCAACCGAATCTTTCCACTGGCAACCAGCCTGTGTATAGCAACAACAACAAGACCGTCACTCTGACGACGAAAGGATGGAAATTCGCTGATGGTCAGACGGTGAATGGACAGTCCGTGCTGTTCTTCTTAAACATGTACAAGGCCGAGCCGTCTGAGTTCTGTACTTACACCAAGGGACTCGGCATTCCCGACCAGGTCAAGAGCGCCAAGATCTCGGGAAATACGGTGACCATTAAATTGACGGCATCGGTCAATCCACAGTGGTTCACCGATAACCAGTTGGCGGTCATTACGCCGATGGCCAACGCGTGGGACCGTACCGGCACCTCATCCAATGGCGGTTGCGCCAGCGGTACGTACGGCGCCGCATCAACGATCGCCGCTTGCCAGAAAGTCTGGACGTACTTGAACGCTCAAGCCCAGGTAATCTCAACCTTCTCCAACACGATGTGGCAAAGTGGCGTCGACGGACCGTGGAAGCTCACGGCCATGGACGACCTGGGTAACGCCACGTTCGTCGCCAACTCAAAGTACTCGGGTCCACAAAAGCCCATGATTAAAACCGTGAAACTCGTTGCCTTCACCTCCGCTACTGCGGAGCAGAACCAGTTAGCGGACGGCAACATCGACTTTGGATACGTTGACGCTTCTGTTCTCACTAAGCCAGCTCCCGCACCGGGTAAGGCCGGTCCCAACTGGCCAGAACTCAAGGGCAGGTACAACCTGGTCGTCGTTCCTACGTTCTCTAACAATTACATGAACTTGAACTTCGGAAAGAATCCTGGCACCAAGTTCTTGAATCAGCTCTACATTCGTCAAGCTCTCCAAATGGGCATTAACCAATCAGCGATCATTAAGGACGCACTCAAGAACTACGCCCAGGCGACCTGGTCGGAGTTGCCACCCTCCACCCCGTCCACCGAGTCTGGAACCATAACCCAGCCCTACCCCTTTAATCTCTCGAAGGCCGCTTCGATTTTGAAGAGCCACGGATGGACGAAGTCGGGACAGTCGCTAATCTGCTCCAAGCCGGGTACCGGCGCGACGAACTGCGGCGCGGGTATCGCCTCGGGTGACCAGTTGAAGCTCAACATCGAGTGGGCTTCAGGCAGCCCATCGTTGGACACCGAAATGAGCGCCATCCTAGCCGACTGGGCGACCTTGGATATCCAGACCACGCACTCTACGGGAACCTTCGCCGAGGCGGCCGGTTCATGCCCGAGCGCTTACAACGCCTCGACGGCGTTCGATATTTGCAACTGGGGTGGGGGCTGGCTCTACGCCCCGGACTACTTCCCGTCCGGCGAACCGCTTCTCCTCACGGGTGCCGGGTCGAACAGTGGTCAGTACTCCAACGCGACGATGGACTCGCTCATTCGCGCAACGTTGGCGCAGAACGTCAAGCTGACGCAGTACGGTCAGTACACGGCTGACCAGCTTCCGGTTTTGTACGACCCGCTCGCCACGTACCAAGACGAAGTCATCAAGACGCTAAAAAGTAAAATAGGTTTCCAGAGCGTTCTTTCGAACTTCACTCCGGAGTACTACTACTTCAAGAAGTAATCGCCTCAGGTCTCTTCAAGGAGAGTCGTACGAAGTAAAAAGAGAGAAGGTGCCCCACGGGGGCCTTCTCTCTTTTTTCGCTCGTTCATGTTCAATCCAACGTTCGAAGTTCTTCGTTTTCACAATTGGGTGGAGAAGACAGTCTCCTCTGATTGGAACTACGGCCGCAAGGAACTGATGTAGGGCGATTCGCACACCATGGGGAAACGCGAATCGTTCTATCTGGTGGTGTCTGCCAGAATTAGCACATGCGGACGGAAGATGATCTTGGGTTGCGAGACCAGTTCGATAGTCAGGTCCGAAGAAATGCGACACCCGACGGGAGCGGAAGCACTGTTCACGTCACGCCCGACTTGGTGCGTTGGGCGGCCAATGACGGACTTGGTTGGTCCGAGATCTCTTGGGCCCGACTGAACGCCGAATCTGCCCACGACGTTATCGCGAGGCAGATCGACTTCTTTCACGAGCTCGGACAGCGCTTCGTATGGCGGGTGTACGACTACGACGAGCCCTCAGATTTAGGCGCACGACTTCTCGACGCGGGATTTACTTTGCTCTCGATTTCATCAGTCATGATCACCGATACTGCGTCCCTAGTGGGGCCCGAGCACTTGCCGAACGGGGCTGAAATGGTCGAGGTGACCAACGAAGCCGGCGTGGATCTACTCATTAGGACCCACGAAGCAGTTTTTGGTCATAGCCATCAAGATCTTCGCCGTTCCATTCTCGCGCGCCTCAAGACGGCGCCTTTGGAGTCAGCGATGTTTGTGGTCACTGCCAAGGGCGCGCCCGTCAGCGCGGCTCGGATTGAGTTTCGCCCCAACTGCGACCTAGCGACACTGTGGGGAGGCGGGACCATGCCCGAGTGGCGCGGTCAAGGAATCTACAAGGCCCTCCTCTACCGACGAGCTCAGGTTGCCCTCAATCGGGGCTACCGCCGCCTTGTCGTGCTGGCGTCCGAGCAAAGCCAGTCAATTCTTCAAAGACTCGGCTTTCGAGCGATCGCCGGCGTGACTACCTATTCGTGGGATCCGCCGACGTCACTTAAGTAAGGCACCGCGGGCGGATAGCTTCGTAAAAGAGGTGGCCCCAAAGTCACTCGGTGAGAGCGCGAGGTGAGTTCGCTTTCAATTTGGTCCACACGTCGCTGGTATGTGCGAGGCCTTGAATACCGTCGGACGAACTTCGCCGCCAAACATCACCGCGACGCTCGGACGCTGATTTCCGTAGACGGTGAGGTCCTCAGTTGGCGTAGCGCCGTCGAGATTCATTCGAAAGAAGCGCGTTGACGTTGAGGCAACAACTCGAAAGGCGGGGACGTTAACGCCATCGAACGGCGGCAGATGATGGGCCGTGCGAAGTTCAAGGAACCACTTGTTGGTCTGATGAATGTCGTCGTAGAGCTTCACGCCGACGCGAATCGGATTACATTGATCGGCGGCGCTCTGAACTACTAACAGCGCGGGGTCGCTGGCTTCAGACGCGTACGAGTCAACGGTGTCCTCTTCACCCGAGAGGATCGCCACGGCTCGATAGTTAAGGCCCGCCCGCAAGCTGGCGTAACTGATGCCTTGAGGATCATTGCCGTGGGCCAAGGTCAGTAGACCGACGGCCGTTGCCCCATCGGAGTGCCCCACGAGGCCGAGTTCCGTTGCGTTGACCATGCCACTCACCACGGGACAACGCGACGTCTCGTTGGCCGATGATTCGAGAATGGAACGGGTGACGAACGCCAGGTCCGCTGGTTCATTGAGCACATCGTCTTCGGTGTTGGCGCCGTGTTGTGCGCTAACTGCCGCCGCGCTCTCGTCGGGGAAGAAAGGCGCCGCCACTACGAAGCCCGCTCTCACCCACGCGTCAAGTAGGGGTGCGTACGTATCGGGAGTGACGTCGTAACCGTGCGCGAACACGATCATGGGGTAACCACCGACCTGTGGCGCGGGCTTCGCGCCTTTGATTTCGCTGGAGCCACCCGCAATAGATTTCGTTGGATATCTGATTTCAGTAACGAGCGTGCGAACGTTCGAAAGAACTGACGGCGGCGTCGTCGAATAGTTACCAAGCTTACGCGACGTATCGGTGAAGGTGCAGCGTGCGACGCCAACCGAGAAGGGAGCGTTGCTCTTCTGTTGATGGTCGATAACTCGGCTGGCGCTTGCGAGATCCGTCGGAAGGAGCAACGAGATCACCATCGCGACCACAGTCAGAAGTCCGAGGTTCGCCACCATAGGCGGACGAGAAGTATCGTCTGACGGCTTTTTCATCGTGAATTTCAACGTGGATCGAGCTGTGCGATGGGTGACTTTGAAAGGCGCGTAGCGAAAGAATCGCACGAGCGAATTAAGACAGTCATGGTAACGCTTGAAATATTCTGCGAACTAGGAGCAATGAGTCACATCCTAGTAAGCGCTCTTTTGGATTCGATGAGCACCCCCGCAATACGTCAACCGGAATTTGCAGCCGGTGCTCGTTCTTTGATCTCGATTCGATTCGACCTCGACGCCCTTTAGCAGCAACGTACCGAACCGTGACGCCAGGTAATTACGAAGGGTGAATCGCTGGAGTTCGCACTACTTTCAGCCTCTTCGACCTATTCCACGTACGCTTCGCCAACGCGTTAGTCTCGGCTAGTAACTCGCCGCGGGGACCAGATGAATTTCAGAAAAGTAGTGAAAAACTGGGTTGGCACTGTCGTGACAACGATCGTGTTCCTCGGAGCCGTCTTTGTGTCGCCACCGGCGTACTCGGCTGCTTCGAACAAGCCGTTGAGCATGTACTACCTCAGTCTTGGCGACTCGTACGCCGCAGGACTCCAAGTTGGTCCCGGTCCCTCCGGGGGATTCCCCGCTTTGCTGGTCGCCGACGCTGCACCGAATTATCGGCTCATGTTACGTAATTTCGGGTGTAGTGGAGCCACGACGACGTCGTTGCTCCACGTGGTGGGGTGTTCGTACCCCGCGGCAACGAACGCCGTGGCGTACCCGACAACGACCCAGATCGCAGCCGCCATAAGTTTCATCGATACCCACCCCGGTCGCATTGGGCTCATCACCGTAGTGATTGGTGGCAATAACCTCTCCGATGGGGTCTCGACGATACCGTCGATTCAAGCGGATATTGTCAATATCTCCGCGCAGCTTCGCGCGGCCGCCGGCGCCTCGATTCCCATCATTGGACTCACGTATCCCAACGTCGATCTCGCTTCTTGGCTCAGTGGCCCAAGCGGTGAAGCCAGCGCTGCCGCTGCGGCTACTGCGGCCCAGCAAGTGGTCAACCCGGCGCTGGCGGCGGGTTACGCCTCATCGAACGTCACGTTCGTGAACGTCACCGTCGCGACTGGCGGGTACACCCCACTTACTCGGCTAGTTAATTACTCAACGTACGGTGAGATTCCGTACGCGGTGGAACAAATTTGTATTCTCACGGGCATGTGCAGTGATAACAATAATGTGCACCCGACGTACGCCGGCTCCAAACTGATTGCCAGGTTGATCCTTAGGGCCTACCTGAAGCTCTTTTTCTGATGTGTCAGTAAATGAACGTTCGTGGCGGCCCTAAGTATTGAACTTTCAAAGACGCTCGATGGACCAAACCTTCGCAAGAATCGACGGCGCGAGTGCCGCTACGAGCGCTCGTTGCCCGTTTCGTTCGGGCAATAGCGAGAGTGACGTGGCTCCCCGCCTAGATGTTCATCTGTTTTGAGCGTCGCCGTTTCACTATGGCGCGGTGACCTGATTGAGCAGGGATGACGCCGTTGAGAAACTAGAAAACACTCGACGGCGCGCGAGAACGCTGGACGCATCGCGCGAGCTAGTTCGCTAACTTTCTAGGGCTTCTTCGACAGTGAGTTCGGCCGCGGGATCCGCTTCTAGACGCTCGGCGGATAGGGGCTGACCACTTCGAACTGAACGGCCGTAAGTTCCTTCCCGCAAGCGCTGTTGCGCTCTTTCGATCGCACCTAATCGTTCGCGCAGATTGAGCATGATGGCGTTTTCTTCTTGCTCGGAGATAAGTGACTCGGCGGGATCACTCATGTCGCCTTGCTCAGCGGCTCCGGCTCGGTCGTCTAGTGCGGCTCCGTCGGCTTCGCGGAGAAGTTCTTGCACTCTCGTTCGTTCGAGTCGCAGAAGTTCCTCGGCTTGTTGATTGTCCATTGCACTCTCCTGAACTGGATGTTCGCTCGAGCCATCATCTCATACGTCGAGTGCGGGCGTCACTTCGACGCGCCCCGTCACGTTTCAACGCGAAGAGAGTTCGTCCGCTACTGGTGGAGCGTGGTGGTGAGATATTCGGCGAAGGGCTCGTACGCCCACGAGCCGTCGTAACGCTCGCCATTGACGAAAAACGTCGGGGTGCCGTTGGCCCCGCTACGGATGGCGCTCTCGAGGTCGCGCTGGACACGCTCGCGCGGTTCACCACTTTCGAGCGTCGCCACCACGGCTTGGGTATCCACACCAGTTTGGGCTGCGTACTCGAGCAAGGCTTTGTCCTCGAGATCGCGTTGATGCTCATAGAGCAGGTCGTGCATCTCCCAGAACCTTCCGTGAGTCCCGACAGCCTCCGCCATCTCCGAAGCTTGTTCAGCGTGCGGATGCATGTCGGCGAGGGGCAGATTGCGAAAGACGAAGCGAAGGGAGTCACCGAATTCACGTTGCAAGGCTTGAACGATCGGGAACGCTTGACCGCAGTAAGGACACTGGTAGTCACCGTATTCAACGATGGTTAACGGTGCGTTCTCGGGTCCGAGTGCGTGGTCGTCCGGTCCGACGGGCAACGAGAGACAAGCTTCGCCGCCACTCACGACAACGCCTCGACGGCTCGAAGGGCCCCGTCGGCACCTGGGTTGACGCCAATGGGCGAGAGATGACTCCACGTGATCGTGTGCGCTCGGTCAAGTACGAAGAGGGCGCGTTCCGATATCCCGTCATCCCCGCGGTAGACGCCGTACGACGTCGCGGTCGCTCCCTTGGGGTGAAAGTCGGCGAGAAGCGGAAACGCCAGTTTCCGATCGGCCCTGAAGGCGCTGTGACACCAGACGCCGTCAACAGAGATGCCGAGTAACTCGGCGCCGCGAGCCTTAAAGAGTTGTCCGGCGGCTTCGAAGATCGACAGTTCATCGCCACAGACCGGGCTCCAATCGGCGGGGTAGAAGATCAGGACCACGGGCGCGTCAATCTCTGACAAGGTGACCACCTTGTCGGGTGTCGCGGGCAGGGTGAAATCGGGAGCTGAGGTGCCTGGCGTAAGTATCATGGAAACTCTCTTTCTCTTTTTGTTATTGATTTTTTTCTAAGCGAGTTGCCCCGGAGATCGTCCTCTAAATCGCACTACCGTCGGAGGTGCGACCGTGACCCTCTCGTCCGCCCGTGACGACTGCGTGAGCCGTGTGGAGAATTTTGGCCATTGTTACTCCTTTGGTCCACGGCAAGGTAGCGCTTTCCGTCCACGTCGTTGACATCGTAAGTCAACCACATCCAACGAGATTGACGATCTGCGGCCAGGGTGTTGGTGTGGTGGTAGCGGAACTTCCCAGAGGTCCGCGGTCATCACTTCGGATACTCGAAGGGTCGTGGGTTCAGGTCATCGACGACTCGTTGGACCGACGCCCACGAAACAGCTTCGCTCTCAGCGAGGCGTAGGAAGTCGCTCGTGTAGGTGCGGCGCATAACTCGAACTCTGTTATCTAGAATGATCGAGATGGTCGACTCCCCAACAGCTCTCGTCCAATGTGCCTTAATTGAGAACACCAAAGTTGATGACGCAACTTTTTTGATACAAGACGGGGCTCTTTCGTATGAGTCGTTGAGCTACCAACGCGATGACGGGATGTGTGTCTGATGAGTACTAGTTCGCGGGTGGACGATTTGCGAAATCAACTTATGGCTCACCAGTACGCGACGAGCGCCGGAGAGTTCGTTCGGTACCGCTCTGACCCTGAAGATGACGCCCTCGCTGGCATTGTGCGGTCGGTAACGGGCGAGGGCGCGGAACGATGTGAAGAGTTCCGACAGAGTCTCGGTGAAGAAGAGACCACCACGTTGCGACTCTTCGCCATGCGACGCACACTTCAGGGCCGGCGAAACGCGTCGTTGAGTCTCCTTAGCGACGCCATGGATGCTTACGCACTCCTCCCCACGTCAGAGGACGTGCCGTGGGACTCTTGGTTTAAGGGAACGCTGTTCGTCGCTCGCTCACTCGGCTTGAACATTGAAACATTAGGCGAGCGCTTCACGGAGGTAGCCAGTCCCAGAGCGATCGAGCGATCTGACGTTGCCATGGAGGCGATGAGTCGGGTTGACGCGTTGGCGCAGTGCCAACTCATTGAAGTCACGACGACCTACGGCACGGGCTTCATCGAGCTACTCGTGTTCAGTCTCACGGCCAAGTCAGGATGGATGGGAACTCGGCGATTGGCGGTAAACGAGATCGAGTTTCAACCAACGACAAATCTGGCGCAAGTGGCCGCGAGTTTCGCTGACGCGCTGGACGCTTCGGGCACGCTCATCGCCGATTCAATTGGGCAAGACCAGTTAGCGGCGACGACGTTCTCATTGACCGTGCCAGGTTCGTATATTCCAACCGCGGGCTGTTTGAGTTTTAACGCGGAAGGCGTGGACGGAGAACCGTCGTTTTCAGTCTTCGTCGCGGAGTTGCCCGAGAACGCCGATGTGGCGTCGTTGGCGGCCGCAGCGACCGACCTGGGGGGACAGGCCGCAATCTACGATTCGAGTCGACTCATAGTGATGAGCGTGCAACCGAGTTTTGACGACGAAATCGGCGCCGATGAGGGAGTCGAGACCGATGTCGACTTTCACGGCTACGAACGTCTCGCTCTGACTGCGCTCACCGAGCCGACGAACTCTCGTTGGCCGACGTCCTAGCACTGCTTCGATTGACAACTCACGTTCGACAACGACGTCTGACGAGAGGGACCTATCGAGACGAAGTGATCCCGACGAGCTCTACGTGTTTAGTAGTAATGCCGTCGACCGCCAACTGCGTGACCGAGCGCGCCGAGGAGCCAGAGAACGAGGCCGACGAGGACGAGGAGCATTCCGACGGACCAGAGGAAGGGAATCCCTGCGATAAATCCGATGAGGAGTAGAACGAAGCCAAGGATAATCATGACGTCTCCAATTCTGTACTGCGTTAGTGTCGCGACAACCCAAAGGGTTGGCGTGATGCCCCCACTAAGTGAAGACTACGTTAATGACAGGCACTGGTGCTGTAATTCACTTCTTAGAAGTTGCCAAGAAGAAGATTGAAAAGCAGTTCACTTGGTGTGAGGCATTAGTTGCTCTAGGTAGTTCGCGGCGCGATCGAACGTTATCTGAGTTGTAACAGAATTGACATGTTCAGCGCTGGCGACCCGCGGAAGTGAAGAACACACCGAAGCGTTCCTTACTCTTCACGCCCCAACTGTCGGGCGAACTCGTCTGAGGGCGCACGGCGCAACGTAGCGGTGGCACGGTCCATCGTTTGACTGTTGATCGACTACGCGCCGCGTTTGTTGGAGGGCCGAACCAGAGGCTGAATTGAAGCGGTATGCCAGTCGGTTCGCGGACACGTAAAGAGTAAGTAGAAGGCCTCGATCATGGCGTCGTAGTTCATACGCCAACCCGCGAAGTCGTCCCACGCGGCGTCGCGATCAGTGACGAGGGGAACGCCGCTTCGCTCGAGGCGAGCCAAGACCATGTCGAACTCTTCACGGGTAATCGAAATGGGAATCCGCGTAGTGAAATCGACCGGATAGGACACTTCAAAGTAATCGGCCATACGCCGCAGCGTGAGCCATCCCGAGCGAATGCATAGACCAGCCGAGGGCGACGGCGTGATGTCAACCGCGGCGTTAAAGAGTGCCGCAGCGTCGAGGACGGTGGCGGCCGATTCAATCCACGTCTGTTGGGGGTTGGGGGAGCGGTAGTAGTTAAGAATGGTGAGGGTCGTATGGGTTTCACCGACCTCAATGAACCACTGTTCCCACTCACGCCAAAGTTCGTCGAGTCGCTCGTACGACTCTACACTTTTGGCAATCTCGAGTACACCCCAGGGAGTGGCGGGAATGCCCGCACGAACTGACAGGCGCGAGACGGAAAACTCGCGGCGTTGAAAGGCCGCGTACAACGTTGGAATGAAAGAAATGAGAAGAGCCAACAACGTAAGTCCTACGCCCGCCTCGAGATAGCTCAGGGCGATGTGCGCGCCCCCGCGCGCGGCCGTTGTCCCGAGCGTGAAGAGAGACGAGCCTGAGAGTTGAAAGCCCTGCGCGAAGTTTGTGGCGCCAGCCGCAACGTAGCCCAGCGCGAAGGCGACCAAGCTCAGGGCTAACCAGACTGCCTGGTACATGAGCAGGACTATGGAAGCGTAGAGCGAGAGAACTCGGTCCTTGGCCAAGTACGACCTCTCGGGTCGGGCCAGAATCCGGAAGAACCTGCCGACCACCTTGGCGGCAACTTTGCTGAGGCGAACGTTGGCGGCTCGGGGCAGAAGAAAGGTGCGAATGGCCGCGTCGAGAACGATGACCTCGAGGAGAAACCCAGCTATGCCCGCCGGTACGCGAATCCAAATGTTCATGGCAGTGAGTTCTTTCATCCGCGTGGAGTAGCAACTGTTGAGAAGGTTCTAGCATTTCACCGAATAATGGGGATGAAACCGATGACAGTCTCGTAACTCTCATAGCGTGTGCTCACCAATCGCTGGGAATGGCAACTAAAATGAGCGAAACGCGCAGTTGGCGGTGAGGGCACTGAGGTCGCTCGCCGTTGATTTCCATGATGATCGAAAGGCGGGCCCTTGACTAGAGCATCGCAGCGTCCGCCAGGGGTCTTGGATAATCAAATTGGCCTCTGGCCCCGGCCCCCCCAACCGTTTTCTCGCATCAGTGAGGTAGGACTCCAAAGAATTCCCAATCAGGACACGCTCGAGACACTCTTCCCTCCAATAGCCGACTACGCCTTTGTGTCGGACTGTGAAAATAGTGCACTGATTGCTCCCACCGGGGCCGTCGAATGGTTTTGTATCCCTAAGCCCCACGATCCCAGCATCTTTGGCACCATCCTTGACCGAGCCGCCGGATCGTTTCGTCTAGCGCCCGTTGACAGTGCGGTTCCCGCTCACCGCCAGTACGTCCCGGGCACAATGGTTCTCGCCACCACCTGGCAGACCCGTAGTGGTTGGCTCATTGTGAACGACTTCCTCGCCGTGGCGCCGTGGTACCGGTCGAATGAACGATCGGATCACCACCGTCGCACCCCGGGTGACTTTGACGCAAAGCACGTACTCGTGAGGACGGCCACTTGTCTTCACGGCAGTGTCGACATACTGCTCAACTGCGAACCATCCTTTGATTACGGTCGAGTTGACGCAGAGTGGGAGTACGAGGGTTCGGCCTACGACAAAGTTTCGACCAATAACCAGGGTTTTCCGCACCTCACTTTGACGGGGGATATGCGATTTGGCATAGAGGGACGAGCGGTACGCGCTCGTCATCGCCTCACCGAAGGTGAGACGTCGTTCGTGGTGCTGAGTTGGGGTGACACGCCGGCACCCTCGTCGCGCGCCGAGGTCGATACCTGTCGGGCCGAGACCAGTCGATTTTGGCGAGATTGGATCGATGGTGGCCGCTTTCCCGATCACCCGTGGCGCGAGTTTCTTCAGCGAAGCGCGCTCACGCTGAAGGGATTGACTTACGCACCAACGGGAGCTTTACTCGCGGCGCCTACGACGTCACTGCCGGAGAATCTCGGTGGTGGTCGCAACTGGGACTACCGCTACACGTGGATTCGCGACGCCGCTTTTACTCTGCGTGCCCTGCACGCCCTGGGTTTTGACACTGAAGCCGACGACTTTCTGGCGTTTCTTGGTGACGTACTCGAGACGCCGGGCGGTGTGATGTCCGGCGCCAAGAGAATGCGCGCCACGCTGCAAGTGCTGTATCCGGTCGACGGTGACGACGCTATTAAGGAGTTTGACCTCGATCACCTCACGGGTTACGGCGGTAGTCGTCCAGTGCGCGTTGGTAACGCGGCCTACAACCAAATCCAGTTCGACATTCTCGGTGCGATAGTGGACTGTGTCTTTGAACATACGCGCTCGCGAGACTCACTCAGTGAGCGGTCCTGGCGCATAGTGGTCCAAGCCGTCGAGATGGCGCTGCAGTGTTGGAAAGAGCCTGATCGAGGCATCTGGGAGGTCCGAGGCGAGCCCCAACACTTCACTTTCTCTAAGGTCATGTGCTGGGTTGCTGCCGATCGCGGCGCGCGACTCGCCGCCCTTCGAGGCGAGAAGACTCGCGCAGATCTTTGGTGGAGCGTCGCGAAAGAGATACACGCGGATGTTTGCGCCAACGCCATTGGCGAGTACGGCGGCTTCGTGCAGTCCTACGGCTCGGACCAATTAGACGCGTCGCTTTTGCAGTTGCCGCTTTTGGGATTTCTTTCGCCCGAGGATGAACGTATTCGCACCACGGTCTTGGCCATTGCCGACGATCTCAGTGACGGCCCGTTTGTCTATCGCTACCTCACCGAAAAGACTGACGACGGCATTGATGGCGAACCCGAAGGTACCTTCACCGTCTGTTCGTTTTGGCTGGTGTCGGCATTGGTTGAGATCGGAGAACTCGATCGTGCGAGAACGCAGTGTGAGAAACTCGTGGGTGCCGCGAGCTCACTCGGGCTCTTCGCTGAGGAACTCGATCCTAAAACCGCTCGTCATCTCGGGAACTTTCCTCAGGCGCTCACTCACCTCTCACTAATCCACGCGGTGTTGCACGTGATTGAAGCGGATCAGCGAACTACTGACACGATGATTGGCCCGGCTGGCTCGCCGAGTTGGTGGAACGCAGCCGGCAAGGATGAGCGCCCCGCTACTATGTCGTAATGCGCGGGGCAGTTCTTTTCTTGCGTTCCGTTTCGGGCCCTCACGACGACTGGCGAGGCCATTAGGTTTGTGATCAGGTAACGAACATGGTGAAACAGACCAGCAAGCACGACCAACCCACCCCGGCTGAAAGCCGCGGGTCAAAACGCGGCTCGGCCATGGCGGATTTGGTGGTCGTGGCCAATCGACTTCCCGTTCAGCACTCAACCAAGAACGGCAGCGACGGATGGCGACCTAGCCCCGGCGGTCTCGTCTCGGCCCTGACGTCGGTGTTGCAGAACCGTAACGGACTGTGGATTGGTTGGTCGGGATCGTCGGAGTATCAAAACGCGCCGCTCACGTATGAGGGCATTCGACTTAAGTCCGTCGACATCAGTCGCGAGGAGTACGACGACTTCTATCTGGGGTTTTCTAACGCAACTTTGTGGCCCTTGTACCACGACGCCATTCGCGCACCAACCTTTCACCGTTACTGGTGGCAGACCTACTCCAAGATAAATCTTCGCTACGCCACGGCGGCCGCCGAGTCGGTGGCGCAGGGCGGCACGGTGTGGATCCACGACTACCAACTCCAGCTCGTGCCCCAGATGCTGCGTGAGTTGCGCCCGGACGTACGTATCGGCTTCTTCCTGCACATACCGTTCCCACCGATCGAGCTCTTCATGCAGTTGCCCTGGCGTCGCGAGATACTGGCGGGCTTATTGGGCGCTGACCTTATTGGTTTTCAAGTTCCTCAAGCGGCCTCCAACTTCTCTCGCATGGCGCGACGCCAGTCCGCCGCCACCGGTACCGACTCGCTGCTGGACCTCAACGGGCGTTCGATTCGCGTTGGTGCCTTTCCCATCTCGGTCGACTCCGAGCAGATCGTGAAGTTGGCCCTCGATCCAGCGATTCGTGCTCGAGCAGTGGAGGTGAGGAAAGACCTCGGTGACCCAGAACTCCTGCTCCTCGGCGTTGACCGATTGGACTACACGAAGGGTATCCAGCAAAGAATCAAGGCGGTGTCCGAGCTCTTTAAAGACGGCTCGCTCAGCGCCGATAAGCATGTCATGGTCCAAGTGGCGGTGCCGAGTCGAGAGACGGACGCCCACTACGAAAGAGAGCGTCACCACCTCGAACAAGTGGTGAGTGAAATGAACGGGGAGCACGGCCTCCTGGGTAGTCCGGTGATTCACTATCTTCACCAGAATCTGCCTTTTGATGAGCTCGTGGCGCTCTACCTCGCCGCGGACATCATGATCGTGACGCCCTTTCGTGACGGCATGAATCTGGTGGCGAAGGAGTACGTGATGTGTCGCACCGACCTCACGGGCCGACTGGTGTTGAGCGAGTTCGCCGGCGCGGCCGCAGAGCTGCGTGGCGCTTTCATGGTGAACCCGCACGACCTCGAAGGAATTAAAGAGGCGATTCGTCTAGCGGTGAACGCGGGTCCCAAAGAGACCCGCGATCGGATGCTGCGAATGCGGCGAAAGACCCTGCGTCGCGACGTCTACGACTGGGCCGAGTCGTTTCTCGCCGCCCTTCAGCAGACGGGCATGTAATTTCCTTAGGAGTAGTGGCGACGCTCGTTTGCGTGGAGACGAATTGAGCGAGTGCTAGAGCTCGTCTATCAAATCGGCTACCGATTCGACCACTCGAGATGGCTGGAAGGCGAACGTTTCTATTTCATCGCGTTGCGCGACGCCAGAGAGAACAAGAATGGTTTCGATTCCGGCACCGGTGCCAGCGAGAATATCGGTATCCATGCGGTCGCCAATCATGATTGTTGATTCAGAGTGCGCGCCCATAATGCTCAACGCGTCGCGAATCATGACGGGATTAGGTTTGCCCACAAAGTAGGGCTTGACACCGGTCGCGCTTTCGATGAGCGCGGCCATGGCGCCACAACCCGGGTGCGAACCTTCCGGCGTCGGCCCGGTAGTTTCTGGATTCGTGGCGACGAAGGAACAGCCCTTTTCGATGAGTCGAACGGCCGTGGTGATGTCGTCAAATGAGTAGTTCCAGGTCTCACCGAGAACGACGTAGTCCGCGTTGGTCGTGCCATCGTGATAGCCAACGTTCTCGAGCGCTTCATGAAGACTGGCTTCACCGATGACGAAGGCCGTTCCCTTGGGTCGTTGGTCGTGGACGAACTGAGCCGTGGCGAGCGCCGAGGTCCACATCTGCTCTTCGGCGACTTCGAGGCCCATGATCGAGAGCTTTAGAGTGAGCTCTTTGGGTGAAAAGAGAGAGTTATTAGTCAAGACCAAGAACGCGCGCTTAGTGGTTCGAAGACGATCGAGGAAACGGTCGGCCCCGGGAACCATGTGACCGTTGACGATGAGCACGCCGTCCATATCGCACAGCCAATTAGTCGCGGTAGCCACGTTCTCCGTCTCTTCAACATGAATGCTCGGCGAAGTCTGCGCCGTTGATTGGCCCTTCAGACTCCAACTTACCGTTTAACGTAACGACGTACTGCGCTACAACACCAAGAGCGGCGTGAAGTGGTCACGGGCTCCATGCAGCGTCACAGCTACGCCAACATTTCAATGACCGCGTGGCTTTGGTCACGCGGTCATTGAAATGTCTGGGTGGACTAGGAGTTGAAACTAGTCCTGGTTATCACCTTGCTCAAATGACTTCTGGACACCAAAGCTGAGTCCTAAGTCACCACTAAATGAACCGTGGTCACCGCGATGTGACCCGTGGTCACCGTGACTGGCATGGTTGCGACTCTTCTTGCCATCTCGATTGGGTAGGAGGCCACCAATGATCGGTGTCGGAGTATCGACCGGAGCGATGATCACCCGTAGCGCGTCCAGCGTCGATCCGTCTGAGGCAATGTTGCCCGAGGCGAAAATCTTTGCACCAACGATGACGTCGGCCAGTGTGCCGGTGGCGTGTCCCTGGTCATAGGTCGTAGCCGAACTCACCACAATTGAATCAGTAGTTCCTTGAAAGTCCTTGATGGTGATGGTGTTACCACTTATCGCAGTGACGACTCCAGCTTCAAATGACGGGCGGATTTCTACCTTGAGAGCAGTGGTAGGAGCGGACGAGTCAACTTTCACGTCAACACGATTGCCGACGGCCAAACTGGAAGCGCTCAGTGAGACTGAACCTTCACTAAACGTGGTCGTAGGGGTAAACGTGTACGTCGTAAGTGAGCCGTCTTTACCTTGGACGGTTACCGACGAACTCGTGACCGCAGTCACGACTCCACTGGTGGATTCCTTGTGACCCGCGGTGCCAACGGCGACGCTCAGAGCGTCAAGTGACGTCAGGTTGGCGTCAATGGTTCCCTGCGCGGCGATTTTTGAACCGACGACGACGTCAGCCAACGTGCCAGCGGCGCCGTCGTTGCTGTACGTCGTTGCCGAACTCACGACGATCGTACGGCTAAATCCTTGGGGATCGCTAATCGTGATTGAGTTGCCGTTAACTGCCGTTACGGTGCCAAACAACTGCGCCAATTCAATGTTGACTGACGTCGCGATTGTCGGAGCCGATGGTGACGCGGTGATATCGGCACGGTCACCAACTACCAAAGAGGCCAACGTTGACGCTGACTCTTCTTCGGTATAGGTAGTTGTCGGCGTCAACGTAAACGTCGAAGTCGTACCGTCCCACTTCTGGATAGTCACTGACGTGGCCGTGACGGCAGTTACGTAACCACCGGAACCGCCCCTTGCGTAGTCGAAAGCCGATACCTTGCCACTAGCGCAGTCGTGATTCTTCGAACCGTCATTACGTCCACCCGAAGCTGAAGCGAGACTTGCGCCACCGACCGTTAGCGCCATACCCATGGCCAACGAGGTAACTGAACGGCTCACTATCTTGATCGTTCTCTTTTGCATGTAATCCCTTCATTGCTTTCGTTCAAGATGATCTCGAACCTTTTCAAGTCTCGTGTGGGAAGTTGTGAATGAAGTGTGAGACTCCTGTGAGGACTCTCAAAGTCGACACCGTCACGAACTTTCATAATGTGACAGAAAAGCCCCTGATTTGTCGCTTGATTACGAGGGATTCTTTGATGAGGGTTGGATGACAGCTCGATGGACAGAGTGGCAATTAAGAAGATTTCCTGATGAGCGTGTGGAGAACTAGAGAATTCCGACAAGAATCTGACTGTAAGGTGAGGCACTCTTTCGCACAGAATGCGCACAACCCTGCGCGAGGGAAAGCGCGTCACCAACCGCCAGATAGTGAAAGCGAATTCAGCTCGTTGGTGAGAAGCAAAAAGCCGTTGAGGCGGTATTTTCCAACAGGGTCGTCCATCGTTGACGATGAGTTCTTAACTTCACTTTGATTACTTGCCCTCTCGCTCGGACCTCGGCGACGCGTTGGCGTAAGTTCAACGTAAAATAGTGTCGATTTTGAACGTGATGATTGAGAAACTGAGGACAAAATGCCGGCGGTAACACCTGAAAAATGGACCGATCTTCCCCACCTGGTCACCAACGCCCTTGAGCCGACCACGGAGCGCTCGGTGCGATCGGTGACCACCGCGCCGAGCGGCCTCGAAGGCGAAGGATTTCCCGTACGACGGGCATTTGCCGGCGTGTCGATGAAAGACCTCGATCCCTTCGTTCACATGGATCAAATGGGCGAAGTGGACTACTCTCCGGGCGAGCCCAAGGGAACGCCCTGGCATCCACACCGCGGTTTTGAAACCGTCACCTACATGATTGACGGCACGTTCCAACATCAAGACTCCAACGGCGGCGGTGGTCTCATAGAGAACGGCGCCACGCAGTGGATGACCGCTGGAAAGGGAATTCTGCACATCGAAACTCCGCCCGAAGAGCTCGTGGTGGCCGGTGGGCTCTTTCACGGAATACAACTCTGGGTCAATCTTCCGTCAAAGGACAAGATGATCTCGCCGGCGTATCAAGGTCTTGAGGCGAACGACGTCGTGATGGTGTCCTCGCTCGACGGAGAGTCACTCGTGCGAATTATCGCTGGTGATGTCGCGGGACATCGTGGTCCGGGTTCAACGCACACGCCCATGGCAATGACCCACGTTTCGATCTCTCCCCGGGCGCTACTCGATCTGCCGTGGGATCCGTCGTTCAACGCTCTCGTTTACGTGCTCGCCGGTACCGGTTTTGTGGGCAGCGAGAAGCGTCCCCTAGAGATGGGTCAACTCGTCTCCTTTGGTCCGGGCGAATGGTTACGTCTGAGCGCCGGCGCTCGTCAAGACTCGCGAACGGTTAATTTCGAACTCTTGGTTCTTGGCGGACAACCCATTGGCGAACACGTCGAGCACTACGGCCCCTTCGTTATGAACACGCGCTCGGAGATTATTCAAGCAATGGAAGACTTCGAAGCCGGCCGCCTTGGCGTCATTCCAGCGAACGCTCTGATGCCCCACGTCCTAGACCCCAACCCCGTTCGAACGGAACGTACGGGAATCTGAGTACCGTGGGATGATGAACGAGCCGTCGCGAGGTGACACTAGAGCCTTTGACGTTATGGAAAGGACCACTCATGGATGACGGAAATATTTTGAAACACATCGAGGAGCTCTCGAATGAAGAGCAGAAACTCGAGGAGTCGCATCACGGTACGCCGCTGTCGAATGATCAATTGGCTCGCCTAAAAGCGGTCGAGGTCGAACTCGATCAGGCGTACGACCTCCTTCGTCAACGTCGGGCTCGTCGTACCGCTGGCCAAGACCCCGACTTGGCATCGGTTCGAAAAGAAGATGTCGTCGAGAACTACTTGCAGTAACTGATGTGTCGTTACGATCCGCTGTCATCTCATTGCCCGCCAACGAGATGACGGGACTGCGTGTATTGATTCGTTTGTAGGATGAGCTCGTGGACTTGGAGCTGAGTGGACGCGTTGTCCTCATTACTGGTGGTAGCGACGGCCTAGGCTTGGGCCTCGCCCAGAAGTTAGTCAGCGAAGGCGCGCGCGTCGCGGTCTGTGGGCGCGACGGTGATCGGCTCCGTCGAGCTCAGGTACTCCTGGGCGACGACGCGCTGTGTTTTAGAGCCGATGTCACAAAAACCGCAGAGCTTGACGCATTCATCGACGAAACGCTCGCGCGCTACGATCGGCTCGACGGGGTAGTGAACAACGCTGGTCAGACCGCGGGGAGTTCGATCGCCGAATCCGACGACGAAATGTGGCGTCGGGACTACGAATTAAAGGTCATCGCGGCGCTGCACGTGTCGCGACGGGTGTTGAATGCTCTCGAAGATACCAAGGGTGCACTCGTCAACGTACTGGCGATCATGGCCCGAACACCAGGGGCGAATTCGACACCAACCACCGCTTCTCGCGCTGCCGGACTCGCCCTCACCAAGGCCATGGCCAACGAAGTCGGACCACGCGGCGTACGAGTCAACGCGATCTTGATTGGCCTGATTGAGTCTGGGCAGTGGGTTCGACGAGCGAATATCGCCAAAGTGTCGCTCGACGAGTTCTACGCCACGATGGTCAAAAGTTCGAAGATCCCGCTGGGTCGAGTGGGAAGGACAGAAGAGTTCGCCGATCTCGCAGCTTTCCTACTTTCACCACGGGCGAGCTACATCACGGGCACAGGCATCAGTATTGACGGCGGACTCTCTCCCGTCATCTGAGGGTGCGACGAGCAACACAGCTTCAAACAAAGTTCAACTTTGAGATCCGCCCAACTCGTCGAGCACACGGTGGAGGTTGCTGACGACATCCATTGCAGTTCCGTAGGCGTGGAGACGCGAGCCGGCGCGTCCGTGGAGGTGCGCCGCGAGAGCTGCGGCTTCAAAGGGACTGTGTCCGCGAGCGATGGTGGCGGCGATAAGACCGGCCAGCACGTCGCCGGTCCCGGCTGTCGCTAACGCCGGTGTGCCGGAAGTCACGACACGGAGTATGCCCGCGGGGTTCGCGATGACGGTCGTGGGACCTTTTAGAAGCACGACGCAGCCCGTCGACTGAGCCATCTCGCGCACCGCGTCAAATCGATTCGCTCCAAGTGGTTGACCGCTCAGTCGAACGAACTCACCCTCGTGTGGTGTGAGAACCCACGACGCGTCACGTGGGGAAAGTTCCTCAATCATCGACCGGTCGAGTCCATCGGCGTCCAACACCACTGGGAGGTTGAGATTGGCGAGGCGATCGTGCAACCATTCGGCCGCGTTGGGCCCAAGTCCCGGACCGGCGACAACTGCGCGACATCGATGGTCTACTTTGGTGTCGGTCGAATGCACCACTTCGGGTGGAAGTGTCACTAGCGACGCGACGTCACCTCGGCTCGAGAGGCGAATCATTGACGCTCCACCGGCGAGCGCGCCATTAAGTACGAGCTCCGCCGCGCCCGGCATGAGCGTGGAGCCCACCAGCGCTTCGACAGCGTGTGACCACTTATGGTCGATGTTGTCAAAATGAACCATGGCGGCGAGATCGTCGTCGACGATGAGTCCGTTTGAGAAGGTCGTCACAATATTGAGTCCTGCGAAGCGCAGTTCGCCCACGTAGCGCGTTGCCGGACCCATGAGATGACCTGGTTTCAGCGCGCCGAGCGCCAGTGTTACCGTGGCGACGAGAGGTTCGCCAAGAACCAAACCAGTGTCGGCGTCAATGCCCGAGGGAACGTCGACCGCTAAGACGCGAGTGCCGGAGGCAACTTTTGGTGCGATATACGCGCGCGACAGACCAATGCCAAAGGCGGCGTCGATAACGAGATCGAACCCACGAAGCTCGCTCGGCATGTGCTTCACATCCCGTACGTCCACGCGTGCACCTCGCGACGCCAGCCACTCAGCGGCCACCTGTCCGTCAGCACCGTTTAGTCCTGGCCCGACTACGACCGCGACGCGAGCGCCGTAGCATGATCCGAGCATTTTCTTTGCTTCGAGGGCAACTGAGGTGCCCGCTAGCCTCACCAACGCGTCCTCGCCGCGGTGCCCGAGAGCCTTTGCGTCAGATTCGCGCATCTCACCACACGTCAGAATGGGAATCACGTACCCTCCTCAACGCAGTCGCTGCCCCAGTTGCCGCAGTAATCCAATGCTAATGAGGCCGAAGGGCGATCAAACTTTGGCGCGAGACGTTAGTCGAAAAGCACGAAGCCGCCACCCTTGAAGGGTGGCGGCTTCGTGCAATGTGTTTGACGTTACTTCAGCCAACTCGGAATCGGAGTGACGTCCAACTTTTTCGTCGACGTGATCGGCGAACCCTTTGAGTTGCCCGTGGAGTACACCGTGGTGTTGGACTCGGTTGCCTTCACCGGCGGTTTGGTACCGTTCGGCGTAATCGTCGCGAGTGCTCCACCCATCAGACCCTGATGATTGGTCGCCGAGTAGCGAAGCGGCGTAATCGCCGGGGTGTCCAGGGTCATGGACTTCAACTTCTGGATGAATCCGCCACGTGTGACGTTCCTACCTTCAGCCTTGAGCGCCTCTGCGAACGCGACAGCGTATCCGGCACCGTAGAGTTCGTTGCCCGTAATGATCGACGTCTTGGTGAAGGATGGGAAGTCCGTCTTGTCAGCCAAGAGCACCTTACGGAGCCAAGGAATCCAAGGGTCGGAATTGTTCGTGACGCTGGGCCAGGAGTCGAGAGTGATCGCGTTGGCTTCGCCAACATTGTTCACCGACGTCGGGTCAGAACCAACGCTGGAAATGATCCACTTGGGCGAGTAACTCAAAGCTTTTGCCACGCTCAAGATTCCTGACGTAAAGCCCGGCACGGAGTCGAGGACGACAACCTGCACGCCGTTGGCCGCAAGCGTGCCGACGTCGGTCTGAATGTCGCTCGACGAACCTGTTATGGCGTCCGCGGCGTTGTAGCTCAGGTGGTTAGCCGTCGAAATGGAAAGTCCGCCGTCCTTCAGACCGAGAAATCCATTGGCACCGAAGTCGTCGTTCTGGCCAATGAAGCCGACGGTCTTGCCCGCGTAGTGAGCCTTGATGTACTTGGCAAAAATCTTGCCTTCGGCTTGGTAACTGGCCTGGAACCCAAACAGGTTCGGGTAGTTACGGGGAGCGTCCCAGGCACTGGAACCGGAGTTGACGAACAGCTGTGGAACGCCGTTTTGCTTTAGGTAGCTTTTGACGCTCTCTTGAGCGGCCGTGCCCAGCGAACCGACCGTTGCAAAGACGTGGTCTTGGGCAACGAGCACCTGGTTCTGACTAAGCGTCGTGACGCTCGTTCCAGCCGTGCAGCCGAGACCGTACGACGCGAGGTCGTAGCAGTCGTCGAGACGGATGTAGCGGATCTTGCGTCCGTTAATGCCGCCCTTGGCGTTGATGAACTTAAACACTGCGTTCGCCGAAGCGGACACCGACGCGTAACTCGCCGCAATACCGGATAACGGAACAGATGCACCGATTGTGATGCTCGAGGCGGTGACCCCGGGTGTGCTGGCGGCGCTGGCGCTGCCAACAATTAGTCCTGTTGTGGCTATTCCGAGCGTAAGCGCTGAAACAGACAGCAACGTTATGGAACGTCGAAGACGGCCTTTTAACATTTAAATCCCCCTGTGTGAACTTTTAGGTACAACCTACGTATTAATCTACTTCGTTTGCTGTGGCTCTATGGGGTCGGGCCCGGAGGAGTCGTCTGATGGGATTCGTCAAGCTTACGAGTCCGCGTGGCGCAAAGAGCATCGTGAGGATGAGGAGGACACCAAAAATAATTCCCTGCATATTTGCGCCCAGGTTCGATGTTGGATTGACGCCGGTGAGTGAGTTGACGTGAGCAACGAGGTTGGCGCTGAATGAGTAGATGATGCCACCGATGACGGCGCCACTTAAGGTGCCGATGCCGCCGAGGACCATCAGCGTCAAGAGCGTGATGGACAGCGTAAGAGGGAACGTTTCTGGTCGCACCGACGCCTCAAGCAGTGAATAGAGCGCGCCGCCAAGGCCCGCGAATGCCGCCGAAACTACGAAGGCCATCGACCTGGTGCGCGCGAGATTGACGCCCATGAGTTCGGCGGCGACATCGTTGTCGCGAACGAGTCGCATGGCACGTCCACTTCGACTGTGAAAGAGGTTGGCCATGAAGAAGAAGGCCACGCCCGCCGTCACGATTGCCAGGTCGGCGGTCCACTGAGCGTTGGCGCTGATGGCCGCGTTTTGTCCGCTAAAGAAGTGCGTGAACCATTTAGGCGTGACGAGGGAGTTCATAAAGATCCCGCCCTCGCCTCCCGTGACCGAAGTGAAGTTCTGCGCTAGGGGAGTGACGGCCGCAGAGAACGCCAGCGTCATGCCCGCGAGATACGGACCGCGTAACCGTGTTGAGGGAATTGCAACAATCAGTCCGCTAAAGCCACCAACGACGACTGCTAAGACGAAAGTAAAGATCAAAGGCGTTGTCGAATGATGATGAGCCCAAATTCCCGCAGCGTAGGCGCCAACGGCCATGAAGCCAGAGTTCCCGAGCGAAATCTGTCCGCTCCATCCGGTGAGCCAACTCAGACCCAAGATGACGATGGCGATCGCCGCTCCACCGGCGAGTTGGGAGTCGGCGACGGGGGGAAGCACGAACGTGATGGCGAGAGTAAGCAGCGTTAAGAGCAAAACGCCAAGTAGACGCTCGTGCGTGGTGTCTTGTTTACTAAGGGATGTCCACCAGTTCATTACACCCTCCGACTGGAGTTCTTTGTAAAGAGGCCTTGAGGGCGAATCATGAGGGCGATGACCAAGATGATGATGCCGCCGAGGGGTGCGACGTTGGGTGACCAGTAAGCGAGGATGAATTGCTCGGCAAGTCCAATGGTTAGACCTCCGGCCACTGCGCCAATTGGTGACTCGAGTCCTCCTACGGCCGCTGCGATGAAGCCCGCGACAAAGATGCCGTCCATATTTGTTGGGAAGAGTCCGAAGCTCCCCGAGGCGATGATGACCGCAGCGATGGCGCCCACTCCTGCGGACAAAATCCAGCCGATCGTCAACATGCGACTTACTCGAACACCGAGAAGTCGCGACACTTCAGGAGCCAGGGCGGAGGCCCGAAGTTGGAGACCAAGTTTCGTGAAACGAAACAATCCGGCCATGAACAACATGATGCCGATCGCGAGGAGTATCTGAAAGATAACGAACGAGGAGAGGAACACGAGATGCCCGTTTGATTGAAAGTAAATCTGGGAGAACGGCTCGGTGATGTTGCGAGTCGTACTCGTCCAAATGGCGGCGGCTAGAGCCTCGAGCACACCAAGAAAACCGACCATTACGACGATGGGATTGATCTCTGGCTTGCCGTAGAGGGGGCGAATCAGGACTCGCTCGGTCGCGCCACCCAGCGCCATTCCTACAACGACGGAAATAATGACACACCACCAGTATCCGACGCCCCGGTCGATTTCGGTCATGCCAATGTACGTGGCGAACATTGCCATCGCACCCTGGGCAAAGTTCAAAACGTGCGTCGACTGCCAGATGATCACGAGACTAAGAGCGACGAGGGAGTAGATAACGCCCTGTGCGAGTCCGCCAAAGATGTTGTGCATGAAAGATGAGGAGAGGAACGTGGTCATGGGACCACCACACCTAAGTAGTAACGACGCAAGTCTTCGTCTTCGGACACCGTCGTGGCGTCGGCGTTGGCGACAACCGAACCGAGGTGCAGAACGACCGCGTGGTGCGCAATGCGCAACGCGCTCTTCGCGTTTTGCTCGACCAAAATCACCGTTAGGTTCTGCGTTTCACACAGTTGGTGGATTGATCGCATCAGCTGTGCAGTGACTTGAGGAGCAAGTCCGAGTGAAGGCTCGTCGAGCAACAGGACCCGAGGTTTGGCGATGAGCGCTCGCGCCATGGCGAGCATCTGACGTTCACCACCCGACAGTGTCGCGCAGTACTTTTTTCGACGTTCACCGAGGATGGGAAAGCGCGCGTACTGCTCTTCGACACCTTCGGCGAAGTTGACCTTGCTCGAAAGCGCGCCGAGTCGAAGGTTCTCTTCGACGGTCAACTCTTCGATAACGCCTCGACCTTCGGGAACGTGGCCAACGCCACGCCGGGCAATGTTCTCAGTTGCCACGCCGACAAGGTCCGCCTCGTCTAAGCGAATCGAGCCACTCTGTGGTTCGACGAGCCCAGAGATCGTTCGAAGCAGTGTGGTCTTTCCTGCTCCGTTGGCACCCAACACGGCAGTAATTTTGCTAGTCGACGCTTCGAAGCTCACGTTGCGCAGTGCCTTGACTGCTCCGTAGTTGACCGAGAGGCCCTCGACGCGAATCACTCGTCGATGCCCAGATATGCCGCGAGTACGTCGGGGTTGTTGTTGATCTCACTTGGCGAACCCTTAGCAATGACTTGGCCAAAATTCAACACGACGAGTTGCTGGACGAGTTGCATGACAAAGTCCATATTGTGTTCGACCAGCAGCACGCTCATCGATGATCGAAGTTCGACGATGAGCGCTATGAAATCCTCGAGTTCGTTCTCGTCGAGTCCTGACGCCGGCTCGTCCAACATCAAGAGAGACGGGCTCTGCATGAGTGCGCGCGCAATCGAGACTTTCTTCGCGATGCCGTAAGGTATACCGCTCGGTAAGGCGCTGGCAAACTTGGTGATACCGAGTCGCTGGAGTTGCACCATCGCTTCTTCGCGGAGGGCACGTTCGTGTCGATGACCTGACGGCAGGCCCAGTACCGAGCTCCAGGTGCCACCGCCCAGTCGACTCTGCGCTCCGGCCATGACGTTCTCCATCACGCTCATGTGACTGAAGAGCCCAACACCCTGAAGGGTTCGAGCGATGCCCGACCGGGCGAGTTGGGGTGGCTTCAGCGAGCCTCGTCCAAGCAGTGGAAACCTTATCGTTCCCGACGTTGGCTTTTGAAATCCGCATGCCACGTTGAACGCCGTCGTCTTACCGGCACCGTTAGGGCCGATAAGCCCGACGATTTCGTTCTCTCCCACCTTGAAGGAGACGTCGTAGAGTGCGAGAAGTCCGCCAAATCTAACCGAGACGTGTTCGAATTCGAGTGCGAATTGGCGAGTGCCTGTTTCCGTCATCGCGTTAGAAACTAGCCCGAAGTGAGAACTGACGATGGTGCAGTCAGCATCGAATCGTCATGAGTGTTGGATTGTCGAAGCGCAAGCATGGGCATGCTTCTAGGAAACCACACTCGTGCAGTGTCGGCACCTGGTGGCGGCGAGCGGTAGGTCACTCGAAAGGCACTCGGGACAGGTTTTCGTCGGAGGGGGTGGATCAGGTACTCCAAATACCGGCGTTCCTTGTTTGGCCATGTACCTGCGGTACGGCACGACGAGGACGAAGTACACGACAGCCATGAAGATAATGAAATAGATGATCGCGGAGATGAATTTTCCAAGCGCGATGAACTGATCATTGAGCGTCCAACCGAGTCCCGGTCCGGCGGAGCTATCGCCGGCGAGCGCGTTGATCAGGGGCGCGATGATGTTCGTCGTAAAGGCAGATATGAGAGTGCTGAAGCCCAGCGCGACGACCAGTCCGACGGCGACGACAATGAGATTGCCGCGCATGAGAAAGTTTCGGAATCCCTTGAGCATGTTGTCTCCAATCAAAAGGTCGCCACGACTCTAGCGAGAGCGTTCTAAATGAGTTGAGGCGCGGCCAACAATATATCGATGGTGGGTTAGCCTGAGTGCGAGGCGATGCCGTTAATCGTTGAAATAATCTCCTCAGCGCTGGCGCCGGGGCCAAAGACCGCCGCGACGCCGTGTTCTCGTAGTTCATCCAAGTCTTGAGGCGGCACGATGCCGCCAAGAACGACCGGAATATCCGAGCCACGTTCCCGCAGAGCTTCCACCACCAGTGGCGCGAGGGTCATGTGTGCTCCAGAGAGCATCGAGAGACCTACGACGTCGACGTCTTCTTGTATCGCGGCCGTAGCAACGGTTTCGGGTGTTTGGAAGAGCCCCGTGTACACGACTTCCATGCCAGCATCGCGAAGTAGTCGCGCGACGACTTTGATGCCCCGGTCGTGGCCGTCGAGTCCAACTTTTGCTACGAGCACGCGCACGTTCACAGCGAGGGAATCTCGACGTGTCGACCAAAGACGCCGGCCAGGGCTGTCATCATTTCACCTACCGTGACGTACGCCTTGGCCGCGTCGATTAGTGCGGGCATCAGATTCATCTCGGGATCGCTCGCCTCGCGCGAGAGACGCTCTAGGGCTGTGCGTACTTGATCGTCGTCGCGGTCCGCGCGGACTTGGCTGAGTCGCGCGAGCTGCTTATGTTCGTCGGCGTTGGTGATGCGCAGCGTGGCGAGGACGTCCTCGTCGTTTCCTTCAAGGAACTCATTCACGCCCACGACGACGCGTTCTCCAGAATTGAAGGATCGTTCGAGTTCGTAGGCGGAGTCAGAGATACGGCCCTGAAACCAGTTTTCCTCGATTCCTCGAATGCAACCTTCGAGCATCGAGCCCTCACCCATCTTGCTGATCTGGGCGAAAATGATTTCAGCTTCTCGCTCCATCTCGTCGGTCAACTCTTCAACGAACCACGATCCGCCAAGTGGATCGGCGACGTTGGCGACGTTCGTTTCGTTCGCGATGATCTGCTGCGTTCGCAGTGCAATACGCGCGGCTTTCTCAGATGGGAGCGCCAAGGCTTCGTCCATGGAGTTGGTGTGCAGGGACTGCGTGCCGCCGAGGACGCCGGCGAGAGCTTCGATGGCGGTGCGCGCGATGTTGATCTCGGGCTGCTGGGCGGTGAGGGAGACACCCGCCGTTTGGGTATGAAAGCGAAGCTGCCACGAACGCACGTCGCTCGCGCCGTAGTGCGCTTTCATCCACTTCGCCCATAGACGACGCGCCGCTCGGTACTTGGCGATCTCTTCAAAGAAGTCGATATGCGCGTTGAAGAAAAAGGAGAGTCGGGGCGCGACGGCGTCGACCGCTAGTCCGGCCTGTTGGGCGAGTTCGACGTAGGCGAAGCCGTTCGCGAGGGTGAAGGCCAACTCTTCAACGGCCGTGGAGCCGGCTTCTCGGATGTGGTAACCCGAGACCGATATGGAGTTCCACTTGGGCATCTCCGCGGCGGTGAAGGCAATGGTGTCGCGAACGAGGCGCATGGACTGGCGTGGAGGGAAGACGAACTCCTTCTGTGCCTGGTACTCCTTCAAGATGTCGTTCTGCAGCGTCCCGCCCAGTCGATCTCTCGTAACGCCCGAATCTTCAGCCTGAGCGACGAAGAGCGCCAGCATCACCGCGGCGGGGGAGTTGATGGTCATCGACGTCGTGATCGTCGCCAGATCGATGCCCGCGAAGAGGTCGCGCACGTCAGCGAGTGAGTCAATGGCCACGCCGCATCGCCCGACCTCTCCTAGAGACATGGGGTCGTCGGAGTCCAGACCGAGGAGCGTGGGCATGTCAAACGCCGTTGAGAGTCCGGTGCCGCCGGCACGGATGATCTCTCGAAAGCGGATGTTGGTGTCGGCGGCGGTACCAAAACCCGCGAACATGCGCATCGTCCAGAGCTTCGTGCGGTACATCGAGGCGTGAACCCCACGGGTGTAAGGGTAGACGCCGGGAAACTCGGCGCTGTGTGGTCCATAGACCGGCGCGAGAGGTATGCCCGACATGGTTGTGAATTTTCCGGTTCGCTTTGGCGCTGCGGCGAAGAGACGACGCCACTCTTCTCGAGCACTCTCCTCGGTCACCGGACAACCTCCATTGGCGAACTCACAACAAAATCAGCATAGAGTCCCAGGCATTGGAGCGGTTTTCGCGCGCTGGAGCGATGGATGCACGCTCCTAGTGATGGAACCGGAGGTAGACCAAGGCAACGGCGAGGACCATGGTGGCCCAACACAGCGCGCGAAGCGCGCTCTCGAGTGGCGCGAGGAGAGATTCACTGGTGATCGGCACGGTTTCTCCGCTCAAAAGAACCTGCGTTCCTTCAATGGAAGCGGTGCGACGGCGCACGTCGCGCGCGGGCGTCGATAGTCTGCGCTGAGTTAGGGAGATGAGCGCGGCGAAGGCACCGGCGAAAAGTGCCGGGATGGTGAGCGTTGCGTGTTGGGCGAAGTACGCCGTGAGTAGGGGAAATGCTCCCCATCCGAGTGAAAAGACAGAGTCGGAGTGGAGGCGACCGTTGAAGAGTTCGAGATTGTAACCCAGCGCAATGACGACACCGACGACGATGAAAACCGCGAGATACGCACTCACGAGAAACAGACCAACGACACCCAAGACGACGGCACCCCCCAGGCCGAGTGTCGAGGCCGTCACCAGTTGCCACGTGGGGAGCGAAGTTCCAAGTGGGCGACCGTGCAACTCATCGAGAGCGTGGGCACCCACGCCGACGGCGAGGGAGAAGGCGAGAAGTGTAAAGGCGAGACGAACGGCGTTGACCGGACCCACGAGGCAGGCGCCAATGACCACGAAAGAGAGGTGCAACAAGGTGTAGGGCGGGTGCAACAGCGTCCACCAGTCTCGAAGTGCCCGTCGTTTAAGAAGCGAGGGCTGGGCGTAAAAGGCTGGTCCGCCGAGCGACGTCTTCTTGGGAGTGAATTTTGACATCGTCACTTCGATCGATACCCCCACATGACGAGACCGCCGCCCAGACTCATCGATCGGTGTTCGACATGCTCAACGCCCGCGTGCTCCCAGGCGTTAACGGTCCAGTGCAGGGGATAACTCTTGTAATGGGTGGAAATGCTGGGTCCGAGGAATCGTCCAACGTCCCACCAACCCTTACCGCCCGTCAGATATCCGGCCACCGGAAGCACTGCTCGGGTATAGAACCACCACGCGAGTCGCCACCCGAACGAGCTCGGAACCGAGAATTCAAGATTGGCGATTGGTCCGCCGGGCTTCACTACGCGGGCCAGTTCGGCCATCGTGGCCCTTGGGTCATCGACGTAGCGCAGCAGATACGTAAAAGTCAGTGCGTCGAAGGTGGCGTCGGCGAAAGGGAGTTGCTCTCCTCGACCGAGAACGAGCGATACACGCTCGGTCAGTTTCGAGGAGTTGACGTTGGACTGTCCTTCGCGCAACATGTCCTCACTGAGGTCGAGCCCGACAATGTGCGCTGACGTTCTTTTGGCTAGTGCTTTGGTTACGGCGCATGGTCCACAAGCAACGTCCAGGACCAGACTTGGCTCAGACCCCACGACGTGATCGAGCATCACTGTTCGCCAGCGCCGGTCTTGACCCAGCGAGAGGAGTGCCGCGAGGAAGTTGTATCGAGAAGGTAGCGGCGCGAAAAGTGCTTTGGAAAACTGATTTGGCGTCTTGCGCGACGCCTCGACGTCCCTATTCCTCGTCATTTCGCGGGGCACGTTTTGGCTCGGGACGCGTACCCGCGGTCAACGGATGCAATCGCCGTGCTACTGGGTAGGTTCACGTGGCCTCCTAAGTCGCCAAGAAGCGAGGAGGCGGCTTTCTCAAACCCCAACCTCCTACCAGCGATTTTCACACCCTAATCGGCGTCCTTTCAATCCAGAGTCGCATCGACTTTTTTATGTCCCGATGACGCGGCGAGTTCGGGAGTCCGCGGAAGCGAGCCTTCGTCTGCGACGGGGGTTTGACGCGTTCGACGAAAATTCGCGGAAGGTTTCCGATGAAATTCAAGCAAAGGGAACTAGGCTGAGGTTCTATCTCACAGATGAGAATAGAAAGCGCTGAATCAAGACCTAGTTGAGCGTTTCCGTAGTTCGAGGAGACCCAACAGTGGAGCGACGAGCGTTGCGAGTTGAATCGATAGGTAAAGCAACTCGGGACCGATTACGTGCCCGCTGACCGATTAGTTCACATCTTCGAACTCATGGCGAAGTACGAGGCCGACAACTCTCACGGCATCTCGCTGTGTACCGTCGCGGCGGAAGTTACCAACCTCAGTGGTGCTTCAATCTTGCTTGATTCTGCCGACGAACAGTTCACGCCACTATGCGCGGGCAACGACGTCGCTCAGAAACTGATGGATCTTGAAGTCATGTTGGGAGAGGGCCCAGGTATTGACGCGAGTCGTAGTGGCGTGGCACTCCACGAAGCCAACCTCATGTCACCCGAATCGACGCGTTGGATGTTTTATACGCCCGAGGCAGTGGACGTCGGTGCGCGAGCCGTCTTTGGCTACCCGATTCGCATTGGCGCGGCTCGCTTTGGCTCACTGAGTCTCTTTCGTGACCGGTCGGGATCGCTGAGTTCATCGCAGTCCTCAGACGCCTATCTCATGGCGTCAGTTATTGGTCGCGCGGTGTTGGCGATGCAAGCGGGCGCCCCCGGAGGGGCCCTCGTCAATGAACTGGGCGGGAATTCAGCGCTCAATTTTACCTTTCATCAAGCGGCGGGAATGCTGGCGGTGCAAGCTTCGCTCTCGGTAAAGGATGCGCTCGTGGCGTTGCGCTCGCACGCTTACGCAACCGATTCGTCACCCGTATCCCTGGCCACGCGCGTCGTCACTCGTCAGACCCTCTTCGACCCTCAAATGGGCATCTGGCGAGAAGCAGTGGGGGCTTAGTAACCGATGAAACCGCTAACCTTTCTTGTAGTACCTAAGCGATATTGTCTGTTGACGCCAGTCGCTATGGAATGATTGAGGGACGGGGGTATAGATGGCTAGGGAATCTCTCTTAATAGCAACGTTGGTCGAACTGGCTGACAATCTCGTCGACCACTACGACGTCATTGACGTGCTCACGGTTCTCAGCGATCGTTGCGTCGAAGCGGTTGATGTCGACGCCGCGGGCGTGATGCTCGCCTCACCCGGCGGGGAGTTGCAGTACGTCGCTTCTTCGAGTGAGACAATGCGAATTTTGGAACTCTTTCAGGTTCAGGCAAATGAAGGTCCGTGCATTGACTGTTTTCGAGATGGCCACGCAATAATTAATCATTCTCTTGCCGACTCTCACGATCGATGGCCGAATTTTACGCCCCGAGCCCTCGCGCAAGGTTTCCAATCAGTGCATTGTCTACCCATGCGGCTTCGCGGTCGAACAATCGGCGCACTTAATCTCTTCCGCACGCTTCAAGGACCACTGGGCGACGACGACGTGGCCGTTGCACAGGGGCTAGCGGACGTCGCCACGGTCGCCATTCTCCAGCATCGTTCAAGTGTCGATGCCGACACGCTCAACGATCAGTTGAGCAGTGCACTCAATAGCCGCATCATTATTGAACAGGCCAAGGGCATCGTGAGCCAGTCGACGTCTTGTGACATGGATGAAGCGTTTAGTCGGTTGCGCGCTCAAGCCCGGAACCATAACGAGGGCCTCACGGACGTGGCCTTTCGAATCGTCCACGGAACGCTTCCCGTGGCCGATCTCGACCTTCCAAAGAACACCGCGGCGAAGTAGATATCACCGTTAACGCGAAGGTGGCGTTGGCACCTTAGGGCGTTCTCGGCCGTTTCTTAGGCAACGCTCGTCATCAGCGCGGCCCCCGCGGTCTTCAAGCGCTGCGACGTGCGTGCGCACGAACATTCCGAACCTGCTTCTAACGCGTGAAGCGTTCACGTTTGAGCATCGATATTGAACGAAGTCGAGATTCTTCAAGGCGCGGTCTCTTGCGGTGGTACTCTTCTGCCAGGACGTCAAGACCCCGCATCCTTCTCAGCTGGCCGTTGGTCAGGCCTTAAGAAGAAGGATTGAAATGGTTTTAACGGGGATGGGCCTCAGTACGATTGGCGCGGCGGTTGGCGCAATGATGGGCTGGGCCGTGACCTACCAGGTGAACGATGTTCGACTCTCCACCGATGGCGTACTTCTCGTGATCGCCGGCAAAGCCGGATTTCCTGTCTCGTCGATCGTCTTTGGAGTATCGCGCAAATCAATGGACCCGGGTCGCCACACGATCGGTCGTCGGGTGCTCGACCTGCTGGGCCACGCTAGTTCGGTGCACGAAGAGACGGTGCGTCGTGAGACGTCGAATCGCGTCCACGTTGACTCTGGGAAAGCGTCGAGAGTTGTGACGTTCAGGTTGTTCATCAGCGGCGGTACCGCGATGAAACACCATTCGAAAGGAAGTACGCATGTTTGTTCGTTCAGGCACGGTGATCGTTGTTCTCGTGGTCGTTATCCTGTTTCTCATTTTCCGGTGACCGCCAAGGGCAATGGTGACCGTTTTGAAGTTGCCGAGCGTTCGAGAGCGTGGACACCAATCCCTCGTGTGGCTTCTGCTCACCGAGAGACAAATCGAAATATCCGAGGAGTAATCACTTCTCTAGAGCAAAAGGAAGAGGACCAACAATGAGTATGAAAGACAAAGCAAAGAACATGCTCCAGATCTCCAAGGGAAAGATGAAAGAAACCACGGGTGGCGCTATTGGAAACCCCAGCCTGGAGGCTCACGGCGTTCATGATCAGAAAATGGGAAATCTAAAACAGGCGGGCGAGAAGGTCAAGGATGCATTCAAGAGACGATGAACTGGACGAAAAACCGAACGTCGAAAGACCGAGTGGGCTGATGAGTAACTCACTTCCGGTGGCGGAATCGAGGATTGCCGACGGCACTATTCAAGGCGACGTGGAACGTCTCATAAAGGTTGCCGCGCAACTTTTTTCACTGATTGAGGGAAAAGTGCATGAGCTAGAAGACGAACTCGTGACGACCTTCGATGAGAACGTTCGCGTCAGTGGTCGGGGCGTAATTAAAGAGGAGCTAATCCAATCAGCCGCCAGCCTCGACTCGTCGTTGCAAGAGATTCGTGATCATCTCGGACGAGAAGACGCGCGATTTACCAAGCGCCGACTCTTTCTGAGTCGACAGTTTTCACGGCCTAATTTGGGAGTGGGTGAGAGTCTTGAAGCGAGCTGAACGAGCCCTGTCACTCGATGATCGGCAGTTACGGCGTCTAGCTCGATCTGATGAGTTGCGGGCCTCCCTCATCCGATCCCGGGAGATTCCCGCCAGCGCCGACTCACGGTCCTCATCTCCAAGGGGCACGAGTTCTCTCCTTGAACTCGCCCCGCGAGCAGGGTCGTTGGGTCGCCAGGCATCGAGCCGCGAGTCCTTTAGTTCCGCCGGGGGCCGTGGCGTTGATCGCTTTTGGAGGCACTTCGCAATGAAGTGGCGCTCTTTTGAAAATCGTGCGGAGTGGCGAGGGTTTGATTGAGATATTGTTGCCAAAGTTAGCCACTCGACGACCTCATTGGCTCTTCAGTCTCCCTGCTAAAGAGCCAATGAGGATTACCCCTTTGGAGTTTCGTTTTCTCGTAGCGACTCGTGATGAGCTACTTGGCTCTCCTCGCGCTCGATAAGTTCCTCGTCGTCGGCCACCTCGATATGGACGAGAAGATCGTCAGCGTTTGGTGAGGTTCGTATCAGTTCATCGAGCTTCAGTTGAAGAACCGTTTGTTGGCGACTCTGCGTGTGTTGAATAACGAACAACATCACCAGCGTGATCGCCTCAGCGGTAGTGGAGAAACCAACTTGCCAGTTTCCGGGGAATCCGTTTACCGCTAAGACCACGATAAAGACCAGTAAAACAAGGGTCACGGCAATCGCGCTGCTCGCCCGAGACGTGAGCTCGCCTAACCAGTGCAAGATGCGACTCATGCGTTGAGAGGGTGCCGAGCGCTCCATGTAAGTTCCTTTCGCTAGGGCCCTCAGTCGATGACGTACATGAGTACTTCGAAGATGCGCAGAGCGCGGCTGCGGGCCGCTGCCTGAAACACTCCGGCAACAAATCTTGAATGAAGATTGGATGTCGTACCCAGAATCTTCGGCTGTAATTCATCATCGAGCCTATAGGGTGTGGTCAACGGAGAAACTTTTCTCCAGTTTTGAGACGCCAGGTTCGGGTCGGACGATCTAGACGATTGTCGCCCGTTCGGACACGACGCCTTCATTTTCAATGGAGGAATTGAATGTCTGTGCATCACTCACCCTCGAAAAGTGGCTCCTTGGGAGTGTCTCGGCGATTGTCAAGGACGAGTCAAACCACGGGCACGCCGAAACGGTTCCTCGACGAAGCGACTATCGCTCCACTCGGATTTCAGACGCTAGTCATCAATTTCAAACTCCCGTCATGGTTGGCTACCGACGCCATCGCCCGATGAGAACGCCTTCGTCGAACTGGTTGCGAAAGATGGCGAGCCGAAGCCAAGAGGCGGATGGTCTCGAACCAGAGAACGAAGAGAGCGCGCCCGGTCGACGAGAACTTCGTGGTCGCCCTTCTAGTAGGAGCACCCTCACACCGTGGGCGCAGAGCACGGTGAGAAATAGTGCACAAGAAGCATCCGACGCCCTCTTGCTCCGTCAGCGTATTAAGTGAGCGATCACGCCGTCTCGTACGGCTTCTTGAGCAGCTCCTCTCCCACGCCGTGCGGCATCGCAACCTTTACCGCCGCTCTGGGATCAACCTTGGTGGAGATGGGAGCCAAAGTCTCCGTCGTTCGCGTTCTCGACGCGCCAAGTGATTACCCAAGTGTGGGTCTGCCTGTGGTGAGCGAACTCGTTGCGTCGGACCCAACGTCAATCGATCGCGCGATTGATGCGCTCAATCGCTCCGACGTCGCCGTCGTGCAACACGAATACGGTCTCTACGGTGGGAGAGATGGCGCCGACGTCGTAAAAGTGATCTACGGACTTCGAGTTCCGAGTATCGCCATCTTGCACACGGTGCTCTCGACGCCCACGACACATCAAAGAGAAGTGCTGAACGACGTCATTCACGGCGTTGATGTCGTCGTTGTCATGAGTGAGGCTGCCGCGTCGACGCTACGACGAGTTAACGAGATAAACGGCACCCTCGTGATGATTATTCCCCACGGCGCGGCGGTGAGGAACGGTCGTCGCGTTCGTGCTCGCGGTGCGAGACCGAGGCTCTTGACGTGGGGACTCATTGGACCAGGCAAAGGTATCGAGTGGGCTATCGACGCTATGGCCTCGCTGCGCGACCTTGATCCCGCGCCGCTCTACATCGTGGCGGGGCGTACGCACCCCAAGGTGCTAGCTCGTCAAGGTGATATCTATCGTGAGTCCCTCGTTCAGCGAGTCGACCGACTTAATCTGAGTGACATGGTGCACTTCGATAACTCGTATCGGAGTCTGCCGTCGCTCAATGAACTGATCAGTAGCGCGGACGTCGTCGTGTTGCCCTATGACTCGCACGACCAGGCCACTTCTGGCGTGCTGGTTGACGCGCTCGCGGCGGGACTTCCCGTCGTCGCGACCGCTTTTCCACACGCGCGAGAACTGCTGACGAGCGGGGCAGGTTCCGTGGTCGCTCACGAGGATGCCCCAGCATTGGCCAAGGCGTTGCGAAGTATTCTCACGTTGCCCGAACTGCTCGACGATATGGCCAGCGAAGCGAGATTTATTTCGTCGAGTCTCAGTTGGGCCACCGTTGCCTCGCAGTATCAGCGAGCGACCAACGCGCTCCTGCAAGGCGTGGTGGTCGGCGCTTAATGCAGACTCTTGAGCCCAATTTTGATCACTTGCTTGCCCTGGGCGGACCCTACGGGACCTTTGAACACGCCAGATACTCAAAGGCGCGAATTGAGCACGGGTACTGTACCGACGACGTGGCCCGAGTTCTCCTCGTGAGTGCTCGAGAAACCGGTGCTCCACGGGAGATCTTGGATTTGGCGTCGTCGTCGTTGGCGTTTCTGGCGAGAGCCCAAGACCCAGACGGGTGCTTCTGGAATAGACGATCGCCTGATGGCGAGTGGAGTGGCTCGAGTTCGAGCGACGACTGCTGGGGACGGGCGCTCTGGGCGCTGGGAACGACGGTTGCTCGTTCGTCTGATGTTGAGCTCCAAGAGAGCGCGATGAAACTCTTTGAGCGAGGCGCGAAGGTACGCTCGCCGTGGGTCAGGTCGATGTCCTTCGCGAGTTTCGGCGCGGCTGAAGTCTTGAAAGTTGATCCGACGAGTCGAGTTGCCCGTCGATTGCTCGGCGCTACCCGTCGAACCGTGGATCGTCCCGATCGAAGCAAGTACTGGAGATGGGGCGAGGAGCGCCTCTCGTACGCCAACGCGGCCTTACCCGAAGCCATGCTGACCGTTGGATCATTACTGGGCGACGATCGTTTGATCGAGACGGGTCTTCGCCAGTTGCGCTGGTTACTCGAAATGGAGACGCCGCGAGGTCATCTTTCCGTCACACCGGCCGGAGGTCGAGATCCGAACGGTGCTTCAAAATTGTTTGACCAACAACCGATTGAAGTCGCCTCGATGTCCGAAGCCTGTGTTCGAGCTTACGAACTCACTCGTGACGGACAGTGGCGGATTGGACACATGCTTTGTGTTGAGTGGTTCATGGGACGGAACGATCTCGGCGTTGCGATGTACGACCCCGATACTGGCGGCGGGTACGACGGGCTTACCGATACTGGCCCTAATTTGAATCAGGGTGCGGAGTCGACAATCGCACTGTTGACGACTCTTCAGCACGCCCGGCTCTTTGTGAGAGCGTCTTCGTGAGCGAACTGGGGATAGCGCTTCGCTCGAAGAAATGGTTTCGGGCGGACACGTCTCGAGTCATCACGCGGCTCTTCATCCCGGGTCAAGAACTCGTTGGTGGTAGCGAATCGAGAACTACCGAGACGGTGCAGCGAGTGCTCGCGCTCAGTGAAAATGAGGTAGCCGAAGTCCTCAACGAGTTGTACGAGAGATTCTCGACGCGTCATGAGAATTTAGAAGCAGTCTTTGAAGAACACGTTCATCAAGTGTTGGACTATGTTGATGGCGTCGTTTCTGCTGAGCGTCGCCAGTTGCTTGGCGCCACGTTTACGAATGAGTTTTCTCTCGAGGGCGCGGCGATTTGTAACCCAAGCCTCGTGGCGCATCCGGACCAGACGGGAGTGTCGCCCAATGGGTTGCGTGTGATCCTCAGCTATCGCTGCATCGGTGAGGGTCACGTGTCGAGTATCAGCTTTCGTACCGGCGAAATCGACGATGACGGCGACCTGGAAATCGGTGACGCGCGTGCGTGCCCCGTTGTTGGAACCATCAATGATGGAGTGTTGAAGCGAGAGGTCTTTCGGGCCAAGTTGCTCGACGCCGGGCTTAGCGGAGAGACCTCATCATCGGTGCTGAACTCGCTTAGTGCACGATTTACCCCTCTTGAACTCGACGCCGCCATTGCGAAGTTGGAAGAACAGAGCGCCACTCGATCCAACGTCGACAAGATCATCGGGCTCTTCTGCTCGGTGGCGTCGTGTTGCTACGTCGCCTCCTTCGACGACAGCACCGAACTCTCTCAGCGCGTGCTGTGGCCGGCGACGATGAACGAAAGTAACGGAATGGAAGACGCCCGCTTTGTTCAGTTCCAGGGCGAAAATTCGAGCAAGTACCTCGCGTCGTACACCGCGTATAACGGGCGCACCGTCAACCAACAACTTCTCGAGACCGACGACTTTAAGTCGTTTCGCTCTTCGCCACTTGCGGGATTTGCCGCCAAGAATAAGGGGTTGTCAATATTTCCTCGCCAAATTGCGGGACAGTACGTCGCGCTCTCGAGGCACGATCGTGAATCCAACGCGGTGGCGTTCTCCTCGAATCTGCATCGTTGGAATCGCGTGTCGACGATTCAAGTGCCGCGCTATCCCTGGGAGATGATTCAACTCGGCAACTGCGGATCTCCGATCGAACTTCCAGAAGGCTGGCTGGTGATCAATCACGGCGTCGGAGCGATGCGAACGTACGCACTGGGCGCGCTACTACTCGACCTCGACGACCCTACGAAGGTCATCGGTTTCCTCGACCGCCCCTTGATGCTGCCCGAAGCCTCCGAGCGAGACGGCTACGTGCCCAACGTGGTGTACTCGTGTGGGTCCCTGCTGCACCGAGGAGCGCTCTACGTTCCCTTTGGCGCGAATGATCAAGCCATCAGTTACGCCACGGTACAAATCTCAGACCTGTTGGCGGCTTTTAAAACCGTTGTCTAACAGTTCGCTACCTACTAACGGCGCATCGATACTCTGGCCGATACGGCGTTGTTAGGCGTCGGCAATTTCGAGCGCGAGCAACGGGGCTGACGCCTTGTTAAGACACTCCTGGTACTCGAACTCGCCGCGACTGTCGGCTACGACGCCCCCGCCTGCCTGCACGGTGGCGATGCCGTCGCGCAGTGACACGGTGCGGATGGTGATCGCGAAGTCGGCGTTACCCGAAAGCGAAAAGTAACCCACCGCGCCACCGTAGGGGCCGCGCCAGACGGGCTCGAACTCGTCAATCAGTTCCATCGCGCGCACTTTGGGTGCGCCCGTCAGCGTACCAGCGGGAAAGAGCGCATTGAAGGCGTCAAAAGCGTCCAGACCTTTTTGAAGTTCGCCATCGACGTGACTGACGAGATGCATGAGATGCGAAAAGCGCTCAACGTGGGCGAGTCGCTCGACCCGTACGGTGCCGGGCGTTGCGACGCGCCCAACATCATTGCGTCCAAGATCCACCAGCATCACGTGTTCGGAGATCTCCTTCTCGTCGATCAACATCTCGGCTTCGAGCGCGAGATCTTCAACGTCACTGGCCCCTCGAGGTCGCGTGCCGGCGATGGGTCGCGTGCTCACCACGCCGTCGTGCACGCGAAGCAGCATTTCGGGTGATGCTCCGACGATTTGATTCTCACTCGAATCGAGTAGGTACATATACGGTGAGGGATTGAGCGCGCGCAGCACTCGATAGAGGGTAAGTGGATTCACGTTGCTTCGACGCTGGAACTGCTGGCTGGGAACGACTTGGAAGACGTCGCCACTCACGATGTACTCTTTGGCGCGATCGACGATCTGGGCGTAGTCGACCGCGTTGAAATTTGAATATTCCGCAGCGAGGGTACGAATGTCGATCGCCGATCGCTGTTGGGGTGCGGTGGCGACGAGGCGTTCAGTGACGGGATCACTCTCGGGCGCGGGGGCCAACAAGGTCGCGACGAGTTCATCGAGACGATTCAGTGCCGCCGCGAAGACGTCGCTCGGTTCGTCCTGTTCGATGACAGCGAGTACCACGACGGTGGTGGAGTGACGAAGGTGGTCACAGATCAACACCGTGTCGGGGAACGAGAAGTCGACGTCGGGCCACGTTGGATCGCTGGCCCGTCCGGGCAAGCGTTCGAGACGGCGCACGTAGTCGTAGGTGACAAAGCCCACCGCGCCGCCAAAGAAGTCGGGCAGTTCACCGGTGACGTACGTGGTGTAACCGGCCAAGAGCGAGCGCAACTCATCCAGGGGAGCGAGAGCGCTGACGCGCTTCGTCGTGCCCTCGACGACCGTCTCGCCGCTTCGGGTGGTGAGTCGCCAGCGTCGATCGACGCCAATGAACGAATATCGGCCAGTTGCTTCGCCAAGTGCGGCGCTCTCAAGAAGGAAGATGGCCCGTTCACCGAGTCGTTGGTAGAGCGAAACGGGCGTCTCCCGATCGAGCTGCAAGGTGGTGTGGAGGGGAATCACGTTGAACCCGCGGTCAACGAGTTCGAGGAACGACGCGCGCTCGAGGGGTTCCATGAAGAAAGAATAGTGACTGTCGGTCGTAGGATTGTTCACAATGACCGACAGCCCTTCGATTCTGGTTATCGATAACTACGATTCGTTCGTCTACAACCTCGTCCAGTACCTAGCCGAGCTTGGCGCGACGGTGATGGTCAAACGTAACGACGAAGTCGACGCACAAGATCTGGCGGCGATGCGCGTCGACGGTGTTCTCATCTCACCGGGGCCCGGGCATCCACGAAATGCCGGGAACTGTCTGGAAATAGTTCACTACTGCGCCGAGAACGCCCTACCGATGCTGGGTGTCTGTCTGGGCCATCAAGCGTTGGCCGAGGCATTCGGGGGTCAAGTTCTCGCCGCGCCTGAACTGCTGCACGGCAGAGCCAGTGTCGTGACCCATGACGGGATTGGTGTGTTCGTTGGTGTGACGAATCCACTCGTTGCTGGTCGTTACCACTCACTGGTGGTGGTGGACGAAGGGCTGCCCGAGGAGTTTCTCGTGAGCGCCCGGTCGAACGGCCTCATTATGGCCATACGTCATCGTTCATTGGACTTAGAAGGTGTGCAGTTCCACCCCGAGTCCGTGCTTACCCAAGACGGTTACGTGATGTTGGCCAACTGGCTCGAGCGTTGTGGCTCGAGCGACGCGCGCGAGAGTGCACTAACGCTCACCCGGCGCGCCGATGACGTACGCGCAGCGTTACCCCAACCGCGTCACTAGAGGCACCGTTCGCTCGAGCCTTTTTCGTCGTTGGTGATGACGGATCATTGAGTTAATTGAAGCTCTGTCCCACGCCAACACGAGTTTCAACGACGTCGCCGTCGAGGAGCTCCACGCGGTACGCCGCCGGTCCTTCGAGCGCGCTGAGTTTCGTGTCGGCGACGACTGACGTTGCCTCGATTCCTTCGTACCAGATGCCGACGCTGTTATCAGTGGCGTAGGCGAGGGGCGGCAAGACCTCTTCCTTTAAGAGTTGGTGCAGCAGCGGTCGTCGCTGAGTTTCGGCGTCGTAGTGGACCCCGTTGGCGTAGGGCAAGAGGCCGAGTCCATTCGTCACGGGTTGGAGCGTGGGACCAAATGAATCCGTCGTGCCACCGACGTGCCAACAAAGACTGCCCGCGGAGACGCCGCCCAAGATGACACCGTTCTCCCACGCCTCGCGCATGGCGCCGTCAACGCCGTGAAGCTGCCAGAGGGCTAAGAGGTTCGCGACGGACCCGCCGCCCACCCACACCAAGTCGCTGCCACAGAGTCGCTCGACGGGATCGGCCGAGGGTTGGGGAAAGAGTTTGAGTTCGGTAACGTCACAACCGGCGAAGTTAAACGCCTCATAGGACGGGGCGTAGTACGTTGCCGGATCGCCGAGCGCCGTCAACACCAGACAGACCCGCGGGCGGTCTTTCTTCGTTCGAGCCAGCGCGTCAAGGACCATGTCGCCCAGGCGAACCGACATCTGCACCGGGCCCGGGTTAAAGCCGCCCGACGTTGCGAGAATTCGAGGAGTGGTCATCCCATAGTTTTACTCCGGATCAGGAAGTCGTTCGCCGTCGCGAGCGTCGTTGCCTAGTATTCGATTCGTAGGTCCACTCACTAAGGAGAATCGTGTCATCGAGCGAAGCCGACATCGACGTCCTCATCGACCAGCTCGTCGCGGACTTTCCGCCCGCGACCACCGAGTCAGTAAAGTTCCTCGGCGAACAGTTTGACCGCGGACTTGCGTGGATTCACTTTCCCGAGGGTAACGGCGGACTTGGTCTTTCGCCGGCTGATCAGTTACACGGACTTCGTCGCCTCTCAAAACTCGGCGCGCCAAACCCGGTTGGACACAACGTCATTGGCTACGGCATGGTGGCGCCCACGATCGTCGCCCACGGTACTGAAGAGCAGAAGAAGCGTTTCCTGCGACCCCTGTTTACGAGCGAAGAGATATGGTGCCAACTCTTCTCAGAGCCCGGCGCCGGGTCCGACGTCGCCACCCTCGCCACGCGCGCCGAGCGCGACGGGGACGAGTGGATCGTCACTGGCCAGAAGGTGTGGACGACGCTCGCGCACATGGCGGCGTACGGACTACTTATCGCGCGAACGAACCCCGACGTCCCCAAGCACAAGGGCATCACGGCCTTTCTCGTCGACATGCACGCGCCGGGCGTGGAGGTACTGCCGCTCTACCAAGCGACGGGTGAGGCCGAGTTCAACGAGTGTTTCTTCACCGAGACTCGAATTCCTGACGCACGGCGCCTCGGCGGCGTCGGTGAAGGTTGGGGCGTTTCGATTACGACGTTGATGAACGAGCGCGTCTCCATTGGCGGGACCGTGCCACCTCGAGGTTCCGGTCTTATCGGCGAAGCCGTGAAGATTTGGAACAAGAAGTGGGCTTCTCGCGGCGACGCCTACGCGACTGCCGTGCACAGCGATCTCATGCGGGCCTGGGTACGAAACGAAGTCGCCCGTCTGACGAACTGGCGCGCGAACGATCTGCGCCGGGCGGGCACGCCTGGACCTGAAGGTTCGGTCGCGAAGTTGGCCTTCGCCGAGGAGAATCAGCGCACGAGCGAACTCTGCGTGAACCTTCTTGGTTCTGAGGGCATGCTGTATGGCTCGAACTACCCACAGATCCGTCCCACGGAATCAGCGATGGTCAGTGGAGACATGCGTAAAGCCTTCATACGCATGCGCGCCAACTCCATCGAGGGCGGTACCAGTGAAGTCATGCGCAACATCATTGGTGAGCGAGTGCTCGGGTTACCCGGAGAACCTCGTAACGACAAAGACGTCGCGTGGAAGGACGTCCCTCGAAGCTAGCGAGACGAGTGCTGCGTCGTTTTGTTGAACACGACAGTGGGCGACCTCACGAAATCAAGCGGCCTCGCCTGTTAGCTCACTCGAAGTTCGGGCCTTCAGTCCTGGTGCGCTTTAACTCATAGAAGCCGGGCGTACCAGCAACGAGTACCACGCCGTCCCAAAGTCTGCCGGCGGCCTCACCCTTGGGCGCGGGTGTCACGACGGGGCCAAAGAACGCCACGTCGCCTACGTGAATGACCGGCGTACCAACTTCGTATCCCACGGGGTCCATACCTTCGTGGTGGCTCCGGTGCAGCGCCTCGTCGAAGTCGGTGCTGGTCGCTGCTTGGGAGAGATCGGCCTCGAGTCCAGTATCACTCAGCGCCCCCGCGATAACGAGTTCGAAATCCTTTTCGCCCTGGACGTGGTAGCGCGTCCCCATTGCACTGTAGAGAGGCTCGACGACCTCGTTGCCGTGGCGCTCTTCAGCGGCGATAAGAACGCGAACCGGCCCCCACGCCTTCTTCATCGCCTCGACGTACTGTTCAGGCATTTCGCGTCCGTCGTTGAGAATCGCGAGGCTCATGACGTGAAAGCTGACGTCCAGGTTGCGAATCTGAGCCGCTTCAAGGAGCCAGCGTGAGGTCATCCAAGCCCAGGGGCAAAGGGGGTCAACCCAGAGATCTACGTGTTCGCTCACGAAGGTCCTTACTTAGAGGCGTGTGCGTCTAACACGGTAATGACTGCGTTCGTCACTCCAACCGCCGTGGGGAGATCGAGCATCTCGTCGATGGCGTGGGCGTTGGAGTGTGGACCACCGACGCCCGTGGCGACGAACTGTACGCCGGGGTAGCGCTTGGCGAGGGATCCGAGGAAAGGAATCGAGCCGCCCTCACCGGTAAAGCCGACGGATCGTCCAAAGGCGTCGAGAGAAGCCTTCTCGAGGGCGGGCGCGAGCCACGAGGCGAACTCGGGTGCGACCCAGCCGTCCGCGGGAACCAACGACACACTGACTTGCGCGTTCGAAGGTACGTCGGTGGTCAGAAGTTTCTCAACGGCCGCTGCGGCACACTGGGAGTCAACGTTCGGCGGCAGTCGAAAGGAGAGCACGACCGTCGTAAAGGGGCGCAGCACGTTGCCAGCGATGTCGGGAGAGGGAATGCCGCCCATGCCAATCACCGAGAGCGTCGGGTACCAGTTGCGACGAAGTTGCCGCTCGGCGGCGTTGGCGCCCATTAACTCGACCCCTTCTAACGTAGGTAGCTCACGAGCGATGACGTCACCAAACTCGTCGGCGATGTCGTTCGCTGACTTCACGTGTTCTACGGGAATCTCGGCGTGCATCTCTGGCACGAGTACGTCACCGGTGGTCGCGTCTTCGAGGCGATCAAGAAGCTGGCGAAGAACGCGAAACGACGAGGGAACGATGCCGCTCACCGAGCCACTGTGTTGACCTTGAGCGAGGACGCGTACCGTGAGTTCTAGGTTCAACACGCCGCGAAGTGACGTCGTCACCCAGAGGCGGTCGTAGGTGAGCGCGCCGGAGTCCAAACAGATCAATAGTTCGACGGCGCCGAGGTGTTCGGCCAACGCGTCAAGGTAGGCCTCGAGATCGGTACTGCCGCTCTCTTCGCTAGCTTCAATCAAGACCACGCAACGGCCGTGGGGAACACCGTTCGCTTCCATGGCTTCGATCGCTAAGAGTGCTGAAAAGATTGCGTAGCCGTCGTCCGAGACGCCACGCGCGAAGAGTCGATCGCCTCGTCGGACCGGTTTGAAGGGATCGAGACCTTCGGACCAGTCGCCGAGTGGTGGTTGCTTGTCGAGGTGTCCATAGAGGACAACGGTGCCACCCTCGCCAGCGGTTGAGTCGACCGTGACGACGAGCGTGGGGGTGAGTCCCGCTAGTCGGTGAATCGTGACGTCGAAGTTGGCGAGTTTTCGTGCGCGAGCCCACGTCGCGAGGAGTTGCGTCGCGCCTTCGAGGTGGCCGTGCTCAACCCACTCGGCGTCGAACATTGGCGAGAGTGAGGGAATGGCACCGAATTCGATCAAAGTATCAAGGGCGTCGCGTTCGAAGTCAGCTAACGATAGAAGAGGCATGAATCGAGATTACTTTGCGCGCGCGAGGTGAATTACTTCCCAGCAGTACCACGCCACGTAAGATCGAACGCCCGTAAAGACGTCGCCCGCACGCCGCAAATCGGTTTCGCTAATGATCTCGTCAAGCTCGTGGAGCGAAGACCAACCGCTGCGCACACCAAAGTCACCCGGGGGCCAGATGTCGTGGCGCGCCAGGGTGTGCATCAAGTACATCTGCGCGGTCCAGGGACCAATGCCGCGTACCGCAACGACGTCACTCAGCACTTCCTGGTCGCTCATGGTGGTGTGCTGGACCAAGTGAATGCGCCCGTCGAGTGTTCGTTCGGCCAGATCGAGCATGGCGGCGGCTTTCGCGTTAGAGAGACCGGCGGCGCGTAACCGATCGTGACCCGTGTTCGTAATTGAATCGGCGTTGACGTTGCCGTCACAGAGGTCGATGACTCGCTGATGAATAGTTGCCGCGGCTTTGGTAGCGAGTAGCTGTCCAGTGATGGCGCGAGCCAACGTGGGGTAACGCTGAGCTACGGGCGCACGCCGGCGAACTGGTGGAGGACCGATCTGCTTGATGAGTTTCCGAAAGGCGCTATCTCGTCGTGCGATGATCGACGATATTTCTTTTGGCGTGAGCGACGTAGGCACCCTTTGACTATTGCAGGGACGCCGTCTTGGGTAAGTAGACGCCCTCTGGAGGGTTCGTCGCGTTGGCGACAACGTCTTCTAACAGACTGTGAATGGCGCGAACGGGTGCCGCGGGAAAGCCGAATCGCCGACTGGCGAGCACGACGCGGCGCTTGGCGATTTTTTCAATGGGTAGCGCGACGAAGTTGGCCCGCAAGTGCGGTGACAGCATTGTCGCGGGCAAGATAGAGGGCCCGTGACCATCAAAGGTCATCGAGGCGATCGTGCGCAGTCCGTCAAGTTCGACGAGGGGGTGAAGTTCAATACCAACCAATCGCGCGGCCTCGTCGATCTCTCGGCGAATTGGGGTGCCGCGCAAGGGGAGCAGAATCTCGTGCTGGGCGAGCGTTGAGAAAGGTAAGGGTCCATCGATCTGGGCCAGGGGATGATCACGAGGGGCGATTACTACCAGGTCCTCGGTGAAGAGGTCGATCTCGCTGAGTTCTTCGGCCATCACGGGCCACGCCAAGACCGCGAGATCAAGTTGGCCGTTGATGAGACGGGGCTCGAGCGCGGAGTTCGTGCCCTCGCTGATGCGAAGATTGATTTTGGAAAATCGCAGCCGTAGGTTCTCCAGCAGTAACGGCACGATCCAACGTCCGGCCGTTCCGATCATGCCCAGCGTGACCACGCCACGGATGTCGGCGTTGAGCTCTGAGACGTCAGAAGAGATGGCCCGTAGCTCAGAGAGAATTCGTCGCGCGCGCTCGACGACCACGACACCAGATTCAGTGAGAGTGCCGGACGCGCGGTCAATGAGCTCGGTGCCCAACTCCGCTTCGAGACGTGCCACGCGATTGGAGATATTAGACTGAACGGTTCCGAGGGCCTCGGCGGCGCGCGAGAAGGTTCCGTTTTCCGCGATGCTTACGAGGCCTTCTAGTTGGCGTATCTCCATCGATCTATTATACAGATGGAAGGTATCTCTGCCATGCGCTTGCGAGATAGAGAGACAGTCGCCATACTGGTGTCAGCCTGCTTTACTCAAACCCCCCCTTGAGTGATCACATGGTTTTGCAAAAGGACCAACCACCCCCCGGTTGGTCCTTTTGCCTTTTCGAGGTTGTTAGCGTTGCCTCAATGCCACCTGCGTTGTCTGGGCGCGATCGAGTCGCGAAAACGGTTGTGCGAACGGTTAATTTTCTCGCGCGCCTGAGTTCTCGTGGCTCGGGCACCGTGATTGGTGGAAGTGTCGGGCTCGTCCTGGCGCCCAGTCTGTTGACCAATTTGGCCCGGTCTCGTGACGTGATTCTCGTGAGTGGCACGAACGGCAAGACCACGACGTCGGCCATGATCGCCGCTGGTTGGGGTGGCGTGGTGGCGACGAACAACACGGGCTCGAACATGCCCGCCGGCCACGTCGCGGCGCTGGTCGCCTCGTCGAGCTCGTCGGTCGTTCTCGAAGTTGACGAAGGTTGGCTCGCGGAGGTCGCGCGCGCGACGAGACCACGAGTCGTTGCGTTGCTCAATCTTTCGCGCGATCAACTCGATCGCGCCAACGAAGTGCGCCATATCGCCGAGCGCTGGCGTGACGTGCTCGGCGAGATGAGAGAGACGACCGTCGTCGCTAACGCGAACGATCCACTCGTGGTTTACGCCGCCGAGGTCGCCGAACACGTGGCCTGGTGTGACGTGCCCACGCCGTGGACTTCGGACGCGATATCCTGCCCGCGCTGTACAAAGCCCTTGCACTTTGACAACGCCACGTGGTGGAGCGACTGTGGGTTTTGCAAACCTCGTGAGCTCGTGACGTCGATGCGTGATGGTCTCGTCGTTCGTGGAACGCCGCTTGATCTCGATCTCGCACTGCCGGGATCATTTAACGAAGCCAACGCGGCGATGGCCCTCACGGCTCTCTCGTGCGTCGCGGTCGATCTTTCCAAGGCACTCCATCGGATCAACGCGCTCTCGAGTGTGGCGGGTCGTTTTAGCGTTCGTCGCTGGCAGGGACAGACGCTTCGCCTGTTGTTGGCGAAGAATCCGTCGGGGTTTTCGGCGATGCTCGCGACCATTCCGAACGATGGCGCCGACGTGTGGGTGTCCATAAACGCGCGCGTGGCTGACGGACGTGACCCGTCGTGGCTCTACGACGTTCCCTTTGAGTTGTTGCGCGGCCATCGCGTCTACTGCTTTGGCGATCGTAAACTTGATCTTGCGACGCGGCTGGACTACGCCAACGTCGACTTCGTCGTCGCGAATGAACGGTCGATGCCGACTCCTTCGGTAGATTCCATCGCCGTGCTGGCCAACTACACCGCGTTTCAAGAGTGGCGAACAAGGACGGTCGAGTGCTGAAGGTCGCTCTCCTCTATCCCGAACTCTTGGGCACGTACGGGGACGGCGGTAACGCGCTCGTCTTAGCGGAGCGAGCGCGACGCCGAGGCCTCGAGGCCGAGGTCATCAACGTGGGCATCAACGACGAGATTCCCGACGCGTCGCTCTACCTCCTGGGCGGGGGGGAGGACGGCCCCCAGCGTCTAAGTGCCGAGCTGCTGCGCGCGTCGTCGTTCGCGTCGCGTGTACGTGATGGCAGTTACGTTGTGGCGATCTGCGCCGGATTGCAGATACTCGGCGCGAGTTTCGCCGTCGAAGGCGACGACGAGTTCGAGGGGCTGGGTCTGGTCGACGTCACGACCCGACGAGGAGAAACTCGTTCCGTCGGTGAACTGGTGGTGCGAGTAGGCGAGCGGACGATCATGGGATTTGAAAACCACGGCGGTAGAACGACGTTGGGCGCTGGCGTGACCCCACTCGGGACCGTGGAGCGAGGTCGCGGCAACGACGGATCGCTCGATGGTTACCTAACCTCGACAATCTGGGCCAGCTACGCGCACGGACCGCTCATGGCGATGAATCCCTGGTTCGCCGACGAAGTTCTCTCTCGCGTTATTGCTCGAGAACTCGAACCTCTCGAGAGCGTGGCTGATCAGCTCTACGAAGAGCGACTCGCGACGCTGGCTCGTTAGTCGCTCTCGGGCCTCTTGCCGTAGGTCGGGTCGCCACTGACTTCGCGGCCGAGCTCTTCAACCGCTTGTTCGATGCGCACGCCAAAGTGGCGCATGTTCTCGCCTTCATCGCACTTGAGTGCCGGTCCAAAGGCCACGATGATGTGGTGACGGCGCTCGTTCGGTGCGTCAACGTAGAGCGGCGCTTTGGCGTACTTCTTCGCTTTAAGGAAGCCGGACTCGTGGAGGTAGGTGGGTATGACGGTGGCTTTTGATCGTTCCGCGAGGTAGGCCGCGCCACCCTTGAACTCTTGGAGATGACCGTCGGGCGTGCGGCCGCCCTCGGGGTAGATCACGAGGTTCCAGCCGTCTTGGACGAGTTCGAGGGCCAACTGGGCGCTTCGACGATTGACCTTTAATCGATCGACGGGAATCGCGTTGAAGATAATCACCGTTTTGAAGGCTTGTCGGGCGTCCATGAAGAAACTGTCCATCGCGGCGGCGACTACGGTGCGCTTACGTTGTTTGACCGGTAGCGCCGTCATGAGAACGATGGTGTCGACGTGGCTCGCGTGGTTGGCGACGAAGATGAAGGGTCCATCGCCTTGGATGTGCTCGTCGCCGCGGACCTCCAGCGTCGAGAGGTAGCGGACGTAGGGCCCCATGAAAACGCCGTGAATGATATCGCGCACGAATCTCGCGGTGTAACGGCGACCCCACTTCGTTGGGTAGTCCATGCCGAGTTTGCTCATGAGTTAACGGCGGCGCGGGGGCTTTTTCGGGGTGTAGCGCTTGGACGCGGGCGGTGGTGTCGGGGGCTTGGCGACGTTTTTGGCGGTGGCGTCCGTCGGGGTCGTCGGCACGTTGAGTTTGGGCGCGCGACCCTCTCGTTTGGCTTGGCTCATCTCCTTGGCGATGCGATTGGAGCCGGAGAACGTGGGGTCACCGTACTTCTGAAGGCGATAGGCGCGAAGAATCAACCAGGCGCCGATGGCGAAGAAGACGACGCCAACGTCCGAGACGTGGCCGAGGCCCAAGAAGATGGAAAAGCACGCAACACCAGCTCGAGTCCCCTTCAGCGCGAAGTAGAGAATGCACAAAGCCACGACGAAGACGAAGAAGAACTGTATTTCCCACGAACTGCGAGACGCCGTTACCTTCTCACAAAACGATCCCGCGAGGTGATAGCTCGTGGTGCACTTTTTCGATGTGGAAGGCGTGAGCTTCGATAACGTTTTGACGTTGCGAATCCAATCGAGCCCCGGCACTGCGGAAATGGCAAAGGCGAAAATCGCGCCGATAAGACTGACGCGGCGCTCGAGGGGATCGAGTCCTAAGACAACTTCGCGCGGAGCCAACGAAGGGCGCCGCGCGCGACGCGGTCGTTTTGAAGATGACTTCGCGTCAGCATTGATTGGCACGGATGAAGGCTACATCGCGCCCCAATCGGCGCGACGAGCGCTAGCCGGTAACATCAGTGCTCGGGGCGCTTAGCTCAGTTGGTTAGAGCGCAGCCTTCACACGGCTGAGGTCGCAGGTTCGAGTCCTGCAGCGCCCACTCATTGCAAGATTTACGACGACCCTCCTCTGCATCGTCAACGTTTCGTGTTAGTTGGCATGAACACGATGATCTTCTTGCGCGAAATTCAGTCTGTCTCACGACCGCCGTGGAGTATGCCGGCGCACTCGCACCAGCATACGCACAAGTTCCTCTCCTACTTCAGTGGGATCGGCTCGCGGATTGTTGTAAACAACATATTCTTTAGCAACGAGCGTCGACAGGTAGTCGAGCAACATCACTTCCGATTCCTTGACCATCAGGTAATCGGAGTGCGACACGTTGAAGTAGACGATGCCGTCAACAGGATCAAATCGGCTGCGCGCTTCGCCTGGATTGGGGTCTGGCGAGACAGTTGGTAGGCGACTTGAGTTCGAACTATCGGGACGTGCCGAGTCTGAATTTGTACCATCCTTGACAGGGTCCGCTGGGCGGTCGAGGAGTTGACCAATGTCTGTTGGAGCTCGACCTGCGTGCTGATCGTTCGCCTCCTTGGTCGTGGGCGTCTCGAAAAGGGCGCCATCACCCTGCTCGGTGCCGGTCGCGGCTCTCATCGGGTTGTCGAGGTCAGCCAATTCTTTGAGCACCCGGTTAAAAATCTTACGGATCACATCCGAAAGGCGGTCTGCAGTCTGAGCGTCGACTTCACGACTCACCCGCTCAATTGTCTGGGCGACCGCGGGCTCGATAGCCTTTACGGCGTCGACGAACATTGGAAAGGCCTCCCGGTCACGCAGCAGCGCTCGCCGTCCTGCCGTTTGCTGAAGTGCCTCAAAAATGATCTGTCCGGACACTTGGTCGCTGTCCCAGGGGCGACCCGCGAACTCGTCGAGTTCGGACAAGTCGTCAATGATGCTCGTTCCGGCGCGTCCCACGACTGCCACCCGCCGATGGCGTCCGTCAACTGGAGCAGCGTAGAGCGCGAATTCAATGCGTCCCCACAGGGTGGACCGTGGAGGGACCGATAGTCGGATGCCGTCGGGTTTCTCGGGCAGCACAAGTTCGGACGAGCGCCCCTCTACAACCTCGATTTCGTATTCGCCACGCGAAAGCGCGGGCCCGCGGCGTGAGCGAAGGTAGTCGACAACTTTGCGCTGGGTGAGAACCCTAATGACGTCGGGGTCGAGGTCGCTGAGCAAAACAGTGGTGCCTGGATCGGACCGCGCTCGCCGCCGCTCGTGCTCGAGCAGTGCCGTCGCTTTCCCGCGCTCAAGGCGCAGCACCCAAGTCTCTGGACTGTTCTCGGCTCGTGAAACGATTTCGCACCGACCGCCCAGCTGCTGGAACGCGAGGACACCAATGGCCTTCTCGCCAAGCGTTCGCTGATCTCCTGCCTTCGTTGATTCGAAGAGGTTTCGCGCGACCTCTCGCAAGCGATCCGGACTCATTCCTCGGCCGCCGTCGTCGATGGCAATGAGCGGGTAGCGTCCCTTGCGCCTCAGCAAAATCCGGATACGCTCGCCGCGCCGCCCGGCCTCCACGTACTCGTCGGCACAGTTGGAGACGAATTCGTTCAGGGCATCCTTTGGGTCCTGATACGCCTGGCCGCTGACGAGTACCGCTTTGGCCAGATTTCCAATTCGGAGGCGAACTTTCTCCGGTGACACATTTTGAGATTGCACGCTGCTACTCCCTCGACTCATTACAGTTACAGCCTCGGCGCGAGCGGACTATCGTCTCGCACCTGGAACCGGCTAACACTAGGTCTTGCTGCAGTCTGTCTCGTGCGCGTAGTGAGGCTAGTCCCTGATGAAGAAAGGCGCGAAAGGGGAGTGACGATCACTGTGCGCACTCGTGAACGCGAGGGAACCGGTCGATCGACTGTGTGCAGCTCGGCCTTGGCCCTTGCTCGGGCGGCGGTGGGCAGGTAGTCGAGCACGTTGCCCGACTTGCGCCTCCAACAGCGCTCGTGACCGCTTGAGGGAAACACCTCCTCGAGCGCACCCCAGTACCACTCGGCTTCGATGCTGAGCGACTTCAGTGAATAAGGTCGAGAGTACAATATTCGTATGAGCGAAGTGACTACGTTTGAAGTGCGCTCGGGTGTCCGAAGCGACAAACCCGTTTTTGCGGGGACGCGGATAACCGTGTATGACGTGCTTGAGTATCTTGCCGCAGGAATGACGGCGGAGCAGATCGTCTCCGATTTCCCCGAATTGACAGAAGCAAATGTCCGGGCTGCACTTAAGTTCGCGGCAGATCGTGAACGCCGCCTCGTCACTCCTGCGTGAAGCTTCTACTAGATCAGAACATCTCACGAAAGCTCGTTCCACTTTTGCGTGGCGAGTTCCCAGACTCATCACATGTTGCGGAACTTGGTCTGATCCAGGCTACGGATCGCGAGATTTGGGATTACGCCGGGCACAACGATTGTGTCATTGTTTCCAAAGACTCGGACTTTCGTCAATTGGCCTTCTTGCTCGGACCTCCGCCCAAGGCAGTGTGGCTCAACGTTGGAAATGTAAACAGCGCGACGATTCGTGATCTGATACTAGAGAGCCAGGTAGCAATTACGCGCTTCGCAAGAAATGAAGCGGAGTCGTTCATGGTGCTTTCGCGAGAAAGTCACGTTGGTTCGTAATTCACAGAGAATCGACCTTCTCGGCGATAGCGCAATTTCTGGGGCCAACGATTGTCATGTGCAACGCGTCGCCGAGGCGAGAATTCACCGAGAGCTCGAAATGCATCAAGAATTTTCACAACCTCGGGCGGCGTTGCAACTCACCGAATTACTTGACGCCCGAGAGTGGAGTTGCATCTGACACCAAGACAAGCCTCGCTCTCAAAGGAGTGATCTAGTCAACCGGCTCAAGGCCTTGTCGTCGGCTAATTGCCTTACCCCTTCACCAACTGAGTTCGCCTGGGGAGCCGACGTTGTATCGCAAACTCTGAAGGACTGACAGCGAGACTCCCAGGCTCTCGTGTGGTGAATTACCACCTCAGCTGTTTGCGGGCTGCGTTCATCTTGCCCCACAAAATGCTCCACAAATCGCGTCGCGTGCAGTTTTCTCACGTCGTCTGGTGAAAAGCGTATTAACACTTTCACACGGCTGAGGTCGCAGGTTCGAGTCCTGCAGCGCCCACTCGTGGGCGGGTTCAAGGGGAGAGCGCACGGTTAACACTCTCAGATGGCGATGATACGAAGTTGCGGATCCAAGCGGCGAAGATCATCAGGATCGGTTGTGACCACGGGGCCGTCTGCTAACTTCGCGCATACAACGACTGACGCATCAACAATGTCTTTCACATCACTTCGAGCGCACAAGACACCAGCTGCTCGGGCTCCGGCGTCATCGAGTGGAACAACCGAGACATTGGACAGGTTGAGGAAGCGCGCCAGGCGCGCCTGGCGCGCTGTGCCGCGCCAGGCCTGAGCGAGAACTCCCGCCGGAACGTTGAACGTGGCACCGACTGCTCCGGCCTCGTCGAGCAGAGCCTGCATCCGCCTCGTCCCTCGCTCGATACCAATCAAAGCACCGGTGTCGAGCGTGACGCTCGGGGCCATTTCAGATCAGTCCAAGAACTTCGCGCGCCCAGCGTCGATCAGATTCATCGGGTGGCCCGGCCTCCGCCGCCATATCGGCGAGCAACGCCTCAAGATCGTCGAACCGTGTCTTGTCGGCCATCGCCGAGGCGATGAACGCGGACACCGAACTGGATCGACCCTCAGTTACCGCTCGACGGGCCGCGTCGACAAGCTCGTCGGGCAGGCTCACTGCAATCTTCGTAGTCATACCAAAATCATACCAGTTCGCGAGCGGAACCAAGTTCCACGCGAGACTCTTGGGCTCTCAGGTAGGCGAATTACCACCTCAACTGTATACGGGCAGCGTTATCTTGCGCCACAAAATGCTCCACAAATCGCGTCGTGTGCAGTTTTCTCACGTGGTCTCGCGTTGACATTAGTCCTCGTCAAAGTGGTCTATCGTCGTGTCGCGTCGTCTGGTGAAAAGCGTATTAACACTTTCACACGGCTGAAGTCGCAGGTTCGAGTCCTGCAGCGCCCACTCCGGAACAGAATACAAAGGCCCAGATCACAAAGGTCGCTGGCATGATTTAGATTATGAAGATTGTTGTACACTGCGTCGTCCTTTGCCCCACAAAATGCTCCACTACTAGGACATGGTTCATTAAGAGGCCTAGGAACAAAACTGTCAACTAAACCGACAGCAGTCCCCGTTCTCATGTTCGTGAATCTATTACCAAGGCCCGACCGGCGTTCACTGGCGTCTCTAGCATTGACAATGACCCAAGGACGAGGTATCCAACGATGAGATTTTCTCTGCCGCCCAAAAGAATTGGCTTGTTTGCGCCTGCGGGCTGTTCTCGGCGTGACTATCCAACTTTGACCGACGACGAGTTCATAGCTGAAGTGTGTCGAGTGTTTACTGAACAGTCGTGCGTCGCGGGCACCGGACGCAAAAGCCGTGGTTGAGAAACCACGGGGAACGATAACCAGCCCAAAAGACGGTTTTGTCCATTACCGAAAAGATGGGAACACCTCGCTTACAGATTGCGATAAGCCCGCCGGCGACCTCGCCAATCCGCCCGTTAACTGCACTGTTTGCATCGCTAAAAACGTGGCTCGACCTAGGTCCGCATGACTCAAGAAGTACATTCGAAACGTCTTGGAATCCCTTTGACTCCAGACAAGTGTGTTTGCGGTCAAGACCTCACGAGATGTGTTGAGGACGACGCGGGTAAATGGCGGAGCACATGTCCAAAGGAGCAAAACTAAGAGCTAGTCGTCTGACACGCGTTGAGGTCAACAAGCACTGGCACGCAGTCATCGTCGTCGCACCAGCGTGGTACACAGCGGGACTTTGGGAAGCGGTCGGACAGTCGAGCGGAGATTAGTATTTCGACGAAATCATGTGCTCGCCGAAAGTTCAGATAGGGAGGTTGGCCTCAATCGCGAAACGACCGCGCGAACGAGATTAATTGCGACTCAACCGCGAGACTGCGTTTCCTGGCCAAATATGCAATTCTTTGCTGGTGATCGTGGATACACCTGCAGAGCAAATGTTCTTCGTGACGGCATTCCTCAAATGCTGGTATCCGCCGAAAGACCCGTCAACAAGTACGCAACCAGTTGTCAAGACGGCGACTGGTTTCATATGCGAAGTCGTTACTGATCGCGGGATTTACTACCTCTTGGTCACAAACCGTCACGTTACGAAAGATGCAACGGCGGTGCAGATCCAAATGGTTCGGAAGTTAGACGACAAGACTCCCGCACTCGGAGAAGCTGTTATTTCGACGTACACGCCCTGGAATGATGATTCATGGTTCGGCCACCCAAATGAAGACGTTGATGTTGCGGTTTTCAATCTGAGTTCAATGCTCACCACGATGCATCTGAACAATCAAGATCCTTTCTATCGCAGCATTCCTCCAAGTCTGATCGCAACGAGGGATTTCCTGAACGAACTTGACGCACTGGAGCCAGTAGTTTTCATCGGATATCCGAATGGTCTCTTTGATCGTGCGAATTTTCTACCGATCGCTCGACGTGGTGCACTTGCAACTCCAATACTCGTTGACTATTGCGGCCTTCCAGCATTCTTAATCGACGCTTCTGTTTTTCCGGGTTCGAGCGGAAGTCCTGTCTTCATTCATCAAGCTGGCATCGTGACGAAGCGAGACGGTACCGCACACGTTGGAAACAGAACGTCGCTTATCGGAGTTCTTGCCCAGTACCACATAAGCAAATCGGATATTGACGTAACGGAACAGCCCGCGGCCTATTCCGTTCAAATTACTGATGTGCTGGACCTCGGGATCGTGTTCCGGACGGATGCAATTGTTGAAACGATGGATATCTGCTTAGCGTCGTTCGGCGTGAGGCGGCTGGAGCCTAGCGAACTGCTCGAGCCAGAAGCAGCGTCCGAGGATCGGCTTCCCGAAGTAACTAGTGACAGCGACAGGACATCGCCACCGGATAGAAATGAATCGGGTCATGACCGTTGACCCGATGGGGCACACCCGAAAATTCACGAGAGCTTGCGAACATTTCGACGCAATCGAAAACATTCAAGGCTTGGAGTGGCCTCACGACACACGGAACCTTTTCGGAGCCAGACTCCGCGTACTCTGGACTCATGGGATGTCAAAGATACGTTGCCAAGATAGGAGGGCCAACACTTCCGGAACTTTTGGCTCTCCTCGGCGATTGTCTGTATAACTTTTGAAAGTTGGGGAAGCGCTTTGACCCAGATGCAGGCTGTCTACTATCGCGATCCCAGTGGGAACGAGCCTGTTTCAGAATTCATCGACCTGCTCACACCAGTTTCCGCTCAGGTCGCGGTCGATAACCAAGTGGACCGATTGAACATGTTGAGGACTTCCGATCCGCCGCTGCCCTTCCCCTACAGCAGTCAAGTCGAAGGGGAACTCCGGGAACTTCGATGCCATTACGGAAATACGCTGTACCGCATCCTTTATCGTAGGTCCCGAGCACTATTTGTCTTGCTGCACGCTTTCGAAAAG
>DATLSR010000044.1:0-84255 GCA_035533995.1 Acidimicrobiales bacterium | reverse complement strand
GAACAAGTTACAAACTTGACCAAGATCGTGACTCGTCACGTCCGGCCGACGGATAAACGCCCGCGCATCAGAAAATCACGACTGAGCCTGAGGGTTTTGATTCGAATTCGCCGACTGCTTCACTCGCGCGGTGGATCCAGGTTTAGGCGATGATGTCACCAAGCCGCTGGTCGGTGAGCACTGCAGCAATCTGAGCGAAGAGCTCTAGTCGGAGAACGTGCCCCGGTCAGTTGGTGAGGAAGGCGCGGCCACTTCTCACTGAGGGTCTGTGCTGCGCCTGTCGGCCCTCTTCTTGGCAAGTCTGCGTTCGAGGCTCGGTCTGGCGAACTGGAAGATGAAGGGCGCGAAAAACATCAGGGCGGCAGGCGTGAATACGCTTGCCAGCACACTTCCGGTGACGCCCCAGGCGATGAAGCCGAGCAGGAGGAGCAAGGCGACGTAGCCCCAGACCATTAGCACCGGCTTTCGGACACGCTTGGCCGTCGCTGCGCTTCGGATCTCGAGGTGGAACAACCGGTGAGATAGCTTCGTCCCGGCAATCACTGCGATCACGAGCAACGCAGCGGTGGCAATGACGGTGAGGACGAGGGCCACGGTCCCAGTATCGCCTCCGCGACGGTGTCACGCTTGGCGTATGCGCTCGAAGTGATTGAAATTTTAGGACAACTCACAATCTCACGGGAGTCAGCCAGCCGAAGATTGTGGAAGTCGGCTCACCGACACTCAACCGCCCCACCGTTCAAGCCGCCAGTTGGAGATCGGGGACGTCGGCTCTCCGACACCAACAATCCGACTCCTTGAGTCCTACCTCCGAGAGAAGTACGTTCAGTGTCGGTTCACCGGACACTTTCACCTATAGGTGATCCGGGAAGATCGTGACCCACTCGACCAGTTCGTCCACCAGGAAGCGCCTTTCGTCGACCTCTGCGGCCTTCCAGACCGCTTCTACGTCCCCAAGTCAGGCAGGATGAGTGCAACCCCTCCTCAAATCGGCGCTCAAGGTCGCTGCGAGTCTTATCGGTGGCTTCTTCCTCGCTCCCCAAAGAGGTAGCGCAAGACTCGGACCACCCGGAGAGGGTCTAAGAATCCGAGTTCGCGTTCACGCTCACCGACACCACCGTCAAGACCCCACCGACGAGCGAAGCAGTCACGTTGACGTCGTCGCCAACAGCAACGCTCGTCACGTCCACGCTCGAGGGCACGGCCAAGATGACGTTCTGGGAGTTATCCCCCGCAGTGATCGAGAGGCTCAACGGGGAGACCGCGCTGACCACGCCACTGAACTCAAGGGTCGAAGTCCCCGCCGAGCCGTCGCTCGTGTGTACCTCGAAGTTAGTCAGCGTCAATGCTCCGTTCGCCAGCACGGCGGTGGCATTGATCCGATCGCCTACTTGAATTGACGACACGTCAATGGTTGGGGGCACCGCGACGACCACCGGCGCGGCTTGGTCACTGGGCTGGATCGTGAGGCTGGTGGCGCTTACGGCGGTCACCGATCCGTCAATCTGAGTAGCTTCGGTCGTCGAGCCGCCCTCTTGACCCTGGACCTTCAAACTCGTCAGCGTTAAGACGCCGGCGACAAGCTCGCCACGAGCGTGCACGCGTTCGCCGACGGTCACCGTCGATACGTCAATGGTTGGGGGCACCACCAATGTGACGGGGGGCGCCTGATCACCGGGTTGGACGACCAGCGACGTGGCGCTTACTGAAACCACGAAACCTTCAACTTCCGTGGCCATCGACTGACCCTGATCGCCTTCGCCCGACTGCACGTCGAGACCTGTCAATGTCAATACGCCGTTGACGAGATCGGCGCGTGCGTGCACGCGTTCGCCGACGGTCACCGTCGATACGTCAATGGTTGGGGGCACCGCGACAACCATCGGCGCGGCCGAGTCGCCCGGCTGAATCGTGAGGCTGGTGGCGTTGGCCGCGACGACGAGGCCTTCAATCTCAAGGTTCGAACTCTGGCCGTCTTGACTCGAGGTCACGCCCGACGCATTCGCGGCAGCGTCGTCAGATATGGAGACCAGCGAGAAAGTCCCACCGGAGTAGTCAACGACAACCTCAACCTTGTTGCCGGCGACGATGGTGGAGGGCAAAGTTAAACTCGCGGGAATCGTGATGGTCGTCGAAGCGCCCTGGTCGACGGCGAGCACCAATGAGGTCGCGGTCACTGAGGTCAAAACGCCTTCAAGCTCGATCAGGTTGGTCTGCCCTACCTGCTGGAGTGACGTCTCGTCAAGTCCGCTCTGGTTAATGGAGACCGAAACCTCGACAATGTCACCGGAAGTGAGCGACTTGCTCGTCGAATCGTGCGAGTGCGACGTTGCCGAGGCAACGGCGAAGACACTCCCGCCGGCGGAAAGCGTTAATCGACGCGGCGCCGCGCGCACGACGGTGGCGCGCAGAGTGGTGACGTGAGCGGCGCCGCGGCGTGCCAGTGACGTAACTCGGAACGTACCGTCACCAAGGACCTTGACCTTGGCCGAGACTTTTGTACCGAGGGACATCGCGCGAGCCGAGTTCGCCGACGAGAGGCGCACTGTGTCCACCGCGTGTGCGTGAGTCGAAACGACGAGGGTGTGTCGCGCGACGTTACGCGCGACCACGACGCCACTTAGCGATGCCGTGGCGCCGGTCGAGTGCGGCCGCGTACTCTGTGCGAAGGCCAGCGAGGTCGGCGCGACCATGGTGAGGGCGATCGCCAACAGTCCGGCGACCGTTCCGTTAAGGGCGTAGTGCCGTTGTAACCGCGTCATGGAATACTCCTTTGTCGCTTCATCACCATCATTCGGCGCCGCCGTAGGAAAATCAATAGGAAAGACGAACTGTCGCCGATTCGTAACATACCGGGCAAAACTGACGAATCACCAAGCGCGCATTGGCCTATCACCGTCCGGAGACGCGAGAGTGACGAACAATCGAACGGTGTTTCTCAGGCTGCTCACAATGTACGTCGCGTTTATTCAACGAAGCGACGCAACGTCGATATCGCGGCACTTAAGTTCGAGTGCTTTCTCACGAGCTTGAACGAGAAGATGACCTGCTTTTAAGAGGGGTATCGCAACTTCTTGACGGTAGGAGATTCACCACGGGTCGATCCTCCAGTCGGAGATTGTGCACGCCGGCTCACCGAACGGAACCCTCGCCCGCCGGCACATTTACTTCAGACCGGATTCGCCTATCGCGAGTGGTATCCAACCATCACTGCGGAAACGGTTCGTGGCTTCACGCTCACGTAACGCCAAAACCGAAGTAAGTATCGTGGTCTAAAACTTGGCAATCGCGTCTATGAAGAACTTTCAACTCTGGTTGGTCTCTAAGCCATGCAGTCTGGTAATGCGGGTCGATTTCGGTCCACCGCTTCTACGGATCACGTGTAATCGATGGCCATCGCGCAACGTAACCATTAACTCAAGCTAACTCACCTTTTCAATCGATGAAGGGCCAGTGCAACAAAACCCTCAAACTGTGGGGTGCTCACGCCGCCGACGTTGCCTTCGGCCAGCGCCATTACGCCATGAGCCGTCTGTACAACGACGATCTCTTCAAAGAGAAGGGCGCCATCGACGCTCGCGCTAGCGATGTAGGAGTGCGAAGCAGTTCCAAAGTGTCCAAAATGGGCACGATGAACACTCCCGATGAGGCGATGGCCCGCAAAATAGCCCTTCACCACGTGACATCGTCCTAACGCTGCAATGGCCCGTTGATAGGTGTACGCCGGTGAACTCGAAGTGGCGACCACCTCGGTAAGTTCAGGTGGATTGCCATTGTCAATAAAGGTGATGGACGCCCGGGCCGTGTACTGAAGTGCCTTGGGGCTAGCGAGAGGCGCGAGACAGCCGACGCCAGTTCCACCGCGCACGTGATGCACGGTCCATCCATAGGGCAGATCGCGCGTACGAAGAAGTTCCGAGCGCGCCGTTGAGTGAGCCGTCGCGGCGCCGCCGGGCAGTACGAAGACGCCCACCATCATTGCGCTCAACATCAATGACGCGAACACTCGGCGATATCGGGCGCTCAACATGTATCAAACATAGAGTTCGCCCGCGGCACCCGTCGTCGAGAACTGCTGAATTGTATAGTTCACACGCTCTTCTAAGGAAGCACCGGTCTCTTCACGCCACTCTCTATATAAAAAGAGCACGTCGTAGAGTCAACAGCCAACCGAACACTACGATCGCCCAGTGACGAAGATCGCCTCAGGGCCCCTCACGGTTGACGCGCTCTCTTCGCGCGACGCAACTCGAATTGCCCTGCGCGCACAGGCGTTGCGCGGCCCTCGACTCACCGGAGGACCCAGCAACCTGTTGCACCATCTTCGAGGTGTCCAGCTCGACACGATCTCCGTGCTCGCCAGGTCCCACGAACTCGTCGCCTACGCCCGACTTGGTGCGGTGCCTCGAAAGAAGATCGAGGCGGCCTACTGGGGAGCGAAGAACGAAGCGTTCGAGTACTGGTCACACGCCGCGTGCGTGTTGCCTATTGAGCTGTGGCCGGCCTACGGCGCAAAGCGCCGAGCGCGAACGCAACGCGGCTTTCGTTGGCATCAATTGAAGGATCACAAAAAGAGTTGCGCCGGAGTCCTCGAGCGACTGCGTGACGAAGGTCCGCTCACTTCGCGAGAGTTGGGCGGAGCGAAGAAGGGCGGCACGTGGTGGGACTGGTCGGAGGTCAAGATCGCCGCCGAGTGGCTTCTCGACACGGGCACCATAGTCTGTCGCGAACGTCGAGGCTTCGAGCGTGTCTACGACCTCGCCGAAAGAAGCGTTCCGCCAGGTCTTCTGAACCTCGAACTCGACGATGAGACCTGTGCAGGGATACTCGTCGGTTCCGCACTTCGTGCGTTGGGCGTCGCGACGGCGGTCGATCTCGCCGCCTATCACGGGACGCACGTCAACTTGGTGCGCGCGGTGCTGCAATCGCGAGAGCTCCGCGAGGTGCGCGTCGAAGGATGGCGCGACGTGGCGTACCTGTCAGAGAACGCCGAGGTCGGTCTCAGTCGAGGACTGCGCGGACGGACGGTTTTGCTCTCACCGTTTGATTCGCTGTTATGGGATCGAGCGAGGCTCGAGCGACTCTTTCAAACCACCTACCGGCTCGAGGCTTACGTTCCAGCGGCCAAGCGCGTCGTCGGTTACTTCGCGATGCCCGTTCTTGTTGGCGATCGCCTCGTTGGTCTCGTCGATCCCAAGAGGATCGGCGACACTCTTCACGCCCGTCACGTCGTTATCACTACCCCAACGGCACTCGAACAGATTGCCCTCGCGCTCCGCGAAGCGGCAACGTGGGTCGGGTGCGTCAACGTCGTCATCGATCGCGTCACGCCGACGTCGTTACTGCACTCACTGCGCGCGTCGGTAACTTCGACGATCTAACAGCCGCCTCGTTCGCGCCACAATGATCCAAGCACGACGGCGCGCCTCACCTACTGTAGAAAAGTGAAAAAGAAGCTCGCACTCCTACAGCTCTTACGTCACCGCGAGCCGGCGCTATTGGTCTCCGGGCAAACGGTTTCTAACTTCGGCGACGGTGTCGCGAACGTGGCCCTGACTCTTTTGGTCTACGACACCACGGGCAGCCTCACCAAACTGGCCTGGTTCGCCGCGGCCCGAATGACGCCGGTCGTTCTCTTGCTCCTGCTCGGTGGCGCAATCGTCGATCGGTTCTCCCGTCGACTCTTGCTCCTCATCTCTGACGGCGTCCGCGCGCTACTTACCGCCGTGCTGGTACTGATGATCGCTACGGGCCTCTTGCGATTTTGGGAACTCTTAGTTTTTGGTGTTCTCTTTGGGAGTTTCGACGCCATCTTCTTTCCCGCGATCTCAGCGCTGACGCCAGAGATCGTGCCCGAGGACCTGTTGCCTGCGATGAACGCCATTCGACCTCTTTCGAACAACTTGATGGGCTCCATGATTGGTCCGGCCGTGGGAGGGTTTCTCGCGGCCTTTAGTACGAGTTGGGCGATTGGCGTCGACTGCGCGACGTTCGTCGTGAGTTTTCTGGCCCTCAGTTTGATGAAACCCACGCCTCAGCCCAATCGAAATGGATCGAACTCGATGATCGACGACATCAAAGAAGGGGTTCTCTACGTCCGCAAAACGAGATGGCTTTGGACCACGCTCTTGGCGGTGGCCCTAGCGAACGCCTTCGTCTACTCCCCGATGTTCGTTCTGCTTCCCTTTCTCATGCTCCACACGCTCCACTACCGCCAGTTCTACGTGGGTTTCCTACTCGCCGCCTCGGGCGTGTCGGGGGCCGTCGGCGCCCTCGTGTTCGCGAACGTTCGCGCGCCCAAGCGTCGGGTGCGCGTCATGTGGATCTACTGGACCATTGGCTCGCTCTCCGCGCTCATCATTGGGGTCGCGACGAACTTTTGGGAGATCATGATCTTTCCCGTCGTCGCTTCTCCCATGATGCTCTTTGGCAACGTGATCTGGGAGTCAATGATGCAGAGTGAAGTGCCCCGCGAGCTACTAGGTCGAGCGAGTTCCGTGGACTGGTTCGTCTCACTCGGGGTCACCCCCATCGGCATCGTCGTCGCCGGAGTACTGGCGAACCAAATCGGCATACGCACCTATTTCGTGGCGGTCGCCGTCATTTGCACGCTGCCCGGGCTCTACATCTTGACGTCGAAGCGAATAAACGCAATAGACGAATCGCGCGTTAACCCAGCGCCAACTGCGGAGCCGTAGCGAGCGACAGCCCAACGACCCGCGCGCCCTTGCGCGAGCCACTGGGAAAGATCATCTCTGGACGAAACGATCGCCCCTTCATCTCACCGACCCGCCCACCTCGAACTTCAACCCACTCATCTTGGGTCGCTTCGTTGAGCACGTGCGCAACAAAGGTCCACTGTTGGCGACGCTCTTTGGGACCGCTCACGACAACCGGGTCGCCCGAACGAACGCCGTGCCACTCGCTGGATCGAACGATCTGACCGCGACGAGTGACGGTTTCTACGCGGCGCATACCTCCATTGTTACTCAGAGTCTTCAACCCGAACGTCACAGTGCTGACCTAGCGTGCAGCCATGGCCTTTGAACAACCACTACCCAAATCCCTTTCGCCTTCGAGACTCTCTGACTTTCAGACTTGCCCTCGTCGCTACCAACACGCCTCCGTCGAACGTATCCCCCAACCCGCCAGCTACGCCACCGCCAAGGGTCGCTTCGTTCACTACGTCTTTGAACAACTCTTTCTCTTGGACAACGACCAGCGCACGATCGAGATGGCGCGCGAGTACGTAGAGCCAGCCCAAGTGGAAATTCTCACCGACGACGTTCGCACGGACATCGGACTCGACGACGTCATGTTGGCCAAGCTCTTGCACGAGACCGACGCCATCATCGTGCGCTACTTCGAGATGGAAGACCCGAGGACCGTAACGAGTGAGGGCGTTGAACTACGCCTCGGTGTTGAGGTGAACGGCGCGCCACTCTACGGGATCCTCGACCGCTTAGATCGAGACGCTGACGGCACCCTCACCATTGTTGACTACAAGACCGGCGCCCTGCCCAATCGCAACTACGACTCCTCCACGTTCGCCAACACCGAGCTCTACGCCGCACTCTGTGAGGCCAAGTTGGGAGAGCGGCCTTCGACCATACGCCTGATGTACGTAGCCCACGGCCACGCCATCGAGCGCAACGTCACCGACGTCGTCGTACGAGCCCGCGCGAGCGCCGCGGCCAGTGCCTGGACGAAGATCAATCAGTACTACGAGGACGGTGACTTTCCCGCCACTCCTTCGTCAAACGCCTGTCGCTTCTGCTCCTTTAAAGATCTCTGTCGCAACCAAGGGGTGCCCGTTCCGGCCCGCTAGTTCCTAGGCTGGGCCCGTGCTCTCTTTTCAGATCTCGTACGACTATCGCTGCCCTTTCGCGAACAACATGCACCTCCACGTCATCACCGCGCTTCGCGCCGGCGCCGACTTTGACGTCACCTTCGTCCCCTGGACGATGAGTCAGGGCTACAGGGCGCCCGGCGCGCCCGACGTCTGGAACGACCCCACCCGAGACGATGAGCTGTTGGCCCTCGCGGTGAGTACGTCGATTCGCGACCTGCAACCAGAGTTCTTTCTCGCCGCGCACGAAGCACTCTTTCGCGCTCGTCACGAAAACGCCGTACGACTCGTCTCACGAAGCGAAATTGTAGAAGCGCTGCGCCTAGTTGACCTCAATCTCGACCTCGTCTTTGAGGACGTCGATTCGCGTCGACCCCACAAAGTAATCGGTGAGAGCTTCGTGGAGTTCGAGCGCTACGAAGCGTTTGGGGTGCCCACGTTCGTTGTAGGTAGCGACGCCACGTTCGTTCGCTACATGGAGACGCCCTCAGCGAACGCTCAAGCGTCCATTACCTTGATCGAGTCGATGGTGAACCTCATGAGCGCTCAGAGCGCGCTCAACGAGTTCAAGCACACCAGGGTGCCGTTTTAGTCCTAGTTAGCCAAACGAAAGATCAGTTCGAGCAACGTCAGCACCGCGAGCATGAGGGCCGGCGCGAAGTACTTCACGGCGTCGCCCTTACGCAGGTGAAACACCACCGCGAGCAACATCAGCACCACCAGGCAGCCGGCGGCGACTTCGTTGAGGAGTGCCAGGAACGACGTGCCCCGGGCCACGCAGCCCGCGAGCAACGCGAGTCCACCGAGTACCTCGAGCAGGCCAATGCGGCGATAGCCACTTTTGGAGAAGCCCATGTGATCCGCGGCTTTGCTCATCGCGGGGTTAAAGGACAACTTCTGAGCACCGGCCGAGCAGTACGCCAGGAAGAGTGCAATGGATAGTAGGGCGGCAGCAACCGTCATAGTTTTTTCACCTCGTTCCACACCACTTTAATGAGGTGGGAATAATTAATCGCGATGGTTCGCTTCTAAGCCTTATTTTGATAGTCGAGTAGCACGTCAATGGCAGCGTCTCGCTCGTCACCCGTGCCCGAGGGTGCGCCCGAAAACTCGGTGACGCCCGCCTGCGCCAGTCCGTGTAACTGCTCGAGTACTTGTTCCTTGGACCCGACGAGACTCACGTCGGCGGGATCTTTCGCACCTTCACGTTCGAGCATCGCCGCGTAACTCGGCAACGTGGCGTAGAGCGCGTATTCCTTATTAAGACGCTCGCGCGCGCCCACCGGGTCTGCGGTCACGGTGATCGGTAGCGAGCACACGACCCGGGGCTCGCCACGATCCGCTTTTTCAGCCGCAGCTCGTAACGTTGGCGAAATGTGTGCGGCGATGGTCTTGGGACCCGTCATCCATAAGACGGTGCCGTCGGTGAACGCGCCCGCGAGTTCGAGCATCTTCGGGCCCAAAGCAGCGATCAGAAGGCTCGGAGTCTCGACTTCTTTAGGACCAAGAGGCCCCATGGACACCGCTTTCACGAGCTCACCCTGCACGTTCACCTTCTCACCACGCAACATTGGTGCGAGCGCTTCGATGTACTCACGCATGTGGGTGGCGGGCTTGTCGAAGGCGATCCCCCAAAGTCCCTCCACTACTACCTGGTGCGAAAGACCAACACCGAGCGAGAGGTGCCCACCAATCGCGTCTTGGACGGTGCGCGCCTGTGTCGCCAGCATTGAGGGGTGTCGGGGCTGAATTGGCACGACGGCGGTGCCGAGATCGAGGTCCGGAAGTTCGCGTCCGACAATCGCGAGCACCGTCAGGGTGTCCGGTCCAAAGATCTGCGACGACCAGAGGCTGCGGAAACCTCGATCGTGGAGTCGGTGCGCTCGCTCGAGCGTCTTCTCAATCGGTCCATCAACATCAAGTCCAATAGCAATACGCATCTTCATTACTCCCTCGCGACCGCTAGCGTTTCGTTCGTGTCGAACGCCAATAAACCTACCGTCTTTTCTCGAGTGGGCGTCGTGGGTGCCGGACAACTCGCTCGCATGATGGGCGAAGCATCGAATGACGTCGGCGTCGAGGTCACCGTGCTCGCCACGTCCCCCGAGGATTCAGCCGTCTCGACGACGTCCGCGTTCGTCGTGGGTGCGCCCAACGACCTCGCGGCCCTTCGCTCCCTCGCCGAGAAGGTGGACGTCATCACTTTTGATCATGAACTCGTCGATCTCGATGTACTCGAGGAACTCGAGGGCGAAGGCATCACTTTTCGACCGGACAGTGCGTCACTGCGCTTCGCCGTCGACAAGGGATTTCAGCGCCACGCTTTTCGTGACGCCAACATTCCCGTCCCGCGTTTTCTCGTTGTCAACTCTTCACGTGACGAGCGCCTGCGCGAGTTCCTCGACGAACTCGGATCACTACCAGTAGTGAAAGCGTCGCGTGGGGGCTACGACGGACGGGGCGTCGCCTTTCCGTCGTCCCCGAAAGAAACGCTCTCACTTATTGCCAAGATGAGTAAAAACGGTGACGTCGTCGTCGAAGAGCGCCTCGAACTGCGCAGTGAAGTAGCCCAACTCGTCGCGCGCTCAGTGGATGGATCACTTGTCCTCTACCCCGTTGTCGACACGGTTCAACGAAACGGCATGTGCGTCGAAGTTCACTTTCCCAGTCACCTCGACGACGCGATGCAGGAGAGCGCTCGCGAACTCAGCAACAGGGTGGCCGACCTGGTGAAGGGCGTCGGGATAATGGCTATCGAGTACTTCGTTACCGGACGTGGTCTTATTGTCAACGAAGTGGCACTTCGTCCCCACAACAGTGGTCACTGGAGCATTGAGGGCGCAACCACCAGTCAGTTCGCCCAACACCTGCGAGCGGTGAGCGCTCAATCACTCGGTGACGTGACGCCGCTCACTCGCCACGCGGTCATGGTCAACGTCGTCGGTGCCGACGAGCCGGGCTCCCTCGACGCCGCGCGTGACGTCGAGGGCACCTACGTCCACGACTACGGTAAATCGTGGCGACCCGGTCGAAAACTCGGGCACGTTACCGTCCTCGCTGACGGCGACGGCGACCCTCACGTGAGAGCATGGACGAGTGCCCGCGCGTACGGCACCGCGACCCAGGAGGCGTAGTGCAACCAGTAGTGGGTATTGTGATGGGTTCTTCGTCGGACCTAGAGATCATGAGTGACGCCGCGAAGATTTTGACTCGCTTTCACGTCGACCACGAACTGCACGTCGTCTCCGCGCACCGCACACCCGAAGCGATGCTCGAGTACGCCAGAACCGCGCGCGAGCGCGGACTGAAAGTCCTCATCGCCGGAGCCGGCGGTGCGGCCCACCTACCAGGCATGCTGGCGGCGGTGACGACGTTGCCGGTCATTGGCGTGCCCGTAGCGCTCGCGCGTCTTGACGGACTCGACTCTCTGCTCTCCATTGTCCAGATGCCCCGCGGCGTACCAGTAGCGACCGTGGCGATCAATGGCGCGACGAATGCCGGACTGTTGGCGCTACGCGTGTTGGCGACGTCCAGTGACGCGCTCGCGGGCGAACTCGAGACGTATCGGCAAGAACTCGCGGCCGAAGCGAAGGCGCAGGACACGGATTTACCGAGAAATTAAGAAGACGGAGCGTTTTCTCAGGGTGAGCATTGAGCTAGGAGTAGTTCGTTCCATCTAGTCTGGACGAGTAGCAAAAGGAGGCCCCGTGGGCATAATGAAGCGCGTACAAACACTTTTTCAGGCAAAGGCAAACGATGCCTTGAATAAGGCCGAAGATCCACGCCAAACCCTCGACCTTTCGTACGAACAGCAGTTGGAGAACCTCACCAAGGTCAAGCGCGCCGTCGCCGACGTCGCCACCGCGCGCAAGCGCGTCGAGATTCAAGCCGAACAGCTCAAGAGCCAGGGCGACAAACTAGGCGACCAGGCCAAGGCCGCCCTGGCCCAGGGCAACGAGCCCCTCGCTCGTGAGGCGCTGACCCGGCGCGAGGCCATCACCTCGCAGCTGCGAGACCTCGACACCCAACACGCCTCCATCGCCGAGCAACAGCAAAAGCTCGAGGACACCGCCGCCAAGCTCCAGAGCGAAGTCGAGGCGTTTCGTACGAAGAAGGAGACCATCAAGGCCACCTACACCGCCGCCGAGGCCTCCGCCCACGTCAACGAAGCCATCAGTGGCATCTCCACTTCCATGGGCGACGCCGGCGCGGCCATGCAGCGCGCCCAGGATAAAGTCGCCGAGATGCAGGCGAGAAGCGGTGCCTTGGACGAACTCCTCGCCTCGGGGGCGCTCACCGATCTCACGAGCAACAACGACGACATTCAAGCCCAGCTCGACAAGGCCTCTTCGACGGGGGACATTGACGCCCAACTTGCCGCTCTCAAGAGTCAAGTCGCTTCGGGAACGGGCGAACTGCCCTCGAGCACCGGTGACGGTGCGACATCATCAACCAGCGAAGGAAACTGAACGTGGCGAACACGAAAATTGAAACCGATCACAAACTAAACGTTCGAATGTTCGTCACGGGCCTCGCGCTCGTGGCGCTCTACGCGATCATCGTCTCGGTGATGTTGAGCCTGGGCGTGTCCACGGTGCTCGTGATCGTGATCGCGGGGGCGTTGATCTTCTCCCAGTACTACTTCTCGGACAAAATCGCGATGTATTCCATGCACGCGCACGAGGTAACGCCGGCCCAAGAACCCAAGCTCCACGAGATCGTCGATCGACTCTGCCTATTGGCTGACATGAAGAAGCCCCGGGTGGGCGTCTCGGAGATGGATATGCCCAACGCGTTCGCGACCGGGCGAAGCCCCAACCACGCCGTTATCTGCGCCACCCGCGGACTGATGAACCGCCTGAACGACGAAGAGCTCGAAGCCGTGCTCGCCCACGAACTCAGTCACGTCGCCCACCGCGACGTGGCGATCATGACTATCGCCTCGGGCGTCGGTCTCTTGGCCGGTCTGGTGAGTCGTATCGCCATGTTCGGCGCGATGTTCGGCGGCGGCGGAAGGGGCGGCAAGGGTAGTCAGAACATCGTGCTCTTGGAGATGGTCACGATGCTCGTCTCGATTCTCATCTACGTAGTGGCGTATCTCTTGACGATGGCGCTCTCGCGCTACCGCGAGCTCGCGGCCGACCGCTCGGGCGCGATCTTGATCGGTAAGCCCAGCGTGCTCGCGAGCGCACTCGTGCACATCACCGGCGACATCTCTAAGATTCCCCGTACCGATCTGCGTAAGTCTGAAGGCATGAACGCCTTCTTCTTCGCCCCAGCCCTCGCCGGCGGCACGGCGGCCAAACTCTTTTCAACCCACCCCTCGCTCGAGCAGCGTCTCGACCAGCTGAGCAAACTCGAAAAAGAACTCAACGGCTAGTGGGTCTACGCGACTCACTCTTTGGACGAACCAAGCAGGTTGCGCCCAATCTCGACAATCTTTTCGCCCTGCCCACGGCGGCCTTGACGCTCCAGAGCGAACTCGATCTCGTCAGTTCGGGCCAGGCCGGCCTGTGCTTTAAGTCCGGCAGCGGCGAAAGCACGCTCACCACGGACGACGACATCAAAGAGCTACTCGACTTCGATGAGACGACCAACAAGGTCACCCTAACAACGGACGATCTCGGCTTTAAGTGGCTCGTTGTCACCGACCCCGACTTTGAAGCGCTGGTCACGAGAATTCACGCGGCCAATACTTCAATGGTCGAACACGGACTCGGCCCGCGTCTCTTGTGCGCGGTCTTTGGCTTCGTGCCCAAGACACCGCCGGGCGAAGGTTCAGTGCGCATTGTCTATCTCATGAAGCAGGGCACCTTCTATCCCTTCGCTCCAACGGGTCCCGCACAGCGCAACAACGAACTCGAGCTCCGCGTAAAATCTTTTCTCAGTACTGATCTCATCATTGAAAAGGATTTGGGGCGCTGGATGGCGCTTTGGAATCTTCCGGTTGCTTAAGGCACCGACTCTTTTGGAGTGACCTCCCTGGGATTGATGAGTAGCCAAGCCAATCCCTCACTCATTTCGTAGGAAACATCATGTCGGCTCGAAGTGACGTCAAAAAGGCGTTCCATCGATGCTCGCCAGGGAAAATTAATAGATTGAGACGTCGCCGCGGCTGTTCACCGCCATGCATCGTCCATCCGAGGAACAGGACACGTCAGTGGATCCCACTGCCGGGCTTTTGAACACCTGAGAAGATTTAGACCAGTGACCGCCCCTCCACGTGGCCGCCTTACCCGTGAGAGTAATCACCACGCACGTCGAGGCAGTCGCGCACGACACTGAATACGGTACGTCCCCATCAAGACTTGGAATTGATTTTGGCGCCGACCGGCTCTCGTTGTGAATCGCTACCCATTTACCCAACATCGAAACTGCCACGCAGGAGTTCACAATTGGACAAGAAACCGAAATTAGATTCTTGGGTTCGTTGCTGTTCTTGGTGGTCCATTTCTTTCCATCAAAAAACGTCAAACTGCCGTTGAGATTTACCCCAACACAGTACGTGGGCGTGGCGCACGAGACATCCATCAGTCGGTCACTCATGACTTTTGCGCTCGGTATCGTCGTTTTCCGCCACGCATTGCCGTTATACGTAGCCAAGAACTTCGGACCACCGATCGTCCCGCTCGCGCCCACCGTCGCGCAGAATGAAGTGGTAGGACAAGAGACTGAGTAGCTGGCATCGGGGCCGATGACCTTGGCTTTTGACCACGACGAGCCATTAAACGTGACCGCCTCATAATCACTGACCGCAACGCAGTACTGGCTGGACGTACAAGAGATTGAGTCCAACGACCCTCCGGCGTTCACTGGTTGGGGCGCTGACCACTTGCCATCTCGTTGAAATATGACTGCCCCCGTCGCCGTCGCTACGGTGCAGAATGTGCTGCTCGGACACGAAACTGAGTCCAACTGCGATTGGGAAGTTGCGCTACTAGCCCTAATAAGCTTGATAGGCCGCGACCAGTTCTTAGTACCTGTTGCGCCTCCCGCAAAGGCGCCGGTGGAAGAAAAAACCGAAAATGCGAGTACTGAAACCACCAGCGACACGCCAACCCTCTTGAAACGTGGACTCCTTGAAAGGCGGTGGAGTGTTCCGCACGCTCGCTCCACTCTCTCTCCCTTTGTTTCACGAGAGCCGCTCATCAAGCAAGGCGTCTCAAATACGTACGCGTGAGTTGAACAGTCTTTGAAAGTATTGAGGGCCACGCTCGCACATTAACCCGGGCCCATCGCACGCTAGGGGCGTGGATCGCCACGTACGACACGATTCTCGCATTTCCACCATCGACGAGGCGACGGCAAAGAATCTTCACGTGGGTGTAACTTGACTCTTAACGGAGAAATCATTCGACGTCGATACATCGGAGGTGCTTATGGAGCAGTCGTGGTCGCTTCCCTCAACCGACACGTCACTATCTGAGATGCCTACTGATGATGAGTTGATCGCGCTCGCACTGGCGGCTGATCCAGAATCGCCGGTGGATCTCAACGCCGAGCCTTACCACTTCGGACTTGGTTTCAATCGCAACGCACTTCCTCAGTGGTACATGCCAAGTCCCATGGCCTCGGGTCGAGGTCGAGGAACGAAAGTTGTCATCGTTTCTGTGGTTATTGGCATGATGGTGATCGCCGCCTTTGGACTGTGCATCACCTCAGGCTTTCTGCAGTTCGCTTGACGCGAACGTCAGGCGAAGCGAGGTAGGTCTCGACTATTTGGAATCCGGGCAGTTGTTCGCTGCGCGCACGAAATCGCTCAGGACCCGACGTAGTTCGAGGGTGGTCTTATCAGCGCGAGTGTGGATTTCGGACGTGACCTCAAGAGGCAGTGACAGCTCCTCATATCGCGACTGCAACTGAAGATCCTCATTGACCACCGACACTTCGAAGTCAATTGCGTCGCGCATTCGCTCTAGTGAACCTTCAAGGTCGTCTCGCCAAAGACTTGAGTAGATTCGTACGGTCTCATCGTCGACGGGCGTGATGAAGAAGCCAATGATGTTGGACCCCCCGGCGTCGAGAAACTCTATGGCGAGTTCGAGATGAAACGGGGCGATGTAGCGATAGGTCAGTCGACGTCGTTGGGTGAGTGGACGAAGACCCGCGGCGACGCCGGGGTCCTCGCGGTGCGCGAAGTCGTGTTCGTAGACGGCCTCAAACGTGTAGCCCTCACGGGTCACGCTGTAGTTCGGTACCTCACGGGCCTCGTCGGCACCAAAGGTCTTCGCGTGAATGAAGGGAAAGTGCGCCATGTCGAGAAAGTTGTCCGCTAAGAGTCCGGCACTGCCGCGGGTCTCCATAACGGGTAGATCACCCTTTTGAAACGTTGGATCGTTCGCCGCGGCGATGGTCGGCGCGGGCGTCAAGGGCGTTTCGGGAGCCACAAAAACCATGCCGTGTGATTCGAAGACGCCCGCCGGACCGTCGAGCCTGGCGCGAGGTGGCAACGTCGCGTCCTTACCGAGTGCCGGTATCTCAATACAGATACCTTGATCATCGAAGACCCAGCCGTGATAGACGCAGCGCAGTGCTTCACCTTCGCACGAACCCAAAGAGAGCGGCGCGAAACGATGCGGACATCGATCGTAGAAAACCCGTACTTCATCGTCGGGCAGTCGGTAGGTCACGTACCGCTGTCCGAGGAGAACGAACGCCCTAGGGGTCGTTGACACCTCACTAGAACGACACAGGGGGTGCCACGCGCTGCGAAGGGATGCGTCGAGATTACGGAGCGCGCCGGTCACGTCAAAAACTTAGTTGAGCGCTGGTCGGCCCAGGTTCAACGCAACGACCTCCTCGCCGGACTCGCTACGGGTGCGTCATCTCTTCAGGAACTACAGCGGCGTCGAACTCCTCGGGACTCAAGAAACCCAGTGACACCACTGCTTCGCGCAACGTCGTGTGCTCTTTAAGCGCCTTTTTCGCCACTAAGGCGGCCTTGTCGTAACCAATAATCGGATTGAGCGCCGTCACCAGCATGAGCGAGTTATTGAGGTGGTGTTGGATCTGCTCGTAGTCCGGTTCAAGCCCCTCGACGCAGAACTCGCGGAATCGATCGCAGGCATCGGTCAAAAGATCGATTGAATTACAGAAGTTGAAAATAATCACTGGCTTGCAGACATTCAGCTCAAGATTGCCACGTGCCCCCGCAATACCCACGGCGACGTCGTTACCGAAAACTTGAATGCAGACCATGATCATGGCCTCACTCTGCGTCGGATTCACCTTGCCCGGCATGATTGAACTGCCGGGCTCGTTCTCGGGCAACTTCAACTCACCCAGTCCCGAGCGCGGTCCCGATCCGAGCCAGCGTAGATCGTCGGCAATCTTGGAGAGACTCGCCGCGAGTGTCTTGATCGCCCCGTGAGCGAATACCAACGCGTCGTGTGCCGCGAGCGCAGCAAAGTAGTTCGGTGCCGTGACGAAGGGCTTTCCGGTCAGCTCGGCAATAGCCGAAGCGACGCGCGCGCCGAATTCTGGGTGCGTATTGAGACCGGTACCGACCGCGGTGCCACCGGCGGCGAGTTCGTACAGTCCCGGAAGGACTAACGACAATCGACCCAGGTCGGCGTCGAGTTGTGCGACGTAACCCGAGAACTCTTGACCGAGGGTCAAAGGGACGGCGTCCATGAGGTGCGTGCGACCAATTTTGGTGACGTTGACGTACTCTTTCGCTTTCCCATCGAGAGCGTTACGAAGCTTCGTTACCGCGGGAACTAAACGATCAGTGATTTCCGAGACCGCCGCGATGTGCATTGCCGTGGGAAACGTATCGTTCGACGACTGCGACATATTAACGTCATCGTTTGGATGTACAGGAATTTTTGAACCCATGACGCCGCCCGCGAGCTCTATCGCGCGATTGGAAATCACTTCGTTGACGTTCATGTTGGTCTGTGTTCCCGAACCGGTCTGCCAAATCCGGAGAGGAAATTCCGCGGCCAACGTGCCGTCAATAACCTCTCGTGCGGCGCGATCGACCAGTCCCAATTTCTCTGCGTCCAGTTTTCCCAAAGCGTTGTTCACTTGTGCGGACGCGAGTTTCAAAACTCCAAAGGCGCGAATAACCGCCGGCGGCATGGTTTCGTGACCAATCGCAAAGTGGTGCAAGCTGCGCTCGGTCTGAGCTCCCCAGTAGTGGTCGCTCGGGACCTCTATGGTGCCCATGGAGTCGGATTCAACACGAGTCTTGGTCATCTGATCTCCTACTTCTTCGTCTTCTTCATTACGACTTTTTTCACGGCTGCGGTCTTCTTCGTTGGCGCAGCCTTTTTAGGCGCAGCCTTCTTGGTCGCAGCCTTCTTGGGCACAGCCTTCTTTGCGAGCGTGGACTTCTTGGCTCCGTCGTAGAGCTTGATGCCCGCCATTACGACTTTTCTAGCGGCAACGACGTCCTCGGCCCGGGGTCCCTCCCCCGAACCGGGAACTTCAAGCAGCAACGGAATATTGCGAATCTTGGGATGTCCAACGAGTGGCGCAAGACCCTTGACACCGATGGTTCCTTCGCCGATGTTTGCGTGCCGATCTCGGTTGCCACCGAGTTCTATCTTCGAGTCATTTAAGTGAAAGCAACGCAAGCGGCTCATGCCCACGTTCTTGTCAATGGCCTTAATCAATCTCTCTGTTCCCGCCACCGTTGAGTAGTCAAAGCCACTCGCCCAGAGGTGCTGCGTATCGATACACAGACCAAGTCGATCATCACCGTTACAGGCGTCGATCATCAGTCCAATCTCTTCGAGCGAGCGCCCCACGGTGCCGCCGGCGCCGGCGGCGTTTTCAATGAGGATTGGACAGTCGACGACGCCCTCGGGCGCTGGATCAGCGTCATCGAAAGCGCGCTCGAAGGCGTCAGCGATTTGCCGTACTACTTCGTCAAAGCCCGCCCCTTTATGAGAGCCCACGTGCAACACGAGGCCCGACGAACCCATGCCTCGGGCGACCGACAGGTTGTGCGTCAGTGCTTGCACCGACTTTTCATAAAGTTCAGCGTCTCCGGACGCCAAATTAATCAAGTACGTCGCGTGACAAAATGTGTCGGTGATGGTCGGATGTGTGGCCTGAGCTTCGCGAAACGCCGCCAGAACTTCGGGAGCGTACTGCGAGGGTTTCCACATTCGGGGACTTTGGGTGAAGATCTGGATGGAGGTTGCCCCTATCTCCACCCCGGCTTCGAGCGAGGGAACCAGCTTGCCGCCACCGCGGACGTGCGCACCAATGTTCATTACAGTAAAACTAGTAGGCCCATCTAGAAAGAACGACAGGAATACCATGACCGATACGTTTGGCCCCGCCGCTCGCGCCATCTTCGCCAAGAACGTTCTCGCGCACGTCGCGAGTCTCGACGCGGACGGCGGACCGAACGTGACCCCCGTGTGGGTCGAACTCGACGGCGAGGACATCGTGATCAACACGGCGCTTGGACGAGCGAAGGCCCGGAACCTCGCTGCCGACGCGCGCGTCGCCGTCTCCTTAACCGATCCCGACGACCCCGACGTGTGCATTGCCGTTCGTGGGACGGTCGTCGGCTTTACCACTGAAGGCGCCGACGAAGTGATCGATCGCTTCGCCAAGAAATACATGGGCGTGGACTCCTACCCCATGCGTCGCGAGGGCGAGATTCGTGTCACGGTAAAGATCCGCCCCGATCGCATCTCGATTCAACCGACTTGAGTCACTCGAAGTAGGTGAATTCGCCGACATCGGTAGATTCGACGCGCTGCGGCGTCAGTAGAACGTCGCCGCTGGAGAGACTCGTGCCCTCAAAACTCCACACCGTGATCGGTGCCGGCGGCGCAGGACGGTTGTAGGCACCCGAGAGAACCGCGACGTCGTTCTCGAAATTGACTTCTTCGTTCGTGAGGAGCGATCGCAGTACCTCCGCGTGATCTTTCGAAGCCGAAGTGGTTTCAACGACCACGTGACGAAGCGGCACGAGTGCGGCGAGCGTCGCGACGTCGCGGGCGGCCAGTTGGGCGGGATACTCCTCAGAGATCATCAGCCACACTCCGATGGGATCATTGAGATGACCGGCCAGCGAGGCCGTGGTGATGACGGTGTCGGCGTCAGAGCAGCGAAAGAGCAACGGGTGAACGCTAGAGAGTCGGGCCACGTCGAAGCGACGGCGCAGCGGAGCGACGAGACGAACCAGCTCCATCGCTAAGGCTGGAGATCTTCTTTGGGAAGTCGTTCGATGTTGACGTCACGAAAGGTCAAGATTCGAACCGACGGCACGAACCGTGCGGCTCGGTACATATCCCACACCCAGGCGTCGTGAAGAGTTATCTCCAAAAGGGTGGGCGTGGCGTTGGATTTGACGTCGACGGCGACGTCGTTCGCAAGATAGAAACGACGATCGGTCTCTACGGCGAAGTCGAACATTCCAACAACCGCTTTGTACTCCTGGACTAACGCGAGTTCGAGGGTCGACTCGTAGTCGTCGAGCTCTTCTTCACCCACCAGCGACTACGCGCGCTCGTTGACGCGAAGTTCCTTGATCTTGGCGGCCTTGCCTCGAAGATCGCGAAGGTAGTACAACTTGGCGCGACGAACGTCACCGTAGGACTCAACTTCAATCTTGGCGATCGTGGGGGTGTGGACGGGAAACGTCCGCTCGACGCCGACGCCAAAACTGATTTTGCGCACCGTAAAGGTCTCTTGGAGGCCCGATCCCTGGCGGCGAATGACGATGCCTTGGAAGATCTGGACGCGCTGGCGCGTACCTTCAACAACGCGCACGTGCACCTTCAAGGTGTCGCCGGCACGGAAAGCGGGAATGTCGTCGCGAAGCGAGTCGCGGTCGACGAGGTCAGTGGGGTTCATGAGAGCGGTCCCTTTCGGATCACAGGCTTTGCAAGTTTAGCCGTTTCGCCCTCAATCATCCAACGCGGGGAATTCAGCCAGTATCGCTCGGTCGTCGTCACTCAGTCCCCCGCGGCGCTCCACGAGATCGGGACGACGCGCGAGCGTACGTTTGAGGGCTTCGGCGCGACGCCAACGGGCGATTCGCGCGTGATCGCCCGAAAGGAGAATCTCTGGCACCAGCGACCCCCGCACGTCGGCGGGCTTGGTGTACTGGGGATACTCGAGAAGTCCTTCGCCAAAGGACTCCTCGACACTGGAGTGGTCGTTGCCGAGCGCTCCGGGTAGCAGCCGCACGACCGCTTCAATGACGCTCAGCGCGGCGAGCTCGCCACCGGAGAGGACAAAGTCGCCAAGAGAGATCTCGTCATCAACGACCAGGTCGAGTACTCGTTGATCGAAGCCCTCGTAGCGGCCACAGAGCAACGTAAAGCCGGAGCGCCTACTGAGCTCGCGCGCGACGTCGTGGGTGAAGACGCGCCCCGATGGGGTGAGCGCGATAATCGGCCTCGCGAGTTCGGGCGTCGATTCAATGCTCGCCAAAATGGGTTCGGCGCGCAGCACCATGCCGGCCCCACCGCCAAAGGGCGTGTCGTCGACGCTGCGGTGCACGTCAGTGGTGGCGTCACGAAAGTCGTGCACGAAGAGTTCCCACACGCCGCGCTCGCCCGCGCGGCCGAGTACCGAGGTCGTCGCGTACCCCGTGATGGCTTCGGGGAAAAGTGTCAGTACGTCGACGCGCAACGTCATTCGAAGAGCCCTTCGGGCGCGTCAATCTGGACTTTGGCGTTCGCTTCGAGAGAGACCACGAAGGTCAAGGGCACGAGTGCGCCGTTGTCGAGCACCATAAGGTCACTGGCCGGGTTCGCCTCGACGTCCACGACGACGCCCCTGGAAACGCCCGCGGCGTCAATAACTTCGGCGCCGAAAAGTTCATCGATCCAGATCACGCTGTGGTCGTTGATGCGTGGCGCGCTGAGCACGACACCTCGCCAACTTTCGGCCTCTTCGCGAGAGGTAATCCGATCGAAACTCACGATGAAGCGCGCTTGGTGCGCGGCCGAAGCGAGCACCACGAGCGGTCCGCGATCACTCGAGAGCGTCGTGCCGACGTCGAGACGCTCGACGCGGTCGCTGATGAGATCGACCAGTACTTGGCCGCGTAGTCCGTGAGCTTTGGTAATCCGCCCGACTTCGAGCGTCGGACGCTCGCCGGTCACGGTTAGTCGACGATGTCGACGGAGGTCGTGACGCCGTCACGAGCTCCCGCGGCCCCAACGAGAGCGCGAATGGCCTGCGCGGTGCGCCCGCGGCGTCCAATAATGCGACCCATGTCGTTAGGACCAACGCTGAGCGACAAGATGACTTTGCCCTGGCGTTCGTTGACCTCTATCGAGACGGCGTTGGGGTCTTCGGCGAGAGACTTAGCAATGAACGCAAGCACCGCGGTGGCGGTTTCAGCCTTGTCGACGTCACTGGCGTTGCTACCAACGTCGTTGCCGACGCCGTTGTAGTCGTCGTCGTGGTCGTCCTGGGCGTCGCTCACTTGGCGGCCTTAGAGGCTTCGAACGCGTCAAGGGCGCCACTGACCTTTAGAAGCTTGGCCACGCGCTCGGTGGGTTGGGCGCCGTGCTGGAGCCAATGCAGGACCTTGTCGTTGTCGATCTTGAGGACCATCTCCGGCTCAGCCGTGGAAATGCCCCGAGGTTGGTACGTGCCGACGATCTCTAGGAAGGCGCCAGAACGGGCCCGACGGCTCTCCGCGGCCACCACGCGATAAGTAGGTTGCTTCTTCTTACCCATGCGTACCAAACGTAGTTTTACTGCCACGACGTAATTCCCTTCGAACCTGCGTGTTCCGGCATCGGAACTGGGCGATATACCCGAGCGTCAAAGTTTAGCGTTGTTTGGGAGGGGTGACCCTTCCGCCCTTCTTCTTCTTGTTTTTCCCTCCGCCCGTACGAGGCGTCGCGGCGGCACTCGCCATTCCTGCACCGAGCGCTTCAAAACCGGGAGGCAGTTTTTCTCCGCGCTGCGCACCGCGCGCGGCGAGTTGGGCCATCCGTCCCATTCCTTGGGGCATCGAGGAATTGGCGCCACCGCCCATCTGGCGCATCATCTTTCGCATCTCGTTGAACTGTTTGAGCAGTTGATTCACCGCACTCACGCTCGTCGCCGAACCCCTGGCGATACGGGTTCGCCTCGAGCCGTCAATGATGCTCGGATCGCGTCGTTCCTTGGGTGTCATCGATCGAACAATGGCTTCCGTTCGATCCAGATCGTCCTCGTTCACGTTTGACGCGGCGTTACGCATTTCCTTGGTGACCCCGGGCATTAACTTCATTATTCCGCCCAGTGAGCCCATCTTGCGCACTTGGCCGAGTTGGGACATGAAGTCATCGAGGGTGAAGGTGCCGCTCATCATGCGACCGGCCGATTCGGCGACGACGTCGGCGTCCATCGTGCGTTCGGCCTGTTCAATCAGTGACAGCACGTCGCCCATACCAAGAATGCGCGACGCCATCCGCTCGGGATAGAAGAGATCAAAGTCCGAGATCTTCTCGCCCGTTGAGGCAAAGACGACCGGACGACCAACGACGCCTCTCGCCGAAAGCACCGCGCCACCGCGCGCGTCGTAGTCGAGCTTGGTCACGATCAGTCCCGAGAGCTCGAGCGCGTCGTGAAAGCTTCGCGCGGTGTGCACCGCGTCTTGACCGGTGACGGCGTCGATCACCAAGAAGGTGTAGTCCGGCGACGTGGCCTTGGCAATGGCGCGAACTTCATCCATCAGCGCCTTATCAATGGCCAGACGTCCCGCGGTGTCGATGATCACGACGTCACGGCCCAGTCGCGTTGCTTCCTTTAGGCCCCTTTTTGCAACGTCGATTGGACTCGAGGGTTCAGTGAAGACGTCGACGCCAATCGATTGGGCGAGCACGCGCAACTGCTCCACGGCCGCGGGTCGCTGTAAGTCCGCCGCGATGAGGTAGGGCTGGCGCCCCTGTTGCTTAAACCACGCGGCAAGCTTCGCGGCCGCCGTAGTCTTACCAGCGCCTTGGAGACCCGCGAGCAAAACCACCGTGGGCGGTTTCGCGGCGTACGTGACCTTGAGGGGCGTCGCGCCGAGCACCTCGATGAGCTGTTCGTGCACGGCCTTGATGACCTGTTGGCCCGGCGTAAGGCTTTGGGTCAACACGTCGCCACTCACGCGTTCGCGTACCGCGTCGAGGAAGGCGTTCACCACGCCGAGTTCGACGTCGGCTTCGAGCAACGCGGTACGAACGTCGCCGAGGGCCTCGTCCAGATCAGCGTCGCTCAGGCGTCCGCGCGAACGAAGAGAGGAACTTAGACGTTCGAGACGATCACTGAGGGCGTCAAACATGATGAAGGAAGGCTACCTTCAGGCGCCGAGAAGTGAATCAACGAACTCCACGGGCTCAAAGAGGATGAGGTCATTGACGCCCTCACCAATGCCGACGAACTTGACGGGAATACCCAGGTCACGCTCGATGGCAATCACGATGCCCCCACGTGCGGTGCCGTCGAGTTTCGTGAGCACGATACCCGTCACACCCGACGCCGCCAGAAACTCTCGCGCCTGACTCAGTGCGTTTTGACCCGTCGTCGCGTCAAGGACCAACAGGGTCTCAACGACCTGGCCCGGAGAACGGTCGGCGACCCGACGGACCTTCGAGAGCTCGTCGAGCAAGTTTGTGCTGTTCGCGCGACGACCGGCGGTGTCGGCGAGGACGATGTCGACGTGGCGCGCGAAGGCTCGACCAATCGCGTCGTGCACCACCGAACCGGGGTCGGCGCCCTCATTCGCGCGCACGATGTCGGCGCCGGTACGCGTGGCCCAGAGTTCGAGTTGGTCGACCGCGGCCGCGCGAAAGGTGTCGCCAGCGGCGAGTAGCACCGTGCGTCCTGCGTCGAGGTGTCGTTTGGCGAGCTTTCCAATAGTGGTGGTCTTGCCGACGCCGTTCACACCGACAAAAAGCCACACCGGTACCCGAGCGACGTCGGCCGTTGTGGTGAGTGAACGATCACCTGCGAGAGATTTCAAAAGAATCTCGCGCAGCGCGACAGTGATACCGTCGGGGGCACCGTTGGTCTTCAACTCCTCGAGGACCGTGTTCGTGGTCGTAACGCCGACGTCACTGCGCAGCAAAACCTCTTCAACGATCGCTAAGTCACCGCTCGAGAGTTCGCTCGCCCCCGAGATCGAGCGAACGCGCTCAAAGACGCCCCGTGACGAACTGAGTCGCTGATTGAGCGTCACCGCGTTGTCGACCAACGACGGCATCGGCGCGCTTTCACTGACCAAGAGGTCGGGCATCGCGGCGCGTGGTGGCGCCAACCGCGGTGCCAACGAGCGACGTCGCCGGCGCCTCGACACGATGACGATGGCCGCCAGTACGACAACGATCGCCAGCACTACGTAGAGAACGATCACGCCGTTTCGACTTCCCGGGTGCGCGCTACGCGCTGGCTGACGACTTTTGACGACGCGCCGGGCACCATCGTGACGCCGTAGAGCGCGTCGGCCGCCTCCATCGTGCGTTTTTGGTGCGTCACGATGAGTAGTTGGGCCTCGTTTCGAAACTCGTCCACCAGGCTCAGGAAACGTTGCAGATTGACGTCGTCGAGCGCTGCTTCAACCTCATCCATGAGATAGAAGGGCGAAGGGCGCGAACGAAACACCGCGAAGAGGAAGGCCAGCGCCGCCATGGATCGTTCGCCGCCCGAGAGCAGCGAGATGCGTCGGACGTTGCGACCCATTGGCCGCACCTCAATCTCCACGCCGGTATTCAATGGATCGTCGGGTTCACTCATGTTGAGTCGACCCTGGCCACCGGGAAAGAGCATGGCTATAAGTGAGGAGAAGTGCTCGTTCACGTCGGCGAAGGCCGTCGTGAAGGTCTGCATAATCTCTTCGTCGAGCGCGCGCAGAACCTCTTGCAACTCGCGGCGAGCGTGACGCACGTCGCTGACCTGGGCGTCGAGGTCTTTGTAGCGATCCTCGAGAGTCGCCAACTCTTCGAGCGCCAGTGGGTTAATGGGGCCGAGTGAGGTGATGCGCGCTTCGAGTTCGCCGACGCGCGTCTCGAGCGAGACGCCGTCGGCCAGTTCGATGAGAGGCGCGGGACCCATTTCGTGGGGCTCGACGGCTAAGTCGCGACGGATGATTTCGTGAACGTTGGCGACCTTGACGGCTAACTCGGCCTGTTCGATCTCGTGGCGTCGCATGACCTCACCGAGTTCGCCAAGTCGAGCGTCGGCGCCGTGGCGTGACTGGCGGTATTCTTCTAAGAGCTCAGCACTCGCGCGCGTGGCCTCGAGCTGTTCGCGGTACGTCGAGTCCATAGCCTCTTGGGCGACACGAATCTCGTCACCGGCGCGCTCCACCAGGACGGCTAAACGCGTCAACACCTGACGATCAAACTCCAATGACTGTCGCCGAGTAGCGGCCTCGAGGCGCTCGCCCGAGCGGCCCTCAAGACGCGATTCAATCTCGTGACGTCGCTGCTCGATGAGCCGGCGACGTTCAGCGAATTCGGCCTCACGACGTGACAACGCCGTCGACTCGTCGTCGACACCGCGCCGACTCGCCTCGAGCGCGTTTTTCGCTTCACTACGAAGATCTTCGCGCTGGGCGACTTCATTGAATACTTGCTCGAGCAGGGGCAACTGCTCTCGCCGGGTAACGAGATCGGCGTCAACGGTGAGAATCTGCTCAGCGACGTCCGCGACGTCACTGCTCAACGTGTCTATCGTGTCGACCAATTCGTCACTTTCGAGAGCAAGCCGGTCGAGTTCGGCTTCGAGGCGTACGTCCTCGTTGCGAGCATTGGCCAACGTCGACGTCGCGATGTTGAATCGTTCGAGCGAGGCGCCAAGGGCCATCTCGGCCTCGTCACGAGCGCGACGAAGGAGTTCGAGTTCGCGCGCGGCCTCTTTTGACGACTCTTCGGCCTCATCGACGGTGAGACGGGTAACTACCGCACGACCCGACGCGACGCGCCACCCGGACGAGGCGAAGCGGTCACCTTCGTCGGTAACGATAACGAGATCGGGATTGACGAGAGCAACTTCCATACCGACCTCCCAATCACTCGCCACGAAAGCCCGCGAAAATAGCGCGTCGAGCACGCGATCGACGTGCGCGGGTGCGCCGCGCCGCGCGCGAACGAGCGCGCGCACTGCGCGACAGTCCTTCGGCGTCGCTGGCGTGGTAACGACACCCTCGCCCACGGGCAGGATTAGTCCCGCGCCACCCTCTTTTCTAAGGGCCGCGAGCGCCGCTCGCGCGGAATGACGACCGTCAACGACCATCGCGCCAACCGACGCCCCAGCGGCCGACTCCACGGCGCGCTCTGATCCGGCGTCAACTTCAATAAGGTCGAGAAACGATCCGAGAACACCCTCTAAGTTGCCGATAATGGCGCGACCACCGGCTCCAGAAAGTTCCTCGAGGGCGCGTGCCAGCGTCTCGGCGCGCGCGTGGCCGCGCGAGGCGACGTCGGCGCCTACTTCTAATGACGCTTCCGCCGTGCGTCGATTACTTTGGGCACGCTCCAGTGCCTCTTCGGAAAGTGTGGACTCTCTCGCCGCTTCCTTAAGGGTCGCGACCGTCTGCGCCTTCGAGTGAACGGCGTGTTCCTTGGCCGCCGTGACGTCGCTTTGTCGCTGTCGAGCGTCGGCGAGTCGCAGACTGGCGCGTCGTTCGCTCTCTTGGAGTGAGGCGAGCGAACGCTCAAGTACGGCAATCTGTTCACGAGCAGCGTTCAGGGCCGCTTCGTCACTCTCGGCCGATGACGACGCCCAGGTCGTTTCATAGTCCGCTTCGACCTCGCCGAAGAGTCGACGCGACGCGGCCAGCGCGTCACGAAGCCCACTAAGCGAAAGTTCTTCAGCGCTCAAACTTTCGAGGTCCCCGACGAGTTTGACGGCGTCCGCCTCGAGAGTGGCGATGACGTTTTCGTCAGCCGAGGCAATGAGCGCTTGGCGAAGAGAGCGTTCGCGCTCCTGAATGATCGACGACGTGCCCCGAGCACGCTCCGCGAGTCCCTGCAGCGTGCCGAGAGTGGAGGCGAGCATCTCCTCGCGCCGCGAGGCCATCTCGGCCGCGGCGGCGCTCGCCTTCGCGTCGAGGTTCACGAGTTCGTGGCGAAGTTCGCGTTCGCGCACCGACGCTTCGTCGAGCGCGAGTTCGAGTTCACGACGCCGTTGTTCAAAGTTGTTCAGGCGAGAAGCGAAGAGGGCGTGGCGAGCCTCTCGAAGTTCGTTCTCGACCTCGGTGTAGCTACGAGCCGACACGGCCTGACGCTCGAGCGGGCGCATCTGGCGGCGTACTTCGCGCACCAAATCCCCGAGTCGTTCAAGGTTTTCTTGCGTCGCGGCGAGGCGACGCTCGGAACGTTCCTTGCGGCGCCGGTGCTTTAGGACACCGGCCGCTTCTTCAATGACCGCCCGACGATTCTCTGGATTCGAAGAGAGAATCGAGTCCAGTTGGCCCTGACCAATGATCATGTGCTGCTGGCGACCGACGCCCGAGTCGCCCAGGAGTTCTTGGACGTCGAGGAGTCGACACGTCGTGCCGTTGATGGCGTACTCGGAGTCACCACTTCGAAACAGCGTGCGTGAGATCGTGACTTCGGCCCCGTCAATGGCCAAGCGGCCCGAGGAGTTGTCGATCGTCAGCGCTACTTCGGCTCGACCGAGGGCCGCCCGGTTGGCCGTTCCCATGAAGATGACGTCGTCCATCCTTGAGCTTCGAAGAGCACGGGTGCTCTGTGCGCCAAGTACCCACGTGACCGCGTCCACGACGTTGGACTTGCCCGAGCCGTTGGGTCCAACGACCGCGGTCACGCCGGGCTCGAACTCTAAAACCGTGTTATCGGCGAAGGACTTGAAGCCCTTCATAGTCAATCGCTTAAGAAACACGCACCGACGCTATCAACCTTCTGGTCGTCGACCCGGCCCTACGCCTGACACTTTTCGCAGTAGTACGTGGACCGACCACGCACGCTTTCGCGACGCAGTGTCTGGCGACACTGGTAACAAGGTTGGCCCTCTCGGTTATAGACCTGATGGAACTGTTGATAGTTCCCGGGCTTCGCGTCGGGGTCAACGAACTGCTCGTCGTCGAGGGTCGAACCACCGTGCTTGATGGCGTCAGTCAAGATCTCGGTGATGGCGCGATGGAGGCGACGAATTTCGATGGTGGAGAGAGATTCCGCCGGCCGATCAAAGCGCAGACCAGCTGCAAAGAGAATCTCGTCGGCGTAGATATTGCCAATTCCGGCAATGATGTCCTGATCGGTCAGGACAGCCTTTAACGGCGTCGAGCGACTTCGCAGGACCGCCGCGAAGCGGTCCCAGCCAATTTGATCCTCAAATGGATCGAGTCCCAGGTGCGCGAGTTCTGGCACGGCCCTGCGAAGCGCGAGGCCGTCGCCGCCAATGGAGAGACGCGCGAACTTCGATATCTCCGGCGGCGTGTCGCCCTCGACCGGTGCCTTGGAGACGTAAATCTCACCAAATGTGCGCGGATCGACGTAGCGTAACTCGCCGCCTTGAAGAAAGGTAAAGACCACGTGGGTGTGTTTGGGTTTGGGGTCCTTGGCACTCTTCGCCCGAAGCAGTTGGCCGCTCATGCCGAGGTGGATCACCAAGTGCGAACCGTTATCGAGCCCGAGGACGAGGTTCTTGCCCAGTCGCGCGACGGACTTGATGGTGTGACCCTCCACGAGGGTGCGAAAGTCCTTCGCCGTCTTATGACGTCGAACGGCCCGACCGTTCGTTACCGAGACGGTCTTGATCTTCTTTCCAATGAGATCACGCGCGAGCGAGGCGCGAACTGTTTCGACTTCAGCGAGTTCAGGCATCGAGGCGTCTCTGCCAGGCCGCGTGCGCCGCGCTACCTTCGGCGCTCTTCTTCGATCGCCCCTCACCCGCAGCGACAATCCCCTCACCCACGCGCACGGTCGCTCGAAACGTCACGTCGTGACTGGGTCCTTCGGCAACGACCTCGTAGATGGGCGTGCCGAGACCCAGCGACTCGGCCCACTGGCGAAGTTGGGTCTTTGGATCAGCGTCGCCCGGTTCTTGCGACGCGCTGGCAACTTCGCTCGCGAGAGACTCGTGCACAAAGTTTCTCGCGACGTCGTAGCCGCGTTCTAAGTACAGAGCGGCGACCACGGCCTCAAAGGCGTCAGCGAGCAGCGAAGGACGCTCGGGGCCGTTCTCCTTCTTAACCCCGCGCCCCACACGCAAGACCTCGCCCAACTCGAGACGCCTCGCGGCGTTGGCGAGCGCCGCTTCGTTGACGACGCGACTACGAACGAGTGATCCCGAACCTTCGTCGAGTTCGGGGTAGCGCGTAACGATGAGGTCGGCAACCGCGAGATTCACGACGGCGTCGCCGAGGAACTCGAGACGTTCGTTTGACTCAACGTCGTGTTCGGCGGCAAAGCTCGAATGCGTCAGGGCCGTGAGTAACAGCGGGCTCGTGGAGGCGAGACCCAAGCACTCAGCGACGGAGTCGAGAGACGAGACCATGAGGCTCACGCGCCTCGTTAGGCAACCTGAAGTTTGACCGCGACGTAGTCAACGGCGTCACGCACCGAGACGAGCCCCTCGAGGTCTTCGTCGTCGATGTGGAAACCGGCTGAGTAACTCGCGAGGTGCTCTTCGAGCGCTTCGACGAGTTCAATCAGGGCGAGTGAGTCCGCGCCAAGATCTTCAAAAGAAGCGTCTTCGGCGATGTCGCTCGGACTCGATTCGAGGATTTCGGCCAGTTGGTCACGCACGAGCACCAAAATGGCGGCTCGATCCAGCGGAGTGGCAGTATCAGCGCTCATGGCGTCTCCTTTGACGTGCAGACCAAGACTACCGAAATGCCCACCTCCAGGGCCCAGTTAGGCCGCTTGATCAGGTCGAATCGCCGTTTTTAGTTTCTGGACCATCCCCGCGGCGTCGACCTCGGCCGCGACGCGAAGGGCGTTCATGGTAGCCGTCGCGTTCGACGATCCGTGGCTGATCACGCAGATTCCGTCCACGCCGAGCAGCATTGCGCCACCTTGTCTCTCTGGCGTGAGCTCATTCGCTACGGGCAACAAGTACTCCAAGAGCACGTCACCGGCGGCTTTGGTGGCGTCGTTGGTACCAATGGCCGAGATCACCGCTGAAAAGACAAACTTCAGCGCGCCCTCGAGCGTCTTCAGTGCGACGTTACCGGTGAAGCCGTCGGTCACGACGACGTCGACCGACGAAGGGATGAGATCGCGGCCTTCGACGTTACCCACGAAGTTGAGCGCCGAGGTGGCGACAAGGAGCTCGTGGCTGGCCTTGACGAGCGGCGTGCCCTTAGATGACTCTTCCCCGATCGAGAGCAGCCCCACTTTGGGACTCGTCACGCCGTAGTGCGTTTCGACGAAGACCGAGGCCATCAACGCGAACTGTACGAGCATTTCGGGCGTGCACTCGGAATTCGCACCCGCGTCAACGAGGACGGTCGGTGTACCCCCGGGGTTCGGGATTGGCGTGGCGATGCAGGGACGAACGACACCGGGCAGTCGACCCATGCGCAAGAGCGCCGACGCCATCGTCGCGCCCGTGTTGCCAGCGGAGACCATCGCACTAGCCTTTGCGTCGCGCACGAGTTCAGCCGCGCGCACGAGTGAGGAGTCCTTCTTCTTTCGAACACTGAGGCCGGGATCGTCGTCCATGGCGATGACTTCGCTACAGGCGAACACCTCGAGACCGAGTGGATCGCCAATAAGTTCAGGAACACCGACGAGGATGACCTTCAGTCCCAGTTCATCGACGGCGCGACGGGCGCCGGCGACTATTTCACCAGGAGCAAAATCGCCACCCATCGCGTCAAGGGCGATGGGGAGCGTCAACTCAGTTGACCTCTACCGCGACGCGGTTCTTGTACCAGCCGCAGTTTGGGCACACGACGTGCGGCAACTTTGAGGTAGCGCACTGGGGGCAGACGCTACGAGCGGGTCGCTCAAGACGCCAGTTAGCCGCACGGCGGCTACGGGTCTTGGCCTTGCTGGTCTTGCGCTTAGGAACAGCCATCGATCTTCTCTTTCACCAGAAACGGGTAAACCCGTCACACTTCGTTGGAATCCTCGGACCCGGGGTCCGCAAATTGGAGTCCGTCCAGTGTAGCCCAGCGTGGATCAATGGGTGCCTGGCAGTCGCACGTGGCGTCGTTCCGGTCGATCCCGCAGTAGACGCACAGACCCCTACAGTCATCGCGACACAGCGGCGCGAGTGGGAGATCCAGCAAAAGGGCGTCGTGCGCCAGGGGCGCCAAATCGACGAAGTTGTGCTCCACGAGGTAGGCGTCGTCGTCCCCGGGCCCTCGTTCATCTACGAAGCGTTCATTGACTTCAACGGTGGAGAGGCCGAGTACGGGCGCGGAACACCTTCGACAGATCCCGTGCCAGGGCGCCTCCACGCGACCCCTCGCTCGTAGTCCTCCGCTGAAACTCTCGAGTCGCACCCGAACGCGTACTTCGGCCTCGGGGAAAACGTCAGTCTCGGCTGGACCGCGAGCAATGAACTCACGGGGCTCGTCAAAGGGCGCGTCGAACTTCACTTCGAGGGACGAAGGTACGTCACGCAGTAAGAGCGCGACGGGGACGAGGTACGGCGAGGCCACGGCTCTTAGAAAGAGTCCTGATCGAAAAAGGAACTCTCCGGCTGGGTGGACTCTTCGAACTCGTAGGCCGCGGGCGCGGCGGGAGGCGCCGACAAGAAGTCGTCGCCCTGATTTTCTTCATTCAACATCGACGTCGGTAGGCCCTGGGCGCTCAGTCGCTCTCGGCCCGAACGGGCGGTCTTTAAGAGACGTTCGAGCACGATCTCGAAGCCACCGAGTTTGCCGTCGATGAAGTCCTCGGACTGGTTGATCATCTGGCGCGCTTGGGCGTGCGCGTCGGCGACGATCTGATCGGACTTTACGCGCGACTGGCGAACAATTTCGGTCTTATCGACCATCCGCGCCGCTTCGGCGCGCACTTGGTCCATCAACTGCTGGGCCTTCTGGAGTTCCGCGGCCATCAACTCTTCGCGGTCACGTAGCGCCCAGCGCGCCTCGCGAATCTCGTCGGGCAGACTGTGCAGCGCTTGCTCCAAGAGGCCCATCACCTCGTCGCGCGAGATCAGCGCCGAGTTCGACAGGGGCATCTGCTTCGCGTTAGCGACCAGATCCAAGAGATCGCGAAGGTCGGCTTCGATGTCGCGGCGAACGTGTCGGGCCCCGGATTCGACGAACTCGTCGTCGTCGTAGCCGTCAAAGGAGGTCACTCTTCGCTCCCCGAGAACTTTTCCATCAAACGCTTGGCGACCGAAGGGGGCACGAAGAGTGCGACGTCCCCGCCGTATCGAGCCACTTCACGAATGAGACGCGACGAGATAAAGGAGTGGTTCGAACTCGAGGGCAAAAACAGAGTCTCCACGCCCGAAAGCGACCGGTTCATCTGAGCCATCTGGAGCTCGCTCTCAAAGTCCGATACGGCCCGCAAGCCCTTGACGATGGCGGTTGCGTTCACGTCGCGCGCGACGTTCACGAGCAATGTCGACACCGACACGATGCGCACGTTGTCGAGATGGACGAGGGACTCGGCAATCATCTCGCGGCGCTCTTCGAGTTCGAAAAGGGCCGAGGTCTTTTGGGGGTTTCGTAGGGCGGCGACGACTATCTCACCAAAGATCTGCGAAGCGCGCTCAACAATCTCGAGGTGTCCGTTATGAAAAGGGTCAAAGGAGCCCGGAATCAGACCAACCGTCATTCTCCGTCCCCTCTACTGGGTTCCAACATCGTAACGAGCGTAGTGCCGTATCGCTTGGTTTTCGTCACTTCCCAACCAACCGGTGCGTCCATATGGCGATCGTTTTCAATAACGACGCGGGAGGCTTTGGCGCCGCGCAACACGCACGCGAGGTCGAGCGGTCCATAGGGCGGATCGGCCAAGAGCAGATCGAGGTCGGGTGGTGGTGACCACGAGGGAAGATTCGCGCGCACGAAGAGCGCCTCACCTTCGAGACGCAGGGGCTCGAGATTGCTGCGAGCGGCGCTCAGACACGCGGGGTCGGCGTCAACAAAATAGACCTTCGCCGCGCCGCGCGACAACGCCTCAATGCCCATCGCGCCCGAGCCACAGTAGAGATCGGCCACCACGAGATCACTTAATCCCCCGCGGCTCTCGAGCATTGAAAAAATCGCCTCGCGGGCGTAGTCAGTCGTGGGCCGCACCGTCGAGGGCAGTTTTGCCTTGAGCTGACGCCCGCGGGCCGTACCACCAATTACTCGCACCTTCTAAGGCTACGTCCTAGGACTTGAAGAGATAAGCAGCCTCGTCGTCGTCGACGAAAAGTCGAAGCTCGTCAATCATCGCCGCCAGCGCCTCGTCGTTGCGTCGAACAATGGACGCGGCGAGTTGTTGGGCGCTGCGAAGTAATGCCTCGTCAGCGATCAGTCTCGCTAGTCGCAGGTCGCTGCGACCCTTTTGGCGTGATCCAAGGAGCGTCCCCTCGCCGCGCATCTCGAGGTCTATCTCGGCGAGTTCGAAGCCGTCGTTGGTGCCAACGAGTGCCTCGAGGCGTAACTCGCCATCTTCCGTCGGCGGCGTGCCGAGCAAGTAGCAGTAGCTCTGTTGGTCAGAACGCCCTACTCGACCACGTAGTTGGTGCAACTGCGCCAGGCCGAAGCGCCACGCGTCCTCAATCACGATGACGCTCGCCTCGGGCACGTCGACGCCGACTTCAATGACGACCGTCGCCACCAGCACGTCAAGTTCACCGGCCCGAAACTGACTCATGACCTCTTCTTTCTCCGCGCCCTTCATCTGTCCGTGCAACAGACCTACCGCGAGGCCGCGCAGTTCGTTGAGCGCCAGACGTGTTCGTTCTTCGACGGCGCTTGTCGCTTCTATCTTCTCGGAGTCCTCCACGAGTGGACAGATCACGTAGGCCCGGCGCCCGGCCGCGACCTCCTCGCGTACCCTTTGCCACGCTCCCATCACCTCATCGTCACCTCGCGCCCACTGGGTCGCGATCGCCAGTCGACCAATGGGCATCTCGTCTAAAACCGAGACGTCGAGGTCGCCAAAGAGCACCATCGCCGCCGTTCGAGGAATAGGTGTGGCCGTCATGACCAGCAGATCGGGGTCCGCGCCCTCGTTCGAGCGTTCGCGGCCCTGGTCACGAAGGGCCGCGCGTTGCTCGACGCCGAAACGATGCTGCTCGTCGATAACAATAAGACCGAGTGAGCGAAAACGTACGTCCTCACTGAGGAGTGCGTGCGTACCCACCACGATGTCCACCGCGCCACTCGAGAGACCATCGAGTACGCCTTGGCGCTCTTTGGCGTGCATCTTTCCGGTGAGCAGTTGCACCGACAGTGGCCGCACGCCACCGAGCACGGTGGCGTCGAGAATACTGAGCCCCTCTAAGTCGTGGCGAAGCGAGGCGACGTGCTGTTCGGCGAGGACTTCCGTGGGTGCCATCAAGACGCTCTGGCGGTGGCCGTCGAGGGAGGCCAGCATCGCGGCCAAGGCAACGATGGTCTTACCCGAACCAACGTCGCCTTGTAACAGGCGGTGCATCGGCAGGGTTGCGGCCATGTCGTTGGCAATCTCTTCGAGTACGCGACGTTGCGCACCGGTCAGCGTGTAACGATGTCCGGCCAAGAATCGTCGCACCAGTGACGACGTTGGATCCACGAGCGCGCCGGGCGCGACGTCGAGTGCGCCCACGTCGAACGTGTGACGGATGCCGGCCGATGAGGCTTCGAGGCGCTGACGACGAAGAGCGAGCAGTAGTTGAAGGCGCAAAAACTCATCGAAGGCGAGGCGTCGACGGGCCGGCGCCGTGTCGTCCATCTCGTTGGGCAGGTGTATCCCCCAGTAGGCCTTCGTGCGATCAACGAGGTCGAGCTCGAGGCGTTCCGTTTCGTCTAAAGGATCAAGCAGCGGGCCGGCTCGTCGAAGTGACTCCTCAATAAATCCGCCCATCTCCCAACTAGTGAGACCGGCCTTTCCCGAAGCCGGGTAGATCGCCACCACCCGTCCGACCTTGGACGCGTCACGCTCTTCGCCCGTGGCGCCAACGATCACGTCCACGACGGGATTCGTCATCTGGCGCTGACCCCGGTAGTCGCTCACTTTGCCAAAGAAGAGGGCCTGGACCCCCAGGGCGAGTTGACGTTCACGCCAGGCCTGATTGAAGAAGACGACCTTGAACGAGTCGCCGGCGTCGCTCACCGTGACCTCGACCATCACGCGGCCCTGGCGGGTACGGCGAGCGCTCACCTTCTCAACTTCGCCGTAGACCGCCGCCTCGTCGCCGACGCTGAGATCAGAGAGATCGACGCGCTTGGTTCGATCGATGTAGCGACGGGGATAGACGGTGAGGAGATCAAAGACGTTGTCAATGCCGAGCGACGCCAACGCCAACGTGCGCTTTTCGCCGATGTGACGAAGTTGGCTGACGGGAACGTCGCCCAACTGGCGAAGTCGCCGCGCCGGCGCGTCACTCATTCGAGGCCGAAGTAGTAGGGGTAGAGCGGTTGACCACCGTGGTGCACTTCCACGATGATCTGGGGGAAGGCTTCGGCGAGAAACTCTGTCACCCGGCGAGTGTTGGCCGGCGACGAGCCGTCGCCTTCGATGATGGTCAAGAGTTCGTGCTGAGGTTGGACGAGGGCTGTGAGCAACTTGTTGCTCGCCACCGCGATCGAGTCCGCGATCGAGAGAACGCCCGTGGCGCCAAGACCAATCCAGTCACCCACGTGAACGTCGCCCGCGTCGGTCGTCGTGTCGCGAACGGCTTGGGTGACTTCGCCCGCCACCACGTTGCAGGCTGACGCCCTCATCGCTTCGGCATTGGTCGTAGCCGACGCGTCGGGGTCGTAGGCCAAGAGCGCAGCGAAACCTTCGACGATGGAACTCGTCGCCACGACACAAACCGTCTGGTCCACCAGCGCTCCCACCTGCTCGGCGACGGGTTGAACGTTTTTGTTGTTTGGCAGTAACACCACTTCGCTCGAGCCAGTGGCGCGCACGGCTTCGACCAGATCGGCCGTCGAGGGATTCATCGACTGACCGCCAATCACGAGTTGGCGAGCACCCAGCGAGTGGAAAATACGTCCGATGCCTTCACCCACGACGACGGCCACCACGGCGGTCGCGGGCGCGGGATCGTTCACGTCATCAAAGTTTTCAACAATGGCTTCGCGTACCCAGCGCTCTTCGATGACCTGGTCGGCGAGGTCGGTGACGCGTATCTCGCGGGGTCGTCCGGCGTCGAGGGAGGCTTCGATCGAGGCGCCGACGTCGTCGGTGTGGATGTGGCAGTTATAGAGACCGTCGCCGCCGACGATGACGATGGAGTCGCCAATGCCCGCCCAGACTTCACGAAAGGCGTGCATCTTGGTGTCGTCAGCGTCGAGCAGGTACATAACCTCGTAGCGAAGTTCCGCCAACGCCGAATCATCTCTTAGTTCTTCGTGCACGTGGACGTCAATGGACGCGGCGTCAGGCGCAATGGGGAGTTCGTCGTCGGCCACCACCGAACACAACGCGTCGAAGAACAACACGAGACCGGTGCCCCCCGAGTCGACGACGCCGGCCTGCTTCAAGACCGCGAGTTGATCGGGCGTTTTCGCCAGCGCCACTTTCGCGGCGTCGCGCGCGCCTCGAACGAGCGACTCGAGGGAGTCGGCACTCGCCTTCGCCCCTTCGGCGCCGGCGCGCGCAATGGACAGAATCGTTCCTTCAACGGGACGAAGCACGGCTTGACGCGCGAGTTCATCAGCGTGCGCGAGGGCGCTGGCGAGTTCTGGAGGGCTCACGTCGCCATCAGGCGGAAAGGCCGCGACCAGGCCGCGCAGCAGCTGAGAGAGAATCACCCCCGAGTTGCCCCGCGCGCCCATTAACGAGCCTTGCGCGATGGCCTTGGCGACTAAGCCCATAGGCGCGCTGGGCTCGAGAGCGTTCAGCGCCGCCACTACGGATTCAATCGTCAGGGCCATATTCGTACCGGTGTCGCCGTCGGGCACCGGGTAGACGTTGAGACGGTTTATAACCTCACGGTGCGAGCGAAGCAGCTCGGCGTAGGTGATCATCGCTGCCCGCAGGTCACCGGCCGACAGCGTCGAGGGAGAGGTCATCGTTAGCGATGCTACAATGGACCTTCGGTTTAACCAGTCCGCGCCCGAGGGCGCTGGGGCGCAAGGAGAAGGTTCATCATGGCATCAGTCTGCGAAGTCTGCGGTAAGAAGCCGTCGTTCGGCATGAACGTCTCTCACTCGCACCGGCGCACCAAGCGTCGCTGGAATCCGAATATCCAGCGCGTGCGCGCGCTCGTTGGCGGCACCCCGATGCGGGTGAACGTCTGCACCGGATGTTTACGTTCGGGCAAGATCACCAAGCCCTCGCGCAACACGCTTCCCGCGAAATAGTTCTTAGAGTTGGTGCTCGAAGCCTCGGCGAAGAAACGCTTCACCGCCGAGCGTTCGTACCGCGCTATCGGCCACGACAGAGCCCACGGTGATGGGCGCGCGAAGTCCCCGATCAACGAACATCAATCGGAGTCGACCCGGATCGTTCGTCGCGATCAGTAACTCATAGTCTTCGCCACCACTCACCGCCTCGTCGTGCGTCGCGCCGTCGGCGACCGGAATCACGCTCAACGCGAAGCCAACTTTCGAAGCGTCGGCCATGCGGTGAAGGTCCAGGCCAATCCCGTCACTGAGATCCATCATCGCGTGCACGTGCGCGCCGCGCGCCGCCATTCCTTCGCCGAGCCGGGGCCAAGGACGACGATGGGCTTCAACGAGTTCGTCGTTTAACGCCGCCCCCTCACGCCGGCGGCGTAGTCCCGCGGCGCCTCGTCCGAGGGGTCCCGTCACGAGCAACTCGTCGCCCTCGAGGGCGCCGCTGCGTAGTACCGCGCCGCGACCCGGACACTCACCAAACACCGTTACCGTCACCGCGACGTCGTTGCCGCGCGACAGATCGCCCCCGACGACCGGACAGTTCGTCAAGGCCGAGGCCTCGGCAATACCGAAATGCAGCGCCTCTAAATCAGTGCCCGGTGGCGCGGTCACCGCGGTCACGAGTCCACGCGGACGTGCGCCCATGGCCGCTAAGTCCGACAGAGCGGTCATGACGGCCTTGTAGCCGAGGTCGCTCAGAGGGAAAAGCGCGGCGTCCAAATGAACGCCCAGAACGGCCACGTCGGTACTAATGATGGCCTCGCCCACAAAGGGTGAAAGAACGGCCGCGTCATCGCCAATGTGGCGTTCGCCGCTGGGGATGGTGTGTTGAGTCACGATTTTGGCTATACGCTCCAATACGTCATCTTCGTGCTGGCTCTGTTCTCTGGTTGGGTCAGTCGGCGCGCTCATGAAGTTGGTGCCTGGCCCACGTCGTAACGAGACGGCGCGGGGATTGCAAATGAGGAAGTCGTGACGTACCCAACCGCGAATAAGAAGTTGATCGAATGGGTCGAGGAAGTGGCGCAGCTCACTACCCCCGATCGTATCCACTGGTGTGACGGATCGGCCGAAGAGTACGACGAGATGTGTCAACTGCTCGTCGACAACGGCACCTTTACCAAACTCTCCGAGGCCAAGCGGCCCAACAGCTACTACGCCTGCTCCGACCCTGGAGACGTCGCGCGCGTCGAGGATCGAACCTTCATCTGCTCGGAGAAGGAGATCGACGCTGGCCCCACCAACAACTGGCGCGAGCCGAGTGAGATGCGCGCCACGCTCACCACCCTCTTTCGCGGATCGATGAAGGGGCGCACAATGTACGTCGTGCCTTTCTCGATGGGCCCCCTCGGCTCGAACATCTCGCACATCGGCGTCGAAATCACCGACTCGCCCTACGTCGCGGTCTCGATGCGCATCATGACCCGTATGGGTAAGGGGGCTCTCGACGTGCTCGGCGAAACTGGCGAGTTCGTGCCCTGCCTGCACTCGGTGGGCTATCCGCTCGCCGACGGGCGAAGCGACGTGCCGTGGCCCTGTGACGCCGAAAACAAGTACATCGTCCACTTCCCCGAAGCGCGCGAGATCATCTCCTACGGCTCGGGCTACGGCGGCAACGCCCTCCTCGGCAAGAAGTGCTTCGCTCTGCGCATCGCGTCGGTACTCGCGCGCGACGACGGATGGCTCGCTGAACACATGCTGATCTTGAAGCTCACGAATCCCTCGGGTGAAACGCGCTACGTCACGGGAGCCTTTCCGAGCGCCTGCGGTAAGACGAACCTCGCCATGCTCGTGCCCACGCTGCCGGGCTGGAAAGTCGAAACGGTCGGCGACGACATCTGTTGGATGAAACCTGGTCCTGATGGGCGCCTCTACGCCATCAACCCCGAGGCGGGTTTCTTCGGCGTGGCGCCGGGCACCAACATGGACACCAACCCCAACGCCATGTACTCCGTTGAAGCCAACACGATCTTCACGAACACCGCACTCACCCCCGACGGCGATATCTGGTGGGAGGGCATGGGTGAACCACCCGAAGGTCTCATTGACTGGAAGGGACAGGTCTGGTCCAAGGAGCTCGGCACCCCCGCGGCGCACCCGAACTCACGTTTCACGGCACCCGCTGATCAGGACCCCGCGATCGCGCCCGAATGGCAAGACCCGGCCGGTGTGCCCATTGACGCCATACTCTTTGGCGGGCGGCGGGCGAGCGTTATCCCCCTCGTCTTTCAGTCGCGCAGTTGGAACCACGGCGTCTTCTTGGGTTCGATTATGGCCTCGGAGACCACGGCCGCCGCGACGGGAGCCGTGGGCAATCTGCGCCGCGACCCCTTTGCCATGTTGCCCTTCTGCGGTTACAACATGGCGGACTACTTCGCGCACTGGTTGACGTTTTCCGAGCGCTTTGACGAAGCGACGTTACCCAAGATCTTCTACGTCAACTGGTTTCGCAAGGGCGACGACGGCCGTTGGCTCTGGCCGGGCTTTGGCGAGAACTCCCGGGTGCTCGAGTGGATTTTTGAGCGCACCGCCGGTCGCGGCGAGGCCCTCGAGGCACCAATTGGCTACGTGCCCACCTCCGAGGCGATCAACGTGCAAGGTCTCAACGTGACGAGCGCGGACATGGCCGAACTCTTGACGGTGAACAAACAAGAGTGGCGCGATGAACTGCCCCGGATTCGCGAGCACTACGCCCAGTTCAACGATCACCTGCCAGCAAAGTTGGCGGCCTTCGTCGACGACCTCGAAACTCGCTTAGCCTAAGAGCTTCTACGCTGCGGTTTCGGCGTCGGCGACGATGAGTCGCGGCCCCGAGGGCCAGTCGAAGTAGCGCCAGGTCCAGTTGATCATCACGCGCAGGCGATTACGAAAGCCCACGAGATACCAAAGGTGCAGTCCGAGCCAGGCCAGCCACCCGACCGTGCCGCGAACAACGCCGCCGTGAGGCAACTTCGCCACCGCCGCGCGTCGACCAATGGTGGCCATGATGCCCTTGTCGTGGTAGTGAAACGCCTCAGTCCCTTGGCCCTCTACGACCCGAAGAATCTGTTTCGCGCAGTGACGACCCGACTGAATCGCGACGGGGGCGAGTTGGGGACAGAAGACACCCTCGCCACCAGGAATCGCGGCGCCATCACCGACACTCCAGACGTTCGTACTTTCCCCTAGTCGCAGGTCCACGCCCACCAGTGCTCGTCCGCTCGGGCCCGGCGGGGCCAGTAGCTGGCTCGCCAACGTACCCACCGCGGTCACCCCGCCGGCCCAGATCACGGCCGCCGCTTCGAGGCGTTCGCCGTCGTCAAAACGAATCGCGCGCGCTTCGACCTCTACGACGGAACGCCCGAACTCCACGTCCACGCCCAACTTCTCGAGCTCTCGCTTGGCGTACGCACTGGCCGTGTCGGGAAAGGCGGTGAGCAAGCGGGGCGCCACGTCGACGAGGCGAATGCGAACCTTCGTTGGGTCCAGGGCGAGCCCGTCGCGTTTGATCGCGATGGCGATCAACTCTGACAGCGCGCCGGCCGTTTCGACGCCGGTCGGTCCCCCGCCAACGATCACGAAGTTGAGTGACACCGGCTCGTACTCGCTCGCCACGTCGGCGTCTTCGAGTGCGCGCAGCAGTCGATTTCTCAGTCGTCGAGCGTCGGACAACGTGTAGAGCGGCATCGCGTAGTCCTTCGCGCCAACGATGTTGAAGAACGACGCCGTCGCGCCGGTGGCGACCACCAGATGGTCGTAAGAGATCTCGGCACCGGTGTGCAGGGTGACGACGTTGCGCACCTGGTCAACGCCCACAACGCGCGCGTGGCGCACGCGAATATTTCGCGCGTGGCCAAAGATGGTGCGTATGGGGTACGCGACGTCGGCGGGTTCGAGTCCGGCCGTCGCCACTTGGTAGAGCAAGGGCAAGAACGTGTGGAAGTTGTGGCGATCAATGATAGTGACCCGTACGGCCTTGTTGGCTAATTTCCGAGCCGTCGAGATGCCGGCGAAACCGCCGCCCACGATGACGACGTGAGGCCACGTGGCCAGGTTTTCTGGCGTGAACTCAGCGCGGGGGAACGTTGCCATACTCACGTACAGCATAAGAAGAAAAAATCGGTAAATCAGCGACGCGCGACGCGACGTCCGATTGGATACACCAAGGCGCCGAGCGTCATCAGTACGGCGAGGAATCGATCGCCCGCGGTGAAGCTCATGACGAGCGCGACCGGAATCAGCGCGCCGAGTACCCAGAGCAGTTGTTGGCGAACGGCGAAGCGCGCGAACGTGCGACCCTGGGCGCCGGGCGCGACGTTGCGCTGGGTAATGGCGTCAAAACTGGGTTGCGCGACCGCGCCACAGAGCCCGAGCCATCCCGCCAGTACCACCTGAACCCACAACACGGCGTGCGTGGACGCCGCGGCGGCGCCCAGACCGGTCGCCAACAAGGAGATCGCGAGCAACGTCGATTCCTTGAGAGCGTTGCGGACCCTCGTCACGAAGGCCAAACCAGCCAGCGCGCCGATGCCACTGAGTCCGAGCGCGATGGCGTACCACGCAAGACCCGCCGACTCACGGCGAAGTCCAAAGGCCAGTAAGAACGTCGCGAAGCCCGCGCTAAAGCGAATGAGTGCCGCCGCACTGAGTCCCCAGGCGACCTCCACGTCACCGAGTGGGTTGAGTGCGTTGAGGTCGCGCTCGCTTTGCGTGAGACCCGCTACTTGATCGCGCACAATCTTTGACGGGCGTTGCAAACGCGCACTGGTGATCGTCGCGACGATGTAGACCAACGACGCCACAACCAACACACTCGTCGCACCGATGCCCTTCAAGATTCCCGCGCCCACTGATCCCGCGATCAGGCCAACCAACGTGCCGAGCAGGGTGAGTTGGGCGTTGAAGCCGGCGAACCCCTTCTCCTCGCCCACCCGCTCGTTCGGCCACCCGGCGTCGCCCACGCGCGCGGCGTGCTCGCGGAACTGATCGGTGCGCGCCATTTCGGGCACGAGCGCACCGCGCGTGACGACGTAGAGCTTTGAAGAGACGAGCAGGAGGAAGGCCAAGGGAAAGAGCCAGAGCGAGTTAAGGTGCTCGGCCATCAACCAGCAGAGAACCGCACGAAGACCGGCCGAGAGTGCGACGAGCACGCGGCGACCATTCGCCGAGCGGTCGATGAGCGGACCAAGGATCGGTGAAACCACCGCGAAGGGCGCGATCGTGAGCAGTAGATACAGCAGTACCTTGCCCTTGGCTTCAGTGGGTGACACCGAGAAAAAGAGCGACCCGGCCAGTGAAACCGTCACGAGGGTGTCCCCGGCCATCATGAAGACGTGGACCAGGGCGAGGCGGCCAAAAGCCGTCGACTGATCGAAAAGATCCTGCGCGGAGGCCCGCGCTAAAGAGACAAATCCTCGCGCCCTCACGACTTCAGAGCGTAGGTGATGACGTCGAGGCCGACGTCACCGAAACGTTTAGTTTGAGTTACATCCCCAAAACTCGACGTAGTGCGGAAGCGTTCGAGGATTGCAGTCCTTCAATCGCGACGCGTTCTCCCACGACGCGGTCGCACTATTGAAGTACAGGACGTCGGTCACGCCAACCTCATGTACACCCGAGCCAATGGTGGCCCAGAGGTAGGCCCAGTGGCCCACGCAACCAAAACTGTCGACGCTCTTCACCTCGTCAATGCCGTGGTACGAAGCGGCGAGCGCCGAGGCGTTACACGGCACCGAAAGGGGTGCAGCGGCGAGGGACCGGTTGACTTTGACGACGCTGAGCGAGAGAGCGACGAGCACGAGCACACTCGCCACCACGCGAATCCATTTCATACCTGCAGTTGAGCACAGGACGACGAGGCCGTCCCCTATTGACGTAGAAGGTGAGCAAAGAGCGTGGTGATAGACGCTCCCCAATCCTCTTCATCCAAGGGTTTTTCTGAAATATCGTCGAGTGCTCGACCGAAGACGAGAACTTGGAAAAGAACGGCGAGGAACGTCGACGAGATATCGTTGCGAATCCATTCGCGGCGCTGAGCAAACTCGACCAAGAGACGCCACTCCTCGGTAAGACGAGTCTGTGTTTCGCTGATGAGTTCGTGGAGCTCGGGACGCGTCTCGGCTGCCGCCACGATTCGTACGCGTAGCGCCCTACGGGCGACGCGTTCGGGCCCTGAATTCAAAGCGCCGATGATCGGCAGGGTTACCGCGATGTACTCCTCGAGGGTCTCTGCCTCCGACGTTGCCTTTCGACAGAGGGCGATGTCTTCCTCGACCATCTGGGAGAAGATCAGGTTGTACGCGGCGTCGATGACACCTTCGCGAGAGCCGAAGTGGTGGTAGACCGAGCCGTAATTAACACCCGTCGCTTCACATATTTCCGGTATACGAATTAGGAGTTCATCCCCAGCGATCAGGCGTTCCGCTACCGCGTCCAGCACGGTTTTCATGACGGGGGCGGATCGACTTTGCTTTGCCACGCTGGCAATTTTAATCGGCTAATACGAGTAAAGAACCACTAAAATGAGTCATTCAACCTCCAATTGGTGGACGGAATAGAGATTCCCACCACTAAAACACTCGAAACGGCGAGCCGGGCCGATAATCCGACGAGCCGAGAGGCGCCGAACGGCTGAAGTTAGGCTCTCTCAATGTCGCTCTCACGCCCAGTTCTTGCGGTAATCATTGGCAGCACTCGACCGGGTCGGGCCGGCGAACCGATCGCTAGGTGGTTTTACGACCTCGCCGTGGCCCACGGCGGATTCGACGTGGAACTCGTGGACCTCGCCGAGGTGAACCTTCCGATCTATGACGAGCCCGTGCAGCCCGTTCGCAGAACGTACGCCCACGATCACACCAAGCGCTGGTCCGAGAGAGTCGAACGCGCCGACGCGTTCGTCTTCGTCATTCCCGAGTACAACCACGGCCTCAATGCCGCGATCAAGAACGCCGTTGACTTTCTCTACCATGAGTGGCGCTACAAGCCTTTTGGCGTGGTCAGCTACGGTGGTGCGTCCAAGGGTCTTCGTGCGGCGCAAGCGCTCACCCCTTCGCTCGTGGCGTTGAGGATGTTCCTCGCGGGGGACGTCGCGATTACGTTGCTCACTACGCCCGTCGTGGAGAACGTCTTTCCAGGCAACGAAGAGCTAGAAAAGTCCGCCAACGATCTGCTCGATGAGTTGACGCGCTTCGCGCCGATCTTCCAGCCGTTCCACTCCTAGAGGGCTAGGTCGGCACCCAAGAGTTCTCGAATCCGAGGTCGCCAGTCAGCGTTCTCGGTGCTCGCGCCGTTTTCGTGCACGGCGCGGCGTTCCTCGCGCAACGTGACGGCCACGTCGGCCAAATTAGTGGGCAGACGCTCGGCGACGAGGTCTCGAATCCCTTGGGCGAGGGCCGGTGCGGCACCCTCGGTCGTCACGGCCACCGTCACCTCGCCTTGACGGTGTAGCGCCATGAAAAAGAAACTGCACCGCTCGGGATCGTCCACGACGTTCAGCCAGATTCGCTCATCACTCGCTTCCTTCACTACCTCATCGTTCACGTCGGGCTGGCCCGTCGCCGAGACGACAAGAAAGAATCCTCGAAGGTCACCACGTTGGTAACGGCGCTGCTCAACGTGGGCCACGCCGTCGGGCAGGGGGGCCAGAAACTCTTCGGCGATGATCGTGACGAAAGCGCCAGCCTCAATCAGTTGCGCGGCCTTGCGCGCGCCAATCTGACCCGCGCCAATGACGAGCACGGGAACGCCGTCGAACTTAAAAGCGAGGGGCAGCATCTCAGAGCAACGCGACGTCGAGGACCTTGAGGGATCGAAGATCCAGTGCGGCGACCTCACCGACGACAATGACGGCCGGCGGGCGTACGTCAAAGTTTCCGAGTTCGTTCAGCGGACCTCGCGTCGTGCGCTGTTGGCCGGTCCAGGCCTGTTCGACAACCGCGACCGGCGTGGTCGCGTGCAGACCGCCGTCGAGCAGCTGTTGCGCGATAGTGGCGCGGTGCTCGACGCCCATCATCACCACGAGCGAGAGATCAGGGTTCGCGAGAGCGCGAAAGTTAGTGACGTCCCCGTTGGCGCCACGCGCGCTGACAATAGTGACGCCACGACTCAGTCCCCGATGGGTAACGGGAATACCGGCGGCCAGGGGGCCCGCGAGCGCCGAACTCAGTCCGGGCACCACCTCACAGGCCACGCCCGCCTCGTGCAGGGCCAGCAACTCCTCGCCACCACGCCCGAAGACAAAGGGGTCGCCCCCCTTTAGTCGAACGACCGTCTCGAAGCGTCGAGAGAGGTCGATAAGTAGGTCGTTTATCGACGCCTGACTCGACGACGTACCCGGGACCTTGCCGACGTCGATGATCCTCGCCTCGGGGTTTACGTAGCCCAGTACCGACTCGTCAACGAGTCGGTCGCGTACCACGACGTCGGCGTCGCCGAGCAGTCGCGCCGCGCGCACCGTTAAGAGATCAGCGTCGCCGGGACCCGCGCCAACTAAGTACACGCTCACGAGACGCCCACTCTCGTAACGAAGTCGCCAAACGACTCCTCCGCTTCAGCCTCACTCGCCCAACGATCAAAGAGCGGGCCGAGAATATCGGGGATGTCCTCCAACTTCACCTTCTCTCTATAGAGGCCCGCCAAACGATCACCGCGCGTACGTCCGCCGAGGTAGAGGTCGTACGTGGACTTGGTTCGTCCAACGACGCCAACTTCGGCGATGGCTGGTCGGGCGCAGCCATTCGGGCATCCCGTCATACGAAGTTGGAGGGGCCGACGACCGAGTTCACGGGCCGCGAGGGCGTTTTCGAGACCGGCGACGAGACCCGGGAGCGCCCTCTCGGACTCGGCCAATGCTTGGCCACACGTCAGCAGTGCCGGACAGGCCAACGCGGAACGTTCAACGTTACCGAGTTCGCCGTCGGGGCGCACGTGGTGCTCCTTTAACAGTGCGTCAATGGCCCCGCGGTCGCTCTTCGCCACACCACTTATGACGAGGTCCTGTTGAGGGGTAATCAGAAAGGTCACCGCGAAGCGCTCGGCGATGAGACGAAAGGCGCTGCGTATCGTGGGTCCGCCCTCGACATCCTTCACCCGTCCGGCGCCCACGCGAACACCTAACTGCCAGGTGCCATCAGGTAACGAGCGCCAACCCAGGTGGTCGTCGGCGTCAAAGTCAGTGGGCACGTCGAGTGGCGCGCGCAACTCACGACCGAGCCGGCTCTCGACTTCCTTCTGAAAGGCCGCCAAACCGCGATCGGCGACGACGTACTTCATTCGGGCGCGCTTGCGATCCGTTCGGTCTCCGAGGTCGCGATACGTAGCAATAATTGAAGCGATGACCTCCTCGACCTCGTCGTAGGTCACAAAGGTCAGCGGCTGCGCGAGGTGCGCGAACGTATCCGCGTTCGCGTAGGAACGACCAAGTCCTCCACCGACGAGCATCGTGAAACCAGCGCCGACGTTGGGGTGCTCGCCCGGAATGAGGCCCACGTCTTGGGCGAAGACGTCCACGCAGTTGTCGCGCGGGTGCGAAACGGCAATCTTGAACTTGCGCGGCAGATACGTGTCACCGTAGAAGGGGCGCTCTTCAATCTCCTCACGAGACGCCGCCTTCTCGCCGTTGACAAAGATCTCCCAGTGGGCTTCGGAGGTTGAGCGAAAGGTCTCACGGAGTTGGCGAGCCATACCTTCTAAGTGGCCGTGGCCACTTTCGAGGTGCAAATTTGGGCAGGTCACGACGTTGCGCACGACGTCACCGCAGGCGCCAAAGGAGCTCAAGAACTGTCGATCCAACGATAGAGCGAGGTCTCGAAGATCGCCCTTGACGACACCGTGATACTGGATCGCTTGACGAGTGGTGAGACGTATAGATCCGTCCGCAATCGACGTCGAGATGTCGTCGAGTCCCAACCATTGGGCGGGCGAGAGTCGACCGCCGGGAATGACGACACGAATCATGAAGATGTAGTCGAGCGTTTCTTTGGCTAAGGCTCGCTCGCGACGCACGTCGCGGTTGTCCTGGGCGTAGATACCGTGAAACTTCAGCAACTGCTCAGCGTCATTGGAGACGTCCGGAGCGTCGGCGGAGAGCTCGGCGTCAAGATTGCCACGCAGATAGTTGCTCGAGCGCTTGATCGCCTCAACCTCGGACTCGGTCTTCGTTTCAGTAGACACTGGGCCCCTCTCGCGCGGTTATATTGAATCACGACAATTATTATCAAGTTAGTCGGGTATTAGCAAGGGCTGACCTCTTAAATTTTTTTACGAGAGCGTTAACCCTCATCAACCGCTAAATCGGCCGGAGCCGTTCACTCGCCGGTCGACGCAACGCCCCAATGAAGACGACCGGGAACGGACCCAACGCGCCAAAGCTCTCCGATCGAGACTCGAGCGCTGAACGGCGACTACGCGCGAGCGCGAAAGGCCACGACACGGTTCGACGTTGGAACGAGCAGCAGTGAGTCGCCAACGCTCGGCGTTGAGAAGTGATTCGAAAGCGCGCCGACCGACGCTTGTTGACGCACGCTCCCGTTGGCTGGGTTTAGTCCGTACAGGACACCGTTTTGCCCGATGGTCCAGACCTCGCCCGCGGCCACGATCGCGGGTCCACCGCCCACGCTGGACTGCCAAAGTTCCTTCACTGACGGCGGCGAGGTGGTGACCCGCACCGCGACCGGGCCACTCACACAGGGCAAGTACACGGTCGTTCCAGAGAACGCGGGGCCCCCGTCGATGTCGTTCGAGCACGCGGCCGGAAGTGTTGCTTCACCGCTCCCGATACCCCCAAGATGCGCACCGTTCAAGAGATACACGGTCCGCGACTTTCCGGCCAACACCACTTGTCCATTGGCGAGTAACGCCGGGGCCGTGGACATGTCCGCGTCGCTCGCGTTGTTCTGGGCCCAATCCGTGGGCGCGAAGTACTGCTTTACGTGAAGGGCTTGGCTGAGTTCTAGTACGGAGTCGCTGTGGTCAAAGGCCTGACCCGACGAGTGCACCGAACCGTTGCCCACGCTGACCCAGATATTGCCCTGGGCGTCGACGATGGGCGCCGCGCCGCCCATCCAGACGGCGCCTTGGCTGTCTCCGGCGGCGGCGTCCACGGTGAAGATGATTGGCGAAGAACCAGTTTCTTTTACCGACTCCACCCGTCCCTGGTACGTGGCACAGTCTCCGTAGTTACCACCCATGCCAAAGACCACGCGACCAGCGTCCAACGTCAAGCCCGATCGTGCCAACAGCGCGGCCGGATTGGCGCCACGCGGGTCGACCCGTTGGCGCAGTTCAGTCGCGCCGGACGTGGTGCTGAGTCCTACGAGGAAGTGTTCGGGCTTGCCAGCGATGAACTCGTCCGCGACGACAAATATCTCATTGCGCGAAGGATCGATTACTGGGGTGCCCGTCACGCCAACGCTCGGAGAGATATCGCCGCACGGAAGTGCGCTCGAGGGAACGGGTGTCGCGAGGTGTCGGGTCCATACGACTTTCCCATTGGACGAGGACAGCGCGTAGACCGTGTCGTTCTCCGTGGCGACGAAAACGTCTCTCGAGTAGACGAGCGGCTCGCCGTAGAGCTCTCCGCTAAGCAGCGGCGACGTCCAGGCCCTCTTGGACGTCGTAACGGTTTTAACAACCCTCGATACGCCAGATCCCTTGACGTTGCCGTGATAGACCGTCCACGAACTCTCGCTCCGCGGCGTGGGCGACGCGAGCGCGGCGCCACTTACAAAGAGTGCGAGACCAACGATCGTCATCACCGTGGCGCTCAGTACGGCCGTCGCCCTCATGAGTGTCGATGTACGTCGAGGTCGAGGGAATCGCATACTTCACGCAACCTTACGACGAGACGTATTCAACCGTACGCACGAGAGTGGACTGAAGAGAGTCACGCGAATACCTTTCATGGGTCGACGGGAAGAACAGCTCCGAATTCGTAAATGACGGCCTCGTTGGCGCCGAGTTCGTTCACGGTATGTCGCGCCATGCTCGAGATCAGCAACGATCCTTCGGGCTCGGTAATGCGCGAAAGGTGCTTGGCGAAATTGATAAAGACCCGAACACGGCGCTCGCCGGCTACGCGGTCGTAGATCAGAACGTCGCCCTCGAGGTGAAGATTCACCAGCTCGCCACGGCGCAACGCTTCAGAGGACCTGCGTACCTCGAGCAGCCGGCGAGTGAAGTTCAGCATCGAAGTTGCTTCTTGTTGTTGAGACTCAACCGATAGCTCAGTTGATCGATCCGCGAACGGCAACCAGGGTTCGACGCCCCACCCGTGATGCGCTGCCCTGGTCCAGGGCAGCGGCGACCGACAGCCGTCACGACCCCCGGGATCGACGACGCGATCCTGGGGCACGTCGGCGTCTTTGAGACCCAACTCCTCGCCCGCGTAGAGAAAGGGTGTGCCCCGAAGTGTTAACAACAGCACCATCGCCGCCCGTACCCGGTCCTCTCCACCGAGCCGCGTCGCTGCACGAGGATTGTCGTGATTGCTGAGTACCCAGGTCGGCCACGCGTTCGCGATCTTGTGCACGTTTTCCGTGTGCTCGATGAGTTCGAGCCACGCTCGTGCGCGCCAGGGCGTGTAGATCGAGGCGAAGTTAAACGAGAGGTGCAACTCGTCGCCCGCGCCGTAGTAGGTCGCCACACGAGCCGGATCCAAGAGGTACACCTCGCCAACCGAGACCCGTTCGCCCTCGTACTCATCGAGCACTGATCGAATCTCTCGAAGGTAGTCGTGGGTTACCGTGACGTCGTTGAGGGGGACGTGACTGAGTAGTCGGAGGTCTTCGGGGTCGTCGACCGCGAGGTCTTTGCCGAGTGCGTGGATCACGTCCATGCGAAATCCATCAACGCCGCGGTCGAGCCAAAAACGCACCGTCTCGTGCATGGCGCGACGCACGTCAACGTTCGCCCAGTTGAGATCAGGCTGACTGGGAAGGAAGAGGTGCAGGTAGTACTGGCCCGTCGCCTCGTCCCACGTCCAGGTGGACTCTTCGCTCCACGCCCGAACCCAGTTATTAGGTAACGATCCATTAGGGTCCGCGTCGCGCCACAGGTACCAGTCACGGAAGGGACTACCCCGAGAGGCTCGCGAAGCTTCGAACCAAGGATGATCGCTCGAAGTGTGATTAGGCACCCAGTCCAGCAGTACGCGGATACCGAGAGCGTGCGCCTCCTGAACGAGCTCGTCGAACACCGCCAAGGACCCAAAAACCTGATCGACGTCGACGTAGTTCGCCACGTCGTAACCGAAGTCGCGCATCGGCGACGGATAAATGGGTGACAACCACAGCGCGTCCACTCCGAGCGACGCCAGATAGGCGAGGCGGCTGCGCACGCCGTTGAGATCTCCGACACCATCACCGTTCGAGTCGCAAAAGGAGCGAGGGTAGATCTGGTAGACAACGGCTTCTTGCCACCACGTCATCAGCGTTACGTCTTGCAGCTCTGTGGCCCCAGAATGGTTGCGGGGTAGACCGAAGTTCCCAGCGCGACTGATTGGGTATGGCTGACCCCGAAGAAGTCGTAGGAGACCAACTGGCTCTCAATCGACAATGATTCTCCGGCGACGAGTGGCCGGCACGGCACCGTAACGCGAATGGCCACCTCGACGCTGCGATTCTTCTTAAGGGTCACGAGATGAAAAGGGCGGCGATCGCTGTAAGTCGAAGTGGACGGCAAGAACGCCTCGGTCTTGAGCGAGGGTTCACTCCTGTTGTTAAACGCCACTGGGTCGATCTTGGTGAGCGTGACGGGAAAGGGTCCTCGGTTTTCGATGTCGACGACGTACTTGAGTACGAACGTTCCCGATGGCTCCGCCAGATGTCGTTGCCTCGCCGGATAGTTGAACTGATGAATCTCTAGTGGCTTGTAGCGAGAGACGAAAAGACTGCCAACGACAAAGACGATGAGCACGAGGGCGCCCAATGTAAGTAGTACGACGCGCCACCGATGACGTTTGGCCGCGAGCGCACCGTCACGGGCGTGATCGTGATCTTCATTCAACGTCAACTCGCTCATTCGCGCCGCCCTCGTAGAGCCCGGACCCTTCTCACCATCCTTCAACTCTCTCTCGAGGACTTCGAAGTAGCACGAGTGACATCGCCATCCATGCAGCGACCAGAATAAGCCAGAGGACGAGTCGCGCTCAAGAGTGCAACCCCCCGGCGAAGGGCGATACCGACGTCGTGCTCAGCGACGCGGACCCAGTCCCGTCGATATTCGTTGCACGCAATCCGAGGTACGTCACCCATCTCCCAACAACGCTGGGCGAAGTTGAATCGACATCGTGTCATGCCCGAAGTCTCGCATAACGAACTCTTGACAACGTCGAACTGCGTCACTGCACAACTCGGCGCTATGGCGTACCGCGGCTCTCCACGAGAGCGGCGAGAACACGCGAGGCGAGTCAAGGCCTCGCCGTGATCAGAGAATCCACACGTCGGTCTCCTGCTACCGTCGAACCAGCAGTCCAAAAAAGGGCAGGGGGACGGTAGTGACGTCAGAAGATGATGAGCGGCCGCTCACTCGATTGCACCACATTCCCACCGCTCACCTCGCCGGCGATACGGCGCAAAGCGCAGGCATGCGCCGTCTCGAGGCCATCTCCGGGGCGATGACCGGTGCCGAGAGGATCTGGATGGGTGAAAGTCATATTGAACCGGCGACACGTTCGTCCAACCATCATCATGGCGAGTCCGAGACGGGCATCTACGTCCTGCGCGGGAACCCGGTGTTCGTCTTCCTCCAGGGCGGCGCGGAAACGCGAATTGAGACCCAGCCCGGTGACTACGTCTTTGTGCCCCCGTTCGTGGCCCACCGCGAGGAGAATCCTTCGCCCAGCGAAGAAGCGGTGGTCATTTTGGCACGGTCCACGCAAGAGGCAATTGTCGTGAATCTTTCCACCACGTAATGGGGTGGTGACCAAGGTTCGACCGACGCGGGCAACCTCAACCCTAAGTCAGGAACGTTCGACAAGATCCTCACGGTTAGTCCCTTTTCCTTCGACGTCTCCGAGTTTCTTGTTCGTAGCGATAGTGGACTCATTCCGAGGATGATGAACAGTACGCGCGACGCCCACTCCGCACTCTCGACAAAAATTGACGTCGATAGTTTTCATCGTCAAACGTGGTTACGTCGAGTTGCAGTTTCACCCACTCTCGGGCTTTCGTGACCTCCACGCGAAGGGCTTACCAGAATATTGAAATCAAGTTCCGGTAACGAGTCACTCGGCCAATTCATCTTCTCCAGTATCGACGTGCCCGCCAAAGGTAGGTCAGAGTCACCGCCACCACGAGCACCGATGCGCCCGCGCACAGCCACGCTCCGCCGCCCACCGCATCAGCGAGCGAGGGGTACGGGGGCGTCAAAAGCGACGCGTGGTCGAGGTAGTGGCTACGTCCGAGTAGCAGTTGAATAGTCTCGGTCACGCTCACGCCGAGTTGCCCAAGTCCCAGGAGAAGTGCGACCCAACCGGCCCATTGGACGCCTCGGAGAAGTCGGCGTGTAGTCCACAGGAACGCGACGGCGAGCACAAGAGTGATCGGACCAGCCGACCACGTCACCAGTCCCATGGAATGGCTCGTTTCAATCACTAGGTACGGGTAGGGCTTTATCGTGCTTCGTACAATCGCGGGATGATTCACCCACACCAGAACGGTGGAGATCACCAGTAGTGCACCACCAAGAACGCCCGTCCAGCCAATTCTCCGTCGTTGCTTTTCTATCTCGGCCGCAAGCCGTGCCTTCGATGCCTTGGCGTTCTCACCGAGTTCTACGTCCGTCGGACCAGTATCATCCGCGTACTCCTGAGTAGCGGTATTTGGGCGGTCTCACTGGTATCGATCAGCACAGGTACTGAGGGAGAAAGTTCTTGGTCACGTCGATAGCGATTGAACCCACCACCAAGAGAAATAAGGGATTGACGCTCTCGAACGCACTACTTCGGTGGCGTCAGACTGCTTCGATGAAGGCACGTCGTTACTTGGGCTGAGACGTAAGTCTACGAGAAGTCGCCGTCGGGCAACGCGTTCGGGTCACGCCATGATAGTGACGTGCGAATCTTGCTAACGGCGATGCGTTGTGAAAAGGGTGACTTCGAGGTCAACCTCTCGCGTCACCTCGAGAAGTTGGCCCACGCATCTTCACAAGGTTGTGAACTTGTCCTCTTTCCCGAGATGTCACTCACCGGTTCGGTGGATCCTTCAAGAAATCCGGAGCGACTGATGTCCTTAGACGATCCGATGATCGCCACACTCGCCACCGCTGCCGACGCGTCGGGTGTAGCGGCCGCGTTCGGCATCGCCGAAGTGGCGGGAACCGGCGAAGCCTTCATCACTCAGGTAGTGGTGAGCGATGGACGCCGTCAAGGTATTCAGCGCAAGCGTCATCTCGGTGATGGTGAAGAACACTTTTCGTCCGCGACCGAGTCCGAGATCTTCGATAGTCGTGGCACCAGGTTCGCTATTGCAATTTGCGCGGAAGCGGGCTTTAACGCGCCATTCGACGACGCCGCTGAAGCCGGGGCACGCCTCGTTCTCTTCCCTTCGGCACCTGGTCTCTACGGTCGTCGAAGGGACGAAGCATCATGGCGAAGCGGTTTCTCGTGGTGGGAGAACTCAAGTTTGGGCGATGCTCGTCGACACGCAAAGCGGTTAAACCAGTGGATAGCCCTGAGCGGTCAAGCTGGATCGACACTGGACGAAGACTTCCCGGGCTTCGCCGCTCTCGTCAATCCCGAAGGTGTCGTCGTTAGTCGACTGCCCGACTGGCGCGAAGGTGATCTCGTGGTCGACGTACCGCTCTCCCCTCTTCGACCCCTGGTCTCGGAATAGTGTCACGTCGTGGTCCCGACTCCCCCGCTTGATCGACGAGCGTTTCTGAGACGAAGCCTCCAAGCTTGCGCCATCGCCTCGGGAGCGCTAACGGCTGGGGTTACTCTCGCGGGGTGTAAATCCGTCGCGCCTCCTTCAACGACAACAACGACCGCGGCTCTTCGCCCGCCGACAGTGGCCGAGTGGCGGCGTCTAGGTAGTTCGCTATCGGGATCGCTCGTACTTCCCTCAAGTCCGGCCTACGCCACGGATCGTTTGCTCTACAACTCGAAGTTTGTCAATCCGCATCCAGCGGCGATTGCCTACTGTTCGAGCGCCGAGGACGTGAAGCGATGTGTGGACTTCGTCGCGAGTCATGAAGTCGACGTCGCCGCGCGCTCCGGGGGGCACAGCTACGGCGGGTACTCGAGCTGCGACGGGCTCGTCATCGACGTCAGTCGCCTCGACTGGGTCAAGGTCGACACGAAGGCCAACGTCGCAAAAGTCGGAGCGGGCGCACGGATGATCGATGTCTACAACGCCATCGGCAGTCGGAATCGATTACTCCCTGGTGGTTCGTGCCCGTCGGTTGGCGTGGCTGGCCTCACCCTTGGCGGAGGCGTTGGTGTCTTTGGGCGAAAGTTCGGTCTCACCAGTGACAATCTTCGATCGGCGAAGTTCGTCACTGCGGCCGGCGAACATCTTTCCGTTGACCCAAGCAGTCATCCAAGTCTTCTTTGGGCGTGTCGAGGTGGTGGTGGGGGAAACTTCGGCATCGTGACCTCATTCGAGTTCGACGTCCACCCGATGCCCCAAGTCACGCTTTTTTCACTGCAGTACCCGTGGGAGGCGGCGGCAAACGTGTTGGAGGCCTGGCAACACTGGATCACCTTGATGCCCGACGAGTTGTGGTCAAACTGCCAACTACTCTCCCAAGGTTCCTACGGATTTCTTATTCAGATCAGTGGCGTTTTCTGTGGCACTCAATCAGCGCTCGCCACGCTTTTGACACGCCTTCACTCGAGCAGTGGAACGCCGCCCTCGTCAACTTTCGTTGGTTCCGATGACTACGTCGAGGCTATGAAGATCGAAGCGGGTTGTTCCAATCTCTCAATCGCGGCGTGTCATCTACCAACGGACAGTCGCCAGGGAGTTTTGAGCCGCGAGGCGTACTCCGCGAAATCGAGCTATCTCGACGCCCCCACGACTAGCGCGCACGCGACGCTCCTGGTTCACGCGGTCGAAGTCTTGAAGGATTACGCACCGACGGTTGGCGGGGGTCTCGCCTTTGACGCCTACGGTGGCGCAATAAATCGTGTCGAGAAACATCAGACGGCATTCGTTCACCGCGACAAACTCGCGGGAATTCAAGCGACGTACTCTTGGTCAAGCTACACATCGCCTTCGGAAATAGCGGCGGGCCAACGGTGGCTCACGTGGCTCGGATCCGACGTCTTTAGACCACAAACTGGTGCGTACCAGAACTACATCGACCCAACACTCGCCGACTGGAAAACGGCCTACTACGGGACGAACCTCGAAAGGCTCGTCAAGGTCAAGCGGACCTACGATCCGGAAAACCTTTTCTCCTTCGACCAATCGATCCCCGTCCATCTATGACGAAGAGTTTTTTAATTTAACTCTTCGATTTTGCCCTAATGGGTGATACCTCGAACTTTGAAGAGACAGTTCTCTACGATTTGCGCGAATGGCGCAGTCTGGCTCGAACTATGAAGAGACAGTTCTCTACGATTTGCGCGAATGGCGCAGTCTGGCTCGAACTATGAAGGTGCGGATCAGTACAGCGACGGCAACCCCGAGGTTCGTCAGCACCGCAGCGACAAGCCCGACGAGCCACGACCTGGCTCCGAGGACGACGATGGCGAGGATTATCAACGTGGTGCACCCAGTGACGATTTGGATGATCCGAAGTCCCCGCCACACGGGGTCGGACCAGAATGAGAGAAATTGCACGCGGCACCACTTTCAAGTCCTTGGCGGACCTTGCCTAACTTAATATGCCGTCGTCCGGATTTTCTCTCGAAAAGAAAGGCGGTGGAATCGGTGAAAGGTGCGGCGACCCTCCGATGGTTCGAACGTTCTACGGATTCAGGCGAGAACTGAAAATTATCATTACTGATTTTGGTTCTGTACACTTGCTCGATGATTGACGAACGCTTGGTAGAGCTGGGAATTACCCTTCCACCCACGTTCCCTCCGGCTGGCAACTACCTCGCCTGCGTCATCATTGACGACATGCTTTACGTCGGCGGTCACGGGCCGATAGTCGGTTCGAACATCATTCGGGGAAAAGTCGGTGCTGACCTGACCTTGGAAGAGGCGCAAGAAGCAGCGCGGGGCACCGCGTTGTCAATCCTCGCAACATTAAAGACCGAGCTAGGTGACTTGGATCGAATAGAACGCATTGTCAAGGTCTTTGGGATGGTCAACGTCGCACCCGGTTTCAACCAGACTCCGGCAGTCATCGACGGCTGCTCGGATCTCCTTGTCGAAGTGTTCGGCGACGTCGGACAACACGCGCGCAGTGCGGTCGGTGTAGCGGAGCTGCCTTTCGACATTGCCGTCGAGATTGAGTTGATAGCCAAGCTGCGACCCGTCCGTTAGCCCCATCGTAAGGACCTGTGGGGATCGGACCCACGACCGAGGGATTAGGAGTGGCGCAACGCGTATCTCCCGTCGTTTGTATCCAGACACGGCCGTTGGGTCCTGACAGAAGTCCACTGAATAGTAGAAGTGCCCGTGAACTCCACGGATTGAAGCAGCAAGGGAGTAACAACCCGCACGCTAAAAGGCAGTCGATCAATACAACATGCCCTTCAGTTGAAGCGAGATCTCACGTGCCTCGAAACTCACTGTCGCTAACGCGCGGGTTCACTCCAGGGCCCGACGTGAAAGGTCTGCAACCGGTGCTGGAGACTCGGTTACCGCGACGTGAGATGACGCCGTGTCAACAGTTAGACCAACGGCGTCGTACCCGTCTCTACGTCACTGCCAAAACTCACCGAATTGGCGACCGCGCCGGGTCGCAAGTCTCGGCGACTTCCAGTAAGCGCGTCCGGGTCCCATCTCGTACCATTTACTTATGGAGACCCTGACCTTCCTCTTCACCGACATCGAAGAGTCCACGATGCTGCTGCGCCGGGTCGGCGCTGAGGTCTACGCCACTATCCTGGCCCGCCACCACGAATTGATCCGCACGAGCCTGGACGATTTTGGTGGTGTCGAGCAGGCCACCCAGGGCGACTCCTTCTTCGCGGTCTTCACGTCGCCCAGCGCGTGCGTGGGCGCGGCCGTCGCCATGCAACGTGCCTTCGTCGTCGCCGAGTGGCCGAACGACGCGCGGCCCCTCGTACGAATGGGCATTCACACCGGTGAGGCGTCGGAGGCGTCGACGGGGCTGGTGGGCTACGAGGTCCATCGGGCGGCGCGCATCGCCGCAGTCGGTTACGGCGGCCAGATCCTGCTCTCTTCAGCCGCCGCCGGACTCGTCGAGGACGTCCTCGCGCCCGAAGTGGGACTCCGGGACCTGGGTGCGCACCGCTTGAAGGACCTCGGACACCCCGAGACGATCTTCCAGCTCGTCGTCGAAGGGCTGGATGAGAACTTCCCGCCGCTGCGCTCCCTCGACAACCCGGATCTTGCGAACAATCTTCCAGCCTCACTCACCCCGTTCGTCGGGCGGGCGGCGGAACTAGACGAGGTGCGCGAACTCGTGACGACCTCGCGCCTGGTGACCCTCACCGGATCGGGGGGCTCGGGCAAGACGCGTTTGGCTCTCCAGGTGGCCGCCGAACTCCTGGACGGGACGGGCGAGGGAGTCTGGTTCGTGGACCTGGCGCCGATCAGCGACCCCGACCAAGTGCCCTCCATCGTCATCTCGACGTTGCAACTGCGCCAGCAGCCCGACGTGTCGGCACTCGAGTCGCTCGCCGCAACTCTGAAGGGCCAGAACGTTCTCATCACGCTGGACAACTGCGAACACGTCATCGACGCCGTCGCGAAGATGGCCGACGTCATCAGGCGCTCGTGCCCGCGGGTCACCCTCGTCGCGACGTCGCGCGAACCCCTAGGCGTCGACGGCGAGCGCGTCTACCGAGTTCGATCGCTCTCTTTGCCTGCGCACGTCGTTGAGAGTGTCGACGACCTCGCCGGTTCGGACGCGGTCGAGTTGTTCGTGGCGAGGACCCGCGCGCACGATTCGACTTTCGAACTGGACGACGCCGCGGCGCCGCTAGTGGCCTCGATCTGCCAGCGCCTCGACGGAATTCCTCTCGCGATCGAACTGGCGGCGTCACGGTTGTCGTCGATGTCCCTCGTGGATCTGCACGACCGCCTGGACCAGCGCTTCCGGCTCCTCACGGGCGGGAGCCGCAACGCCCTTCCACGCCAGCAGACCCTCGGGGCGATGGTCGCGTGGTCCTACGACCTCCTGAGCGAGCCAGAGCGCGAGGCGCTGCGCCGGCTGTCGGTGTTCGTCGGCGGTTTCGACCTGCAGGCGGCCGAGTCGGTGTGCGCCACTGAGACTCTCGAAGCCTTCGACGTCGCCGACCTGCTCAGCTCGCTGGTGAATAAGAGCCTGGTGGGCGCGGAGCGTCTCTCGACAGCCCTCCGGTACCGACTGCTCGAGACGATCCGCCAGTACGCGGCCGACCAACTACTGCAGAGCGACGGCGAAGCAGAAGCGCTACTCGCGCGTCGTCGCCACGCCATGTACTTCCTGGAGCTCTGCGAAATCGCGGCGCCGGAGTTGATAGGGCCTAATCAGGCAGCGTGGCTGCGCCGGCTCGACGTCGAGTGGGACAACGTCCTGGCGGCCTTCACGCTCTTCTCGGCGGACGAAGAAGAGCGTGAGAAGCTCCTGCGCCTAGGCGTCGCGCTGCACTCGTACTTCGCGTCGCGCGCCATTCAGACGATTCTCCCGTTAATGATCAGGGCCCTCGACGACACCGACATTCCCGCCGGACTGAGATCTGCGGCGCTGAACACCGTAGGGTTCGTGTTGGTGCTCACCGGGTTCGGTGAGCGACCGGGTCAGGTCTCGTACGACCTTTTGAGGGAGGCTCTGCGTCTCGCACAAGAGCTCGATGACGCCTCGCTGGAACTCGAGGTGCGGATCTCGCTCATACTCACCACCGCGTATCTCGACTTGGGCGAGGAATGGCACGAACACGGCGCGCGAGCTGTTCAAATCGCTCGAGCGAGCGGCAACGCTCGCGATATTGGGCGAGCGTTGCTCATCAGCACGTACGGAGACCGCGACGACATGATGGGTCAACGCGCGATACACACGGAGGCGCTGCGGCTCCTGCGCCAAGTTGGTGACCTGCAGTGGGTGTGCAACGCACTGGTCTTTCTTTCGATCTCTAGCGGGTTGGGGGCGGGCGACCCCGGCGAGGCTCGTTCGCTGTCGGAGGAAGCGATGGCCATTGCCGAGCAACTCGAGTCGTCCTGGCACTCGCGACTGCTCTGGGCGAACCACGGCGTCACCCTGTACCTCTTGGGCGAGGTTGACGATGCGGAGGAGTTCAGTCGACGGGCTCTACTCACGTCTCGACGCATCGGGATTCAGATGAGTACCACGGCCTGGATGATCTTCGTCTTGGCGTGCTGCGCGACGAGTCGAGGCGACTTCGTGCGCGGCGCGCAGCTGACCGGCGCGCACGACGCTCTAACTGCCAACCTCTCCGAGACGGGTCAGGGCTACTGGTCTGCGTTGGAGATCGAGATGCGCGAGAACAACCGCGCGGCGCTACGTGAAGCCCTCGGAGAGGCGGAGTACGAGCGGCTCCTCGCAATCGGGCGCGAACTCAGCGTGGACCGGCTCGTCGACTACGCCCTGGGACGCGTCGCCGTCTGACCATCAGTCCGCGAATCGCTCCACTTCGGTGGGAGCTGTGAAGAGTGGTGTCATCCCTCGCTCAGCCGATCCCAGGTTCGTGCCATACAGTCCGAGCGACGGCTCTTACCCCGTAGGCCCAAGACGAGGAGTTCGTCGTTAACTGACGTTTCACTGGTGCCGAGGATCCGAGCGTGTTTCGACCTCGCTGACGCGCCAGGTGCGACCTCGGACTCACCGTGAGCGGGTTAACACGACCTCGCGGCGGTGACCCGAACCAATACGTTGGTTACGTGTCCTTGGCGGCTTCGTTCAACGTGGCGATGATCGACTCAGCCCGCCAATCGAGCAGTGCCCGACCACGAAGGTCACGGATCGATCGAGGGGCGCCGACCTCGAGCCAGAATCGAAGTCATGACGTGTGTTGCCACAGTGCCACGAGGACCCGTCATCCTCCGTTGCACGTCCGCAATCACCGACTTTCGAATGTCGTTGTCCATGGCGTCAATGGTCGGTCCATAGGGCGTGCCGGAGACGGCGCGGACGGCGTGGCGTACGCTCGGCCACGCCACTTCCAGTCGTTCGACACGTACCTCCACGTCTTGGAATCCCGCGCCGACTAACGTGCTTGCCAACTCGTCCGTGGTCATGCCGAGCGTTGACGTGTCGTAGGCCCCTTGGAAGGGTTCGAGCACCCGATGGGCTCGTAGGGCGTCACCGTAAATAACGAACGGCTCGAGTCTTGGCGTCGACAACCACACCGCGATACCGACCCGGCCATTGGGACGGAGCACGCGAAACATCTCTCGGGCCGCGCCGGGTCGATCGGGAATAAACGGTAATCCCTGCTGGCAGAACACCACGTCCACCGAAGCATCCGGCAAATCGAGGGCGGTCGCCGAACACTCCAACGTTTGAAGCGCCACTTCGCGACTGGGAAAGTCGTTGGCTACTTGGGCGAGCATGGCGGCACTAACGTCACTGGCGATTACCCGACCTCCGGGACCAATCCGTGCCGCGGCTGCCCGCGATACAACCCCCGTGCCGGCGGCTACGTCGAGCACCGATTGGCCCATGAGCGGAGCCACGAAATCGACCAGCAGTTCGGCCCACGGACGAAAAATAACCGGTTCTAAAAACTCACGATAGTTATTAGCAACGGTACCCCCGAAAAGTGCTTCATCTTCACCCATTCCTAAACTCTTGCACAAATAATTTTGTTCCGATGGGTTAAAACTTCCTAGAAACTCTGGCGCATCGCTCTCGTGTCGGAAACCTGGCCTGACTCGCACAGTGGTCACGACTTCTGCTGGATTTGGACCCGACCCTCATAACGTTCTCCTTCGCGATCGGGCCCCCTGCGCTCGATCGCGAAGCCGGTGCCTTCGTCGCACAACACCGGATCTTCACGTTCGTTGACGCTCAGGTGTGAAAGGGCGACCTAGAGAGTTTTGATGCCCCAGGCCTGACGAAGTTCGTCAGTGATCTCGAACTGGGGACGTCCGTGGCCGCGCTCCACGTCCTCGAGAGCCGTGACCACTCGACGGCCGATGGCCGAGGAGAGCGAGTGCTGTCCCGGAAACCACGAGAGCAGCCGTTCCAGCGGCGCGTCAACGTAACGCATAAACGTGAAGAGGACCCTGGTCCAGTCCGACGCTGGCACGCCGAGAAGGTCCGCCGTGGTCTCTCCCAAAAAGAAACGGATCCCCGACGGGGCGATCCCTCGAGCGAACCTCACTTTCAACAGATCCTGCATCGCGGCGATGGTGGTCGCGGTCAACTCGCGACCCGCCTCACTCGGTGCGCTCTGGCGCTTGAAGATGCGATCAGCCACGACGGTGGCGTCGGCGAGATTGAGTGGCAGGAGATCGTCGCGAATCCCTAACTGGTGTCCGACCAGATTCCACACGTGCACGTACGACTCTCGATCGAGATCGCTCAGCGTGATGCCCACTTGCGACAGGGACTTGATGCCGATCACGCTGAAGGAAAGCAAAGTACCGAGGAGGTCTTCTTGATTGATTGGCACACCCAACGAGTCATCCCAGGGCGGGATCGTCACGCCACCAATCGACTCGACAGCCTTGGGGTCGGTCAGCGTGTGACGCACCGCGGCGTGCATGAGTCGAACGTGTCGCGTGACCACGTAGCCACGAGCACCGGGCACAAGAGATCCGGGCGACATCGCGTCGATGATCATCTGACCGGTCTCGAGGATGCGCCGCTTGGGACTATTCGTCATGCGCGCCGTACGCATCAGCGGCTCGGCGCCTTTCGCGCACGAGTAGGACATCGGGAGAGACGCGAGAAAGAGTCCCGAGGCCAACTGCATGCCCCAGTCACCGAAAAGTGCTTGACCGCGTTTGACGAGCGCCGCGTCGACCCAACTGGGCCACGGCTCGAGCGTCGCGACGAAGGGTCCGACCCCCGGAGCTTGCTCGTCGCCAAGTGACGCGCCGTGCGAGCGCGCCATCATTGGGTAGAGCTCCGAGCCCGGCGCGTCGACGACTTCGAAGAACGTGCTCACTGCACGGTCGGCCGGTCCGTCGCCCTCGCGACGTAAACCTTCGAGGAACTCGTCGCTGAACTGTTCGTGACCAACCGATGGCGCGCTTGATGAACCCGCGATACTCACGGTAACGATTCCTTAGGCGACGGAGTTCGTCCGGCGCACAAGTCGGCCAACTCGGCCGCGTTGAAGGGCGCCTCGAACAGGATTGGTTCGTGGTGACGAGAGATGAAGAGATTCGAGATGAAGTTCATTCGGTCGCTAAAGTTCGCCCAGTTCAGCGCGAAGCTGCCCTCGCCGCTTTCGTGCGCGCGATTGAACTGACGCCACAGAAGCTCTAGGTCCTCGACAACGAGCGGCGCGAGTTCGATGGGGACGAAAGATCGCGCGCCGCTCTTGGGCACGTCGTGGTCGAGGCGCATCGTGCCCTCGGGACTGATCAGCGTGCCGAGCGTGGCCGTCATCACCCCGTCCCAGAGGTCACCAATGCCGTGCGCCGCGGGACGCAGCACGTCGTCAATCTCGCCGCTCACGGCCTCGGCGTCGCGCCCCTCGTGAAGGAGCTTCGTCTTCAAGCGCGAAGCCGCCTGGTTCACTCCCATATCCATGCTCGACACGATGACCGGTTGGAGATGGCTCTGTTCGTGAACCCCCAGATGGATCGACCCGGCCAGGATTAACTGGCTTCGCCGGGTGGGATCGGAAGTCGCGAGTGCGTCACACCACAGCGAGTAGCCGGCGCGCAGATGGTTCACTCCCTCGAACTCAGCGGCGCCATCGCAGGCGGCCAGTACACTCGCTCGCGCTTCACTGACGTCGACTTGATCGCCGTCGTACGCCCGAAGTAGTTGCGCGGCGGGTGGAGCGATCTCGGCGAAGACTTCCGTGTTGCCGTCCGACAGATTGATCGCCATCTCACCGAGCAAATCGCGGGTCACCTCAAGAAGATGATCCGGTGTGAGGTCGTGCACGTAACCCGCCACCGAAGACCATCCGCGGTGTTCCTTCGTCGTCGCTACCGCGCCCATGAGCCCGTCGGGCAACAGGACACGATCGTGGAGCCAGTGCGGTAGAGCCTCACCGCGCATGTTCGCGCCGACGGTACACGACGCCCACGTAGCGAAAGTGCACCAGTTGCTCGTGTCGGGCGCGAGGCGCGTGCACAGTGCGCTCGACAGATCGGCGTACGTCTGGGTGACCCAGTAGTTACGTAACACCCGATCGGGAATGGCTACGACTTCCTCGATATGTTCTTTCGACGTTCCTCTGTTCATCCCACACGCTCCAGTATCTCGAGGGCGTCACGTTCAATCTGCGTAGCGCCGGCGTGGCGCGATCGTTCGTACGCGTCGCGGGCGAGTTCGCGGGCGCGGTCGATTTGGCCACGGCGCTCTAGACTCGTGGCCCACGCAACTTCGCTCATCGCCACCATCACTGGCGCGCGAGCACGCTCGAGTAGCGAGAGAGCTGACGCGAAGTGTCTGTCGCACGACTCATACTCCCCGGTCGCGTCGGCCAAGAGCGCGAGGTAGTGATGTCCTGGTTGATCGGGCGCCAGTTGCTGAAAGAGTTGATTGGCGACGGGCAAGAGACGTCGCTGCAGGTCAGCGACAATCGTCGCGTCGGCTTCAAGAACCGACGCGAGGTAGGCCCACGACACCAAAACCAGCCCGGCGTTGACGCCCACCGCCATCTGCGCGTCGAGCCCGACGCGCTTCGTCTCGCGCCACCACTCGCGTGCTTGGTCGAATCTGCCCGCGAGGTACAGCTGGCGCGCCACCCAAGCTCCCATGAGCTGCTTAACCTCAGACGGCACCGCTTCGAGGAAAGTATCGATAATTTCGGGTAGTCGGCCGCGAAGGTAGTTCAAATGCATGAGTTGCGCGCCGGTGAAGATGAACGCGTCAGACTGGCCCGCGGCCGCACCCAGGGCGAAGGCCTCGCGCACCAGCGACGCCGCATCCTTTAGTTCGCCGCCGAGCAGTGCGCGACTCACGCGCACCGAGGCCAGTTCCCACTTCGATCCCGCGAGGTCTACTTCCTCGTTGAGCTGCGCGAGGCGCGCTAGTGACTTGTCGAGTTGCTCGACGTCGGCACACTCGGTAGTGACCGCGCACATTAAGCGACAAGCGTGCATCTCGAGAAGGCGGTCACCATTGACGATGGCGATGTCTCGCATCTCTTGAACCTCTCGCCGCCGCAAGTCGAGATACTCTGGCGCCGCGTAAACGTACTGTCGATGATTCAGCACGCTGGCCAGCACGTCGGAATCACCGAGCTGGCGTGCCAACGTAAGAGCCGCGTCGACCAATTCGAAGGGACGACGATCTTGGTCGCCGAAGGTAAGCTCATTCGCCAGTCTCGACATAAGGCGCGCACGCGTTGGGCGATCCTCATCCGCACAGAGTGCGAGAGCCGCTTCGAGAGCGCCCGTGCGTTCATCGTCACGCCGTCCCCAGGCGCTGAAGTAACCGCGCGAATGCGCCAGCGCGGCGCGACTCAAGAGGCGCGCGTCGCCCACGGCCAGAGCGGCCTTCACGGCGACCAGTTGGTCGTCGCGCGCTTCGGGTTGGGCCGCCAGACATCGCGCTTCGGCGCGTAGCACGGCGAGTTCAGCGTGGGGCGCCTTGGGCGCGTAACGGGCGAGATCTTCCGCACGCTCGAGGAGTTCAAACGCGTCACTGAGTGCAAGGTGTTCAAGCGCGTACGCAATGGCCTCACAGGCAGCGGCCACCCCCTTGTCGGGATCGCCAAACTCACCGGCTTCGTTCCAGTGAAAGGCCAGTCGTCGTGCTCGTTCACCCGGATCAAGTCCCGCCGTCTGCTCGATCGCCAAGGCGACGCGGGCGTGCGCGTCACGCCGACGAGCCGCGCTGAACTGATTCTCGAGGGTGGTTCGTACCACGGCGTGCGTGAACTCGTAGCGCAAGGGCGAGCCGTCAAGGGGCCGCACCACACCGGCCAGCGCAGCCTCGTCGAGGCAGTCGAGCACGTCGCTTCTCGAGGCGTCAGTGGCCAGGACGAGGACGTGCGCTTCAAAACGTAGGCCCACCAGTGATGCCACCCGCAAAAGGTCCTTGGTCGCTGGCGTCAGTCGGCTCAACTGTCGATCAATCACGTCGGCCACGCCGCTCGGTACGTGCGCGGGAATCACTTCTTCGTTATCCGCGTCGTTCAACAACTGCGTGACGAAAAGTGGATTACCAGCGGTCATCGACCACAACTCGTCAATCTTCGACGCGTCGAGAACCGTGTCGCCCCGCCATTGCGCGACTAGTTCACCGACGTCGTCGCGCTCGAGTCCCTTCAGGTCCACTTCGTGCACGTCCGCGACGAGGCGGTGGCGATCGGCGAGTAGTTGGGTGACTTCGGGTTGCGTTGCCGGGTCCCACGGACGAAGGGCCACAACAATCATGAACCGTTGACGAGCGTCCTCGCGCAAAATCCGCTCGATAAGGTCGACGGTCGAAGAGCCCGCCCAATGGAGGTCGTCGACCACGAGCAACACCGGCTCAAAGTTGCTCAGCGAGCGAAGGGTCGAGACGAAGGCTTCGTGCAGACGCCAGCGCTCGTACTCAGGGTCCAGTCGTGACGGGGCGCCCCTTGTGACGAGACGCCGGGCTAACGCGGGCACCAGGCGAACCATTTCCCCCGCCGTGGGCCCGAAAAGCTCTTCGAGCTCGTTCTGGGGACAGTGTTCGGCGAAATGATTAAACGCTTCGACGAACGGCTGATACGGCGAGGCTACGCGCTCGTCGCATCGTCCGTATAAGACGATTCCGGGGCCCCGCGACACTTCTCGAGCCAGTTCGCCGAGCAACGCCGTCTTGCCGAGACCCGCCTCGCCAGTAATCATCGCGACCTGCACGTCGCCAACGACGGCCTTCGTCCACCGCGCCAAGAGTTCGTCGAGATCTCGGGTTCGTCCGACGAAGTGGCCTTCGTTACGCGAAAATTTAAGTGCGTCGTTCAGTGGTACGAGCGAAACGTCCTCGAGCGAAACGGCGACTGGCAGTGCGCGCGTGGCGGGCGCCGACGGGGTCACGAGAACCTCACGAACTTCGCCAAAATTCACGTCGGCACGTCGCGCGAGCGAAGCCGCAAGTTCGCTGACCAGGATGCCCGAGGGATCGGCGGCGGCGCAGAGCCTCGCCGCTTCGTTGACCGGATATCCGTGCACGTCGCCGTTTGCCACGTCGACCTCACCGACGGTAATCCCGACACGAAGCGTCACGGGCATTGACGCGGAACGGTTACGACGTGCTAGCTGACGCTGCACCTCGACTCCGGCGTGTACGGCATCCGTGGGCGCACGAAAAATCGCCATCAGGCCATCGCCGAGGCTCTTAACGACCACGCCGCGAAAATGCTCCATCGCGCGGCGAGTCACGGCGTCGACGTCCGCGTGATAGGCATCGGCTCGAGAGTCGCCTAGTTGCGCTCGATGATCGGTCGAACGAACAATGTCGGTGAAGATCACGGCGTAAAAACCCAATCCCGGGTCAAGCGAGTCCACCGCAGCGTCGGGTGGAGTATCGTTCGGCCCCCGCTCGCCCACGTCTACCCTCCTCGTGCGTCACCTAGACGTGCGTCAATATCTTGCCCAGTTTCGCGATACTAACATCTCAAAACTAATGGACCTCGATGTGAGGCGGCGACCGTAGCGGACCGTTCGACATCACTGCTAGCACGGCGAACGTACGTTGCAGCGTGCGCGCCGACGAAGGGAGTCACGTTAACGAGTCATTCGTCTCGAAGAAATCCAAGTGGTGAACGAGAGTTTGATTCTGGCCTCCAAAGCCGCACCCTTCACCGCTAGGACTGGTGCCGCGTTGAGTCGGATTACTACCGACGTCCACGCAAGACTCGCCCCGAGGCACAGCCTGTTTGGCGACGAAACCTACTCGGAAGTGTCGATGATGGCGATTGAACAGTTCACCCCGTGCGCCACCGTGTTCGGCACGCTGCCCAGCACACGTCGCGCGCCCTTCATGCCTCGATTACCGACAACGACGAGGTCGGCGTCGATCTTGTCGGCGGTATCGATAATGACCTGCGCGGGGTCACCCGAAACAAAATGCAACGTCGGTTCAACCCCCATGTTCTTCGCGATGAACGACAGCACTTGCAGGGCAGCCTCCGCCTCACTCTCATTTGACGAGTGTTTCAATTCGCTGGGAAGCGAAGAGTCCACGACCCTCTTTAACGAGAATGCCGTCACGATGTGAAGAGCACCCTTGGACATCAGAGCCATCTCGGTCGCCGCCTCGATAGCGCGTTTCGCGGTCGGCGAGTTGTCGGCACCTACAAGAATTCTCTCAAACATGAATCGACTCCCTCAGATTCCCGTGACTGCTCACTGGCGCGGCGGGTGACTTCCACCGGCGACTCCAACAGAGTAACGCCGTGGGGCGCACGGAGTTGGTGGAAGTTCATAACCTGACGAAGTCGTGCATGACCCGCCGTCTCCTTTCAGCAAAACGGGTCGAGTCTCGCGTCGAACGAGTCGGCCCAGCATCGCGGACCCGTGCGGGTATTCGCGAACCAATCTGTCTGCCCTCCACCGATGCGTTGGTGTCGCCCGGGACTCACTGCAACACTCCTGTCCGCGGCCATTGCGCCGCCGATACTGGACGCCTTCGCCGCCTATACGATGGCCGTTCAGTTCAGGGCTGCGCGGTCCGCATGCGGAGTAGGCCCAGAACTTGTACGCGGCGACGTCACCGAGGAGTTCTGGACCAACTTCCGCTCGAATCGAGGTGCTCCGCGTTCATCTCCCGAGGAGCGCAGGCCAACCCTCTTTCCATCGGGTCGTTCTGAATCAATTAGTAGGACTGGTCGGGTTCGAACCCACGGCCGAGGGACTAGGAGGAAATCGAACGTCTTCAGCGTACATTTAGGTCTCTTCAGTACCTCTGAGTACGAAGGTTCTTCCGCTGATGGGTGCGACTGTTCGTGACGTTTCAAAATTGGAGTAGCGCGAACAGCAATTGCATCCCTCACTTCCCTTCGGTACAGTGACGTCGATCCAGGAGATGATACGGTGCGCAAACTAATTGCTTACGAGCTGCTGTCGCTCGACGGCGTGGCTGAGCAGCCGGACGAGTTCTTCACCGACTTTGATGACGTGATGGAGGAGAACCTTCGTCGCGTCATCGCCTCTCAGGACACCGTGCTACTGGGGCGTCGCACCTACGACGACTGGGCTGCGTTCTGGCCGACCAGCGACATCGAGCCGTTCGCCGGCTTCATCAACGGTGTCGAGAAGTTCGTAGCGACATCGACATCGCTAGGCCAGACCTGGTCGAACACCAAAGTCATCGACGGCGACCTTTCCGAGTTCGTCACCGAGCAAAAACGGGAGTCCGGTGGCGACATCGGGCTGCACGGGAGTATCGCACTGGTTCAATCGTTCCTCGAAGTTGGCCTGGTGGATGAACTTCGTCTCGTCATCGCCCCGGCCCTGGCGATGCAGGGACGCAAACTCTTCGACAGGGGGCTTCCTTCCCGGGTGACTCTGACTCGCCACGTCGCGTCTCCGGCGGGCTACCTCCTGCTCGACTTCCGAGTCGGAAGCTGAGGTGTCACGCAGGTTCTGAAACTTTATGGAGCACGTCCCTGTGATGGAGCGTGGGATTTCGAGCACACGCTTACGAAACTCGGGTCCACCATTCAACAGAAAGGTCGCACCTTGCACTTGTCATCCAACAGCGACGAATTCTAAAGAATCTGGGGAAGAGCGAAATCAGTGTTGTCAATTCTCACATCCACCAATGCGCAAGGATTCACTTCTTCAATGTAAATCTCTTCAGCCACCCGATACCTATCACGGTGCACGGACGTCGCCGCTTCAAGCCCTTCGGCGTCAGAGTCTCGAGCGATACCCCTCTCCAAGGCAAGCTGTGGACTTACTTCAATCCAGATTCTGAAATCCCAGTAGTCGTTGTATTCGGGCCGGAAGGCAAACACAGAATCCACGATGAGGATTGCTTCATTCGACGCAGTTACGAATTCGTCTCGATGGTCTACACCGGTAAGTGGGTCGTGCGCGCAGAGAACCACTCGACCTGATCCTTCGGGGCCGGCAGGCTTCAGTAAGAGCTCGGTTGCCGACTCAAAGTCATAGGCATTTCTGTAGTACCCCTCTCCACTGGTACGGTCGTATCCCTTATCTTTCGCATCGCTCCACGTTTTCTTAAAGTCATCCAAGCTGGTCCGCATCGTAGAACGTCCGAGGTGCCTCAACGCGGCGCCAAGTTCGTCTCCGAAAGTGGTTTTGCCTGCGGCAGTACGCCCATCGATGGCAACTCGTAAACGGCACCTCGACAAGTTCGCGATCTGGCTCGCAACATCACCGATCATCAAAGCGCGGGACTTGGAGCCAATCGCCGCTTGGGGTTGCTTCCACGTAGAAACTGACTCGAACGAAGTCACGAAGCTAACTTATCGAGCCAACACGTGCATCAAAACTGGAGTCAGTAGAGCCGTTGAGGATTGAACCCACGACCGAGGAGTTATGAGGCGGATGCTTTCGGTCGGAATGGTGCGGTGATGTCGGATTGGTCGGGTGATGTCGGATTGGTCCGGTGATGTCGGATTGGTCCGGATTTGGAAGAAAACTGGTCCGGTGACATCGGATTAGTACGTGAGATGAAACGTGGGATTTCTAGACAGCATTCGGCGCATGGAGTTCGTGTCAGAGAGTCGAAGTACACAATGTCTAAATGGAGAGTTTCGCCTTAGCGTCTCCAGCGAGTTCAGGTCCTCGTCATCAAATATTTTCAATGATCTTCTGCAACATGGGTCGTCTATCGAGCATCCAGGCGGCGCTTCGAGTCCGCCACGTCACGGCCCAAAGAACGGGAAAACCGCTCGGACTTGGACTGGCGGTATCGGGCACGACGTTGAAGTCGATAGCTTCCTCGCGGGCGCTCCACACTGCCAGATGAATCATTCGATCGACGAAACCCACGCGGTCCGAGTAGTCAAGGCCGTAACCATCAAGGATCAACCTCGCCTGTCGCGCTCGTTGTGCTGCGTCGGGAAGGTCGTTCATTTCAGCGACGTCTTCGTCATAAAGTTGTGCGTTTTGCCAAGCAACGTGAGCCAGTTCCCACACCGGATCCAACGGTCCCGCACGATCCCAGTCGATGAACGCGACTGGACGCCCGTCCTTCGCCAGGATGTTCCAAGGTCCTAGGTCGCCATGTCCAATCACCGATCGCGGCCCAATCATTTCCCGCATAAACCAAGGGTGCCAGTAGGCGTCCGCCGGAGGTGTCCACTCCGAAGCCACACTGTGAAGTTTGTGAAGAAGTTCGCCAATCTCATAGGTCGCCTCATTGGACCATGCGAATGGCTGAGGACTCTCTCCCTCGATGTACTCGAGCATCTCGCGACCGTCGGGAGCAAAGCCGTCATCGATTGGTCGAGGAGAACCCGAAAATCCCACACTGTTGAGAAACCCGAGAAGATTAAGGACGGTTTTGCTTTGAGGCTTTGGCGATCGGTAGACGACGTTGCCAACTCTTGTGACCTTTGTGGTCGCTCCTCCATCGAGAACTATTTCTTCTTCGTTCACTTTCTAATCGTTCCACATTCTTTCAGAGAGAAATGAATATTGGTGGACAAGCACCTGTAGTGCAATCTCCGACGCCAACCTCGAGCGCGTTCTCTGTACCACGACAAGGAAATTAGCAATAATAAGTGTCAGTTAGTAGGGCCGGTGGGAATCGAACCCACGACCGAAGGAGAAGAGGTGGGCAACTCGTTCGTCGGGTGGCCTAGATACACACGGTGCTCTCAGGTCCTGACAAAGTCCACGACGCAACGTGAGCGTCCATTGGGACCACGAAATGGAGTAGCCAGGGAGTAGCAGGTCGGGTTTGGAAAAATGCTTCGAAGTTTCGCTCCGTGTTTGGTTGCATCGTTTTGTAAACGCCTAGGTTCGGCGGACTCATTTTGCGTTCAGCCTTCTCGGAACGAGAGAGGATCGATTGTCCGTCCACGCAGCGAGAAGATGTGTCGCGAATCGATGTTCGAGCATCAAGATGGTCGCAGCTCCAAAAAGCAAGTCCGGTCCCAAGTCAGGCTCGGCGCGAATCAATCCAGCAACCATCCGGTCGCGCGCGATAAGTGCGTGGCGCTCGTCTGCCGTAACGTGGACGTCATAAAATTGGCGTCCTTCCGGGCCGATTCCGAGTCGCGCGAGCGTGTCGCTGTAGCGTCCCATGGGTTCGACTGACGTCATTTCGAATACTGCAAGGTGTCCCACGAGAGCCGCACGCCAGCGTTGGTGGAGCGCGAACATCGAGACGAGGTTGACGGTGGCGAGCGTAGTGCCGGGCAAGACTTCTATGTATGTACCGCAGGAGGAATCGAGCCCCAGCGCGTTCATGGTGTTAGCAAAGAGTTGGGAGTGCATCGAAGCGGCGTCACCAGAACCATATTCCTCATATTGGATCTCCACCATCGCGGCCTTGGCTTCGCCGGTCAGTCTCGGAATCCCAAACGTATGAGGGTCCGCTTCTTTCAACTGATACGCGGATCGGTGAATGCAAAACTCGCGGAGTTGTTCCAGGGTTCCCGAGTCGAGAAGATACGCCGAGAGTGACGGACCAGAAGGCGTTCCAATCAGCTTTTCGAGCGCCGAAACCACATCATCGGGGCTACAAGGACTGACGTCAGGGACCTCGTCACGAAGTCGATCTTCGAAAACGCTCTCTAATTCGGCTCGAAACTTGAGCAAGCCGGTGTCCCATTCCCAACCAGTGTCAGACACGGCGCGATAGTGAACTTCGTAACAGAGATACAAAGCCAATTCGAAATCATCGTCACTCAACGCATCAATACCTGACACGGGAGGGGTGAGATCAAGAGTTCCTGGTGCTCCTTGGAGCGCCGAAATCACGCAATCGCTGAGAGGTCCCCGCGGCGTAGGCAGCACCCGCCAGTCTGTCGTTTTTGATATCTGGACCAAGTACTCGTCCCTATCTTTGTTTATCAATGTCATTTACTTTCTCATTTACTGACGAGAGGGAACTCGCTCTCAAGCGCGCCCTAAGAGTTCTGGTCGACCTCACTTAGCACGAGTGAGAAGCAGTCGTACACAAGTTCAAATCGACATTCGCGCTGCGTGTCTGGCGCTATGGCGTGACGGTTGTCAAGTCGTCCTTCAGGTCCGGGCAACCTTGGCGGTGGTGGTTTCGCCGACGCTGCGCCTCATCAAATGTTCATCGCCTTACGAGAAAGACAATCAGAACAATAACGAGGATCAATACAACTGTTCCGCCTCCTAAGTACATCGTGCGTGCTCCTTTCTAGAGTGAATCTTGGCTTCTTGACAATCGGCTCGTCGCACGGTTACTGGCATCGCTGAAAGAGCAGCTTTAATTGACAGCGTGAGCGGCTCGCAAGTGTCGCTATTTCGATTCCCCATGGTCGGAACTCGACTTTCCTGTCGCGTCAAATGCCCTTGTCGCGATGGTCGAGTTGGTCGGCTCAACGGAAGTGGGGGTCTGAGATGAGCTATGCGACTCGGGCTCAACGGAGAGGTCGTTCATGGCGTATCGGTCCCACTGATGCTGTATCGCTCTATCGGCGATACCGGCGTCATCTAATCCGACGTTGGGAAGTTGTGCGTCACTCACGGTGTTGCTCCTTGGCAGAGTTAACTCACCGAGGTTCTGGAGTGATGGACCTAACCGTACTCTTCGTCAGACACTAAAGCAATACCACCTCGAGATCAACATGTCCGTTACGCAAACTTAGGTAGGGCCGGTGGGGATCGAACCCACGACCGAGGGACTATGAGGCGGGAGCAATGCGATGGATTGGTCCGGCGTGTCGGATGCGTCCGAAGGTGTCGGTTTGGTATGTGGGAAGAAATGTGGGATTAGTGGAACGAGGTAGGTTTCGTGACGCGACCGTAGGAGGCCGCAAGAACAAGGAGACAGATGTCAAAATTCATAATCTCGTTCGGTCCGAGCGCGATGGACCACATTCCGCGCGAAGACATGCCCGCGGTAGGCGATGCCGCTCACGCTGTCGTCCAGGAGATCCTCAACGCCGGCGTGTATGTGGTCGCTGGCGGACTGGAATATCGGAGGTCGAGCATCGTGGCCACCGACGGGACCGTCACCGACGGTCCACAACCAGAGGCCATTAGCGGAATCACGATTGTCGAAGTGTCATCACGAGAAGAGGCGATGAAGTGGGCGGCCAAAATCGCTGTCGCGTGCCGCTGCGCGCAAGAAGTTTGGGGGATCGGAGACGACCCCGAACTTGAGGCGATGCTCGACAAGGCTGGTGGACGAAGTTGACGTCCCCACAACATGAAATCGCGGAAACGTTGTTCGGGTAGTAGGGCCGGTGGGAATCGAACCCACAACCGAGGGACTATGAGGTGGGAGCAATTCGTCGGAGTAGCCCAGTTGAGTCGGACCGATCCGAGTTCGGCTGGCTCCAGTGTCCGGTGAAGTCGGATTCGTCCGGTGGCGTAGGAGTGATGCGTGAGATAAAGCGCGGGATTTTATGTCGCACTTGTGGAATACTTAGCAGAATGGCTAATGAAACGGTGATCTGTACGTATCGGGTTCGCGCGAGCAAAGAGGAGAATTTTAGTGAACTTCTCGTCAAACATTGGGAGGTGCTACACCAACTTGAATTCGTCACCGACGAACGTTCATTGTTGCTTCGAAATGTCGACGAACCAACATATGTCGAAGTCTTTACTTGGGTTGAAGGCGGCTTCGCGAGGGCTCACGAGCACCCCGACGTGCTCGGGATCTGGGAGCAGATGGATCCACTCCTCGAAGAACGTGACGGGATGCCCAAGTGGGACTTCCCGCACTACGTTCGTTTGAACTCCCTCAATTGAATTCGAAAGCTCGTGGAATTGTAGATCTGGAAGATCTAGATCTTGTTTTTGACGCCCTTGCTCATGAAACACGACGAACTATTCTTCGCATCCTGCAAGCACGCGGCGGCCAAATGACTTCAGGAGATATCGCCCGGCGGTTCGACTGCTCTTGGCCCACCACGACTCGTCATCTCAAAGTCCTCGAGGAATCAAAACTTGTCCACATCGTTGAAAGAGGTCGCGAAAGAATCTATTTTCTCGACGCCGCGCGACTCGAATCAGTTGCCGGTTCATGGATTCATCTTTTTGACGTTGAATATCTTCCAGCAAAACCCGCTGACCGGTCCTGAACTCGAGTAGGGCCGGTGCAGATCGAACCCACGACCAAGGGATTATGAGGTGGATGGTTACGATGAAGTAGCGTGATTTCACGAGCCGATTAGGAGGCAGATGCGATATGACGGTGGTTGATTCGCACTTTCACTGGTTCCCTCGTACCCATATGGAGCGGATGTGCGAGCGTTCAGGCTACCCCAGAGCGGTGCGCGACGGAAGCGGCTATACGTACCTCTACGACGGTGGCAAGGCTGCGATGTCCCTGCCGGAGATCTGGTTCAACCTCGATGCAGGGCTCGCCGCGGCAGAAGTGTCGGGTCCGGGTACGGCCGTTGTATGTACTGCTGGCGTCATCTCAGGGCTGCTTGACCAAGTAGCGGTCGCAGAGGCTGTTGACATCGCTCTTGAGTACAACGAAATCATGGCCGCGACCGAGCGGAGCCATCCCGGACGGTTCTATGGAACGGCGACAGTGCCGCTGCAAGATGAGAACTCGGCGATACAGGTGCTCGATCATGCCGTCAAGGAGTTGGGGCTGCACGCAGTGAACCTGCAGTCGATCACCAACGGTGAGCTCGTCGATGCAGAGCGGCTCGAGTCCTACTACGCACGTGTCGAAGAACTCGGCGTGCCTCTCATCGTTCACCCCACTGACCTCGTTTACGGGGAGTCGATGAGTGATTACGACGGTGCGTTGCAACTGACCATCGGACGATTGCTGGACTCGAGCATGTCCGTTCTGCGCCTCATCTTTTCCGGTGTCTTTGAGCGCCATCCCGACTTGAAGGTCCTTCAGACCCACGGCGGAGGCTTGCTTCCCTATCAAGCTGGACGAATCGACAAGAACGCGAGGATTCCAGGCCTGCCTGAGTTGCCGAGCACCTACTTGAAGAGGGTGGTCGTGGATACGGTGTGCCCCCAGGCACTCACGGTCGCAACCGCCGTGAAGTTCTTTGGCGCCGACCACGTCCTCTATGGCACTGATTACCCCTGCTGGGACCCACGGGCCGCTTTGGGGACAGTTGATGCCGCGGGCCTCTCTCCCGAAGAGCGAGTGCTCATCACCGAGACCAACGCGAGTTCCTTCTTCAATCTTGAGGTCGCGCGCGGTTGACAAGTCCTCTTGGGCCTCACAGGTATGGTCAACCCGAACGTGCAAGGGTGCATCAACTGTAAGAGGGCGCGCGGATAGCAAATATGGCCCCTTAGTCACCTAGGGTGCGCTCGCAGTATCACGGCACCTACTAACTGCAACCAAACAATCAAGTTGTAAGGCCGGTGGGGATCGAACGCACGACCGAAGGACTATGAGGTGGGAGTAAACGGTCAGACTGGTCCGGTGCGGTCGGAATTATCCGAGTTTCTCTGGATCCGTTGTCTGGTGGAGTTGGATTCGTCCGGCGGTGTCGACTTGGTATGTGAGATGAAACGTGGGATGCAATATCCGCCAAGATGTGGCAACGCAGATTTGACACCCAGAAATGCCAATTTCCCTTCATCAGAGGAGTCCACTGTTTGGACTCAATAGACTTCGCCGAGTGAATCTGAATTACGACGGAAAAGTAGCGATTGTCACGGGAGCGAGCTCGGGAATCGGTAGAGCGACAGCGCTCGCTTTAGCGGAGGAAGGCGCGAAGGTCGTCGGAGCCTCTCGACACGCTCCCGAAGAAGATGTCGAGGGAATATCTCATTTTGAAATAGATCTTTCAACAGTTGAGGGACCCGCAACACTGGTCGAACACGCCATTCGACTTCACGGGCGCTTGGATGTCCTGGTTAACAATGCGGCAACCGGGCAAGTCAATCGAGGCTTCATTGACGAGAGCGAGGAGTCGTGGATGTCAGCGCTCAACCTCAACCTCTTGGCGGCCGCTCGGGCCATCCGCGCGGCACTGCCACATCTTCTCGTCCAGGGTGGGGTTGTCGTGAACGTGACATCAGTGAACGGTCGAGTTCCTTCATTTCAGGCTTCCGCATACAGCGCGTCCAAAGCGGCTCTACTCAACTTGGGCAACGCTGTTGCCAGCGAGTACGCAGATCGAGACATAAGGGTTGTGACAATCTCTCCTGGACTCACGGCCACTCCAATGTGGCTCGGACCCGAAGGAATAGCACAACAAGTCGCGCACATGATTGGCGGAGACCCCGAGTCCATAGCATCAGACACTGCGTCGGAGACCCCATTGAAACGATTCCTCACTCCAGAAGAAATTGCCAATTGCATATGCTTCATCGCGTCGACACGTGCTTCCGCAGTCACCGGCACGGAGCTAGTCGTCGACGGTGGTATTACTCAAACGATGTAGTGAACTTGGCACACGCGGCGAAGGAAGCAGTAGTCGCCATTCACGATGGCGAGGTCGGGTCGGTAGGCCGGTGGGGATCGAACCCACGACCGAGGGATTATGAGGTGGGAGCGATCGGTCGGACTGGTCCGGTTGTGTCGGATTGGTTCGGGAATCTCTGCGTTCTACGTCCGGTGGTGCCGGATTGGCCTGGTGGCGTCGGACTGATATGTGGGATGAAACGTGAGATTCTGCTATCTAACTTCGGGCCATAAGCCGTTCGGGAATCCCCAGGTTGTCGTCTCGATTATTGATTCCGGCGTCTGCGAAACCGTGACGAGTGTAAAGAGCGATCGCCAGAATGTTGTCTTCCTTAACGCTTAACTCAACACTGGTTATGTTCAACTCTTCTGCCCACTGGATCACAGAATCAACGAGCGCATCCCCGACTTTTCGGCCCCGCGCAAACGGCGCAACCCACATGGAAATCAGTTCGACACGTTGATTTCCCAATACACCGCTAACCATTCCCGCATTCCTTCCCTCCAGGGTCGCAATCGCATTGAAGTCAACGCTTTCAAGGCGTAATCGCCAGCGTTGCTCTTGGTCGCCCTCCCTTTGCCAATCCGCAAGAGTCGAGCCAAATGCATACGGAGCCTCTTCCAATGCCTGAAGTCGTAGTTCACGCCACAGGGACCATTCTTCGACAGTGATCCGGTTCACCCTCATGGTCATTTACGATACCGGGGCAACCCCGCCGCTTCATCACGTCAATTCGTAGGGCCGGTGGGGATCGAACCCGCGACCGAGGGATTATGAGAGGGTCGCAACTTGTTCGTCAGGACCTTTACGTCCACGCAGCATGCTCGGGTCTTCGAGAAGGTCCACGAAGTGGCTTGGGCGTCCATTACTTCCACGAATTGGAGTAGCGAGGAGTAGCGACGTGAATTTCGACAAGTGCTTCATCTCAACGTCGCAACTAAGAGAATTGAAACTCTTGGTCAAAGTGATGGTCTGAGATTGATCGCCTCAGTGACGGTATCTGAAGTCACACAGACATGCTCTTCACTTTCGGCTCCGGACCGGCCCGCTCCTTTGTGACTAAAAGCGACATCAATGGTTGTTTCCCGTGAAACGCGAACCAATCACAGCGGTACGTCTTCGGCCCAAACTTGGGCGCACGAACCTGGCGCGGAACGAATGCCGTCAAGGGCGTGAGCGAACCCCAACGGCGCTCTGGCCTGTCGACGAGCACTAGTAACAACTCGAACCGCCGAGTCGAAGTGCGAGAGTGCACCGTGGATGACGAGTGCGCGATGGAGCGCTCGATCCTCTCCGGTGTCTAGGGGTTCGAATCCTCCTGCCGCGAGGTAGGTGCCGGCGTTGAATCCCAAGTTCGCTCCGTGAATCGGCCGGCTTTCACGTTCGTACTCGTGTTGCCAACGTGATCGAGCATCGCCAGAGTACTCAGACCAATCTGCAACCGACACTCGCCCGCACCACTGATCTACGCCCGCTTCGTGTCGGGCCAACTGCGTCGTGAGCCAATCCTTGGGCACTCGTGAGTCCGCGTCAGTCGTCGCGAGCCATATTCGTGCTGGATCTATTCGAGTCCACTGTTTCAACAAGACCGCACAGCCCAACGCTCGCGCGCGACCGACGTTGTGGGCTGAACTCGTGACCAGAGTGACAGCAAGTGGATGGCGACATCGCGCCAGGGCAGTTCTCCATTCGATGGCGATCTCCTCGCTGTCGTCCGTGCAAGCGTCCATCACCAACACCGCTCTCAGAAGCAACGACCCATGATTCAACTCACCGAACGCGTTGCTAAGGGATGCTAGGGCTTTTCCCAGCAACTCTTGTTCATTATGCACCGGCATTACGACACCCACCGCCAGAGTTCGCGCCGAGATGACTTCGCGTTTCATTCAACACGCTCCCAGAGTTCAATCACGAACTCCTTTTCTACGTGGCTAACCATTAGTCGTAGTTTGATGTGCGCGTTGATCACTTCATGCGCGCCGTCCCCAGTCAGTGGGTAGTCCGTGTCGCCTCGCCAATGAACGCCAACGACGTGAGCCCCCGGGTCGGTCGAGCCAACAACAAGCGACACTATGTCACCAAGAGATTCGGCATCGAAGTAGTACGCCACCTCGCTTAGGACGACAAGGTCAAACGTGTCCTTGGGCCACCCCTCAGGAATGGCTCGCTGCTCCACCACGACGTTCCGATGTTTTTCGAGTCGGCGAGCCGCCTGCGCCAGGGCCGACGGAATGATGTCAGTCGCGAGCAGGCGCTCACAGCGTGGCGCTAAAAGCTCAGTCAATACGCCAATAGAACATCCGGGCTCGAAGGCGTTGCGATAGCGCACGTTCCTTAGAGCGTCCAACGTCAGCGCGTACTTGCGCTGCTCGTAGGAACTGGTCGCAAAGTTCCACGGATCGTCGCTTGCGCCGTAGATGGCGTGAAAGTACTCACGCGCGGTCGAGGTCATGGCCAGTGCGCCGTCTCGTCAACGAAGACCTCGTAAGGGCGCCAGAATCGGCGCATAAGTGGCGCAGGAAGCACCGCGGCGTCCTCGACGTCGGGACCAAGGGACCGCGTTTGTGAGCGGAAGGCGGCACTCGCCCATCGCTTGCGAGCTCGCTCGCGACGACTCAGGTCTAGACGTCGACAAACTTCCCAAGGAATATTGTCCTCCTCGGGATCGGCCCAGTGCCACGCCCATACGAGAAACCCCAACGTGCGAGCGCCTACGGCGCGACTTACGGCGAGCGCGGACTCACCACAGGCATTGTGGTCCGGGTGGCCGTCGTGGCGCCACGGCGCCACGCACAGATCGTCGGGCAACAAGATGCCGGCGAGCGCAGCATCAAGTTCCTCTCGATTTTCTGTGACGGCACCATCAGCCATGCGGAGCCGAGTGATCAGTGGCGATCGCCACCCCAAGCGACCGAGCGCTTCACGTGATTCATCGCTGCGTACTCGAGCGAGGTTCAACGTGGACGCGACGCTCGAGTTCGGATGCGAAGCCTCGCCGTCCGTCACCGCAATCACTTCGACGGGCGCGCGTTGTAACAAGGCGGCCTGGATGAGTCCACCGGCGCCGAAAACTTCATCGTCGGGGTGGGGTGAGACCACCACGAGGCGACGAGCATTGATCGGTCCCACGTGAAGGAGGTCCTCATGGAGCCCTGCGTCGCGCCAACGTTCCTCGGGAGTGCCCAAATGCTTGTCATCGACAATCAGTGCCACGAGCCAACGTCTCTCGCGAGTCGACCAAGTTCGGCGGCGTCAGAGCCCCCGTGATGTTGAGACAGGTAGACAAATAGATCGGCCGCTCGACGCGACTGATCGAGATCGTGACAGAGCGGTCGTGCACCGCCGCCTGTTGCGACGCGCGCCAACACGTCCGTGGCGGCGTCGTGAACGACTTGACGAACGATAAGAGCCCGGTAGTGCGCTTGGAACTCCTCGTCTTTCGGATCGCGGTCAAAGGCATCCGCGGCGTCCTTCAAGACCTCACGCATTGAGGCGAGGTCAGCGACTGCTTTTCCGAGATCGGCCAACACATGAGGGCTCGGTTCACCGGGTAGCGAACCAATAAAACTGTTTACGAGGCCCACGGCCCCGCCGTACCAACACGCGGCAACGCCCGCGGCGCCAAACCAGAACCCCGGCCGGTTCGTGTAGAAGTCGGGGCCGCCTACGACACGCGACTCGGGCACTACAGGCCCTGAGAACTCCAACGTCTCACTGATGGAGTCCGCCATGCCAATAGCCGGCCACGACTCATGATTAGCCCGGGCAACGTGCTCATCGAGCGCGATATCAAAGAGCCGGTAGCCCTCGGGGGTGTCTGCGGTTACTAACGCGCGGTCGATGAGGCCGCTCCCGGAACAGAACTCCTTTCGACCAGAGAGTTCCCAACCTCCGGGAACACGAATCGCTGACGTGCCACCAGAACGCGAACGAGCGGCCCAAACGCCGTAGGTCGCCGTCTCGCCGAGTGGCTCCATCCTCGCTTCGGACAGGATCGCCAGCGCGTCGACGTGTCCTTCACCAAGCCTTCCTACAGAAAGATCACGCGCGGCCCACGTTGAGAGAATGTCCCATCGCTGCCACGTGGCACCTGAACCAGGAAGTGGTGTATCGGACCCGTCGGAGCGAATGAAGTCGTTGAGCAGTTCTTTGACGCGAGCCATCAACACCTCCCCAAACAATATACAGACGAGTTCCGAATGAGTCTGCTACACGTTTAGTTGACACATCGCTCGAACGGATAGGGTTCGGCGCACTCATATTTCGTTTGGTTTCCATGGAACAACCGATGTTCGCTCGTGCGAACTAAAGAAGATCAGTTATACCTCACACGAATATTTCAAGGAGTAGGGCCGGTGGGGATCGAACCCACGACCGAGGGATTATGAGATGTGCGCACTTCGTGCAATGCGTCTTTTGCGTCTATGCCGTTACAGTCCGTCCTCATCAATGTCCATTGGGTAGCTTATTGGTTCACCAAGTCCAGAAATTGGAGTAGCGAAGCAGTAGCAATACTCTCGACGGGGAGATTATTTTGCGTGGAAACGACCGTGAATTGTCTCACGTGATCTGCTTGGTTTTATTGACAATTCAATATCAACGCTGAAACAGCGCCTCTGCACTACTCAACAGTGTTCGAGCCAATTTGACCGACTTCAAAGCGTTCGCCTTCGAAAAATCGAATCCATAGTGCGCTTCGTCTTTCAAGTCCAATAGCCGTAGCAATAACTTCCTATTTCGCGGCCCATCTTGCGAAGCAGTTTCGAGTAGATCAACCGCTTGGCGATGATCTTGCCCGCGAAAGCGCTTCCTAAGTCCTTTACCGCAAATCGCATCAGCGGCAGCTATCCCCGCCAACACGGCATTCCCGGCCGCTACTCCCGCGAATTCTTCCCGGTCATCACTAAGAATCAGTTCAGCTGCCTCCAAGTAAGCCCGGGCAGATCGCAGACGTTGACGTGCCTCACGCGCATCACAATCCGTGACTCGAGACTGAGCGGGCATCAGCCGTTTTCACCCTTTGGATACCTGTAAGTTGTCGGACCGAATTCGTCATAAAGTCGGACCTCGTCTCGACGAATGTTCCGATAGATAGTGCTTTTCTTCCGTCGAAGTTCGGACCATTCAATCGCTGTGAGGTTAACGACTTGAAGAGAGTTCCCTGTCCAACGTCTCATCAGATCATGCATCTGATCTACGCTCGTATCCCACTTCTTAATGTTTGCCTCAGACATGACTCTTGTCGTAATGACCTCGGTCCACATTCCGAGAGTTTCCATCACAGACTTGCTCTTTTGAGCGGCATTCAACTCAGGCAATGTAGGTGGCCGAACGAGAAGAAGATCGATGTCGCTTTGGGTATCACCGTCCTGTCGAGCTGCCGAACCGAAGACGGAAGCATACAAGGGTCGGACGCTCCATTTTTCTATTTCTCGTGCGGTCCGTTGCCAAATCGTCGACCGCAAACCAGCCAAGTCAAATGCCACCTTTGCAGCTACGTGATCTCGATTCAAGTTGTAGACCCGAACATTTCCTAATTCTGTGGAGGTGACAATGCCCTGCGCGACGAGACGACCTAGCGACTTTCGGATCCCTATTTCAGAGCCTCGTACCGCATTTCCTGCAACTTCAGAAACTGTGAGGGGTTTCCCCGCAAGAGCGAGAACAGCCAAGACTGGTCCGTCCAGGGTTGAAGTAACTGCTGAGGTTGGATCAGAAAGATTCATTATCTTAAAGTATAGCTTTCTATCTCTTTAGATAGTAATCTATACTTTTCAATAGACACTCACATCAGTTCACGTTGCTCCAATGTCTGGCCCCGTTTCGTGGATCCAGCAGGTGTGTAAGTCCGATTTCATTGAGGACCCAAGTCTTGCAATCAATCACATGAGAAGCGTGACCTGGCTGATCTTCGAGTCCTTCACCCGGTAGACGGCTACGCAACGCAGCTTGCGCGGGTATCCCTCAAGGTTGAAACCATCGATGAGTTCCTCGTCGATGACGTAATCGCCGAACTCTATTCGCCTCGGGATCTCCACACTGAGGTCGGGACTGTCGCGGAACAAGGGTCCGTAGATCTCTCGGATCGCCAACTCGCCCTCCATCAGGACGTTGCCGTCGGCATCCCTGATTACCGCGTCCGGCGAGAAGTAGGAGAGGTACTCGTCTAAGTTTCGGGCTCGGTATGCAGCAAGCTCGCCGTCAATGAGATCGCGGAACCCGTCAGGTCGAATGAGACACTCGGTCGTTTTAGATATTAGCGAGCACCTCCTTGATCGGCGGATTGATCCACACAACTTCGGGGATAGTGGGCGCCTGTGGCGCGATGCGACGAAAGCGAATCGGATTCAACTC
>DATLSR010000043.1:0-16162 GCA_035533995.1 Acidimicrobiales bacterium | reverse complement strand
TTCGGGTGAAAAGACTCGCGTCAATACGCCAATGGAGATGTGATCGGAGAGACGTTGATCCGTTTCTGGCTTCACCCACCCCGCGCGCGGCACATCACCAGAGTACCAGTCAGATCCTTAAGTAAACGGTATTGGGGTTAGCTCCATGGCGTCCGAGGGAGTTGGCAAGGTCCAAGAACCCGAGGGAACCGTCAATCCAAGATCCGTGATGGTCTCTGAGCCAAAGTTCCCGAGGGGATAGAGACCACCGCTGGCCATCCCGGGATCCTCGACAATCCACTCGGCCGAGGTTCCCACACCCGAATACCCCTCTACTTGGCTAGAGACCGCCCCCGTCGTGATATCAGAGACGTCGTACTGCCACGTGCCCGACGGTGTTTGTGTGACGTCGGCCGTGATCACGTCCCCGGTCTGGACTTGAAAAACTGTTTGAGTCAAGTAACCCATCGCTTCATCGGTCCACCAAGCGTACGAAGTTTCGACGCCGTTGGCGCACGATGACGACGTGCCGTCCTGGAAAAGTCCGTGGCTAGTGTTCACCCCGTTCACCCCAACCCACACTGACACGTTGCCGTCGGGCGTGGCCTGACAGTTGAGCGTTGGCACGGTCCACTGCCCACTGACCGCCTGGTATCCGCCGACTCCGCCGTTGAGGATGTACCCGGCCCAATTCGACGAAGTCTGAAATTGGCTTGCCGCGATCGTCCACTGGGCGTAGAGGGTGGCGTTGGCCACCACGAGGTAGGTAGCCCCGTTGGTGTAACCGGCCCCACTGCCGTCAGCAGCGCTGTTCCAGCCACTGAACGTGTAGCCCGTTCTGGTGAACACGTTGGCCGTGAGTGGCGCCGAAGTACCCTCGCGGTTGATCTCGTCCTTCATCGTGCCGGAACCGCCGCTGGCATTGAACACGACGCCGAACAGCGGCGCCACTGGCATGACTTTATTTGACGCTTTCGATTTCGCACTTATCCCGACGCTGTTTCTGGCAGTGACAATGAATTTGTACGCGGTCCCATTATGAAGTTTGAATATTGTGCATTTCGTCGCAACCGTGACACAGGTATGGCCAGATGGTTTGGACTCGACGAAGAAACTCCGTATCGCACGCCCACCGTTCGACGATGGTCTTGACCACCTCACGGTTGCCGCCGAGTTCTTGGCGATAGCGTGAACCGATAGGGGCGCGGTGGGCACCGTCGCGCGACCGTTCGCTGCATTCGCTGGTGCAATGACTGCGACGTACGACGTGATCGTTATCGAGGCGGCAACGGCCAGAACTCTCCAACACTTTTGCTCCATGGCGCGACTCCTCGATGATCAGCGCAGGCGTGTCCCAAGGGGACCATCTCCGACGTTAACGGCGCAACCCCCGCGTTTTAGCGTTAGGCCACCAACTTGATTCATTTGAACTAGAGTCTCGCACGTTCGATTCTCGTCCTGGGTTCAAGCGCATTTGCGGGACTCAATCTTTTGCTGGAGAAAAGCTCAGTTCGCTCAACGAGGGCGTTCTGAGGACGTCCGGAAGCAACCGTGACGTCGATTGATTGACGACGTAGCGCCGGACTTAGTTTTGTTACCGTTGCGTTACACTCACCATCGAGTTGACGCGTGGGAATGCATCGAGCGCCACTTAATCATGGAGAGCAGTTCGCTCCTACGTCGTGTGATGTCCAGCAAGGCTGCTCACTAACGGGAAAGAAGTGGCGTGTACAACGTTCCTAATCAAGAGGGCAAGCTCGCCGTCGTCACGGGTTCTAACTCCGGCACCGGAAAAGAGGCGGCTCTTCGGCTGGCCGGAGCAGGTGCGCACGTCATCATCGCGGTGCGCACACTCGAAAAGGGCGACGCGGCTCGCCACGATATCCTCGCCCGCTTTCCCGCGGCGCAACTCGACGTCCGTCACCTCGACTTGGCCGATCTCTCGTCGGTGACGACGTTCGCGGAACAACTACTCGCCGACAACGTCCCCCTCGATCTCCTGCTCAACAACGGTGGCGTGATGGCGCCACCAAAACGAATCGGGACCATCGACGGATTCGAGTTGCAACTCGCTACTAACTACCTCGGACATTTCGCGCTCACCCTTCGACTCCTGCCACTCCTGCTCCAAGCGGCGGGGCCGGTCGTGACGACGATGAGTAGCGGCCTTGCAATGATTGGCAGCATTCGTTTTAGCGATCTGCAGTGGCAGCGCCGTTACAGTCCCTTCCTCGCCTACGCCCAATCCAAACTCGCGGACCTGCTCTTCGCTCAACGTCTGGCCGCCATCGCCCAGCAGCGCAATTGGGACTTGATGAGTAACGCCGCGCATCCAGGATTCACCAGGACCAATCTCTTTAACGCCGGCGCGAGCCTCGGTCGCGATAAACCCAAGCGATCGCTCTTGGGTGACGTGAAGTTCATCCCCTCCCAGGGCGTCGAACAAGGAACCGAACCGTTGCTCTACGCCGCGACGAGTCCCGACGCGATCAACGGTGCCTACTACGGTCCGAGCGGACTCTTTGCGTTAGTGGGTTCGACCACGCTGGTGAAGCCTCCTCGAAGCGCTCGCTCGAGCGAAAAGGCCGCGCGACTGTGGTCGGTGTCCGAAGAGTTAACGGGCCTTGCACTACCCGAATTGCCGTAGCAAATCCCGTACAGTTTTAGAGTTGGCGGTAACGCGGCACGTACGCGCCGGTGCCGAGCAGCGATGAGTCTTCGGGGTCGATTGAGTCGTCGAGACCGCCGATGACCTCAGTGACCCACTTCAGACGGTCCGTCAAGATTCTCGTCACGCCGCCCTGGAGGGTGTCGGTGGAGATCGCACAGCTCGAGCACGCGCCGCCGAGTTGCACTTCAACGACACCGGTCTCTACGTCACAACGAATGAGCTGTAAGTCCCCGCCGTCAGCCTGCACCGAAGGGCGCATCAACTCGATGAGGGCGTTCAGTGCCGAGAGGCGACTGGCTCGTTCTTGATCGGTCAATTCCACTGACCCATTCTGCCGGGTAATCGTTCGGCTGTGCCCGATTATGCGAACTCACTACGATGAGGCCATGAACGAACCGCAGAGCGTCCTTGGGGTCAACGAGATCGATCTATCGAATATGGAATTTTGGCGGCGTCCCTACCCAGAGCGCGAGGGCGCTTTTCGTACGCTGCGCACGGAGCGTCCCATTAGCCACTACAACGAGCCGGTCCTCGAAGGAAGTTCCATAGAGTTCCCCGCGGGAACTGGCTACTACGCGCTCATGCGCTACGCGGACATCGCTGAAGCGTCTCGCCGCCCCGAAATCTTTCTCTCGGGACCCGGTGCCGTGTCGCTCCTTGATCTGCCTACCGAGATGGTTGAGTACTTCTCGGGCATGATCTCGACGGACAATCCCAAGCACGCGCGGCTTCGTCGCATTGTCTCCAACGCGTTCAATCCGAGGACCGTTCGTGCCGTCGAGGACTCCATCGAGCGCGTGGCTGACGAAATCATTACGCGGGCCCGTGAGCACGGTACCGGGGACTTCATAGTCGACATCGCGGCCCCCTTCCCGCTGGAGATCATCTGTTCGATGATGGGCGTGCCGCCGAGTGAGTATCCCACGGTGTTGAAGTGTTCGAACATCATTCTTTCGAACGGCGATCCCGAGTTCATCCCCGAAGGCACCGATCCGGTTCTGGCTTTTCTCGAAGCGGGCGCGACGTTGACGGGCATCATGGAGGAACTAGGTAAGTACCGAATCGATCAGCCCATTGACGACATCACGAGCGCGCTCGTCAACGCCGAGATCGAGTCCGAGAAGTTGACCCAACAAGAACTGGCGTCGTTCTTCGTCCTCCTCGTCACGGCGGGCAATGAAACGACCCGCACGGCGATTGCCCACGCACTGCACGTCTTTGGTGAGTACCCCGACCAGCAGCGCCGCCTCATTGAGGACTACCAGGGACTCGCCAAGACCGGCACCGACGAGATCGTTCGATGGGCGTCGCCGGTTATTTGGATGCGCCGCACTCTCGCGAGTGACTACACCCTCTCGGGCTTTGAACTGAAGGCCGGCGACAAGGTCGTCTTGTTCTATAACTCCGCGAATCGCGACGAGGACGCCTTCGTTGATCCCTACGTCTTTGACGTAGGGAGAACCCCCAACGATCACTACGGTTTTGGCGCGCCGGGTCCGCACTTCTGTCTCGGCGCGCATCTCGCCCGCCGTGAAATCACCGTGATGTGGCGCGAACTCTTATCGCGTACGCCAACGATTCATCCCACGGGTCCGCCCGACCAACTCGCGTCGAGCTTCGTCAACGGCATTAAGCACCTCAACTACAGTTTCTCGTAGGACTAGTTCGCGTCGTTGGAGTTGGTGAGAAAACGGTTGAGCGCGTTGAGCGTCGCTCGAGCGGCCGAGAGTGGATCACCGTCGGACTGAGAGATCCCGAAGAGATCAACGTCGTCGGAAAATGATCGAAGCGTGACGACCACGGGCCAACCTCGAACGGTCGCGACCGTGTTGACGGCTTCTAAGTAGAAGGGGATCTCGCAGCCGAGGTCGCGTAACGCCGCCAGAGTTCCCTCAACCGCGCCAATGAGGCGCCCGCTTTCGGCGCGACCTACGCCGACGCGGCCCTCAAAGGCGAGTCGAACTTCACAGAGGCCCGACGGCTCATCAAAGTCAGCGCTCAACAGCGCCACCCTCGAGGCGACCTGGTTCGTGGCCCGCGCCGCATCGGCCACCTCTAACTCAATGGTGACGTCGGGGAAGTAGAGGTTCGCGATCTGCGTGGCCTGGGCGCGAATCGGTCCGGGGTTCTGGCCCAGAATCACCAGTTTCACCATCTCGACCTCGCCGCTCTCTCCGTGACTCATGCCGACGTTCAATACTCCGGGAAGGGATCGCAACTCGAGTTCAAAATCCTCTTCGGTTATAGACATCATTCGAGACTTATTCCCTTCTTCGCGTAGAGACGCGCGTCGGCAATGCGAAAGAGCTCCGCCGGATCGACCGAATCACGAGGTGAACTCGCGGTACCGACGGAAAACTCGATAACGTTACCAGCCGTCGCCAAAGTAGAACGAAGACGATCGAGGAAGCCCGTGACTTCATGGCCCTCGGCGTTACTAAGAATCACCGCGAACTCGTCACCGCCGATTCTCGCCGCGGCGTCGCCCTTTCGAACAGAACTGCGTAGGGCGAAGCCGAATCGACGCAGCAGATCATCCCCGCGCGCGTGCCCGACCCGGTCATTGACGGCCTTGAAATCATTAAGGTCGGCCAGCACCAGTGTGAAGGGCCACCCGTAGCGAGAACTGCGCGCGGCGGCCGTCTCTAACGTCAAGTCGAAACTTCTGCGATTGGCGAGGTTCGTTAGAGGATCACGGACCGAACTGTAGCGAGCGAGATGCAATGAGAGTGAGAGTTGACACGCGGTGCGGATGGCGTCTCGTTCGTTCTCGGGGACCACGTCGGGATCACAGTAGAGCCCGGCCAGACTTCCGTGGTGGGCCATGATGTCGGGGTCTACGTTCTTCTGCCCTAGGCGAAACGACTGCACGCCCGTCGTATCGTGCACCAGCGTCACGGTAACGTCGCGAAGGCCGTAACGCTTCGACACGAGTTCGAGCAACGAATACACGAAGCCGATACCCAACTCGTTATTGGTGAGTTCATCGAGCATCGCTTGGAAGAGCCAAGGTTCGTAGTCTTTGGTAACGACTTCCTCGTTATGGGGTACCGCTCCGTTCAGCGAACTCATCAACGTCTCTCCGCCTTCATTGGCTCGGACTCACTTTGTGCTCGGATCGAGGCGAGGGGCACCGAGCCCTTACGCAACATCGGCGCCAAGTCGTCGGCCGACATCGGCCGGGCAATGTAGTAACCCTGACCTCGATAGCAACCGAGTTCGAGGAGCTTGTCAATAATCGGACTCGACTCGATCCCCTCAGCGACGACCTTTAAGTGAAGGGTATCACAAAGTCGAATTATCGACTCGACAATGGCGCAGTCGTAGAGATCAGTCGTGATGCCGCTCACGAAGCTCATATCCAATTTGAGGAGGTTCACCGGCAGATTCTTTAGCTCAGTCATCGAAGCGAAACCAGTCCCAAAGTCGTCGATGGCAACTTCGATACCCAGCTTCTGAAATCCTTCGAGCATGTGCGCCGTCCTCTTTGGCTCGTGCAAAACTACGTGTTCGGTGATCTCGATGCACAGACGATCTCCCTCGATGTTGTTCGACTTCATGCAGTCTTCGACGTACTCAACGAGGTCACCGGTCATGAATTCTGCGGGTGACATATTGACGCGCAACTTGAGGGGCATCTCATCGTATTCGCGCTGCCACTGCGAGAGCTGTCGACACGCTTCGGCGAAGACCCAACGGCCAATTTCGACAACGAGCCCCGTCTCTTCGGCCACTCGGATGAAGTCCGAGGCGACCAGCAGTCCTCTCGTAGGGTGCTGCCAGCGTACGAGGGCCTCCACGGCCAGAATGCGCCCGGTGTTGAGGTCAACCTCTGGCTGGAAGTGCAGGCGCAGTTCGTCGTTCTCGATTCCTTTTTGAAGGGTGAGCTCCATGCGGAACCTCTCGTTGACCACTTCGCGTAGCTGTTCATCGAACACCACCGCCTGGTTGCGACCCTGCGTTTTCGCCGCGTACATCGCAACGTCGGCGTAGCCCAACAGGTCGAGTCCATTCACCACATCGGTCCCGGTTAAGGCAATACCAATACTGGCGGTGTGACTGATTCGCTGGCCGCCAATTTCGACCGGGGCTGAGATAATGGCGAGGATCTTCTCCGCGCGCTCGAGTACTTGGGCTTCACTTCGGCCATGGTCGATGAGAAAGACGAACTCGTCTCCTCCGAGGCGCGCCGCAAAGTCGTTCGGCGAAAGGCTCTGTCGTATTCCTTCTGCGAGGGTCACGAGTAACTTGTCGCCGCTGGCGTGACCCAAGAAGTCGTTCATTACCTTGAACCGGTCGAGATCGACCACCAGCACCGCGGTAGCGCGTCCTTGATCCAAGCGATCCTTCAACTCACGAATTAAGGCGCGTCGGTTCGGCAGTCCCGTGAGGTCGTCGTGGTGAGCGTTGTAGTCGGTCTGGTCTTCGGCGTCGATTCGCGCTTGTAGTTGCATGAGCATTGAGGCGATGGCCTGGAGCGCGTTCATCTCTTCCGGTATCCACCTATGGAGGTGGAAGTGTAAGAACGCCAGTACTCCCCACGTGGTCTCACCCTGGAGCAGCGGTACGCCCGCGCCGTTGACGAGTTTTACCCCGGACGCCTTTTCGACACGCTCCTGGTACTTGTCGGGAGTCTCCTCTCCGCCCAAGTAGTAAGGCTCTCGAAGGTTCTTCGTGATCGAGAAGATCGGATCACTCTCAAAGGGGACGGCGCCGAGTGGATCGGGATCGGGCACGTTCTCGCGCGTGGGCCACTCCGCCTCGAGAACGCTCAGCCCCCTCTCAAGATCGTTGCTTCGAAGAAAGGCGACGTCGGCATCGAGAAACTCGGCCAGCACCTGGGTCGTCCATCGAAGAACCTCTCGTCGCGTCAACGACGACGCCGACATGAGCCGATTCGCCACCATTCCAACGAGATCATCGAGACGCTGCTGGTGCAACAAACTGCTCTCGCGACGAGCCAACGTTTCGACTTGGCCAATAAGACTCGCGATCGCGCTGATCAGAAAACGTTCTTGATCCGTCCACTCCATTCCGCGACGGGCAACAAACAGGATCACCAAGAACGTGTCGTCCGGCCCCATGATCGGTTCAACGAGCACGCCCCACTCCACGCCGGACACTTCGCAGGAGAACCCACCCAGGTCTTCGTCGCCGTCGAATTGCAGGGCGACGCGACGTCGAATAACGGTGTACGCCTCTTCTGCCCCGGCAACAATCAAGGGGCTGCGGTTGAAATCCGAGAGCATCTCGTCCTCGAGACCCACGAACGCGACGATATCCATTCCAAAAACGACGCTTTGGAGTGATTCGACCGCTTGACGTGTTTCGTCGCCCGTCTTCATCCGATCTGAATCACTCAGATTTGCCACGGTCTATCCCTTTTCGACGAACGTCGTCTCGTCCTTCTAGGAATTCTCACGCAGCGCCCACCCCTAGAGAAGTAACCAACATTTCTCAGTCTCGCACACGAGTTGGCGCGAAATGGCCTTCCTTCTCCTAGCGCTCACGGCTCGGCGTCACGAGACCCGCGGGGTCACGTTTGCGACTTAGAACGTCTTGCAGGGGCAGTCGAATACTGCGCACGCTCGGGCGCGGCGCGTCAAAGACGCGCACCAACAACGCCACGGTCTCGCCGTCGTCGAGTTCTAGGAGGTGTTGGAATCGCTCCGACATTGCAAACATCTCGTCGAGGTGCCGCTCGCCACCGAGGTGGCGCAGATCCTCTTCGCCATTCGCGTACACGAACAGTGGCGATACTGGCTGGACGGCCAATCCGAACCTCTCCGTGGCGAGCCAGAATCGCTCGACGGCGGTGCCACCGCGAACGTACCAGGTCGGATCACTCCGAGGAATCGTGATCGCCGCCAGAGCGGAACTCGATCGCACCGCGACGCGCGTGCGCGCGCCGAGGGCCTGACCCGCGCGCCACTCACCCAAATGGCCCATCACGTCCGAACGACCGAGAAGCTCCACCGCGGCGAACTCGGCGGGACCCATCTCCAGGGTGCGCACGTCGAGCCCCTCTTCGAGTGCGTCACGTCCGGGCCAGCGAAGCTCGCTCATCATCTCGCGATGAACGTTCGGCAAAAGAAAGCGCATCCGATCGCAGTCCGCGAGCAACTCGGCGAAATCGTTGATCACGTCGGGCTCTGTTACGAAACGCAGTCGCGCGCCCTCTTGTTCCACGCCACGCGTGAGCATGCGCACGGTGGGCTCGGGTACCTCCGACGCGCTCCCCATCCGCCGATTCGTCGTGCGCGATTGCACGTAATCGTAGAGCGGGGCAATCTCGAAGTCTATGGCTTCGCCGAGTTTCATAGTGGCGATGTGTTCAGTGCTCGCGGTGTCGGGAAACAGTCGAATCGTGCCTAGTCGGTTCAACGCCGCGGCGGCCACGCGCGCGTTAAAGAGCGCGGCGCCCACGGCTACGTAACTGGCGCGAAACTGCACGTCCATCGCTGACGTGCGCTCGGGTCGAAGATAGAAGCGAATCTCATCGCCTTCGGCCACGAAACGCCACGGCTGCACGTTGCCGCCCGAGGGCGCGCGCCGGGCCGCGTCAACGATCAGTTCAATGGGGTCCTCGGATTGAAGCGGCGGGTCCATCGGCGCGGGGGAGGAAAAATGAACCTCGGTGTCGACGGGCAGGTCCATGGGTCGAAGACCCGCGAGCACTTCTTCGACGTCAAAGTTGACGCGACCTGAAGGGAGATCCCCGTCCGTACCGAACCTTCGAACGGCGGCGGCTACCGCGGCGGCGCCGAGTGTTACTTCGCTGGCTAACTGTGGCCAGCCGGTGATGGTCTGGCCGATCTCCAAGAGCGACGCGGCCCCGCGCGACGACACGTCGCTGGCGCCAAGGATCCGCAACACGTACGGCGCCTTTTGCTCCGTCGTTAGTCCCGCCAACATTGAAGAGTTCAGTCCCGCCACGAGACCGTGAAAGAGTGGCAGGTCCGGATCGAGGTCGTAACGCTCGACGTCGAGTACGCCTTGGTCACTCGTCTCCATCAACACCGGTATCCGTCGAGCTCGCGCGGCCTCTCGCACGAGGAGTTTCATATCGAGCGAGTCGCACTCTTCGATGACTAAGTCCAAGCCGTCGAGGAAGGCGTCGAGGTTGTCCGGTTGGATTCCTTCGGTGAGCACCTCGACGTGAAGATACGGGTCAATCTCACCGATCCGTCGAGCCGCCGCCACCGCTTTGTTGACCCCCAACTCGAGCACGGACGCCGGAATGCGATTCAGATTAGACAGCGAAATGGTGTCGAAGTCGGCCAAGCGGAGCTCGCCCGCGAGTCCCTCCATCGCCAGCACGTGGGCCACCACGTGACCGGCGCTTTGGCCCACGATGCCGATGCGCAGGCTGCGCTGGGAGGCCTGTTCGGCGCGCGTTATCTTGTTACGGTTGCGATCGAGGCGCAACGTCGTAAAGGCGCGAGGGGCTAATAGGCGTACGACGGCTCGACGCCACGGGTAGTACACCCATCGTTGCCCTTCCTCGAGGATTGACGCAGCGGGCATTGGACGAATCTCACGGAGTTCATCACGTTGCTCTTCGAACCGATCAAAGAACTGCAGCGAGGGATCTTCGCGCAACACCCGTAAGACTTCACGTTGCACTCTCGCGCTCACGTCGAGCACGAGTGGACGCCACGCGAGTGTCTGGGTCGACACCACGTCGACGGGACCCGCGTCAATCAACACCGGAGCGCGCTGGAGATCTTCGATTTCGATGCGCATGGCCTTGAGCGTCTCGTCGGTACTGAGCTCTTGGACCTGGGAACGTTTCCACCACACCGCGACCGTCTTGTAACGGTCGTCGGGAAAGGGTACGGGAGTACTGCCGATCTGGCGGCCGCCGGAGGCGTCGCTGAAGGGCAACAGCGTGTCCGAGATGGCGGCGATGATGTGTTCGGCGCCGAGCCAGTTCATGGCGTAGAGGGCCGAGCGACATATTGCCGGCAGGAGTCGGTGTCCGGTAGCGCCCTTGCCGTTGGACCACGCGCCCTTTACTTCAATGACCCCGTATCGGGCACCACGGTCCATGAGGTTGACGATCTCTTCGATGTCGGGCGACGACGCCATCTCGCCGATGACGGCCGAGAGGTGACTACCTTCGAGTGGGCCGTGAAAGCGCACGCCGGCCACCATTTTTCCTTCGGGGTCCATGCCAACGACGAAGAGTGGGATGTCGCTCGCTAATTCGAGTTTTTTACGCTGCAGCGCGCCCTCGAGACCGCGGTGACGGTACTGTCCCTCGGCGCCGTCGAGGTAACGCTTCCACAGGTCGGGACGTTCTAAAGGATGGTGGCCGTAAAAGCGCACGCCCGATTCGCGGTCCAAAAAACTCGCACCATATCGGTATCGGCGACCAGTTGAGATCACCACGGATACTCCTCTTTCACGATTAAACACGAGTTCTAACAACTTCAAGCCTAATTGACGCGTTTCACGAAACTACGGCAACTTCGCGCGTGGGACCGACGTGCGTCGTACCACAGTGACGAATTAAATTTAATAATGAATTAGCGTTGCCCGCGTGATCGGCGGCGATTCAGTCGCCGCAATCGTTTAAACGGCGACTACACTTTCGCGTCGTGCGAGTGCCGACGCTTGACGGATGCCCAAGTAAAGTTCAACCATTAGACCCGTCGTACTTCGAGCGAGGCAGACTCCCTTCAAATGAGCACTACTCCCACCAACCGAGTTCACGTCGAGTGAGCCGTCACCGCGACGTACGAGTCGGGCACTTTTGTTAGCGGCGCTGATCGGCGTTTGCGCGTTGTTCGGACTGGCCATCGGGTCGTTCTTGAACGTCGTCATCTACCGCGTCCCGCGCCGCGAGTCCGTCGTGTCGCCGCGATCGAAGTGCCCCACGTGCTCGGTGGCGATACGAGAGAGAGACAACATCCCCGTCGTGTCGTGGCTGATCCTCAAGGGACGATGCCGCAACTGTCACTCGCCCATTGCTCTTCGCTATCCCTTGGTCGAACTCGCCGGTGGCGCACTCTTCGCCGGGGCGGCGGCCCGACTCGGTTTCAATTGGGCGCTACCGGCGATGCTCGTGTTTCTCGCCAGCATGTTCGCGCTCGCGTTCATCGACGCGGAACATCTCGTTCTTCCAAAAAGAATCGTCTATCCAACCCTGTTCACGGTTGGCGGCCTGCTCATCGTCGCCGCCGCGATAACCGGTCAGTGGGACCGCCTCGGAACGGCGGCGCTGTGCGCGATTGTTTGGTGGGTGGTTTTCTTCGTCCTTAACTTCGCGAGTCCTCGCCTACTCGGCTTTGGCGACGTGCGCCTCGCCCTCGTGCTCGGTCTCGCTCTGGGGTGGCTCGGCATTCGTTACGCCCTGCTCGGCTTCTTCGCCGCCAACGTCATCGGCGCGGTGGTGGGCATTGGCCTCATCGTCACGAAACGGATGAGTCGTCAACAACAGATTCCCTACGGCGTCTTCTTGGCGCTGGGCGCGGCAGTCGCTCTTTACGCCGGTCCCGAACTGCTCGCGCCCTTCGGCCGCTTTTAGTTACACCGCGCGACGCGAGCAAAGGCGCGCGGTCACATCACCAGCTCCATGCGCAGCCCCGCACTGTCCCAGACACCGTCGTGTGGCAGCCGAAGGGCCGAGTGCCCAAAGACCCGCCGAGCGGTCCACATCAGTGCCACCACGTCGCGCAGATCTCGAGGGGTTGTCCCGGGCAGCGCTGACTCAAGGACTCTCCCAATTCCGGGAATCTTGAGCTCCAAGATCGCGCGACGCTCATCGTCACCCTCTTCACTTTCACCGTCGTTTTGAAACAGTTCGAAGCCATTGAGCTGGTAGAAGCTCAGCTCGGGATTACCTTCATAGACCACTCGCTGGTTGGAAGGTGAGATCTCGCGCGCCACTTCACGGTAGCGCTGGAGGAGAAATCCACCGTCGACTCGCGCGTCCTCTTCGTCGAGGTCCAGAAAAAGAACGTCGCGTGTTGGCGCGTTCGGAACGATTGCCGAGTGGCCGCCAAGCAGTACCTGGGCCTCACTGTCACACAATCTCTGGCCCGAGTCGCCATCATCGAGGTAGCCAATGGGCACGTTGATGACGACGATGGCGAACGATGGTCGCACGTCGAGCACCTCGCGAAGCGAGTCGCAGAGCTGCGCGTCTTCTACGGCAAAAGTGGCACCACGTAGTTTCGCACTTGCCACCAGCCAACCCGAAGCAATTGGTACGACGCCGGCAACGACCGAGTAGGGAAGTTTAGGACCTTGCTGATTACGCACGCGCTCAGTCCTTAGGCGTAGCGATACCGGACGCGTTCATGATGCGAGTCAACTCCTTGGGATGAACCGCAACTTTCATGGCTTCTTCGGGACTGACGATCCCGTCCGCAATGAGTTTGCCGAGACTGCTCTCGAGGGTCTGCATGCCCTCTTTGCTATTGGTCATCATGATGTTCTGCAGTTGATTGGAACGACCTTCTCGGATCAGATTCCTTACCGCGTTCGTGGCGATGAGAATCTCGAAGGCCGCCACCATCCCACCACCAATCTTCGGCACCAGGCGTTGGGCGATAATCGCCGTCAGTGACGCCGCTAGTTGGACTCTCGTCTGCTCCTGGCGGGCCGCGGGGAACACATCGATAATTCTGTCGACGGCCTGGGGCGCGTCGTTGGTGTGCAACGTGCCAAAGACTAAGTGGCCCGTTTCCGCCATCGTGAGTGCGATTTGGATCGAGTCGATGTCGCGCATCTCACCAACGAGCAAAACGTCAGGGTCTTCGCGTAGCGCTGATCGCAGCGCTCGCTCGAAGGTTGGGCTGTCCTGTCCGATCTCGCGCTGAGTCACGGCGGACATCTGGTGCTCGTGCACGTACTCGACGGGGTCTTCAATGGTGAGAATGTGCGACGCTCGTGTGGCGTTCATGCGATCGATAATGGAAGCCAGTGTTGTTGATTTGCCGGATCCCGTAGGACCGGTGACAAGGACGAAACCTCGGGTCTGTTCAGCAACCCAGTCAACGCCCGTGGGCAGACCGAGGTCCTCAAAGCTCGGAATCCGAGTCGGAATAATTCGCAAGGCGAGGGCGGTTTGACCCTTTTGCGTAAAGACGCTGCCACGAAGTCTGGCCCGATCTAACCATGAGAAAGCGAAATCAACGTCCATCTGTTCTTTGAAGATAACGCGCTGGTCTGAACTAAGTAGAGGCTGGACGATCTCATCAATATTGCCGCCAGTAAGTTCTTTCGCTCCATCTATCACTTCGAGCTGTCCGTTAACACGTATTCTTGGCGTCGATCCACCGATGAGAAGAAGGTCGCTACCGCCCTTGTCCCAAAGAATTTCCAGCCAGGGCTCGATTTTTTCAAGCTGTTCACTGCTCATCGACGGACCTCTCATATGGGGGAAAGTCGTAGCGCCCAGCAAGAGTGCCGGGCGCTACGACTTCAATTCAACAACAATCAACTCAAGAAACGCCGCTGCAGTTGTCCGCACTCGTGTACGTCGTGGGTCCGTAAGTGCTGGCAGGCGTCGAACCACTGGCAGCGATCGGATATGTGAGGGTCAAAACCCCTCCTGAAAGCGCATAGGTGTAATGAGGATTGCTTGCACTTGGCCAAGACTGCAGGAACGGCCCTCCTAACATTGTGGACGTCGGCGCTGAGGTTAGATCAGCAGATGTCGCCGTGGCAACAAGACTCGGATTGTCGGTATTGAACGCCGCGAGGGCCGTCGATATCGTCGCACCGTCAGACTTACACGCGGCAATGGCACTTTGGCCCGTTACACCACCAAGGGCAAAGATGACTACTCCCGCGAGGATCCCGAGAACGACGATGACGATGAGGAGTTCTATCAAAGTGAACCCAGTCTCGTCCATTTCTCCAGCGGCCTTGCGGGCCATGATTTTACGGTAAGAACTAAACACTGTTGCTCCCTTTCATCTTTAGGTTCACCGACACTCGGAAACACTCTCGACTGCAACTAGCGAACGAACTATAGGTATGGAGAAAACTACGCAGTCTTGCGAGATTCGCAATTCTTCAACAACTCACGGCGTCGCACTCGCATTAGGTACATATGAATCAACGATTCTTAGTGACGACGAGGCGCGCGCCGGTCCTCGCCGTCGAACCAACGCGCGGCTCGACGCGTGTTTACGAGTAGGTGTAGATCGGACCGTAGGAGCTCGTGCCCGCGGGCGTGGTGACCGTGACAAAGTACGACGCGCCCGAGGTCACCGTTGGCACGACGGCCGAGATTGTCGTTGGTCCATCGAAAAGAACGCCGGTGGCTTCAAGAACGACGTTGGCCGAACTCGGCGTGCCACCAGTTTCTTCAACGAAGTTCACCGTGGTCCCGTTCACGAACCCCGAACCAGTGAGCGTTATCGTCGTGTTGCCAACGACCGCGCCCGACGGGGGATTAATGCTCGCGACCGTCGGAATTTGCGGGGCCCACAGCCAGCTTTCGACGGTGAGGCCGGTTCCGCAGTACACCGCGCACACGCCGTTGTTGGGCGTGCTCACGCCAGGTGGGTAGTCATCGAAGGCCACGACGGCCGCGAGGGTGGGATTAATCGCGCACGTCGAAGCGCTCACCCCACTCAGACAGGCCGAAAACGTCACTACCCGCGTATTACCGCTCGATGGGGTCCATACGGTGCTGCACCACACTTCGATATTCACACCATCGACAGAGTCGACGCCGGTGAGTTCAGACGGCAGTCCACTCCCCCAGCAGTACGCCGGGGGACTCGCGTTCAGCGTTTGGCCCGCGGACAAGAGTGGGGTGTAGCGAATGCTCTGGATAGCCAACTCGGTAGCGCTGTTGGCCGCGAACTGTAGCGAGCGCGCCGAGCTGAATTTTGTCGAATTATTGAGGTCGTTGGTCACCCACGACGCCAGTGCGGCGAGGATCAGACTTATCGCGACCAGGTAGAGCAGCGCCAGCACGAGGACGCTGCCGTCCTCGTTGCCGGTCCCTTGGCAGTGTGATACCCGCCCTTTAGGATCGCCCCTCTCGGCGAGAGCCGGAAGCGATGACCAAGTGCGCGTGCTCATTACTGCTCCTTGAAGGTCGTGCTCGTCACCGAGGCGAGGCCGCTCGAGGTGGCTAGGAGGGTATAGCCCGAACCCCTAGGGCTAATGGAAAGGTTGGAGAAGGTCGCGACGCCATTGACCGCGTTGAGCGTCAATGTACCTGAGAGCGTCCCAGAGCCGGAGCCGAGGGCGATAGTTATCAACGCGGTGGATGTAGTGACGACTGCTCCCGACGCGTCCTCGACGGAAACAACCACAGAAGGCGAGATCGCCGTACCGTACGGCCCGGTGGAGGGCTCGGTCGTGAATCCCAGCTGAGCGGCGATGCCAGAAGACGTGGGCGAGAAGCTCGAACTGGCGGCCGTAGTGAGGCCAGTCGCTTTGGCACTGAGGGTGTAGTTCGTGCCGACGAGGCCCGCGAAGGTGCAACCCGTCACGTTCACCACGCCCGAACTAGCGGTGAGACCGGTGCAGGAGGCCAAC
>DATLSR010000042.1:0-7245 GCA_035533995.1 Acidimicrobiales bacterium | reverse complement strand
GCACGACCGGAACTCCCGCGGCGGGTAGCGTTCTCGGTCGCGCCGCCATTACCCAGCGGCGCGCCGGCGTGGCGACGTCGCTCATGGACGCTTAGGGAACTTCGAAAAGTCCGGCTTTCGCCGCTCGAGGTACGCGTTACGGCCCTCTTGGCCCTCTTCGGACATGTAGAAGAGCATGGTGGCGTCGCCGGCCAGTTGCTGCACGCCAGCCAATCCGTCCTCAGCGGCGTTAAAGCCCGCCTTCAACATCCGCAGCGCAATGGGCGAGAGCGTGAGAATCTGTCGACACCACGCGACGGTCTCACGCTCGAGATCATCGAGCGCAACGACGGTGTTCACCAGGCCCCAGGCCAACGCCTGAGCGGCGTCGTACTGGCGACAGAGGAACCACACCTCCTTGGCGCGCTTGAGACCGATGGTGCGCGCGAGCAGCGACGAGCCGTAGCCACCGTCAAACGAGCCGACCCGTGGTCCGGTCTGGCCAAAGCGAGCATTGTCCGCGGCCAGGGAGAGGTCGCACACGAGGTGCAAGATGTGTCCTCCGCCGATGGCGTAGCCGGCGATCTGGGCGATAACGGGCTTGGGCAGTCGACGGATCTGAATCTGCAAGTCCAGCACATTGAGTCGTCCCACGCCGTGTTGGGCCACGTCGTCGTCGCCCAAGTAGCCGTCATCGCCGCGAATACGCTGATCGCCGCCGGAACAAAAAGCGTCGTGTCCCGCGCCGGTCAAGATGACGACTCCCACGGTGATGTCATCGCGCGCCCGCTCAAAAGCACTCGACAGTTCAAAGAGCGTCTGAGGGCGAAAGGCGTTGCGAACCTCAGGACGGTTGATCGTGATGCGCGCGATGCCTTCGGCGACTTCGTAGATCACGTCACGGAACTCCCCGACGCGCGCCCACACCGGAAGCGCCATGGGGCGAAATTCGTCCAGCGGATCGGGCAGAGGACCCTCAATCACGGTGTTGGCCATAGCGTCCACGCTACCTTTGAATCACTTGGGCGAAACTAACTCACGCGGCAACGCGCGCTCGCTCTAATGTCACGTAGTGCGAACTTTGCTGGCGCTCGACCTAGCGCTCGGGGTCGAACTCGAAACGGCGCTGCGTGACTGCGTCGACGCGGGCGAAGCCTTTTGCGTGCTCGACCAACGCCTCTCGCCACGGCGGCGAGACGAGGAACTCGCATGGCTCGGCGCGACTTCGGTACTTGACATGCAGGGCCGTCACGAACGACGTGAGGGGCGACTCGTCGACGACGACGTCGGTCTGGTGATGTTGACCTCGGGGTCGAGTGGCGTACCCAAAGCGGCCGAATTGACCTGGGCCGCCCTTCGCGCCAGTGCCGAGCTCACCCAACGCACCTTGCGCACCGAGACCGCGCCGGTCTGGTATCCCTGTCTGCCGGCCAACCACATTGGCGGACTCGCGGTGCTGCTGCGCGCGATACTGAGCGACGCCGTTCTCCAGTGGGGAAGTGCTGATGAGCTCGACCGGGCCCCGAGCCACGGTGCCACCCACGTGGCCCTCGTGCGACGACAACTCGCTCGCTTTGACGTCAGCGGTTACTACCGAGTGCTCCTCGGCGGGGGACGACCACCGGCCGAACTCCCCGAAAACGTCGTGACCACTTGGGGCATGACCGAAACCGGTTCGGGCGTGGTCTACAACGGGTTCGCCCTACCCGGCGTCGATATCGTGGCCGTGAACGGTGAACTGTGCGTGCGCTCGCCCACCCTCTTTCGCTCGTATCGCCACGCGCCGCGTCCCTCGGTCCGAGGGCCCGATGGAAGGGGCGACTGGTTCCCCACCGGTGACGCGGGCGAGGTCGCGAAGGGCCGCGTGAGCGTGCGAGGGCGCATCGATTTTGTGATCACCACGGGCGGTGAGAAGCTCTGGCCCGAAGATCTCGAAGCGATCCTGTCCAACGTGAAGGGCGTGCTCGACGTCGCGGTCACCGGAGTTGAGGATCACGAGTGGGGTGCGCGGGTCGTCGCGCTCGTGGTGAGCGACGGGCACAAGCCCGACGACGCTCTACGCCGCGCCGCCGAGGAACGACTGGGCCCGTGGGCCAAGCCCAAAGAGATTCGCTACGTCGTCGCCATTCCCCGCACCGCCAACGGCAAGATTCGCCGCGGCGAGTTAACGGACCTCTTTTAAACTCGAGTGGCCACAGGTGGCCACCGCACACGGTTCTATTTCAACAACGTCTGACTTCGCCGGGCCAGCGAGTCGACCGTGACGGCGCCCAAGAGCACGACCCCCGTGACCACGAACTCCATCGTGGCCGAGACCTGAATCAGCACCAGGCCGTTAATGATCACCGCCAAAATGATCCCGCCCACCACGGGGTACGTCATCTTGCCTCGACCACCGTACAGGCTGGTGCCGCCAATGACGGCCGCGGCCACGGCGTAGAGCACGACGGTGGAGTCGGTGGAGCTCGAGGAGTACCCGCCGAGGCGTGATACGTAAAAGAGTCCACCGATGCCGGCCGTAAAACCGCCCAGCATGAAGGCGTAGATGCGATAGCGGTTGACCGGGATACCGGCGCGGCGCGCCGCTTCGCTGTTGCCGCCAATGGCGTACATGTAGCGACCGAACTTCGTGCGCGCCAAAATGAACGAGTAGATCGCGAGCACGGCGAAGACCAGCGGCACAGCAAAGGGCATGCCCCGGATGGGAATGAACGAGCCGCGATTGGTGTTGAACACGATCGCCAGAATGATCCCCAGGGCCGAGAGGGCGGCCAACTTAGCCACGATCCGGTACAACGGGGATACCTTGAGACCCGCCACGCGACGAGCCCGTTCTCGCACGATCATCACAACTGCCGAGACAGCAACCACGACGACCACGAAAATCCACGTGAAAGTCGGCGTAAGAGTCCCTTGAGTCAGATTACGCAGCACGTCCTCTTGCACCGGCGCGCCGCCCCCTTCAAACACGTGATCGAGAATGTAGAGCAGTACGCCTTCGACGATGAAACTGCCGGCCAGCGTGACGATAAACGAAGGAAGCTTGAGGCGCACGACGATGACACCCCACAGTGCCCCGATCGCGGTGGTAAAGGCCAACGCCAGCAGGAACGCCAGCCACCAGGGCCAGTGGAATTGGACGTTGGTGTAGATCGCGGCGATCGAGCCCGCCATTCCGGCAACCCAACCGAGCGAGAGGTCGATCTCGCCTAAGAGCAAGAGCCACACCTCAGCCATGCCGAGAAAAATGAAGATGACCGCTTGGATGAAGAGGTTGGTGACGTTGTCTGCGGAGAGAAAGACAGAACTACGAACTTCAAAGTAGATAATGAGAACGACCAGCGCAATGAGGACCGGCACGATCCCTAGGTCCGGACCGATGAGACCTCCCAGTCGGCCACTCAGGGGGAGGCGGTCTGCTTTCGAGTCGGTGACGGATGGATCAGAAGACGTAGACAAGAAATTGCCTTTCGCGAACGAGTCAGCGGGCCAGTTACAAGTTACGCAGCACGCGCATTGGTGCCGGTGGTGATGAACTCTACGGCGCTGGACATGCTGTAGTTCGAGATCGGTCCGCTGCTCACCAAGTTGCCGAGATACATGACAGCGATGCGATCGGCCACCGCGAACACGTCATTGAGATTGTGCGAGATAAGGAGCACGCCGAGACCTCGTGACGCCAGCGTCTGGATGAGTTCGAGGACCTGCGCCGTTTGCGTCACACCCAGCGCCGCCGTCGGTTCGTCCATAATTACCAATTTGGCGTCGCGCATGACGGCGCGCGCCACGGCAATGGCTTGACGTTGACCGCCCGAAAGAGACCCCACCAATTGGCGCACCGATTGCACCGTCGTCACTGAAAGATCTCGCAAGATCTGTTGCGTGCGCTTCTCCATCGTGATCTCATCGAGTACCACGCGATGCTGGGTCGCCTCGAAACCGAGGTACATATTTCCCACGATGTCGAGATTGTCACAGAGTGCGAGATCTTGGTACACCGTGGCGATGCCGAGATTGGTGGCGTCCCGTGGCGTATGGGTGTCCACCTTCTTGCCCTGCCAGTACTTCTCACCACTTGAAGGTTCCCAAATCCCGGCGATCGCTTTGATGAGGGTGGACTTACCGGCGCCGTTGTCACCGATGAGCGCGGTGACTTGGCCGGCCGGCACGTCGAGGTCGACATGACGTAGCGCCTGCACGGCCCCGAAGTTCTTCGAGATGCCCCGCAAGCTGAGCAGCATCGAGGGATCAACCCCCATGTCCGAGCCCACTACCGGACCCGCGAGATCGCGATCACCAGTAACAGACTCAGACATGGGGGAAACCCTTGCTTACTTACTTAATGCCGTACTTCTTGCAGTCCGCCTTGTAGGTCGGGATGCTCTTGTCTCCCGAGACCGAAGGACGCGCCGTAGTGCACAGCGACACCGCGTTGATCACGCCGTTGGCGATGACCGTGGACTCGATCTTCTTCGCCGTGTCCCACGTCGCGGTCAACAGCACCGACGGAACCTGACGACTGGTCGTCGGGTCCTTCGTCTTGCCGTTCACTAGCGCCTTGGGTGGTGTCTTGCCGTCACGCAGGTACAGTGCCAACGCTGCCGCGGCCTGAGCCTCCTGCCAGATTGGCTTGTAGACGGTGCCGCACTGGTAACCAGAGATGATGTTCTGGAAACCGGTAAGCGTCGCGTCCTGTCCCGTGAAGGGGATTTTCTCCGGCTTGAGGCCCTTACCCTGCAAGTACGAGATGATCGGCGCGGCGTTTTCGTCATTGGGCGTCAACACTGCATTGATCTTCGCGTTCTTGGAGTACGCGCCCTGGAAGTCCGTGAGCGCCTGCGAAGGCGTCCAGGTTCCAGTTCCGGTCTCGTTGATCGTCTTTGCGTTACCGGCTCCCCCGACACTGGCCTTAAAGCCCTTGGCGTTGAGAACCTTGTCGTAACCCTGAGCGAACAACACCGCGTTGTTGTCAGTCGTCGTACTGCCGTTCATCACGTACAACAGTGGCTTCTTGATGTGCCACGCCGCAAGGCAAGAAATCTCGCCCCGACCGATGAGGGTACCCACCGACACGTTGTTAAAGCTCACGTAGTACTGAGCGGATCCACCAACGGTGAGACGGTCGTAGTCCACGACCTTCACACCGGCCTTCGCGGCGTCCTGCTCAATCGTGATGCCCGTCGGTGAGTCAATCGGGTCCATGATCAAGACCTTGTCGCCCGCGGCGATGTCGCCCTGGGCGATACTGATCTCCGTGGAGACTGAGCCAAGCGCGTTTTGTACGTTCAAATCCGCCGGCGGCAAACCTGCGTCAGTCAGGGCCGTCGTCAAGTTCGGCGCGTCGAATTCGACGTAGCGGTTCGAAGAGACTTCGTCCGGCAGGATCACGCCGATCCCACCCTTGCCAGCAGCCGCGATGTGCGAGAGTGCCGCCATCGTTGTGTAGTTCGAGTTGAACGAGTTGGCAGAAACGCCGCCTCCGCTCGCCGAACCCACCGTCGGCAACGCCATAACGATAAACGTCCCCGCTATCGCTGCGGCCGCCAGGGCCCTACCTTTTCTAAATTTCATTATTCTCCCCAACCCTTCAGTGGCACCCCAACGATGCCAACTTTTGTGATTACTTCACGAACGCCCAGTGACAAGCAACGTCCGGTGAGAACGTAGCACGAAGGCGCGCGAAAGAAAGTTCGCAACCGCCAAATCCGACGAGAAATGACTTATCGCGGCCCGAAAAAACGCGCCCGAGCCGCAAAAACGCGCACTCGTTTCCTCCAAGGTCCTCGACGCTTGAGTTGACGTCGGACGTGTTGGCGCAGGCGCGCCGCTCGGGTATTTCTTCCAGGACCCCTGGTGACGAGGGCCGAGAGTCGGCGCGTCATTGAAGAAAGCTCAGCACACTTTCCATGGTCTGCATGATCGCGACACTTTCGTCCAGGGGCATGACGGGGCTCTCCGTGAGCCCCGCTCGAAGACACCGAGCGACCTCGTCAACTTGATAGTGAAGTCCCCGACCCTGGGAATCAAATTCATAACGCTCCGCGTGGCCGTCTCGGTCAATGAGCGAGAACGACGAGGGCGCGTAAAAATCGCCATCGATCTCGACGCGCGCCCTCGTCCCCGATACGCACGCGCGCGTGGGCGTGCGAGCGCTCGAGGTGCACGTGAGCACGGCGTGCGCGCCGTTCGCGTAGCCAAAGAGCATCGACGCCTGGCCGTCGACGCCACTAAAGGCCGAATCGACCAGGGCGGTAAGACGCGACGGAGTGCCCAAGAGCATGGACGCGAACGAGACGGGATACACGCCCAGATCGAGTAACGCACCGCCCCCGAGTTCGGGGGCGAAGAGTCGTGAGGTGGGGTCGATCTCGAACCATTGCCCGTGGTCCGCTTCAAAGGTCACGATCTCGCCGAGGGCACCTTGACTCACCAGCTCTCGCAGGGCCACCACGTGGGGCAAGAATCTCGTCCACATCGCCTCCATCAAGAAGAGTCCAGTGGAACGGGCGTGGCCCACCAGATCTCGTGCCTCCTGGGCCGTCATGGTGAAGGCCTTCTCGACCAGCACCGGCTTGCGGTGCTCGAGCGCCAGCATCGCGTTGGCGAAGTGCATCGGATGGGGCGTGCCCACGTAGACCGCGTCGACGTCGTCGTCACTGACGAGGGCCTCGTAAGAGTCGTGCCGGTGAGGAATATCGAACTCATCACCGAACGCGTCCGCCGTGGCCCGTGATCGAGAGCCCACGGCAACGACGACGCCCTGGTCGGTGAAGCGAAGATCGCTCGCGAAAGTATGGGCGATGCGCCCAGTGCTGAGCACGCCCCAACGAAGTGGCTCGGTCATCATTACCTCCATCCAGTTGACGTAACGACGTCACAGTAGTCAGCCCCGAACCAATCTCGAAGCGCGGGACCAGGCACTAGAACGTACCCATGGCCCAACTCGCCCACGCCCGGCACACACCGCGACTGAACCTTCGACCCTTTGCGCTCACGGATCTCGATGACCTGGCGATCATCTATCAATACGAAGAGATCAGTCGATACCTCTACTGGGACCCACGCGATCGGGCCGCGACGCTGGTGGCTCTGGAGCGCAGCGTCCAACGCCCGGTCGAGCTTATTGAGGACAACGTGCTCAACGTCGCGGTCACGTTGCGCGACTCGAATCGCGTGATCGGCGACTTCATGCTTCGATGGAGCGAAAACGAACATCGACAGGGTGAGATGGGTGGTTCATTGCATCCAGAGTTTCACGGCCAGGGC
>DATLSR010000041.1:0-2576 GCA_035533995.1 Acidimicrobiales bacterium | reverse complement strand
TTCGCCCGATGAGAGGACAATCTCCTCGCTCAGGTTCACAGACTGATTGAGCCACGGCTGCACCTCGACAGCGCCAAGCTCAGGCGACCAGGGCCAAAGCGTCGCGGCTTCGTCCCCATGCACCTTGTTCTGGCCGGACACGATGGCCTCGCGGGCCAACTCGACGAGCGGCTGGATGACCGATTCATTCGTCGAAACGTGGCAGGTGACACAGAGCGTCCGCTTCGCTCCTTCCAGTTCGGCACCGAACTCCGTCGTGAGTCGAGCCTTCAACTTTCGAACGGCTCCTTCGAGTCCCGATTGCCAACGCAGGGTCGTCACATCCATCGCCCAACGCTGTCCGTCGACCATGAGTTCGGCATCGACCGTGAGGCCGTCATCGCGTTGGGTGTTTCGATCGGGCCGATCGAGGAGCGCCACGGATCGGCCAGTACGGACAAGGTCGGCGATTACCAGCTCGATTACGCGATCCTCGCGCTGCTCCGCTGCAGGGGTCGGCATCTCAGGAACGGTCCCGATCACAGCGCGAGCGCCGCGGTCCCGCGAGGGTCGGGTGGAGCCTCATGCGGACTTTTCGTTTCCATAGTTCTGCCACATCCGGTTCCGTGCCTGGCCCAGAAAGATGGTCACGATCGACAGCGTGGCGACGACGTCGCGTCCCGCGATCACTGCCTCGTAGTCACGGCGGCGGTGGCCCTGCTTGTCGCCCGGACGCGGCGGGAGGAATTGCCAGGTCCAGTCCGCTGCGAAGCCGTCGGGACTCTTCGCGGTCGCGAGAAGGTAGCCGACTTGATCCACCTCGTGGGTGATCCGGTTGCGTGCGAAGATCAGCCCACTCATCATTTGGGCAACGTCCTCGGTCTGTTCGGCGAGCGTCGCCTCGTAGTGAGATCGGTACTTGCACTCGAGCTGCCCGCGAACGACGTTGATCCAAAACAGCGTCTCGGCGACCGAGGCATATGCGCCGATCGGATCGTTCGATCCCGTCTCCCGTACGCGCTCGAACGCGCGGGACATGGCGTCGACGCACCAGCCCAATTGCACGACCTCGACGCCCGGAATGTTGTTCACAGCTAGACCCTAGACATGAGCGTTGTATCGCTACGTGGTAAAAGCCGAGGAAAGCGCTGACCTCGCCCCACGAGTTGTTGATGTTTCGGTTGAGTCGGTGAGGTTCACCGGGTCCCTGCCGATCATCGAGTAGCAGTGGTCCGGATCTTCGCGTTGCAGTCCACCCGCAGCGGAAACCTCGTCTGTCCGTTCGTTCTCTAGTACGACATCGAGAAACCGAACACGCTTGCGTAGTTTGGAGGCGCTGCTGTCGGTTTCGTTGACATCTAGTTTCCGGAGACTGGGTCTCTGGGGAAAGATGGAGACATGGCAAAGCGATACCCCAAGGAGTTCCGTGACGACGTGGTGAAGGTGGCCCGTCTTCACCAAGCTCCGATGATCCAAATAGCAAAGGACTTCGGCATTGCCGACGCGACACTCTATGAGTGGATGAGAAAGGCCGACGTTGAAGATGGTGCTCGTCCGGGCGTGACGTCCTCACAGGCCGAAGAGAATCGCGACCTGCGTCGGCGCAACCGCGTCCTCGAACAAGAGGTTGAGATCCTGCGCCGCGCGACCGCCTACTTCGCCAAGGGCCTCGCCCCAAAATGACCTACCCGCTCGTCCGCGAGTTGGCCAGTGACGGCATCCCCGTCACGGTGACGTGCCGGGTTCTGCAGTTCTCCCCCCAGGGTTACTACCGATGGCTGAAGAGTCCCTGTTCGAAGCGTGACTACGACAACGCCCATCTCACCAACGCGCTGATCGATCTGCACCGTGATGACCCGACGTTCGGCTATCGCTTTATGGCCGATGAACTCGAGCTGCTCGATGAATTCGTGGGTGAGCGACGGGTGTGGCGCCTGTGCTCGGAGATGTCGATCTTCTCGGCCTTCACCAAGAAGGGCAAGGCGGGCAAGAAACCCGGCGCGCCGGTCCACGACGACTTGGTGCAACGCAACTTCGCAGCGTCGCGCATGAACGAGCTCTGGTTCACCGACATCACCGAACACCCCACGAGCGAAGGCAAGCTCTACATGGCCTCGATCGAAGACGCCTTCTCGGGACGCATCGTGGGGTATTCAATCGGACCGCGCATGACGAGGCACTTGGCCTGCGCGGCCCTGCGCAACGCGATCGCCTTACGTGATCACCAGGGAACTATCTGCCACGCCGACCGAGGTTCTCAATTTCGAAGCCGGGACTTCGTCATGATTCTGAAGAACAACGGACTCGTTGGCTCCATGGGACGAGTCGGCGCCGCGGGCGACAACGCACGCATGGAATCGTTTCACTCGCTACTGCAGAACAATGTGCTCGACACGCAGAAGTGGGAAACGCGAGAGGAACTGCGCGTGGCGATCGTCACGTGGATTGAGCGGACCTATCACCGCCGGCGTCGCAAGCGCAGTCTCGGTCGGATGACGCCAGTGGAATTTGAAGCCGTGTTTCAGGTCGTTGACGAAGAGGATGTCGCGGCGTGAGACTATGGAAAGCAACTGTCAACTGATTCGACAGCAGCGCCG
>DATLSR010000040.1:0-32776 GCA_035533995.1 Acidimicrobiales bacterium | reverse complement strand
TATATAGGTAACTACGCAACTACCGCATGTTGTGGTCCCGGGCTTCGCCCACGACCTGGACTTTTACGTAGAAGAGCTGGTCAGCGCGGGAGAGTGCTGCCTACTACATCTTGTGCTTGCGTAGTTACCTATATAGCCCTTTGGCACTGTTCTAACGACGAATTTGGTCAACTCGACGCTCCATCGTGCAATGTCGGAATATTCGGATATTACAGAGTATCAGTATATCCCGACATTGTGCTACTGTCGGGATATGACGACAGAGCAAGAACGTTCATCCACTAGTAATCCGTATCGGGTCTACGGAGCCACATCACTCGGTGCGGCCCTTCGCCACTTTCGAAAGGAGGCGGGACTGACCCAGCAAGAACTCGCGGATCTCACTGGGCTCCAGCGGAGCTATCTCTCCGAACTAGAAGTCGGCAAGGAAACGGAACAAGTGAGGAGACTCTTTCAACTCCTTCGACAGTTGGGAGTTCGTATCTCTCTCGACAGGGCGGAGTGGTAGTGGGTGACGAGCTAGCCATCTGGCTCTACGGCAGCGTTGTCGCACTCGTGCGGGCGCATCAAGGTCGCTTACGTCTTACCTACACACCAGAGACACTCGAACGCTTCACGCTAGGTACGCCGTTACTCTCGCTCTCCCTGACGCTGAGGGGTGAGAGCTATACCCACGGGGCAGTTAAACCCTTCATCGAGGGCCTTCTTCCAGAAGGTGAGGCGCGACGAGTCATTGCCTTCGATCTCGGAGTCGATGAAGCCGACACGTTTGGATTGATTCGTGCCCTCGGTAAGGACTGCGCTGGCGCGATGGTGATTCAATTCATCGACGACCCTTCCCCCGTCACGCTCAGTGTCAGCAACTCACAACCAATTACGTCGCAGGAACTTGAGGGACTCATTCGCAATCTTCACGTCGCACCCTTGGGAGTGGAGGGGCGAGTGAAGGCGTCGCTCGCCGGGTACCAGGAGAAACTGGTGCTCACTCGTCGTCGAGACGGGACGTGGGGTCGACCAGTTGACGGAACGCCATCGACGCACATTCTCAAACCGGAGATAGCTCGGTTTCCCGGCACCGTTGCGAATGAGGCATTCTGCCTTCGCTTCGCGAGCCACCTCGGCCTTGACGTCGCGTCGGTGGAGACCATTGAAGTCGGCGGCTCCCAACTCTTGGTTGTCGAGCGATTCGATCGATACGTCAGCGATTCCGGGGACGTTCTTCGCATTCATCAAGAAGACTTCTGCCAGGCCACGGGACTGCTGCCATCACAGAAGTATCAAGACCACGGTGGCCCGTCATTGAAGCGAGTAGCCGCGGTGCTTACGACTACCCCCGACGTGGATTCTCTGGACCGGTTGCTGAAAGCGGTTGTCGTCAATGTGTTACTTGGTAACGGTGACGCTCACGCCAAAAACTTCTCTCTTCTTCATGAGAGGAACGGTCGACTCGCGCTGGCTCCGCTCTACGACCTCATGAACACCTACGTCTACGGTGACAACACGCTGGCGATGTACATCGACGACGTACGTCGCGTCGAAGAGGTGACGACCGATCAGATAGTCGATGAGACCGTCACGTGGGGAGTGAGTAGGGAACACGCGAACGACGTTGTTCAAGGTCTGTTGAGCGAAGTCCCCTCAGCAATCGATCAAGCCCGAACGCAAACTGACGCGGTCCGGCCAGAAATAGTGAGCTTCGTCGACGAACAGCTTCGTCGTTTGAAGTCCAACGTCTGACGGCGGCGGACTCCGCTGACCCTTAGATCGCTCTGAGCGGCTTCTCATTCACCCAAGTAAGCCAAGCTCCTCGCACGCGGATACACGTCATGGGAAATTCTCCTGATGGTCGAAAAGTCACACTATGGAAGCAGCGTGAAGGGTACCGCTAAACGAGCGCGCCAATCTGGGACATCGCCGCCTTCATTCCCTCTTCCATTCCCATGGCCATAATCTGTTCCATTGCCCCGACGGAAGAGAATGTGGCCACGACGTCCATGCGTGTACCACCGGTGGGTCGCTCGATCAAGCTGACACGCATGACCATGACGGGCATGGTCGCACTCGGCGTACCGTTCTCGTCTGCGAAGCCGTTCTCGAACTCGAGTCGGTGCGGCGCCTCGATGGCGATGACGCGCCACCAACCGTGCGGCCGGTCGCCCTCGGGTCCGGTCATGCAGTACGTCGCCCGCCCGCCCACGGAGAGATCGTGATCGATGAAGGTCGCTGGATACGTGGGCGGTCCCCACCACCGTTCGAGCAGGCGGGGGTCCGCCCACGTCTCCCACACGCGGTCGACGGGTGCGTCGAACTCCGCCGTGATGGCCATGGTGAGCGTCTCGGGGTCCTTGTGAACGTTCGTGACGGTCATATCTCTTCCTCTCGTTGGATTTCGCTAAGGACTTCGCTCGGTTGATCGAGGCGATGGCGCCAGACGTCTTCGAACTGCTGCAGTAGTACCGAGGCGTTGTGGATGGCGTCGCCACTGCCGCGAACCAGTTGCTCTCGACCTCGGCGCTCTTTGGTGATCAGCTCCGCTCTTTCGAGGACGGCGACGTGTTTCTGCACCGCCGCGAAACTCATCGAGTAGTGCGTCGCGAGCTTCGAGATCGAACTCTCGTCGTGCAGGCAGCGTTGCAGGATGTCGCGGCGCGTCGCGTCAGCTAAGGCGTGGAACAGGCGGTCAGCTCTCCGGGGGTCGCTCTTAAGTACAACCATATGGTTGTAGATTAGCGTTCGAAACCGTCTGACGCAAGAGGACTGGCGAATGTCAGTTCCGATCGAGGACTCCGTCGGAACGTCCACTCAACGAAGGAGTGAACTCGCGTTCTGGATGTCGCGGTCGATGGCGTCTCGCCGGTCTTTGGGCAACCGCGCACTCTGCGCGAACTCGGACCATCCCTGGACGACGTCCAGGACGTGGGCGAGAATCGCCGACGCGCTCGGTACTTGGAATCGATCGCCCACCTCGAGAACGTCCGCCCTGGCGATCCCGGTCGACTTACCGTTGACGGCCATGAGGTGCTGGCGTAGCCAGGGGCTGTTGGGTGCGTAGGCGTGCGTGACGTCGTAGGCGGGCGAGAGTCGCCACTGACCAGCGCGCGAGAGTAAGAACGAGTGGTTCTTGGTGTGATCGTCGCAGTTAGCGGTAGCGACGTTGAAGACCATTCGTCGAAAGGCCTCAGCCCGGGTGTCGGGACCGAGCCCCAGTTGGTCGATGATCGAGAACAGTTGACTGTACTCGTGCACGCCGATTTGGCGATAGTCGAGTTCGGCGATGGCGCAGAGCGTTTGCATGTGTAGCTTCTCACCCGTGGCGCCACGATCGAAGCGCCGCGTCATGAAGTGCGCTCGTCCCCCTTCTTCTAGTAGTCGACACGGCGCCATCTCCACGCCGCACGCACTCGCCATGAGAAAGTAGGCGAACTCCACGCGACCAAAGCCTTTGGGCGAACCGAGATGATGATCGCCACCGACGCCATCGAGCTTTATGAGCCACTGCTCGAAGCCGGGGTCCGCGGGAACCTGACCCGAGCGCAGCTCACCGGTCTCGGGGTTCAATGCCACCACGGCCTTCACGCGGGCGCCGCCCGCGGAGGTACCCACGGCAATGAGGTGCGAGAGCGCCTCAGTAATGCCGTCCTCGGTCCTGAGGTCGCCCGCGAGGGCGCTGCGCGCGGCGACCACCAGTTCTGAGAGCTCGATCGCCGTTGACTTCCTCGTCCGTGGTCCGCGCAAAGGGTGGAACTCCAGCGCGCCCATCGCGCGCGTCCCGAGGTACGCCAGTCGGTCGAGGGGAGTGATCTCGTCGACCGCGACGCCCTGATTGGTTAGGTACGCCGTCGTCAACGCGTTGCCAAAATCGTCGGGCAAGGAGTCGGCGAGCATCGAAGGCAGTCGGTAGTACGTGTCGATGGGCAGCGTGGGAAAGACGAAACTTCGCTCGTTGGTACGAGTCGGCATCGTGGTGGGTGCCAACTCGACTCCGGTTCTTCGCCACGAGTCCTCGTACTCAAAGACGTAGTAGCCCGAGCGAGGGTCGAGCGCTACGGCACCTACGCGCGCGCCCCAACAGCGGACTTCGATGACGTCGACGGACTTGTACGCCATCACCTGAGCAGATCGGTCGGGTTTCTGTTGAGTGGTGTTCGTACCCGTGATCGGGGTGACCTCTCTTTTGCGCGCCACATGTGTAGTGGAGAGATAGTGATCGGAGGCGCCAGCGTCTCCAACCAATCCTCTCGTCCTAAGGACCGCACCACGGCAATGACCGTGGCGAGTGACGAGCCCTTGCCCTGCTCTAGGTTTGACAGAGTCAGCACGGAGATACCGGCGAGAGCGGCCAATTGCTTCTGCGTTTGGTTGCTCGCGATTCTCGCGGCTCGGATCTGTGCTCCGATGACGCCCTCCCATTCGTTGATCGTTTGATGAATCTTCTTAGGCTGCATAATTCTTAAGTATAGAGATAAATAGAGAGATTATCTTAAGAAGTCCATGGTTAATAGATAAATATAAGAAACTATAGAAATACTGTAACTAAAGCTACAAAGTCACTAAACCACAAAAATACATAGTTATAGTCCGCCTGTCTTGCCACAAATCCTCGGCGCTCCTCGTGACGGATTCGTTGGAAAATGTCGGAATGTTGGGACATGGCATATGGACCCAATATCCCGACATTACGCGACTGGCTGGGTATGTCGAGAGAGAAAGAATCGTCATCCACGAGTAGTCCCTACCGGGTCTATGGCGCCACAACGCTGGGCGTAGCCCTCCGTCACTTTCGCAAGGAGGCGCGATTAACCCAGCAAGAACTCGCGGATCTCACTGGTCTACACCGGAGCTATCTCTCTGAACTAGAGGTTGGTAAGGAAACCGAACAGGTGAGGAGACTCTCTCAAGTTCCCCGACAGTTGGGAGTTCGAATCTCGCATGGAAAGGCGGAGTGGTAGTGATTGACGGAGTTACCCTCGGTGTCCGGCTTTGAGTATAAATATATCATCTGATATATTAGTGACATGAGTTTTTCGATCCAACTCCGTGGCGCCCGACGTGCCGCTGGCCTAACGCAGGCAAAATTGGCGCGACGGGCCGGGACGAGTCAGTCGAGACTTTCGTCCTACGAGAGTGGGATCATTTCTCCGAATCCTTCGACCAGGGCGCGGCTACTTCGAGCGACGCGACGTTTACCTTCAGAGGTCGTTGATGAGAATCGTGACGCGATCATATTGGCCGCTATGGAAAACGGACTTAGCAATGTGCGCGTGTTCGGATCGGTGGCTCGACTCGACGACACCATTAAGAGCGACATTGATTTGTTGGTGACGCCGAACGAAGAAACCTCGCTCACGGATCTGTCGAGCTTTCTTGAAGAGGTCGAGACTCTTACTGGTTTCGATGTTGACGTGATTTCTGATCGCGCCGTACCACCGGACTCTGAGATACGGCGCGATGCGTTGGCGCTGTGATTGACGATCAACCGGGCGAGCCGCAGGTGGGCGAGTCAGGCGGGCGATTTCGCTCTCGCGCCAATAGGGAAGTAACGCCGGAAATCGGGCCAGACACCAAGTTAGGACTACCCCGAGGCGAAGTGAAGGCGGTCCGAGATCTCGCAAGGACCCTTGAAGCCATGCGCGCTTCTCTTCACAAAGGTCGGCTGCTAGTTGAGCTCGGAAGGCAAAGGTTCGACGAGGATTGGATAGTTCAAGACGCCGCCATAAACGTTGTCATTCAACTCGCCGAGGAGGCCAAACGTCTCCCTAAGTCATTCAAAGCAGAGCGATCCGAAATCGCGTGGCACAAGGTAGTCGGGATGAGAAACATCGTCACCCACGAATACGCCAGCGTTGATGTTTCTGTAGTTTGGACAGCGCTCGAGCACGATTTCCCGACGATCAGTCGAAGTACGTTTGGCGGCGAAATGTAATGTTTGCGCACTCGCTAAGCCTCAAGCACTAAGCAGGAGTCTGTTTACTCGCGTGCAGCCACGCGAGCAGCGGCACTAACGAGTGCACGTCGCCGCGAACCTTCAGCCGCCCTTCTCGCAGTGCGCTCGCGCTGTCGAGCGTGCCTTTGGTGAGCGCTTCGGCATCGGCATAGGAGAGTCGAATGACGGCGTCTGCCGCGAGGTGGTCGCCGACGTCAGCGGTGGATCCAGTGGCACTGACGCAGAAGGTCAGCGCGTGGGGGGCGTTACTCGAACCGTCGGTGAACTCCAAGACGAGTCGAAAGACTTTACTGGGGTCGACGAGCGGGGCCGGTCCCGCCGCACTTAGCGTCCGATTGAGTGCAGCCATCCACTCGTCGCTGAGAAAGGCGGCCACCCCTAGGGCGCCGGTTGCACGGCGGCGTCAACGGCCGAGGTCTTGGTCTTGCGTCGAATCTTTCGACCGAGCCACGCCACAGGGTCGTAGTGGGCGTCGACGACACGTTCCTTCAACGGAATGATCGCGTTGTCGGTGATCTTGATGTGCTCGGGACAGACCTCCGTGCAGCACTTGGTGATGTTGCAGTAACCGAGACCCATGTCCTCTCTTATGAGGTCGCGTCGGTCGTTCTGATCGAGTGGGTGCATCTCGAGTTCGGCGTAGCGGATGAAGAAACGTGGTCCGGCGTAGTGCGCCTTGTTGTCGTCGTGGTCGCGAATGACGTGACAGACGTCCTGGCACATGAAGCACTCGATGCATTTGCGGAACTCTTGACCGCGCGCGACGTCCTCTTGGAACATCCGGTAGCCACCTTCGGGCATGGGGGGTGGCATCAGCGCGGGCACCTTCGCCGCTTGGACGTAGTTAAAGGAGACGTCGGTCACGAGGTCTTTGATGATGGGGAACGTCTTCATCGGCGTGACCGTGATGGGACCTTCGGGCAACGTGTCCACGCGCGTCATGCACATCAGACGGGGTTTGCCGTTGATCTCGACGGAGCACGAGCCGCACTTGCCGGCCTTGCAGTTCCAGCGACAGGCCAAGTCGGGTGCTTCGCTCGCCTGGATGCGGTGAATGACGTCCAGGACGACCTCACCCTCGTTCTGTTCCAAGGTGTAGTGCTCGAAGTCCCCACCCGTTGCGTCGCCGCGCCATACGCGCAGGGTTACCTCAGCCATTAGTGGTCCTCCTCGAGCAGGGCCTTGAGCTCATCGGGCATGACGAGCAAGGGGGACTCCACGACGTTGACCGGGCTGTCCCAGTTGCCGCCGTCGGTGTGTTGAGCGAAGTTGACCTTGCCCAGTTCGGCGTCGGGATTGGGGAAGTCTTCTCTGGTGTGACCGCCGCGCGACTCTTTGCGCAGTAGCGCGCCACGCGTGACGGCCTTGGAGAGCGTGATCATGGCGGGTAGGTCCGTCGCTAAGTTCCAGCCCGGGTTGTAGGCCCGGCCACCCTTGACGGCGAGGTGCTTCACCCGCTCGGTCAACTCGTCGAGCTTCGTCATGGCCACCTCGAGTTCGCCGGCGTTGCGGATAATGCCGACGTTGGTCTGCATCATCTCTTGGAGGTCGTGTTGGACGTCGTAGGGACTCTCGCCGTCGCTTCGATCAAAGGGCTCGAGCGCCTCTTTGACGGCCCCTTCGACGGCTTGTTGGTCCATCGAGGTGGCGAAACTTCCCGCCTCGATGTACTCGGCCGCGCCGATGCCGGCCCGTCGGCCAAAGACCACGAGGTCCGAGAGTGAGTTACCACCGAGTCGATTGGCCCCGTGCATGCCGCCGCTCACTTCGCCGGCGGCGAAGAGTCCGGGTACGACGGTCTCTTGGGAGTCGGCGTTGACCTGCACGCCACCCATGATGTAGTGACAGGTCGGACCAATCTCCATGGCTTCGCGCGTGATGTCCACGCCCGCGAGTTCCATGAACTGGTGGTACATCGAGGGCAGACGACGACGAATGAACTCGGCCGAGCGCCGCGTCGCGATGTCTAAGTACACGCCGCCGTGGGGACTCCCTCTTCCGGCCTTCACTTCGGTGTTGATGGCGCGCGCGACTTCGTCACGAGGGAGCAACTCTGGCGTGCGCCGGCCCGCGGTGTGGTCGTCGTACCACTTGTCGGCCTCTTCTTCGGTGTCGGCGGTTTCGGCGCGGAACATCTCGGCGACGTAGTTGAACATGAATCGTTCGCCCAGTGAGTTGCGCAGCACCCCACCGTCGCCGCGCACCCCTTCGGTGACGAGCAGTCCGCGCACACTTAAGGGCCAGACCATACCGGTCGGGTGGAACTGCACGCACTCCATGTCGATCAGGTTCGCCCCAGCCCACAGCGCCATCGCGTGACCGTCCCCGGTGCCCTCCCAGGAGTTGGACGTGAACTTCCAGGACTTGCCCGATCCTCCGGTCGCGAGGATGACCGTCTTCGCCTGGAAGGTCACGAACTCACCGGTGGCGCGCCAGTAGCCCACGCAGCCCGCGATGCGACCTTCTTGGTCGTGGACGAGTTTGAGGACCTTGCACTCCATGAAGACGTCGGTGCCCATCGAGACGACTTTTTGTTGCAGCGTGCGAATGAGTTCTAAGCCCGTGCGGTCGCCCACGTGCGCGAGCCGGGCGTAGCGGTGACCACCGAAGTCGCGCTGGAGAATCTTGCCGTCGGCGGTGCGGTCAAAGAGCGCCCCCCACTGCTCGAGCTCCCACACGCGATCGGGCGACTCCTTGGCGTGTAGTTCGGCCATGCGGTAGTTGTTGAGGTACTTGCCCCCGCGCATGGTGTCGCGAAAGTGGACCTTCCAGTTGTCTTCGGGGTAGACGTTGCCCATGGCGGCGGCGATGCCGCCCTCGGCCATGACGGTGTGGGCCTTGCCGAGCAACGACTTGGTGACGATGGCGACCTTTAGACCACGCTGTTCGGCCTCGATGGCGGCACGTAGCCCCGCCCCGCCGGCGCCGATGATGAGTACGTCGTACTCGTGGTGTTCGTACGCGGAGTCGGTCACGAAAGAGTCCTTAAACCTAGAAGATCTTGTAGTCGGTCAGGGCGCCCGAGGCGACCAGACGCACGTAGACGTCGGTGAGGGCGACGAAGATCAGCGACGCCCAGGCGAAGTTCATGTGCTTAGCGTTGAGCGGTGTCACGAACTTCCAGAAGCGGTAGCGCAGCGGGTGGGCCTTGAAGCTCTTCACCTGCCCGCCACAGAGGTGACGACAGGAGTGACAGGACAAGGAGTAGAGCCAGAGCAGCGTCGCGTTCACCAAGAGCACCACGGTGCCCACCGTGACGCCCCAGCCCAGACCGGGTTGGCGGAAGGCGCGAATGGCGTCGTAGGTGAGCAACACGTTTAAGACGAGTCCCGCGTAGAAGAAGTAGCGGTGCGCGTTCTGCATAAGCAGGGGAAAGCGGCTCTCACCCGAGTAGGCACCGTGCGCGTCGGCGACGGCGCAACTCGGTGGGGACCACCAAAACGCGCGGTAGTAACTACGGCGGTAGTAGTAGCAGGTGAGGCGAAAGCCCAACGGCACGATCAAGATGATCAGCGCCGGTGACCAGGTCCACCAGCCCAGGCCAAAGCCAATCTTCGATCCCGTCACGCAGTGACTGGCGAGACAGGGTGAGTAGAAGGGACTCACCAGGTCTCGGTGCACGTTGGCCCCGACGTAGTAGTTCTTGTTCTGAAAGGCCGCCCAGGTCGAGTAGATGATGAAGGCGGTGAGGATCGAGACCGTGACGACGGGCTGGATCCACCAGCGATCTTGACGCAAGGTCGCCTCGTCGGGGCCGCCTCGTGTTCCCCCTAGTTGAACTTTCGTCGAACTCTCTAGGGCCGTCACGAACACTCCTCCTCTAACTCCCTACACCGCAAAGTCCATACTAGGCAACATCCTCGAGCCCCTAAAGACGCGCGCACGTCACTCACGCCGCGCACACGAAGGGAAAAAACGTCAACGTTCGATGAACGAAGCGTCAGTGCGTGCCGCCCCGTCGGCCTTCGGCGGTGCCGCCAAATAACGCCCACACCACGAGACCGAGTCCCGGAATCAAGAACCAGATGCCAAAGACCAACGCGAGCACGACCATGAAGGCACCCATGCCGAGCGTGAAGGGCCAGATCGACGTGCCCGGAAAAGCGCCGACGACGCCCGCGCCCTGGGCCTGGGTGGCGTTGGGATCGTCTTCGGGCCGGGGCTTCATGCGCCGGCTCCACCAGTAGTAGTAGCTACCCGGCACGAAGCAGAGCAGCATGCCGGCGAACATCATCACGCTGCCGGCATTCTCGTGTCCCCAGTTCCAGTACACCGCCACCATGACGCCAAAGAACGTGCCGAGGCCGAGCAGCAGTTTTGCTTCGACTCTCACGTGCTGGGCAGTTCGTCGCGGTGCGGCGCGCTGTGTCCGTGTTCGGCCGCCGAGTGGCCCGGGTGGTTGTAGTCCCAGGTCGGACGTTCGGAGCGAATCTGGGGCAGGCGATAGAAGTTGTGGTGCGGAGGTGGCGACGTGGTGAACCACTCGAGGGTGTGTCCGTCCCAGGGGTTGTCACCGGCCGGGGTCTTCTTCCAACTCACCACAATGTTCGCCACGAACACCACCGTGGAGATGCCCACGAGTACCGCGCCCACGGTAGAGACCTGATTCAAGAACTGCCACGAGGGGTGCAGGGGGTAGATGGCGACGCGTCGGGGCATGCCCCTTAGTCCGAGCAGGTACTGGGGCAGGGTGAAGACCTGGGTGCCAATGAAGAGGAACCAGAACTGGATCTTGCCGTAGGTCTCGTTCAACATGTACCCAGTGATCTTCGGGCCCCAATAGTAGAGACCACCCATCGCGCCCATCACGAGCGCCATGACAATGGAGTGGAAGTGCGCGACGACGAAGTAGGTGTCGTGGGTGAAGAAGTCCAGTGGGGGACTCGCGAGGTAGATACCCGTGAGGCCGCCAATGAGGAAGGTGATTAAGAAGCCAATGGCCATCAGCATGGCCGTGGAGAACCAGACCTCCCCTCGCCACATGGTGCCGATCCAGTTGAACATTTTTATGCCCGTGGGCACCGCGATGAGCAGACTCATGATGGAGAAGAAGGGGAGCAAGACCACGCCCGTCGTAAACATGTGGTGCGCCCACACGCCGAGCGACAGCGCGCCAATCGTGATCGTGGCGAAGACCATTCCCTTATAACCAAAGACTGGCTTCCTGGAGAAGACGGCGATTATTTCTGTGACTATGCCGAAGAACGGCAGGGCCAAAATATAGACCTCCGGATGGCCCCAGAACCAGAAAATATGCTGCCACAGTACCGGTACGCCGCCTCCCGCGACCGAGAAAATATGGGTACCGAAGTGCCGGTCGCAGTAGAGCATGATGAGCCCCGCCGTCAAGACCGGAAAGGCCAACAGAATCAGAATGGCGGTGACTAAGAGGTTCCACGTGAAGATCGGCATGCGGAACATCGTCATGCCGGGCGCTCGTAGATAGAAGATGGTCGCGCAGAGATTGACCCCGGTAAAGATCGCGGAGAAGCCCGTTAGGAGCAGTCCACCAATCCACAGGTCCGCGCCCGAACCGGGCGTGTTGATCGAGTTCGACAGTGGCGCGTAGGCGACCCAGCCGAAGTTTGCCGCGCCGCCCGCGACGAAGAAGCCCGAGAGCATCGTGATCGAGCCGGTTAAGTAGAGCCAGTAGCTGAGTGCGTTAAGGCGCGGAAAGGCCATGTCCGGCGCGCCGATTTGAATCGGCACGATGATGTTGGCGAGTGCGCCAAAGGCGAAGGGTCCCACGAAAAGGTAGATCATCACCGAGCCGTGCATCGTGAAGAGTTCGTTGTACTGCGCCAGGGAGACCAGCGTGTTGTTGGGCGTCGTGAGTTGGGCGCGAATGATCTCGGCGAAGGCGCCACCGATGACCATCATGATGACCGCGGTCACGGTGTAGGAGAGTCCGATGACCTTGTGGTCCGTGGTGGTGATCCACTTCAAGATCCCCGTGGGACCGTGGTGCTCGTCGAGGTGTTCGTCGTGGCCCTCTGGCTCGAGAATCATCGGCGGATCAAGGACGTCAGTCATTAGTAACCTCCCTTGCTCTTGTTGGGCTTCGTCGGCGTGATCGACGAGGTCTGTTGGTTGGTGGCGATCTGGGCGGCCTTGGCCGCAAGGACGTTGGCCTCACTCGAAAGCCACGCGCTGTACTGGGACTGGCTGACGACTTTTACACGAAAGAACATGAGTGAGTGGTAGAGCCCACAGAGTTGGGTGCACTGTCCGTTGTAGGTGCCCGTGTTCACCGCGCGCAGGGTGAACTGATTCAAGATGCCCGGTAGGGCGTAGCGAGAGAAGTTAAAGGCGTGGACGTAGAAGCCGTGCACGACGTCCGAGGACGTCAAGTTGATGTGCACGTTTTCGTTCACCGGCATGACCATTTCGGGGTCTTGGGTGGTCTGGCCGACGACCACGACGTTCTGGCCGGGGTAGGAGAACTTCCAACCCCACTGAAAGGCGTTGACGTTGATCGTGACGTCGCTCTTGGGCAGCGCGACCTCTTTGTTCTCTACGACCAGCGTGGCCGCGAAGAGGCCCAGAACGATCAGTACCGGGATGATCGTGTAGGTCATCTCGAGGGGGATGTGGTACTGACTTTGCTTAGGGATGTTCTCGCTCTTGCGACGGTAGAAGATGACGGCCCAAAAGATGAGTATCAGCGTGAAGCCACCGACGATAATCGCGCCGATGGTGAAGCCTTGCCATAGGTGAAAGACGGACTGGGAGCTCGTAGTGGCCCCGGGCGAGGCGCCAAAGTTCGGCACGGTGCATCCAGCCAACGCCAGGGCGGCAATGGGGAGCGCAACGATCCGTCTTAATCGCCGCCAGCGCCGCGTACGGTCTGAGACTCCCTGAGGGGACAGGGCGGGTGGTTCCACGCAGGAAACCTTACTCATTTTTTACGGCCCTTTAAGTCGCCCACGCCGCTAGTTAACACTCTGGACACAGCGTCAGAGGTTCTAGAACGGTTGGCTCGTGGTCTCACGTTCGGCCCATCGAAACACGCCGCGCGACATCGTTGAGGTTGCGTTGTCGGCCAACGCGGCGAAGACTCGTTGACGGACAGCTTGCACGCCGACGTCGCTGGGCGCGGCCAACCACGCCATCTCGGCCAGATGCCCGGCCAGGCGAAGGGCCTCGTCAGCGCCATCATTGAGGAGCTCTTCGGCCCGGGTCGCGAGCGCCGAAGGTCCTCCGGCGAGTTCGCAGAGTTCCGAGGCGAGACGACGATCGTTCGCCGGGCGCAGGTGAGCGGGGTTACCGTCCCACCACCCGCCGTAGAGCCGCCAGATATTTCGCACGATGAACTCGGGCTCGTCGTAGAAGGGCTGGAGGTAGGGACGATCGGCGAGGTGGCCCGGAACCTTGACGCTCGAAATCGTGTCGGCGAGTCGCGCGCCTTGATTCATCAGCGCCAAGGTCTGTTCGACGATGCTCTCCAAGTACTCGGCCGTTTCACCGAGGGCTTGGCGAATGCGCTCGCAACCAAAGATGGGAAGGCCGTGTCCCGGGAGCAGGTACTGCGCGTCGAGGTCGACCATGCGTCGAAGGGCCCGGGCCCACTCGAGGGGATAGCGCTGCACCTTTTGTGGGTTACCCGCGTTCGGACTATTCCAGATGAAGAGGTCGCCCGAGCAGAGCACGCCCTTCTCCTCGAGCCACGTCACGGTCGCGTCGTCGGTCTCGCCCTTTTCGTGCTGGAGGTGGAAGTGGCTGTCGCCAACGCGAAAGCTGAGTTCGTGTTCGTAGGTCTCGTCGGGGAAGCGGTACGAAAGGGGCCACTCCAAGTTCGCCACGGCGAACTGGCGGCGGTTGATGACCTGGTTGTAGCCCGCGGTCATGATGTAGCGCTCGAAGCGTCGCGGAAGATGGTGGTGCGCAATGACGTGGGGACGGGGCCAACCCTCGGTCGTGGCCTCTTCGTCGAAGGGTCCTACGCCAAAGACGTGATCGATGTGACCGTGGGAGAAGATCGCGCTGTGCAGAGGCTTCGCGCTCCACGAGCGAATCTCTCGGTGAACGTTGGGGGCGGTAAAGATCGAACCGGTGTCGACCATGACGAGTCCGTCGTCAGTTTCGAAGGCGCTGCAGTTGCCAAAGTTCGGGAGAAAGACGACGCCGTCGGTGATTTCGGCGAGGTGACCGCCCGAACCTAGGGGATTGACGCGTTGGGTGGGGTCCTCGCCGCGCCAGGCGCGATCGGCGAGTTCAACGATGTCCACGTACTATTTATCGGACTCGGGCGCCTTCGTTTCAGCGGCGTCGGTGGCCTTTGCGTTACCGGCCTCCTTCGCGTCCTTCAATCCTTTTTCGAACTCACTCTTCGCCGAACCGAGGTTTTTTGCCAACTTGGGGATAGCCGATCCGCCAAAGACGAGCACGGCTACCACGATGACCACAATTAAGAGATCCGGTCCAAAAATTTCACCAAAGAACACGGTCTTCTCCTTTGACGTGCGTAGGGCCAAGAGTAGTCCCCCTCGCCTAGGAGCACTACGGCACTGTTGGGCGCTCTCATCAGGCTCGGCAAGAATGGCGTCGTGACGAAGGCGCCCCGTGACACGCTCCGCGACGCTCTGAGCGTGGCGCTCACGGTGGGCACCTACGGCCTGGCCTTTGGCGCGGCGGGAATCGCGGCCGGTTTCTCGGTCCTCCAGACCTGCCTCTTCTCTCTTCTCACCTTTACTGGCGCGAGCCAGTTCGCGGCCGTGGGCGTCATGGCGGCCGGTGGTGGGGCGCTCAGTGCCGTCGCGGCGGCGGCCATGCTCGGCACACGCAACGCGCTCTATGGGTTGCAGATGGCCCCGCTCGTCCAGGTCAAGGGGTTTCGACGCTTCTTCGCGGCGCACGTCACCATCGATGAGTCCACGGCCGTCGCCCTGGCCCAGACGCCGCGTGGTCCCCACGCGATGCGTTTCGGCTTTTGGTTGACCGGCTCGGGCGTCTTTCTCTTTTGGAACGTCTTCACACTGCTCGGGGCGCTCGGCGCGAAGGCCCTCGGCAATCCGGCGTCGTGGGGACTCGACGCCGCGGTGCCCGCCGCCTTTCTCGGTTTGCTCTGGCCCCGTCTGACGAGCAACTACCTTCGCGTCGTCGCGGTGTCGTCGATGGTCTTCGCGATACTCGTCACGCCGTGGCTGTCGGCCGGGGTGCCAATCATCGCGAGTGTGCTCGTCGCCGTCGCCTTTGGCTGGAGAGAACGATGAGTCAAACCACCGCCTGGGTCGTCGTTATTTCGACGAGCGTCGCGTGCTTTAGCGTCAAGCTGCTCGGCTACTACATTCCGGCCGGCTGGCTCGCGCACCCGCGCCTACAGCGCGTGAACGCGCTCGTGCCCATTGCACTGTTGAGCGCACTGGTCGTCGCCGAAGGACTCGTGGAGAAGACGCGCGTCGTTATCGATCACCGACTCGCGGGGCTCTGCGTCGCGCTCGCTCTACTGCTCGCGAAGGCGCCCTTTCCCGTCGTGGTCGTGGGCGCCGCCGTCGCTTCGGCGATTCTCTACCACCTGCATTGACGCGAGGAAGTCGAAGGGTCTATTTTCCCTGCCAGTTCGCTTCGCGCTTCTCCGCGAAGGCGACCGCGCCCTCCATGGCGTCGGCGCTGCGACCAATCATTCCGAAGGCCTCATCGTTCGCGGTCCAGGCGTCGGCTTCACTGAGTTCGATGGATCGACGCATGACGTCTTTGGACGTACGCACGGCGAGTGGCGCGTTCTTCGCGATACGTTCGGCGAGCGCGATGGCGACGTCGAGTACTTGATCGCCCGGAACGACTCGATTGACGAGACCGAGTTCGTAGGCACGTGCGGCGTCAATGGGATCACCGGTGAGCGCGAGTTCGTAGGCAACGGTGAGCGGCACGCGCTTGGGCAGGCGGATCAACCCGCCCCCGCCCGCGATGAGACCGCGCGTCGCTTCGGGAATGCCGAACTTGGCGTGATCGGCCGCGACGACCATGTCACAACTGATCATCATCTCAAAGCCTCCCGCCAACGCTGCTCCATTGGCCGCGGCGATGAGGGGCTTCGTGAAGTTACGCTTGGTGATACCGCCGAAACCTTTTTCGGTGATGGGGAACTCGCCCGTCGCGAAGGCCTTTAAGTCCATGCCCGCGGAAAAGGCCTTGTCACCGGCGCCGGTTAAGACCACGACCCAGACGTCGTCGTCGATCTCGCACTCGTCGAGTGCTTCACTGAGGGCGACGGCCGTGGCGCGGTTGATCGCGTTACGCGCTTCGGGGCGATTAATAGTGAGCAGTTCAACGTGTCCCCGTCGTTCGCGCAGTACTTCGTCGGCCATGAGGTCTCCTTCAATCGGCCCTAGTGGGCACCGCAAGAAACGCTACTTGACGTTGGTCGAAGGCGAAGTGCGAAACTACTGCGGTGACCAAGCGACCTCGGCTGTTCGTAACGCTGGAGGGTTACGCCGTCGAAGGCGGGTTCGACCGTACCGGTGGCCCCATGACCTGTTACGTGCCTCGAATCGCGCTCGGTCGTCAGATGGGTCCGGGCACCACGGACGATCTCTGGCGTAGCTACGAAGAGGTGCTCGCTTTTGTGCCGGCGCTCGGATTTGACGGCGTTCGACTCAGCGTTGAGTGGGCGCGCGTCGAGCCACGACCGGGACACGTCAACGACGAAGCCTTGACGCGCTATCGCGACGTCGTTCGCTTCGCGCGCTCACTCGGTCTCGAGGTGACGATCGTGCTCGTCGACGCCGTGTGGCCGTCGTGGCTCGGTCAAGAAGCGTGGCTTCTACCTTGGGTCGTGCCCCACGTGCTCGCGCACGCTCGCCGCGTCGTGAGCGCCTTCGAGAGCGACGCGACGGGCGTGATCGTCTTTGCGCAACCCGACGAACTCGTCTCGCGTGGTTTCCTTCACGCCACGGCCCCGCCGTGGCGCCGTGGCAAAGAAGAAGAGGCTCGATTCGCCGCCCAACAGATCGAGCAGATCGTCGCGGCTCTTGAGGGTGATCCCGTTGTAGGACCACGACTCGTTTCGTCGAGCGCGACGTTCGATCTTGCGCGTGGGCCCGAAGATCTGATCGAAGCGCGACATTCCCTCGACGTGGATGAACTCTACGTCCGCTCGCTCCTTCGCGGCAGCGGACCAACGTGCGTGAGCGAAGGACTGCTGGTCCAACGCGGTGTGAAGTGGCGCGTCGGTGCTTCGGAGGGCCTACTCAGCGCTCTGCGCTGAATCTTCTCCGGGGTGCTCACTCAACCAGCGTGCGTTCGAGCGCTGGTCGCGCCGCTTTCTCGCGTAGTGCCACGTCACGACGACGGTGATGACGAGAACGAGCACGGCGAGGCCCGCCCAACCGGAGTACTTCTCAATGGAAGTGAGCGCACTGCCGGCAAAGAAGCCGAGCAACGTGAAGCTGACGCCCCAGACGAGAGCGCCGAGAGCGTTGGCGCCGAGAAAACGGCGATAAGAGAGTCCGCTCATGCCCGCGAGGCCCGGCATCACCGCGCGTAGAAACGCGGTGAATCGCCCAACGAAGACGTAGGTGGCGCCACGCCGGCGAAGCCCTTCCAAGGCTCGTTCGAGCGCGGCGTGACGCTTGCGAAGAATTGGCAGTTCGATCAAGCGCTCGCCGTAACGCCGTCCTACTTCGTAGCCGACGGAGTCGCCGATGATCGCCGCGACGACGACTAACACGCACAGCACCACGACGTTGACGCGACCCTGACTCGCTACTACGCCGGCGACGATGACCGACGTCTCGCCAGGCAGTACGAAACCAATGAAGAGCGCGGCTTCGCCAAAGACGAGCAGCGCGACGATGAGGTAGACGAGTCCGCCCGAGAAGTGTTGAATCTTGTCAACGAGAAAGGTAGCGATCGAGGCGTTCATCACCTCTCCATTGTTGTAGATAATTCTGAGGTATGAGTACCCTCGTTTCAGAGACTCAACAACGAGGCGGTGAAGCGATGGGAGCGTGTCAGCGCAGCCCACGACGTCGAAGCAGGCCTCGACGTCGCGCCGAGGGCTCTTTCACGCCCCCTTGTGCGCGTGGACACTCGCCGAGTGGGCTCTTATCCAGCTGCGGCTATTTCTCGGCGCGACCTCGCCCCGCATCGCCCCATGAAAATTTTGCCTCCTGGTGAGGTCTTGGCGACGGGCGACGTTGCGGACACCGGAGACGACTCTTTCGACGAACTCAATACAATCATCTTCCGCGTTTTGGTAGAAGTGATTTGCTTATCTTCGTGAATCGAGGAGTTCAACGACCTCCCGGCTTACATCCGCACCACGAGCGGCTTGTAGCAAGAACTGGGCAAGCTTGACGTCGTTCTCTTGAATGTACTTGGCACCGTCCAAACCATTACGGTCAAGAATCCATCGACCGACCAACACCGCGGTGCGCTTGTTCCCCTCGGTGAAAGCTTGGGACTGTGTCAAACGACTCACGCTCAACGCTGCGGCCACGACCGGATCCGTCTCATCGGCAAGTCGGTCGAGAAGCCTCTCCACTCGGTCAAGTTCATCAGGTTCATCAAACCACTCATCAACTTCACGAATTGAGTAGTTGAATGCAACGACAACCTCGAGTGAGGGGATTCTCAATTTGTGTGCAGGTACTCGAGGAGTTCGCGATACTCGACAAGGCGCTCAGCCAGCCAGACGCGATCCTCTTCACTGAGGGCTTCGAGCGCCTCAGTCCTCTTTGACGAGGTGTGGTTGGTCTGGGTCATGACGACATTGTACCTGTACCGTGCGACAATCGCGAGGCGTTTCTCCAGACTGAGCCTGAACACATTGATCTATCGCGCGTTGATAAAAGCTTTACAACTGCGAAGCCACGTGGATTGTCTTTACAATGGGCATCGGTCCGAGCAGCTCATCTCCGCTTAGGAGCATGCCTTCGACATGAAACGGAATCGCCTCACGCATGTTCTCGATTACCTCGTCGATGGTCTTTCCTGTCGTGATGACTCCGTCGAGTCCAATCACGTACGCCGCAAAGTTTGTGCCAGCGTCCTCAATCACAATCGTGTATTCAGTCATTGTTTTCGCCTCCTCAATCCTGCTTGTCTCATGATGCTAGTGAGGGTGCCTCTTGGAACGTCGTCGGACAGGTGGCCTGGTACCGTCACGCATCCTGGCTTCGAACGATGATGAAACTGCCGATGACTTCCTCGCTGCCGGCTCAGGAACCAGCCGTTCTCCTCGAGCATCTTGATGATCTCTCGAACCTTCACATCCCCCAACGATCGCCAAGATGGTAATACGTTCAGTTTCGACCGATGTTTATTCGATCACTGAGTATCGGTGACGGAGGCCATTTCGTTGAGATTAGATTCTCACGACTCATTAAACGCGACCAAGACGCGGGCGTCGATGCATTACTTTCGGTTCTATGGTGCCCGAGATTGAAGTCCGCGTCACCGCTCGCTTGCGCCTTCGTCGCCCGGTAATGGATGACGTCAAATCAATTGTCACTTTCGACTCTGATCCGAGGACGAATCTTCATCGTCCCAGTGGAGCGCCTAGTCCGGAGCAAAACTCCCAAACTTTTGGCGAGTTCGTTCAGGCTTGGGAAGAGCATGATATCGGCTACTGGGTAGTTGAGTTTGGTGGCGACGTGATCGGGATGGCGGGCGTAGAACCCCAACTCTTCTTGGACCGAGAATGCTGGAATCTCTACTACCGCTTGTCTCACTGAGCGGAGTTCATTCACTTTCAACTAAAACAGGATTGAAATGGGTGAGCCGCACGGTGCGACCTATGACGTGGTGCTCAGCCGCGAGTTTGGATAAAGGTCACGACTTCGTCGCGTCGGTATCCCTGGGTCCTCGCGTAATCGAGAAGTTCGTCGATGCGCGCCATCACCGCGCCGCGCTGGGGTGATCCCACGACTCGAACGCCACGACCACGAGTGAAGTCGAGGAGGCCCTCGTCTCGAAGGATGTGCAGAGCACGGATGACCGTGTTTTTGTTCACCTGAAGTACCGCCGCTAAGTCCACCGCCGGCGGCAGACGCTCGCCCTCGAGCACTTCGCCTTCGGCGATGGCCCTACGGATCTCTGCGGCCACCTGTTCGTGGAGAGAAACCGGGTCGTTCTTGTTGACTTTCGGCGTTCGCATAGTACTATCCTGAATAGTACCATTGGATTGACGGTTGGCGGGGAGAAAAGATGACGATGACGCCGGTTCGAGGGACGAACTCTCAGACACTGACCGACCCGAGCGAACTCTTGATCAAAGAAGCTCGCCAGAAGATGCGTCGCCGTCGTCTTCGCTTCGTCGTGGCCGTGCTCATCGTGCTCGTTGCGGTCGTCGCCATCTGGCAGGGCAGTGGTGGCACCACGCGTCCCGCGTCACCCCCTCGCGCCAATACCTCGGGTCCCCAGCGCCCCTTGCCCGGTGGGTCATCGAACCTGGCCGCGCTCGGCGTCCTCGGCGGACAAAGTCTGGCCCAGGTCGTGCCTTTTGGTTTGAACACGGTGTGGGTTTCAACTTCGAACAATGTGAAGCCAACGGGTGGCGGCCAGGGTATCGAGTTGACGACGAACGCGGGCAAGACGTGGACGAACGTCACACCACCGGGCCTCGGCGTCGGCGGCGGCAACCACTCAATCACCGGTTTCTTCGCGCTCTCGCCGACGCGCGCGTGGCTCCTCTATGGAGGTATCAAGGGTCCCCAGACTATTGAAACGACGAGCGACGCCGGGCGCCACTGGTCGTCGAAGGTCGGAGTGCTGTCGCCAACTGGGTGCACGCCGCAGTTCGTCACGCTGCAGGACGGAACCTGCTCTCAGTTATGGGGTGCCGGAGGATCGATGCCCATTGGGATCTATCGAACGTCCGACGGTGGGGCGAGTTGGCGCAAGATCTTCCAGAGCGGTCTTGGGACGACCTCGACGACACGCGGTTCGATTCCCTTTGGCTGCGATAAGAGCATCGACTTCACGAGCGCGACCAAGGGCTTTGTGCTCTTCTGGTGCAACGGCGGTACCGGCGCGATCATTTACGGAACTGCCGATGGTGGCGTAACTTGGGCTGCTCGAAACGTCGTGCAGCCACGACTCACGATGGACGGAGGGGGTTTCACGGGGCCGCCGGTGTTCAGCGGCGCGAGAGGAGCGGTTCCTTACGGCGGGGGCAGCTACTCCGCGGTGTTCGTCACGACCGACGGTGGCCAGTCCTTCCACCCGGTGTACCCACCCGGCACACCGAGGCAGTGGGCCGTGGACATTATCTCGCCGTCGCAGTGGCGCCTCACGTTCGATAAGGAGATTCTGGCGACGAACAATGGCGGGACTTCGTGGTTCAGCGTCACGAGCGACACGACGCTGACGAACACTCGCTACGTGAAGGGTGAATCTCCGGGAGGTCTCGTTCACTTTGTGAGCGCTCACGATGGTTGGCTGACTGAAAATCAGTACAACCCGAACTCGTCGCTCCTGCGTACGAACAACGGTGGCCGGACGTGGCGCACGGTGAGCGTTCCCGGCACCGAGAAACTCTGACGTCACCGTCGACGCACGGTTTACGTCGCCTCCTGAATTGACCTTTTTGCGACACCCCCCGCAGATTCCGCGTTGGTAATAGGTGTGGCGTTGAATAGTCGGTCGGCCTAAGGTTTCTCCCTATGAACGCAGACGAACTTTCGACGATCACCGCGGATCCGATTCAGGTTCTCGGTATGAGCTTCTACTTCGATCCCTTGACCGGTGAACGGGGCAAGGGACACGGTCTCAATATCTACGAGTACTACGGACTCGGACGGGGCGGCACGCTCGGCGACGTTGACACGAATGACGTCTACGAGGTCTTTACGTTCTTCGACCAAAAGACGATCGACTTTCTCTGGGGCCGGGCCAAGGCCAAAGCCGATCCCGTCGCCGTCGCGGCCGACTACGTCGAAGCGGCCTACGCCTTCGCCGATCGGACCTTCGGTGGTGTGGACATCGCGGTGCTGTCGAGCTTTGGCATCGCCGCTCGCAAAGTCGTTGACGCGACGAAGAGTGGCGAGTCGCCGCTCGTCGATGGCTACAAGAAGTACCCCGCACCGGCCAATCCGGTGCACGCGGCCTACCTGGGTACCATCTTGCTCCGTGAGCTTCGTGGCGGCGTGCACATTCACGCCGTGAAAGAAGCCGGACTCGACCCGGTTGCCGCGTGCTACTTACAAGACCCGGGTGTCTTTGCGATGCACGGCTACAGCGAAGACCAAGCACCGACCGTTACGCCAGAACTCGAAGCGAAGAAGGTCCGTGCCGAAGAGATCACGAGCGCGATGATGGAGAAGTATTTCTCCATTCTCAGCGACACCGAACGAGAAGCCCTCGCTGAAGGCACGCGCGTGATGTTCGAGGCACTGGCACACCCGGTTCCCGTTTCTCGGTAGTTTCGTGACACAGCGATCCGCGCCGGGCACGATTCGCGACCGAGTGCTCACCGCGCTCATCACGGGCGCCGTGCTCGAGATTGTCTGGACCGTCTATCTCGGCGGGCACCTGCCTCGTCACTACATCGTGCACCACTGGGACCTCGCGTGGGTGGGACTCGACGTCGCCGAGATCGTCGCGCTGCTTGGCGCGGCGTGGGCCGCGTGGCGACGACGCGCCGTGCTCATCTTGTTTTCAATCGTGTCGGCGACGTTGCTGCTCGTCGACGCGTGGTTCGACGTAACGACCGCGAACCGCGCCAGCTTCGCCGAGAGTTTCGTCGTTGCGGTCTTCGTCGAAGTACCCTCCGCGGCGCTGCTGCTCTGGGTCGCTTATCGCGCGGCGCGGGTCTTGCTCACGGCGCAGTTCACTCGCGACCATCTCGCGACAATGCCGTTTCGAAGAGTTCCACTCGCACCAAAGAATGACGATTTGTAGTGCACGCCTTCGCGGTCCAGGGAAAACGCTTGATCTGGTCACCGTCGTCGTAGCCGCCGAGTCGCGTCGAAGCGACCACGCCGCGGCGCGGCGCCCGAAAATCGCGGCGCGCTGACGTAGCGCAAGTTGCGTCGCCGTGCGATGGTGCGATGGCGCTCGCGCAATGAGAACTTGCGTGCTGAGGTTCTCGTCGGTGTACCCTCACCACGGTGGAGTCGATAAAAGTTTCCAACGGCGACGTAGAACTCCACGTCAACGTCTCGGGCGAGGGCCCGACAGTACTTTTCCTCCACGGTTGGCCGGACACGTCGGCGTTGTGGAACGACGTTGCTCGCGAAGTGGTCGTGGCGGGGTACCGCGTCGCGGTGCCGGACCTGCGCGGATGTGGCCTCAGTTCCAAACCCACCGACGTCACGCGTTACGCAATGCACGAACTGGTGGGCGACGTCGCGTGCATCATCGCCGCGCTCGGCGATGAGAAGGTCACGCTCGTCGGCCACGACTGGGGCGCGAATCTCGCCTGGGTCACGGCGACCTACCGGTCTAATCTCGTCGAGCGGCTCGTCGTGGTGTCGGTCGGTCACCCGACGTCGTTTCGCTCGGCCGGCCTCGAGCAACAGATCAAGAGTTGGTACACGCTGCTCTTCTTTCACGAAGGTGTCGGCGAGGCGTTCTTGCGCAAGAACGACTACGAAGCGATGCGCCGTTGGACCGGTCATCCTCGCGTCGAAGCGATCATTGAGGAACTCGAGCGCGACGGACAGATGACTACGCACCTGCTCTGGTATCGAGCGAACCTGCCGCCCGAATCGTTCGTCGCCGATCCGCCGATACTGCCACCCGTTGAGGTACCGGTGCTCGGACTGTGGTCGAGTGGCGACGCCGCCCTGAGCGAGCGTCAAATGACGAACTCGTCGGCCTACTGCGCCCGGGGCTTCACCTACGTTCGCTTCGATGGTCCCGGACACTGGTTGCCACTAGAGGCACCGCACGACGTCAGCGCCGAGATCGTCAACTTCATTTCGCCGAGCGCGTAGGCGTTTAAGCACTGGCGGCGAGACTGCTAGAACAAGTAGGTGAAAATAGCGCTGTATAAGGAGTCGCGAACTGGCGAAACGCGCGTCGCGCTCACCCCCGACGCCGTAAAGACGCTCGTCGGCGACGGCTGGCAGGTCGAGGTCGAACGCGGCGCGGGACATCTCGCGCACTTCAGCGACGAGAGCTACGTCGCGGCCGGCGCCACGATCGTCGAGACGGCTTCGGGCGACGTCAATCTGCGGGTGAATCCGCCCACGCTCGATGAGGCGTCGCGCGTCCCCGAAGGAACACTGCACCTCTCGTTCCTTTCGCCGCTCTTGGCCCTCGACGTCGTCAAAGTGTTGAACGAGAGGAGAGTCACCGCCCTCTCCTTCGATCTCTTGCCACGAATATCGCGCGCGCAGTACATGGACGCACTCTCGAGCCAGGCCACGGTCTCGGGGTACCGCGCCGCGCTCGCCGGGGCCACCTACCTGGATCGATTCTTTCCCCTACTCACGACGGCCGCGGGCACCATTCGCCCGGCGAAGGTGCTCGTGATGGGCGTGGGCGTCGCCGGCCTCCAGTCGATCGCCACCGCGAAGCGCCTGGGCGCCAAAGTGCGCGCCTACGACGTTCGCTCCGCCGCCAAAGAAGAGGCCGAGTCGGCGGGCGCCGTCTTCGTGAAACTCGGCGTCACCGCCGACGCCGCCGGCGGTTACGCGCGCGAACTCACGGCCGAGGAGCGCGAACAACAACAAGCGGCCCTGCTCGGTGAGGTCGCGGGTTCGGACGTCGTCATCACGACGGCCGCCGTGCCCGGTCGAAAGTCGCCGATACTCGTCACCACCGCGATGGTCGACGCCATGGCCGAAGGCTCGCTCATCATCGACATGGCCGCTGACGGTGGTGGCAACTGTGAACTCACGAGAGTCGGTGAGGTTGTCGAACACGGCGGCGTTCGCATCGTCGGACTCGCCAATCCACCGGCCGAGATGGGCACGCACGCGAGCTTTATGTACGCGAACAACGTCTTGAAACTGCTCGGGCTCTTTGGCGCCAAGGGCGTGTTGAACCCTGACTGGAACGACGAAGTGGTTATTGGCGTCACCGTGACCCGCGGTGGCGAGGTCAACCACGCCGCCACCGCCGAAGCACTCGGTGTGGCGCACGTGGCCATCACGCCTGAAGTGAAGGAGAGTCCATGAGCAACGTGTTGCTGCAGTACGCGACCGTTTTGGTGCTGAGCATCTTCGTGGGCATCGAGATCATCTCGAAGGTGCCGTCGATTCTGCACACGCCGTTGATGAGTGGTTCGAACGCGATCCACGGGGTCATCCTCGTGGGTGCGATGCTCGTGCTCGGCGCGGCGAACACGAACCTCGAAGAGGTACTGGGTTTTCTCGCGGTCATCCTCGCGACGCTCAACGTCGTTGGTGGCTTCGTCGTGACCGACCGCATGCTCGAGATGTTCAAAGCGCGCAAACCCAAGGCGCCACCGGTTAAGTCTGAGGACGCTCCGTGAGTCGCGAAACACTGATTGACCTCATCTATCTCTTTTCGGCAACGACCTTTCTTTTAGCGCTGAAGGGCCTCGGCAGTCCCAAATACGCACGAAAGGGTAACGCCGTCGCGGCCTTTGGCATGTTGGTCGCGATCGTCGCGACGTTCTTCAAGTTCGTCGACGGTCACGCGCTGCACCACTTGGGTCTCATCTTCCTCGCCATGTTTATTGGCGCGATTATCGCGGTGCCCACGGCACGATTCGTGCAGATGACCGCGATGCCCCAACTGGTCGCGATCTTTAACGGCGTCGGCGGCGGGGCCGCGGCGCTGGTGTCGATCACCGAGTTCGTGCACATCAAGTCCACGAATCCCGCGACCTACGTCACCTTAGAAGTGTTGCTCGGGGTCTTGATCGGCACCGTGTCCTTCTCGGGGTCCGCGATTGCGTTCGCGAAGCTTCAGGAGTTGATGACGGGTCGCCCGGTCACCTATCCGGGTCAGCAGATCATCAACGCCGTGGTGGGCGTGGTGGCGTTGGGACTCATCGTTACGATTTTGGTACAAGGTTCGACACTGCTGCTCTGGATCTTGTTCATTGTCGCGCTGATCTTGGGCGTCGCCTTCGTGTTACCCATCGGTGGCGCCGACGTTCCGGTACTGATCTCGCTGCTCAACGCCTTTACGGGACTGGCGGTCGCGGCGTCGGGCTTCACGCTCGGATCGAACCTGTTGATCGTCGCGGGAACACTGGTGGGCGCGTCGGGCATCTTGCTCACGAGACTCATGAGTAAAGCCATGGGACGAAGCCTCTCTAACGTCTTGTTCTCGGCCTTTGGTTCGGTCATCACGGCCAGCGCGGGTGGTGGGGTCGAGGGGCGAGCCGTCCGTTCTGGATCGCCCGAAGATATTGGCGTCCTACTCGGTTTCGCCAGCAAGGTCGTCATTATTCCCGGTTACGGGTTGGCCGTGGCCCAGGCCCAACACGTACTGCGCGAACTGGCCGAAGTGCTCGAGGGTAAGGGCGTGGAGGTCTTCTACGCGATTCATCCGGTGGCGGGGCGTATGCCCGGTCACATGAACGTGCTGCTCGCCGAAGCGAACGTGCCCTACGAAGACTTGCTCGAGATGGACGAAGCGAACTCAGAACTCTCTACGGCCGACGTGGCCCTGGTGGTCGGGGCGAACGACACGGTGAATCCGGCCGCGATGAACGATCCGGCGTCGCCCATCTACGGCATGCCGATCATTCGCGCCGACCTCGCGGAGAACGTCATCTTCTTGAAGCGCTCGATGCGTCCGGGCTTCGCCGGCATCGATAACGAACTGCTCTATAACCCCAAGACGACGCTGGTCTTTGGCGACGCGAAGGACACCTTGACCAAAGTGGTTGCCGTCATGAAGTCCTCCTAAAGCGGCGCGATCCCTACGCGGTGAGTCGGTCGAGTTCGTCGCGATGCTGCTTCGACAACGCGGTGGCGGCCGCGACGTTGGCGCGAATCTGATCTGCGTTCGACGCACCCGCGATGACGCTCGCCACCTCGCGGTGGCTCAAGAGCCACGAAAAAGCGAGCGTGAGAATGGGCACGTCGACGCCTTCGGCGTAGGCGAGCAGCGTCGAGACGCGCTCTTGGAACTCGTCGCTCAGCCAGTGCACGGCGCGATCTTTGGGCATGGCCGCGAGTCTCGTGCCAACGGGTAGTGGTTCGCCGGGGCGAATCTTTCCAGTCAAGAGTCCGTTGGCCAGTGGGTAGAAGGGCAGGAAGCGCACGCCCAACTCGTCACAGGCCTCGAGTACGCCGTCACGCTCGGGACTGCGATCGAGCAGTGAGTACTGGTTCTGCACCGAGACGAACGACGGACCGTCTCCGGCGGCGAGTTTGGCTTCGCGCAGTTGGTCGCCGGTGAAGTTCGAACAGCCGATCTCGCGAACCTTGCCCGCGGCGATCAACTCGTGCAGGGCGCCAATCGTCTCGGCGATGGGGACCGTCGCGTCGGGGTAGTGCAACTGGTAGAGGTCGATGTAGTCGGTACCGAGTCGGCGCAGTGAGTCGTCACAGGCTTGGCGCACGTAGGCGGGACTCGCGCCGAAGTGCGTGTCGTCGATGGGCATGCCGAACTTGGAGGCGATCACCACGTCGCCGCGCCTTTCGCCCAGCGCGGCCCCGAGAAAGCCTTCGGACTTAGTCGAGCCGTAGATATCGGCGGTGTCAAAGAAGTTGACGCCGGCTTCGATCGCGGCGTTCACCACGGCGGTCGCGCTCGGTTGATCGAGGCGACCACCGAAGTTATTACACCCCATGCCAACCTCGGAAACTCGAAGTGATCCCAGTGAGCGCTGCTTCATAACCGTCCTTTGTCAATCTTGGAGCATAGGCACGGTGTGGTGCGTCAGAGTTAGGGCGAGGCCGCTCAACTACGATGAGAGAAACGGAGGACCTATGAAAGTGAACGTCGATTTTGACCTATGCACGTCCAACGCGGTCTGTATGGGTATCGCGCCAGAGATCTTTGAAGTTCGTGACGACGGCTTTCTCTACGTCCTTAATGAGAACCCCGGCCCCGAGTTTGACGAGCGCCTGCACTTGGCCGTGTCGAGTTGTCCCAACGGCGCCATCTCGCTCGAGGAGTAGTTCATGAGCGGACCGCGCGTCCGATTCGCGCCCTCGCCCACGGGGTTTTTCCACGTCGGCTCGGCGCGCACGGCGCTCTTTAACTGGTTCGTCGCACGACAAAGTCCTGAGGGTGTCTTCATCTTGCGCGTCGAAGACACCGACGAGAGTCGTAACCGCGACGAATGGTTTGGTCCCATTCTCTCGGCGATGGAGTGGATGGGGCTCAACCCTGACGAAGGGCCCTTTCGCCAGAGCGACAACGCCGACGCGCACGAAGGCGCCGCGCGGGCACTGCGCGCGGCCGGCTACCTCTACTACTGCTCGTGCAGCGCCACCGACATCGACGCTCGTAAGGGGGAGAACAAGACGCCGGGCTACGACGGTTACTGTCGCGAGCGCAACGTCCAGCCAAGCGCGACCACGGCGCTGCGATTTAAGACGCCCCAAGACGGGATCACGATCGTGCCCGACGTCATTCGTGGCGACGTCGAGTTCGCCAACGCCCTCATCGACGACTTCGTCGTCGTGAAGTCGTCGGGCGCCGTGCTCTACGCTCTCGCGAACGTCACCGACGACCGCGATGATCGAATCACCCACGTCATTCGCGGCGAAGATGGTCTCCCGAACGCGCCCAAACAGATGATGCTGTGGGGGGCGCTGAACGAAGCGACGGGCGACGTGGTCGCGCTACCGCTCTACGCGCACCTGCCACTACTCGTCAACGAGCAGCGGAAGAAGCTCTCCAAACGCAAGGATCCAGTCTCGACCGAGTCCTACCGTGATCAGGGCTATCTCGCCGCGGCCTTCGTGAACTACTTGGCGTTGCTCGGCTGGAGCCCTCCCGGCGACCAAGAGATCGTCTCCTTCTCAACGCTGGTCGAACAGTTCCGTTTGGAGGACGTATCGCACTCGCCGGCCTTCTTTGACGTCAAGAAGATGACGCACTTCAACGGGGAGTACCTGCGGGCACTCAGTGTGGATGAGTTCATTCTGGCGAGCGCGCCGTGGGTGCGACCGTGGAGCGGTGCGTGGCGACCGAGTGACCGCCCCGCTCCCTGGAGTGAGGATCTCTTCGACGCGGCGCTCTATGAAAAAGTCGCACCGTTAGTGCAAGAGCGCGTGGCGACACTCGGTGAGATTCCGGCCATGGTCGAGTTCTTCTTTCTCGACGAACCCCGATTCGATGAGGCGAGTTTTGCCAAAGTCATCACGAACGACCCTCTCGGTCGCTCGCTACTCGAACGCGCCATCGCACGCTTTGATGCGTTGGACTTATGGGACGCGCCGACGCTGCACGCGGCGACCATCGAAGTGGGCGAGACGCTGGGCTTAGTACTGCGCAAGGCCCAGGCGCCGATTCGTTGCGCCGTGACGGGTTCGCTCGTGGGTCCACCGCTCTTTGAATCGCTGGAGTTCCTTGGACGAGAGAAGACGCTGCAACGACTTCGTTTCGCGCTCGCTAGGTCAACGTGATCTTCGGTCCCATAAAACTGATCTTGCGGATTATCAGTCTGCTGTTCACGGTCGTCATCCTCTACTTCGCCGTCACGTTCGTGCAGATTTGGCTGCGCGGTCACGATCACTCCACCGCCCACGCCCAAGCGATCTTGGTCTACGGCACGACGGAAGATAACGGCACGCCGTCCCCGGCGTTGACCGCTCGACTTAATCAGGCCCTCGCGCTCTACAACGCGCACCGCGCTCCGTGGGTGGCCGTGACCGGAGGGAATCGCTCCGGCGACGTCTACACCGAAGCGGGCGTGTCGAAGACGTACCTCGAGCATCACGGCGTGCCCGCGTCGCGCATCTTGCAGGGTGCCGGAACGGACACGTGGCAGAACGTCAAGACCGTGTTGCCGCTCTTGAAAAAGCACCACATTAAGACGGTCATCACCGTGACCGATCCCTTTCACGAGTTCCGCGCGATGGCGATCGCGTCATTGCAAGGACTTACGCCCTATCCCTCACCGGTGCGCAACTCGCCAACGATCAAGCACCAGTTGTGGCGCTACTACCTCAAAGAGACGCTCGAGGTGGGTGTGGGCCGCGTCGTTGGCTTCGCACGACTCAGTTCGTGGACTACCACCGCCACCAACGTCAAACACCTCTCTGGCAACTAAGAACGCGACTCAGATAAGATTGCCCAGCCCTTCGGGGGTGGTGTAATTGGCAACACAACTGGTTCTGGTCCAGTTATTCAGGGTTCGAGTCCTTGCCCCCGAGCGAATGAGTCACCAGTGCTGTTGACGCTTTCATGGTCCCATCGTCCAGTGGCCTAGGACATCACCCTCTCAAGGTGGAGACACGGGTTCGAATCCCGTTGGGACTGCTCTTGGGACTGCTCTTGGGACTGCTCTTGGGACTGCTCCGTTGGGACTGCTCCGTTGGGACTGCTCTTTGACCTCGACTCCTGAAAGCGGTCCAAACGGATATGAGAGTTTGGTCGTCATAGACCAACTCAACCAATCGCTCGGATCAGGAGTTCGACGCTGGCCCACTAAAGATATCGGTGAGAATTTTGATAGCTCTGCTTTTGATCGGATCGTTCTCGTAGAAGCGTTCGTAATGCGACACTGCGTCGTCGTAATTATCGATTCCTACTTCCGTGAGCAGGAACCGTAGGTCCTCAACGTCCTGGCGCCCACGACTCGCATGAATTTTCATCGCCAAGAGCATGTCAGCCGAAGCAATCGACACTTCTACTCGCTCTGTCGAAATGATGATCCGTGGACTGGGGTCGTCGGGCCACGCTGGCACGTACATCGCGGCAGCGGAATTCAGCCAGTCGTCGGGCAGGTTTCGACGACGGGCAATATCAAGTACGACCAGCATGATTTCGGTGCGGGGCGTGATGACGGCGTCGATGTCGTGCGTGGCGTCACGGGCACCAAAGCCCAGCATGAGTGCAGCTCCACCAACAATGTAAATTCTCGACCTTTGTTCGAGCATCTGAAGCTCAGCGACGAGTTCGTCCAACGCATTGAGGGCATCTTCGCGAGTAAGCATTAGGCGCGAGATAACTCGTCTTCGAGAATGAACACGCCATGTCGTCGATATATGGCAGGTGTATCTCGATCGGCATCCTCGTGGAGCGATTCGATGTCGGTGAGATACCACTTCTCGACCATCCGTGTGGACTCGTACACCCACGGAGGAGTCGGGGCGCCAGCATTGACACAGGCATCTTCAACGATGGCCGCTATCAACGCGTCGTAACGGGCGTCGCCGGTCAACTGCGGAGTATCCTTGGTCAGGTCGCCGAGCCTGTACGGCGTGACGGCCGACAAGTCATCGATCAGCTCGAGACAGATCCGAAACGCGAGTCCCTCGCGGTGCTCTCGTATCGCGCCGGCGACGCGTCCTGAACTTTCGACAGCACTTACTCGGGCGTCGTTCCAACGGCCGTTGACCACCGCGGGGACAATTTCAACTCGAAGTTTCGAGCCGCTCGCCTCCACGAGCCGCTCCAGGGTCGACAACCGCGGCTCCTTTCTACCCAACTCATAATTGGAAAGGGTCGCCGACGACGTTCCCACGAGGTCCGCGAGCGACCGGAGGGTCAACCCATTCGTTTTGCGGAGTTGCAAGATCGTAGAGCTGGCTGTCGTCACATTGCTATCTTATCAGATAGCGGCCCTCATGCCGTGAATTTATGGAGAATTCCAGCGCTTCCTGGATAGCCCGTCACCACATCTGGTCAAACTGAAACTCTCTTCTCACCTTCAATTAAGGACGTCGCGCTCGCAATGACCGTAGAGAGCCGTGACAAAAAGGGTGAGGACTCAGCCTTAAAAAACACCGTTTGACGAGTTCGTTTGCTCCACGCAACTGTGAGACACCGCCCCGTAAGTGTTCACAATGTCGCGACAGACCATGTTCACTATCTCGTGAAGGTAGTGACCGTTGGGACTGACGTTGGGACCGCGGTACCCACGAAATATGCTTGCGCGAATCAAATGGTTGTTCGTCTATGGATCGTGCTTTGATGCATCATGGTTCGCGGAAAATCTTGTGGCCGCCCAGACGTTGCCAAAGCATCGCGGGTACAGAATCCCCACGGTCGGTGATAACGGTGGTCCATTGCCAAGTGGCTCGACCGTCGGGTCCGCTGAAACTCCAGGTCATCTCGAAGACACCGGGCGCGTTTACGACCGCTTTCACTCGTAGGCCGACTGGCCACGAGGACGAATCGCGAGTCGTAATGAAGTGGTCGCACGCCACATTGAAGACGCGAGCGGCTGTACGGAACATCTCGCGTTCCTTTTCGGACAGCCGCTGGTAGTCGCTCTTGAACGATTCAGTTCGCTCGAATCTCACGAGTCGAGATCGGCGAGCAGTTCATCGACGTCATAGGTCACCACGACACGGCCAGCAACGATGGCTTCGTCCGCCTCGCGCTCCATCTCTTGCCATCGCTCGGTCCAGAACCATGCCTGGTCGACGGGTACCGCAACGTACGGACGCAGGACTATTTCGCCCTCTCGCTCAATTACCTCAACTTGTGCGCCGGGTTTGTCCAAACCGAAGTGACGTCGGATTGAGGTAGGAATGGCAATAAGGCCGCGGCTCTGCACGGTGACGAAGGTGGGCGATTTAGTCATAACTCATTGTTAGCAGTAACACAGCTTTACTGTAAAGCAGAGATACTGGGAATGAGAGAGCTTCATAAAGTCTCAAAATACGTCCTTGGTCAATGGCTGCATCTTGTTCTTAGCCTGGATCCACCGCGCGAGTGAAGCAGTCGGCGAATTCGAATCAAAACCCTCAGGCTCAGTCGTGATTTTCTGATGCGCGGGCGTTTATCCGTCGGCCGGACGTGACGAGTCACGATCTTGGTCAAGTTTGTAACTTGTTC
>DATLSR010000039.1:0-20475 GCA_035533995.1 Acidimicrobiales bacterium | reverse complement strand
CAAGTTACAAACTTGACCAAGATCGTGACTCGTCACGTCCGGCCGACGGATAAACGCCCGCGCATCAGAAAATCACGACTGAGCCTGAGGGTTTTGATTCGAATTCGCCGACTGCTTCACTCGCGCGGTGGATCCAGGCTTAACCATCAGCAAGTTCGACGGGGAGAGGAAGGTGTGCGAGTACGCGACGTAGTTCTGCTTGGCCACTTTGACGGCGTCCGCCCTCAACGTCGCGGTCGAGATCTTCTTCGCGCCAGGGATAGCCTGAACCTTGCCGATCCTTTCGCGCCCATTGTTGGCACAGGGAACACCAAAGGGCCCTCGGTAAGGCATGCCGCACAACGCTTCATTCGGGTGGCTCGTCGCCCAACTCTCGAATCCCGTGAGCGACAGTCCGGGGGGAACGTTGACGCCTTGGTAGCTGAGCTTGGTGGGCGCGGCGAAGACGCAGACGGCGCAGACGATCGTGAAACCGACCGCCACCAGCGGCACAATGATCGCCAGTCCGGCGGGGATCCGAGCGAAGTAGAGGGCGACGCGCGAGCGACCCGTCATGACCAAATGGCGAAACATCCCCTCGGTGAGGTCGACCGATCCCGCCGTGCAGCCCAACGTGGCGGCGACAATGAAGCCGAAGACGAACATGACGCCCGCGACGAGGCCTGTGAAAATGTCGTAACCGCCAGCCGGACCGTAGGACTTGGGCGCCACGACGTGAGCGATCAATCGAACCAAGAGAAAGATGGCGGGGATCCCAATGTTCACGAGAATCAACGCGGCCATGAGGCCGCGTCGCTTGCGCAGTTCTAGAATCCGCGTCTTGATCATGGACCAGGTGGGAATCCACGAACCTCGCCGGTCCTGGGGGGCGCTGCGCTCTGACGTGATGAGGCTCGATGGCATTGTGTTGGTGGAGGGCAACGTCATTCCGTCTCACCCAATCGGCTCGTCACTTCTAAGAACCATGATTCCAGCGAAACCTGAATCTGCTGGAGCCGGTAGACGTTCAGCCCACCATCGACCAACAGCCGATTCAACTCGGCGATGGCGTCGCGACCCGTGCCCGGGGCTAGGTGAATCGAGAGTCCCGACGTCCCGACGTCAATCTGCGCACCGAGAGTAGATGTCGCCAAGATCGATCGAGCCCGTTCGGGTGAGGAACAGTCCACCTGTACTTCCATCGTCGCCCCGGCGAGAAGCTCGGCGATGGAACCTTGACGGATTACCCGGCCCTTATCCACGATGGCGACTGCGTCGCACGTTCGTTCGACCTCGTCGAGGAGGTGTGAGGAGAGCATCACGGTACGACCTTCAGCTACCAGCGACAGGATCATGTCACGCATCTCGTGCATGCCAGCCGGATCGAGACCATTCATAGGTTCGTCCAGTATGAGTAGTTGAGGATCACCGAGCAGGCACGCGGCGACGCCGAGTCGCTGGCGCATGCCCATTGAGTACTTCGAGACGCGAACATCGGCCCGCTGGGTCATACCAACACGCTCGAGTGACGCGTCGATCCGATCTCGCGCCGCGTGTTCGCGGGCCGCGGCGAGTATCTGCAGATTCTGGCGGCCGGTCAAATGAGGGTGGAATCGCGGCTCATCAACGATGGCCCCGACGCGCGCGAGCGCCTTATCTCGATGACGTGGCACTGAGAAACCGAGCAGCGACATAGTCCCGGCGTCAGCATGAGTTAAGCCCAGCAGGACTCGAATGAGAGTGGTTTTCCCCGCTCCATTGGGACCCAGGTAGCCGAAGGCGCAACCCCGAGGGACGAGTAGTTCAACATCGTTGACCGCCGCGTTGTCGCCGAAGCGCTTGGTCAATCCGTGCGTTTCAACGGCCCACTGACTGTCCGAGGAGTTCTCGCTCGACGTGTCTTCGAGCAAAGTTGTACTCATCTCGCCATCTCCCTATCAAGAATCTCGGCCACTCTGCTCAGAGAATAAACGAACGTCTCGTCGCTCACCATAGGGGTAAACCGTGACACCATCGAGGGTGACGAGGTGTGCCGTTCGATGGGCCGACCCCTCAATCAAGAATTGGCGAATCTCAAACCTTGCGATAGCAATCTCAAAACCAAGACCCTTACGTGGCGAGGCGGGAAAATCCCATCACTTCCTCCGCCGGAATGTTGATGAGCTCGGAAGCTTTCCTGCCCACGGCCAGTGCGTAGGTCTTCGAGAGTTGATAACCGTAGGTGTAGCCGAACGCTTTGGTAATCCCATTCGCGCCGTAAAACCACTTTTGTGGACTGAACGGTTGTGCGTAGAGCGCGGGCTGCGCTTGCGCCACGTCGTCGTCGGTGATGCTGACGCGACTGAAGAAAGGTGCCTCACCTAGCGCCTCCTCCTCAAATAGTTGCGCCATTCCTTCACTCACCAGCATCTGTGCAAGGTTGCCACCGCAACCCGGACCACGCCAGCGCATGGCGTGGTGGTATTCGTGGACGAGCGTCGTCTCAATGTTCCTTTTTTCCAAAGGAGCGGCAGGTTCCAGCGCCACCAGAATGACGTGTGGGCCATAGGTGTAGCCGCCCACGCCCCACTCAGGGATGGTCTCATCGGGAGCGTCCACGAAGAGCACGTCGATGCCCTCGGCATTGATGAGGCCACGAGCGAGACTGGTCGCGCTCTCGAACGCTGCCACGACGACGTCGAGGTGCGCGTCAAGGCGACCCGATACGTTAGCGATGTTGATCGTGATAGGTCGCATCCGGTCATCCTTGCACGAGTCCGTACGTTGAAGTAAAAGTGAGATCCTTCGAGCCTACGAACAAGATTCGTATCTGGGCTCAGACGTAACTGGTTGGACATTGGGCGATAGTAATGAGTGGCGCCAAACTTTCTCTTTCACTGACGGCGATTGATCAACTCGGCGCATCCATCGTTGGCGGTGCCCAATCGATGGGTCGACCCGTATGATTCGCCAATTCAATTGACCACTTCCACCAACTGTGGTCTTCGGAATTGTGCCACTCGCGAAGCAGCCCCACTTCTCCACCGGCCAATAACACGGGCAGGCCGTAAAAACTGTCATCGGGCCATACTTCGCTTCGAGCTATCGCGGCGTTTTCAATGGTGAGCATCGTCATCGGCAGGTAGTCACCGACGCGCTCAAGGCTCTCAACTCGAGCGACGACGACTCCGACATCATCAACAATCTCTACCGAAAGATGAGCGGGTGCGGCGTGAATCAAGGCTCGAGTGAAACCGCCAGCCGTCGTGGCTCGCGTAAACTCAAGACCGTTCATCGCGCCTTCAAGAGACCGCAGGCTCCAAGTCCAATTACCCATCACCACCTCGCTTCTTTAATGGAGATTACTGATGCTCCGAGGTTAAAACCAGCGTGAGGCGGCAGGTACGAAGAAGCGACGTCCACGATCCGATGGGGGGATCAAGTCTCTCATGCCCGATCGCTCCGATGAAGTGAGGTCAGACCATCAATCAGATCTAATGAAGGATGTTGGTGCCCCTACTTTGTCCCATCCGTCGCAGTAGTGGTCCCGTGTAGCTCCGAAATCGCTTTCGAAGTCCAATCTACGAGTCTCGGAATCGGTACGATCTCTGTTGCGTCGCGACCTCGCAGCTTCATCTCGACTCCTCCCGCCTGCAGCGACTTCGGTGACACGGTGATTCGTATCGGCACACCAATCAAGTCGGCGTCCGAAAACTGAACGCCCGCACGCAGATCGCGGTCGTCCCACAACGTGGCGATCCCTGACTTCTCCAACTCTGCGTAAATAACGTTGGCAGTGGGCACGGCGTCCATACCGATAGAACAGATATGAACTTGAAAGGGCGACACCTCTATTGGCCAAAGAAGACCTGAGGCGTCGTGATATTGCTCAGCGAGGCACGCCATTAATCGTCCAATTCCTATCCCGTAACAGCCCATCGTGATTGGATGCTCACCACCGGCGGAATCTAGATAGTGAGCATCGAAGGCGACGGAGAATCGTGTTCCCAACTTGAATATATTTCCTACCTCGACGCCACGTTCAGTTCGTAGCTCGAAGGAGCACTCGGGGCAGAGATCACCATCGTTCGCTGACACAATGTCGCCAACATGAGTTGCCTCATAGTCTCTACCGAAATTGGCATTCAGATAATGGAATCCCGCAATGTTCGCGCCCATCACCAGATTCTTTGAGGACGCGACGAGGTCGTCCACTACGACGTAGGCTCTAGGTTCGAGACCAATTGGTGATGCGTACCCGGGCACGGCACCAATGGCGGTGATCTCGTCCTCGAGTGAGGGGCGCAGTTGGACCGCCTCCAAGAGGGCGGCAAGTTTGTTTTCGTTAACACTCATGTCGCCCCTCACGAGCGCAACAACTGGCAACTCTGTGTTGTCACGCATGAGGGCTGAGAAGAACACCACCTTGGCCGTTCGTGATCCCGGAAGCCCCGTCAGTATCGTTAGCGCTTCGATGGTGGTCGCGTCGGGTGTCGCAATCTGCGCTAGGGGCAACTCTTCTTCAATGCCGGGCTCGGGCTTCTTGATCGAAGCAATTTGGCGATTTTGGGCGTATCCGCAGCGATCACAGAGCACGACCGTATCTTCGCCAATTCGATTCAGGTACATGAACTCATGCGCACCGGTGCCACCCATAATTCCGAGGTCCCCCCCGACGGCTATTGACGGCAGCCCACAGCGTTGAAAGATTCTCGTGTAGGCGTCGAATATTCGTTGATACTGCTCGTCAAGACCGGCTTGATCGATATCGAAGCTGTACGCATCCTTCATCGTGAACTCACGTGTTCGAATGAGACCAGCTCGTGGCCTCGGATCGTCTCGGAACTTCAATTGGATCTGGTAGACAAGCTTTGGCAGGTCTCGCCAGGATCGAATTTCAGTTGCCGCAATACTCGCGACGGCCTCCTCGTTAGTCATTGCCAGGACGAGATCTCGTTGCCGTCGATCTTTGAGGCGTACCAGTTCCGGTCCGACGCTGTCCCACCGTCCGCTTCGCCGCCACAACTCAGCCGGTTGCACGAGAGGCATTGAGAGTTCGACGCCTCCTACTCTTTCCATTTCTTCCTTAATGACCGCTTCGATACGTTGAAGAACTTTCCAGCCAATTGGCAAGTATCCAAAGAGCCCCTGGCCAATCTGACGTACGTAGCCAGCTCGCAGAAGAAATCCGTGTCCGATCGAATCGGTGTTACTCGGGATTTCACGAAGTGTCGACCCGAACGACTGCGACATTTTCATTTCCAGGCACGATAGTACGTAGCGGCCAAGTTGTCAGGCGACGACACTAGTTGCGACTGTTTGAACGAAAGGCTTGCGCGGACTCTGGTCGGAGTCAACGATACGAGGACCGCCGCGTCAGACCTCGCAAGATCGGATTGACTACTTGTCCAACTCCGCTAAGACCTCGCCAATGATCTTGGTCATCTTGTGGGCCGGGAGTGGTTCGCCCCCTTCAGCCTTCGCCACTTCTTCGGAGAAGGCCTCGACTGAGTGAGTCCCCCCAATCAGCACGTGTCGCAGCGCCTCGCCGCTCGCTTCGGAGTCGTTGACGTCTTTGAGCGCGCCGGCAACGTCATGGTCGGGCGACTCGGCCAGAGTGTGTACGACGTTCATTGCCTCTTCTCGCCCACTCGCCGTCGAGACGGCGGGAGCACGGTCGGGATTTTGTTGGAGATCCCATTCGGCAAGCGCCTCGCTGTAGCCTCCTTCACCGGGATGTAACAACCGCGTGGTCGGTTCAGCGACCACTTCAACGCCGTCGCCGTTTGGAGCGTCGGCGGCGTCGTCACCGTCGTGATGTCGTCCCTCGGGAATAGGTACCACCAGGCTCCCGTCAGGGTTTCGGATGATCTCCATGTCGTCACTCCTTTTGGACACCACTTCGTGCCCGTCACTGTCAACCTAAAGGGTAGGTCGGGAATCGCAGTCGTCGCTCATATCGACTATGGATAGTCCGCCAACCGTGCGCTGGGAAACGCGCAAGCATTCACAAACGACTCTCACTGTGAGAAACGCTGTCGCCCGCTTGAGCGCCGCCGCGCGGGTAACGTCATGGCCGAGGGCGTCAAGAAAAGTGGCTGCAGAGTGAGGTACCCTCGGATTAAGCGATTCATTACTTAACGACGAGCTCCATCGACGCAGGCCGCTCGTCGAATCATCCGATCGATGCGATGAATTCGTTCAACAGTTCCGCGCAACGCTCTGGCGCTTGAAGAGGCCACCAGTGACCTAGTCCATCCAGCATCTGATGTCGGGCACCCAGCATGGCGGCAACTTCGCGCGACTTCACCGCGTCCCCAAAGGGATCCTCAGAAGGACACATCACCATTCCCGGTGCGAAAGTGGGTCTGAACGCATCGCCCCAATGAGCGTAGAGATTTGGTGTCGCCGAACGGTAGAGATCAAGGATGCACGCGCCCATGGTTTCGTCGCTGGCTTCGGCCATGGTCACCGCGTCATCGTGGGGCACCCCGAGCATCTCGAGTCCTGGCCCTCGTTCTTGCGCTGACCGCGGGTTCGCAAAAAACGCTTCGCCGTCGCCGGGTGTCTGCCAGATTTGTGCGTATTCGTGCCAGACATAGTCCGGATGAACGATGTTGGCAACGTCGGCGCTCCACGACCGCAGTCGGTTACCGTAGGCCGTGGCGACCCGGTACGTAAGGCCGGCGCCCCAGTCGTGACCAACGAGATCGATCGGTTCGTCAAACTGGTCCAGCTCGCCAACGAGCCAGTCAACGTATTCGTCTTTGGTGGCACTAAAGCCGAGCGGACGCGCGCAACCAAAGCCGGGCATCGACAAAGCGACTGACTCGGCGTTGAGGTTCGCACGCAACTCGTTCCAAATTGTCTGGGTTTCGGGTACTCCGTGCACGAACACGATCATCACGCAACCATATCGTCGACAATGTAGCGTCGCCCTTAGAACTAGGGGGTGTCCATGTCAAAGGCAATCGTCGTCGGAGGTGGGCCAACGGGGCTCGCTACTGCGATGCTGTTGGCCAAGCGAGGCGTCGAGGTCATGGTGCTGGACCTCGAAGCTCCGGCGCCGAGCGAGGTCGACGATCTATGGGAAACTTGGGAGCGACGAAGCGTCGCCCAATTCCACCAGGTCCACTACCTCCAGCCAGCGGCGCACGCTCAACTCGCCGCACACCTACCAGAAGTCCTTGTACAGATGAGTGTCGCTGGAGTCGAAGAGTTCAACGTGCCAGAACTGCAAGCGCGCCATATGTCCGCCGGCGAAAAGGACGTTGAACTCTCTCAGTTCGTCACGCGAACGAGTTGTCGACGTCCCTTCATGGAGTTCGGTTTCGTCTCGGCGGCGCGCGCCTGCCCGGGTGTTGCGATTAAAAGCGCCAGTCCCGTCACGGCATTAGTAGTCGGTCCCGAAGTGATTAAGGGCGTCCCCCACGTGATCGGGGTGAAGACAGAGAACGGCGACGCCTACTACGCCGACAAGGTACGGTGTCTTCAACGCGCGTTCACCTTCGTCGGAGGAGTTCCATATGAGGTGGCTACCTTTACTAGTGGTGCTGGGACTCTTCGTGGCCCTCTTGCTCGTGAACTTTCTCGTTCGTGGTCGTGCGGGCCATCGCCTCCTTCGGCCAGGCATGCAAAGTGACATATTCGGAGGTTTGACGTTCTTTTTACTGATTGGCTCCATGTTCTACGGGTATGGAAGCAGCCCGTCGCGGGCATTTGGAACGAGCGCACTCGGGGGCGTCGGATTCTTCTTGATCTCCGTGTGGCAACGTCATCGAAGGGTGGCGAGACAGCGTTGAGCGAGTCACAATAAATTGAGATGGACTTCCATTCGTGTCTCTCTAACGTCGGAAATCTGACGTGGCCAGAGTGATGCCGAGCATCAACGCTCGAGACTTTGGCGACAACACGGTCGAGTGCTGACTGGACTGCGTTGGATTGACAGGAGTCCCCGAGACCCAGAAAGAAGGATGCTATGGAATCTGCACCACTACGTCGCGTCTGCGTGACGGGAGCAAACGGGAGGGCCGGTCGAGCGGTCGTGCGAGACCTTCTCCAACACGGCTACGAAGTCGTTGCTACTGATATTGAGGTCTCTAAAGAGGACGCCGGGAAAGGACTCCTTCGAGCAGACCTAACTGATTACGGTCAGGCCCTCGAGGTGCTCAGGGGCGTCGACGCGGTTATCCACCTCGCCAACATTCCAGCCCCCGGTCTGCAGACGCCCTCCGTCACGTTCAACACCAATATGGCGATGAACTTCAACATCTTTTACGCAGCGGTGAACAACGGCCTGGGGCGGGTCGTGTGGGCATCCAGCGAGACGACACTCGGCCTCTTCTTTGGAGTTACCCGTCATCAATTTCCTTCAATGGAAATTGATGGACGACCCCCTCAATACGCCCCGGTCGACGAAGACCACTACCCATATCCGACCGTCACGTACGCGCTCTCCAAGATTGCGAGTGAGACCATCGCTGGTCAGATATCGGAGTGGTCGGGAGTACCGTTCGTGGCGCTTCGCTTCTCTAACATTATGTATCCCGAGGATTACGAGGAGTTCCCCTCGTACTGGTCAGATCCCCACCTGCGTAAATGGAATCTGTGGGGCTACGTTGACGTACGAGACGTCGCGACCGCGTGTCGCCAAGCACTGAGCGCACCGTTCGAGGCCGTAGCGGGAAGCCCGGGCTTGATCATTGCCGCGGCGGACACCGTCATGAATCGACCATCCGTCGGGCTTATGACTGAAGTATTCCCCGGGGTGCCCTTAACTCGCGACGTCGGCGAATATGAGACGTTGCTCGCGATCGACCGCGCCCGAAAGACGATTGGTTATCAACCGCACCATTCCTGGCGAGACCATATTTCTGAGTCGTGACCGTGAGATAGATGTTCAATGACGAAATATCTTTTCGCGCCATCCATCAAGGTCCTCTTCGGCAATGTCGGACCGAAGACAGCGGAGATTGTTGGTGTCGGTGACTCGATGCCAGGGGACCGGTACCGGACGTTGGCGACTGATCATTTAACTATCACTGTCGCGCAGATACACCGACGTCGTTTCTCAAAGTGCCCGGACACCTAGGCCCCGTCGAGGCGGTTCCTTATAGGTGAAACGGGGTCAACATTGACGTCGCTGTTCTCGCCGCCCCAAGAAGCCGGACGTGAAGGAGCGCTTCCGTCGTTCGCAACAGTGAGTAGTGAGTAAATTTTGTGCCGACGCGTGCGCCGCGATGAGTAGAAGGCGCGACGACGAGCGTCGGAACTTGGTTGGACGCCATCGAGTCGTTCTCGTCGAACGCGATGAACAGAACGAGAGAGCTCGATTGATACTGAGAACTCGCAAGTATCAACGGGACCATCCGCTTGAGCCAGGCGTCGCCCACGCCAACAGGGCAGCTATGCATGTCATTACAGACGTTGGGCACAATCATGGTGAAACCTGCGCTTAGATTCAACGGAAGTTTCAGCGGAATGTCATTTCGTCGACACGACGCCGCGATTGTTGTGTAGTACACAGCGGGATTGTGCCGCGCGGCATATTGACCACTCGTGACATGATCGCACGGTGCGGGCATGGACTCGACCAGGGCGCGCCAGTTCGATCCCAGTTCAGAGAAAATACTCGGCGGGCCGAGGGGATGCGAACTCGGCTCGCCGTCGTCGATGATTCTCTGAGTAGAGCCTGAGGTGAGTGCGATGTAGTTCGGCAAACTCGGATGCGCAGCCGCGTCATAGTTCGTCGCCAATGCGCATCTCGAGATGAGCTGATTGAAGTAGGGCGCGCTCGGCGATCCCACCACCGCGTAGCCGACATTCTCCAACATGATCCAAACAACGTGGCGATAGTGCGCTGTCGCCGCTCGGCCGCAAGGCGACGCCACCGGGATCTTCGGTGAGGTCGCTCCGACAGTTTCTGGGGCCGTCGAAGTTAGAAAGAACGCGATCATCGCGAGCGCGCACGCCAACCTACGAAGTGTCATAGTTCTATTGTGACGCGCTTGCGTTCAACATGGAGCGCACGTTGAAGGTCGAGTAAGTGTGCTCAAAATTGCACGAACGGAGGAACCCGCCGACCTCTGGTGTCAGGGACCCGACGCGACTGGTCTCTTACCAAACAAGGGCGTGCAGTTGACTAAGCCAGTTCGGTGTAAGAGACGCAACGTAACACGGCTGGTGCGAACGACCGGGTTTTCATTGGATACCGTTCCCATAGAACCACGACGGAGTGAACCTTTCGCACTAAAGCTTTCGAGCGACGTGCCAACCTACTTCACGATCGGGAACTGGGGCGTCATGCGAAACGTACCGTCATCGCTAATAACCAGGCCTTCGTAGTCGCTCAACTCGCTAAACATCGTCAACGCTTGCTCCCCTGCGATCACCAGTGCGGTAGCCAGTGCGTCAGCTAAGGAAAGGTCAGTCCCGACTACGGTCGCCGAGTCTGCTCGAGTGACGGGTAGCCCTGAGTGTGGGTCGATCAGGTGCGCCCCTCGCTCGTAGGCACCCGAAGTAGCGACGGCGCCCGGCGTCTCGACGACGCACGCGAGCCGTTGAGGATTGGCGGGATCGGTGACACCAACACGAAATCTCTGACCGTATTGTGGTCCGCCGAAACTCGCAATATCCCCCGCCGCGTTAACGATGGCGCCGCTCACGCCCGTTCGTTCCAGCACATTGAGTGACTGTTGCGCGGCCCATCCCTTGACCAACCCAGTGGGATCGAATCCTCCGGGCATCGCCCAGGGATCAAACCATCCCTGAGAGATATCTCGAGCCTTGCGACATCGTTCGAGAACAATCGAGATCTCTACCGGAGCGTCGTCGAGTGACAGTTCGCCACGTCGAATTCGAGTGATGAAGCTCGTGTCCTTCCAGGTGCTGAACATCGCGTCAGCTGCGTGTAACACGTCGATCGCTTCCTTGATGATGGGGGTCAGCATCCAACGTGGCGGCGCCCCTTCGTTAAAGAGATCCATCGTCACTACGGTGCCCATCACGTGCTCTTCGTGATGGAAGATCTGGCGATGCGCGAGACTCGATTCCGAGGTCGTCACTAAAGTCCTAACTGCGTGAGAGCCGACTGCAGCGACTGCGCGAAACCGGCCGACGTGTAGCTCGCGCCCGAGACGCTTTGAATGTTGGCGTTCTGGGTCTGTACGGCTTCTTTCTCGAGTATGGGTATCGCGTACTGATCGATGGAAACTGAACGAGGGTTTCCTCCGTCGTTGATAGCGGCGATGGAAACCTTCGTGATCTTGGTCTTCGTCACTGAAACATTGACCGAGAGGATGCCGAATATATAGTTCACGCTGCCCCCGGTCGCCTGTCGAACGCTCGACGGGACGGTTGTCGTGGTCACGGGCGCAGCGGTGATCGTGGTCGTGGGCGTTGGTGGTGGTGGTGGGTTGTGCACGAGCGTCGTCGACGTAGCGGCCCTCGGCGCGCTCGTGCGCGTCGTCGCTGGAAGCGAGGTCGTGGTTGGTGGCGTGACGGTGGTTGGAGCGACCGGAATCGTTCCGAGGGATATCTGGACCGGAGAGGAATGGAAACTGAAGACACCCACGAGTACCGCGACGGTGAAAAGCAGAACTATCGGGGCCCTGTTCATCGCAACTCACCCGGCCGTAACATGCTCATTCCCTCGACCATCGTCTAGAAGGAGAACGTTTCGCGGTGGATTCGTTCGGGTTGCGCGCCGAGCTGACGCGCGGCGGTAACCACCATTTCGGTGAACTCGTCGGGCCCACAAACGTAGACGTCGACGTCTCGGAGGTCACCAGCAATGCCGTGAAGCAACTTCGTGCTGAAGCGAACGTGATCGCGAGGACCGATGAGTTCTCGATACTTCCCACCGCGTTTCGCTACTAAGTCCACGACTTCCTGGCGATGGACCACGTTGCCTGGATCAGAAGCACGGACGATCACCGTAACCTGGACTGAACTTGGCAAATCTTCGAGGAGTGCGCGCAAGGGTGTCACGCCCACGCCAGCGCCTACGAGTAACACTCGTTTCGCCCTGAGTGAGTGACGGGTAAAGGTACCGTAGGGACCCTCGACGAGAACGCGCGTGCCGGGTTTCAGGTGCGCCATTGCGTTACTGTGATCGCCGAGGCCCTTGACCGTCACGCGCATGAAGGGCGCCTTAGGTAGCGCGGAGAGCGAGTAGGGGTGCGCGTGCCACCACAGTTCGCGGGTTGTAAATCGCCACTGGAAAAACTGACCGCCCGACACGGCCAGCCGTTCGATCTGACGTCCCGTGACGACAACCGAGTAGACGCCCGGCGTTTCCTCGCGTACCGCTGAAACGCGAAGTTGGTGGCGGAGGTTACGCAGTACGGGCAGCGCAATTCGAAAACTCGCCACCGACACCGCCGCCACGACCCAGATGGAGATCCATAGATCTCGCAGTAAGGGATGACTGAGAAACATCACACCAATTCTGATCTGGTGGAAGAACGCGAGACCGAGGGCCAAGTACATGTAGAGGTGCACGACCCACCACGACTCGTACTTCATGCGGCGGCGAATGATGCCGGCGGTGCTGACTCCAGCCAACACCAGGAGACCGAGGGCAAGGGCGGAGTCGAGAATGTCGGGATAGTGCACGAGGAACGTCCAGAATTGGCGCACGAAGCTGACGCTTGTTAATTGGGCGTAACCCCAGGTAATGAGCAGCACGTGCAAGGCGATGAGTACGATTGGCCAACCCCCGATGCGGCGATGCCATCGAACGAGCTGGTCTTGGCCCACGCTTCGCTCCAGCCACGGGTTTCTCGAAATCAAGATGACCATGACCAGCATGAGGTACGTACCGACGAGCCCAGCGAGACGTCCACCCAACGTCAACCAGCCCCCGCGGGCCTCCAATGAAGCAAGTGACTCTCCCCAGAACGCCAACACAATCGAGATACCAAGACCCACACGCGCCAGCACCGACAAGGTGGCGACGACGCGGGGTACTGGCGCGTGGCCCGGACGGCGTCGTGCGGGTCCCCTCGAGTTCCGGTGCGCCTTCACAGGGCGTGATGACGTCACGGCTTTCTTGCCGACATGGTGATGAAGTCCCGAGCCCACCACGACTCGAAGTAACGAGCTGGGGTGCCCGTCATGGCACTCAATAGTTCTCGTCCGTTGGCGGCGCCAGCGAGCCCTGAGGACGACGGCGAGTAGTAGGTGTAGTTAACCCAATCGGTGTTGATATCGAGTTCCATGGCCCGAACCGCGCCAGCGCGCACCAGTAAGTTCGCGAGGTCCGTAATGTTGAGGCCCGGGCCGCCCACGTAGACCAGCGCGCCATTTGAGGTGACGCCTAATCCCGATCGCCAGACGTAGACCGAGTTGCCTAAGGTTGCGCCCCATTTTGTCGTGTCGTTCGCCTGGAGACCGGCGACTGGGTGTGCGTTGTTCACGAGAAGGTCGAGGTTTTGGCGAACCGAGACAACGTTCGACGTTACCTTCATCGTCGGACCCCAGGCCAGCACGTTGGACGTGCCGTTGCTGTAGACGACGAACGACGCCGCGCCGGGCCTCAGGGGAATCTCCATCTTGTGATTGGTGTAGTACCCGCCGTTGGCTTCGTTCATGAGAAAACCTGCGTTGAAGGCGGCGACGAGAGTGCGAGCCTGGGCGCTGCGAACCGGAGCCGTGAAAGGAAAGGGCCCCCCGCCGGGAATCCAACTGCCTGAGTAGAGCCGCGCGCTCAGCAACTTCGTGTCCATCCACGCGACGCCGACCACGTAACTGGTATGCACCGCGTCCGGTCGAAGGGTAGTGACGTAGATCGCCGGCACGCCGTTAACCGTTCGACCCGCCGCGGACCATTGCCCTTCGCCGGAAATGGCTGGCGAGGCGAAGGGGACGATGGGCGCCGGCTTTGGGAGATGGGACAGGCTGGTAGCAACGGCGTTCGACGAACTCGAAGGGGCTTTGATCGATCCGGGTGGCAACGCTCCCCCGATAGGTGGTGCGTGATGCTTGTACCACTCGTTTTCGGTCCAGTTCACGATGCTCGACGCGCCGTGTGAACGAGCCCACTCAGCGAACCTCGATCCGAACGAACTGCCGAGCGACGGATTGAAGAGAGCGCCCCCGAGGGAAAAAGCCACCCACGTCATCACGACGAGTACTGCAAGAAGGAGACTCGTCACAAAACGTGAGCGGCGATGAGTCCGTCTTCGACGAGCTCGCCCGTGCATTCCAAATCGGTTTGATCGTGCTGGCTCCGCCGAGGGACGTTGGCGGTTCATCGTCGAAGGGGTCACGGGCGTCTGAATTCCTGTAGCCAAGATCCCACGTGAGGGATTGTCGCAAAGGCGAGGATCAGACCAACGACGAGGCTCGCGCTAAGGGCGCGACGGCGATTCTTGGAGCCAGCTACCACTTGGCTGGCGCGCGACGACCAGTCCTTGGCGGAAACGCGCAACGTTTCACCGAAGTGTCCAAGTACGTGAATGGTCATGACCACAAACCAGAGAACGAAGCTGGCCTTATGGAGCAGAAGAAATTGAGACCTCAAACTGGTGGGCCCTAGCAAAAGCAATATCCCTGAAGCGAAGACCACGATCGTGAGTACAGCGACGAAGGGACCAAGCACTCGTAACGCGAGTGGCGGCGGTCCTTTACGGCGGTACTCGTCCGAGCCGACGTAGTACTTCGCGAAGCGCCAGGTGGTGCTACCTAATTTGACCAGTACTGGAGGCACGAGGAGCATGCCGATAAAGACGTGCAGCGTTAGGAGAGATCTAACTTGCACCACCGTCACTCCCTCGACGGTGAGGAGGATCAATAAGACGAGCGCCGTCGAGGCGGTCAGGCGCTGGTTAGCCTCAACCCCCATTTTTACAGCGTGGCGCCGACGTGGAGCAGGCCGCGACGAATGACCTGGGTACTTGCGCAATTGCGTCATCGATTCTTCGCCGCGGAAAGAGTTTTATTTCTGGCCCAAAAATCTTCGTAACGCGCACAACGTCCCACGAGATCTACGCACACGTTGGTAACCATGTTTAAAGGTTAGGAATCGAACCTTACGCCAGCATTACGGCGCATGAACTCTTCCGAAGTTCTTAAGTTCCAAGGGCAGTGCGAGAACGATGACTCAGCGCCGTGAACACGCTTGGGAGCACTCGTACGCTGCGCGCTCCGGATAAGTCGACTATCCGCTGACTCGACGCCAAATAATGGCGAAACGCGCTCCCCCGAGATCCGATTCATCGATGAAACACTGCGCGTGCGAAGACGCGATGATCGCGCTGGCGATCGCGAGACCGAGTCCAGTCCCCGAAGAAGACGAATCTGAGTGCTGAAATCGATTGAATATCAAGTCCCGCTCGCTCATCGGAATGCCCGGTCCGCTGTCATCCACTTGCAAGATGGTGCGATGCGACTCCGTGGTGACCGTGACGTTGACCTGACCACCAGCGCCAGCAAACTTGCACGCGTTGTCCACGAGGACGCCGATGAGTCGATCGATGGCGTCGGCGGGAGCCCTGACGAGCGCGGCGTCGTTGCCATGCCACGAATAGTTAAGTGTTATCCCTTGAGCGAGTGCTAGTTTCTCAAAACGTTCACTTGACGATTGGGCTACGGAGGCAACGTCGGCGGTCTCGGTCGGATGTGACACTCTGCGGACTTCGTCCGAACGCGCCAACCACAGGAGATCCTCCACAATCATTTGCAGTCGATGGCTCTCGTCTTTGACGCGTCTTAACGTCGCTTGGTAACTCGTGGCGTCGCGAGGTTGGGAGAGCGCGACATCGATTTCTGCATCAATCACGCTGAGTGGAGTACGTAGCTCGTGCGACGCGTCGGAAGTGAACTCGTGTTGGCGACGTTGCGCGAGTGCGATCGGTGCTTGGGCTCGAATTCCCACCACGAATGCTGCGAGGAACGTCAAAATGGCGAGTACGACGCCAACGAAAAGGTCCACCATCAGCAGAATTGACTTGAGCCGCCCGACTGCAGCGAGGCTTTCTCCAGCAATCAGCCAACCTCCGCGGTATGGAATGGCGCTGAAACGAAAGGTCGACTTTGCGACACTGATGGTGCTGTCGTGGGTGGACCACGTCGTACGCGGAAGTCTCGGGGCACCGAGCGAGTAGGCAATGACGGAGTCGTTGGCGCGTACTCGCCACACATAGATGGGCACGTCGTCACTGTCTTGGGCTCCCGCGGTTGGTACGGCGGTACTCTCGCTGTCGCCCGCCGCCTTATTGCCTACTTGGCGCACAATCTCAAGACGCTGATGGAGTCGCGTATCTACTTGGGAGTTGGTGTGGCCAATGAGCAGAAGGCTGAGAATAATAACGATGACGAGGAAGCTGGCCGTGCCCACCGCAGTGGCGATGGCGGCGACCACGGCAGCGTGTCGTCGAGCCGATGGGGAGGCTCTCAATCGGGGACCACTCGATAACCCAGACTCCGAACCGTCTCGATCTTGGCACGACAGTTCATCAATTTGGAACGCAGGCGCGCGACGTGCACTTCAATCGTATTTGAGTTACTGACGCGGTAGGCGTCATCCCATACTTGGTTGGCGATGGTATCTCGCGAGACGATCGACGGGCTTCGACGCATCAGCAGTTCGATGAGCAGAGTCTCCGTGGTCGTGAGTTCAATCGCTTCATCGTTCGCGCGCAGTCGTCTCGTGCTCGGGTCAAAGTGGAGGTCACCACACGTGATGTCCGGAGCGAAGCGTAGCGCCGGGCGACGCTGAAGCGCGTTGAGACGCGCCAGGAGTTCGGGAAACTCAAAGGGCTTAATGAGATAGTCGTCAGCGCCCGAATTGAGTCCGTGCACTCGGTCAGCAGGATCGTCACGAGCGGTTAAGAGAAGAATCGGTGTAAGTACTCCCGCCCTTCTAACCCGGTCGACTACCTCGACACCGGTGCGCCCAGGCATTCGCCAATCGAGTACGGCGAGTTCATAGTCGTCTCGCCGGAGCGCGACTTCGGCGGCCTCACCATCTTGAACCACGTCGACCACATAGCCAGCTTCGCGTAATCCTCTTTCAAGAACTTCACGAAGTGCGCGATCGTCTTCGGCAATCAGAATCCTCATGAGGCTCTACCGTACTTCTCAATATTCAAAGTAATCGAACGTTCCATTGACGTCGCTCAATCGACGTCAGACGTTCGCCAGCGATTCTCCTCGCATCTCGCCGTCAAAGACATGATTGGTGGCGAAGACCCGACACGAAAGTTGAAGCACTGAGCACGGACTTGGCCATACTCTTGCATCGGTGCGTGAACCATTTCGGAATCCTCGAACCAAAGCCAATCGCTACGCTTCGTTGCAGATGACATCCTCGTGAGTCGACTTGCCTTTGGACACCGTCACCTCTCGCTGCGCCGAACATCTGTATTGACTCCCCCCGTACTGGGGTGATGCGCCGGTCAACAAGTACGTTCCCGAAGGAAGATGGACCTTGAACTTCCCCGTGGCGGGGACGGAGACCGTAAACAACTGCCCGCTCCCACTCCTTGCCGTGACTTCACCGTCAGAGGGTCGCGGCGTCCCTGGAGCCGGCCCTCCTGAGATGAGTAGTTGACCACTGATGGAAGCGTGATAGTGAGGCGTACTCGCTCGAAGCGTCAAGACCACACTCAACGCGCCAACCGCCAGAATGCTGAGTGTGATGACAACCAGGCGACTGCGCATGCTCAGTTGTATCTCAGATCTTGCTCGAGCGCACGACGCCCAGGGGTGCAAAAGCGAGTGCTGATATCGCGGCACCACCAACCACGTCGGAGGACGACGTTCGTTCGACCAACTTAAGATTCATTCGTTCCAAGATTGAACGCCGAGATAGTGGACGTCGTTCGTCTTCTTGAAGACCGTGGCTGCGCTCGGTGTCAATGGAGAGGAACTTTTTACGAGAGTTCGCACTGCAACGACGGTGACTAAAACCAGCACGACAACGGTCACGCCCGCGACAATCGAACGTCTCGTATTCATCGGATCCTCAGATGCTCGTCCAAACACGCAACACAAATTTGAGGTGCGATGCGCGAAGTCACTTCACTTGTAGTTACGCTGCCACGCCCAACCTAAGCTCTCGCGTCGGCACTAGCGCCAGGACTAACGTCCCTTCTTGGCGTGGTCTCTGTCTCAGGTCTTCATTGCTTGGCGAAGGAGATCGGCGAAGCGAAGCCTATTGGCTTGTGGTATGTCGAGGTATCCGATGCGCTCGGCCATCAACGCAGCGAGCTGCTGGTCCTCGTACTTCGTTCCCGGGGGTAAGGAGGCAACGTGCCAGTGCACATGACTATTTCCCTCTTGGCTTCCGACGCTCAGCACATAGAGACGTTCGGTCGGCACTATCTCTGACAATGCTTCGCCGACGCGATACACGAGCGCCTGAAGACTTAGGTAGTCGTCCAGCGAAAAGTCGCTAATGACCTGTTCACGATGTTCAAGCGGTGCGATTAAAACATATCCCTCGAGTGTGGGAAAGCGGTTGAGAAAGACAATATGAGCGTCATCTCGGAAGACCTCTTCGGCAGATAACGGATCCGACTTCGCTAGCCGACAGATGAAGCATTCCCGGCCGCCTAAGACTTCTTGAAGATACGCGCCCCGGTCGAACTTCTTTCTGGGCCACGTCACTCGCCGATTTTGCCATAGAAGAGCAGTTCGCGCGAAGCGATCTCCATTCCGAGCGCTCTCTCGCCGACGATTGGCGAGATAAGACGACTCTATGTACGAAAGCGGACTTCCGCCCTCACCGACTGGTGGTCGCATCCGTGGTCGGACCCCACAGCGCGAGTATGACCGTCGATTCTGAATCGCCGTTGCCGAGTGCGAAGATGGCTCGTCCGAAGTTAATCAGAACCATTTCGCTGTGTGTTCACTATTGAGTGCGGATCGAACGAGTCGAAAATCGCAGGTGTCGGAGACCCAAGGCAACAGTTCTCATTAACGATTGACATGTTGCCCAGGGTGCGTTCGACTTACCCACAGCACCGGCGTTCTGCTTGAACCTAACGACTCACGGAGTTCAAGTCATACTGTCACTATGGCGCCACCATCAGAGTTCGATCAACTGCTCAATGAGGCAAACACAGTGCCCACGACCGGGTGGGACTTTTCGTGGTTCGAAGGCCGAGCCACGGAAGAACGCCCTTCATGGGCTTATTCACGATCGCTGACTCGACGAATCGAGAACTTGCATGCGATAGTCGAACTACAAACCGGCGGAGGCGAGCGACTCGCCGAGATTCTCTCGGAAGTAAAGCGTCGACCGGACACCATCGTTGCTACCGAATCGTGGAGTCCTAACGCTGCACTCGCGAGAGTGAACTTGGCCGCCTACAACGTCTCCGTTCTTGAACAAGACGATAAGGCAGTCCTTCCACTTGCGGACAACGCGTTCGACCTCGTGTGCGCCCGCCACCCAACGACGACTTTATGGGAAGAGATTTCAAGAGTTCTCCAACCCGGAGGTACCTTCTTCTCGCAACAGATCGGGTCGGGGACGAACCGTGAACTTGCCGACTTCTTGATGGGTCCTCAACCAATTTCAGAGTCGCAGAGCGCGCAACGTGCGGCGACCTTGGCTAGTCAGGCCGGACTCGAAGTTACTGACTTGAGGGAGGAGTCGCTCCCGGTAGTTTACTTCGACGTAGGTGCCGTGGTCTACTTTTTACGCAAAGTCATTTGGACGGTTCCGGGCTTTACCACCGAGAAGTACCGCGATCGACTGCTCGCACTGTACGAGCACATTCAGCACTACGGAAGTTTTCAATCGCACGCCAGGCGATTTCTCATCGAGGCGAGAAAACCGAATTGATCGCGATTGACGCTATCAATCTGGGGTGATCGACGACGATCTAACTTCTATCAGTTACTGGTTTCGGATACCCGAAGTGACACGTCTGCTTGACATTGGCGAGTGAGGATCTACGTCCAACGCGCTTGTGTCGGTGCCACGTCCTATCCCAGTGGCTTCTCTCCAGGCGGCAGAGCCCACTCGGCGCTGCACCCCACACCTAGGCACTTCCAGTGAACAAGGCTGTCCGCCGTGGGATTCACTTCTCTGGCGTCGGCCGTGTAGTCGCGCACGGGCGCGTGGTGATGAGCGAGGCCCTTTCCGGTCTCTCGTTGCACGATGCCCATGGTCCTCCAATCGACGACACAATCTCACTCACACCCTAGTGGTCTGTCTCTGAATTAACTAAGGCCAATTTCGTTCGGCCCCGCTTGACCTTGGTAATGATCTCGTCGGCGGGCTTCTTCCAGATGAACGGTTGGGGATCTTCGTTCCAGTTCTCGGTCCAGACGCCGATCGCGTCTTTCAGTTGCGCGACCGACGAGAACGTTCCCTTCTTCAAGCGACGGTTGGTGAGTTGGCTGAACCAGCTCTCGACGAGATTGAGCCACGACGAACTGGTGGGTGTGAAGTGCAGGTGCCAGCGAGCACGCTGAGGGTGCGCGAGCCAGGTCGCGATTGGTGCCGCCTTGTGCGCTGAGAGGTTGTCGAGCACGACGTGGACGTCGAGTTCCTTCGACACG
>DATLSR010000038.1:0-93427 GCA_035533995.1 Acidimicrobiales bacterium | reverse complement strand
GTCTGAGGTGGCAGAAATCGGAGTCGGATTGAAGGCAAATCATTCGAGGAAGCCTCGCCGACCTCTGGAATTCGCAGGTTTTAAATACGAAACGTTGGTGGGCCGTACAGGACTTGAACCTGTGACCCCTTGCGTGTCATGCAAGTGCGCTACCAGACTGCGCCAACGGCCCCGTGGGACTCCATCCTACCACCGCGACTTATGTCGTCCGTTACGAATGCCCGTCAAACTACCTAGTTTCGAACTTCGCAAAAAACTCGTCTCGGTCCGTCGAGAGTAAGAGAGATGCCTGCCCGTCATTGTTGAAAATTACTTGTTCCATGAAGACTTCCACGGAAGCGCGAGCGTCCCCGAGAGCGTCGTGGCCACCGGGCGTAACGCCGTAATGGCGACAGAGGAATTCGAGACCTCGACGTGGGCGAAACTCGCGACTCGGATCTATGGCGAGATCGTGTTCAACAACGTCAATGATCCGAAGAAGTGAGAGGTCAAAGTCATCGTCGTCGAGTGCTTTGTTGAGCACAGAAATCGAACTTCGTCTCAGCATCTCTAAATCAAATCTTCCGACGTTCGATCCCACGACGTACGCCCCGCGCGAGTGAAAATCGCGCAAAATGTTGATGGCGTGAGCCAGTCCCGCCGCCACGCTGTAAACCGTCTCAGAACTACGTTTGGCCTCGAGGTCCTCCTCCGAAAGTCCGTGGACTCGACGAGCTCCGGCGCTTATGGGACAGTCGGGCATCACGAAGAAGTGCTCTGACCAGAGCGGCACGCCGAAGCGGTAAGCGCAGAATCCGTACGAAATCGCCCGTTCGCTCATGACGCTGAGTCCGGTGGTCTCGGTATCAAAGCCCACAATCAGCTCGGGAACCTGGAGATACTTTTTCGCCACGAACCTATCCTTGCATCCTCTTGTAACAGGCGTCCTCGGCACGTCAAAACATGGCGTGTCTCGACGATGCGTTGTCTGCACGGGGCCTTCCCCGGTCGACGGGGTCACTCACGCCGTAGGGTTGAATCATGAAACTTCACAGCCTCGGCCGCACCGGTATAAAAGTCAGTCCCCTCTGTTTAGGCGCCATGATGTTCGGCGCTTGGGGTAACCCCGATCACGACGACTCCATCGCCATCATCCATCGTGCCCTCGACGCCGGTATTAACTTCATTGACACCGCCGACGTGTACTCCCAGGGTGAGTCCGAAATCATCGTAGGCAAAGCATTATCGACGGTCGATCGATCCCGAGTCGTGCTCGCCACCAAAGTCCACGGCAACATGGGGGACGATCCCAACGCGCAAGGCAACTCTCGGCGCTGGATCATCGCTGAGTGCGAACACAGTCTGCGCCGATTGGGTACCGACTACATCGACCTGTATCAAATTCACCGTCCCGACGAGTCCGTGGATATCGATGAGACGCTCGGTGCGTTGAGCGACCTCGTACACGCCGGCAAGATTCGCGCCTTTGGTAGTTCGACGTTCCCGGCCGAACAGATTGTCGAAGCCCAGTGGGTCGCCGAGGCGCGCGGACGAGAGAAGTTTCGCACCGAGCAACCTCCCTACTCACTACTCGTGCGCGGCATCGAGCGCGACGTCTTGCCCGTTGCGCAGACCTACGGCATGGGCGTTATTCCCTGGAGCCCCCTGGCTGGCGGATGGCTTTCGGGTAGCTACGGGGTTGGCAAGGAGAACACCAGTCGACGCGCGGCGAGACTTCCCGGTCGCTACGACATGAGCCTTCCGGCCAACCAACGCAAACTCGAACTCGTCATCGAACTGGCCGCGCTGGCCGATGAGGCGAACCTGACCTTGATCGAACTGTCATTGGCCTTCGTGCTCGAACACCCGGCAATTAGTGCGGCGATCATCGGGCCTCGCACCATGGAGCAGCTCGAATCACAGCTCTCGGCACCCGAACTACGTCTCGAGACCGCGGTACTGGATCGCATTGACGAGATCGTGCCACCGGGCACTAACGTCAACGTCGACGACGCTGGTTGGTCGCCGTCAGTTCTCACCCGAGCGCACCGTCGTCGTCGTCATCACTGATCTCGCTACTCGAATAGACGATCGCTCCGCGGCGAAGCGACGAAGAAGTCGCGATTAGTTAGGTGGACTGGGCGTCGTCCCTAGGTCGCTGGGAGAACCAACCCACTGAACTTGAACGCCCGATGGCGTCACGACGCGTGCGATCGAAGGTCGTATCGAACGAAAGAGCGACAAAGCCACCTGTCCCGAAAGCGCCAACGAATTGTTCGAGTGCTCGCCCAGGACAACCAAGTACGTAGTGACGACCGTCCTGTTGAGATCGATGTTCAGTGCCATGACGTCACAGCCACCCGCTGGTATCGTCCAACCAGATTTTACGCCAACCACGCCGCCTTGACCGAGATCGGGCGTGTAGGTATCCACGACGCCCACTTGCGGAAGCCAAACCTTGGTGAGGGAGGCAATACTTCGAACGATTGGCTCACTGGTCATGAGGTCAACGGCGAGAGTGGTTTGATCGCGCGCGGTCGAGACATCGCCTATGCCAATTCCCGTTTCGTCGACGTAATGCGTGTGGTGCATGCCAAGCGCAACAGCGTCGCGGTTCATCAGCGCCACAAATTTCGAGGGGCGCAGTCCAGTGAACATGGCGAGCAGTTGAGCGTAGTCGCCCGCGGAGTGCACGAAGATGCCGCGTAGCAACATCCGTTCGCAGAGGTACTCGCCCAGAACGATTTTGGCAACCGACTGCTCTTCAGCAACGTCTTGCTTGTAAATGGCGACGTCCGCGGCGGTCACCGTCTCGCAGGATCCTCTCTCTGAGTTATTGAGGGGGAACGCTCGGAGCACTATCCACGTCGTCATCAACTTCGTGAGACTCGCTATCGGTTGTTCCACCTGGTGGGGAGAGGAGGCGGCGACCTTCAATCGCGGAATAGCGAAGGCGGCACTGCCCATTTTTGGCCACACCAGATTGGTCGGCTTCGAGATAATGGGCAACGTGGTGGTCGTGGTCGTCCCAATGGTCGTCGTCGTAGTCGTCCCGATGGTCGTCGACGTCGTGGTCGTGCCGGTTGGCGCCGTGGTAGTCGTTGAACCCGTGGGAACCGTGGTGGTGGTCAACGACGTCGTCGTGGTCGATCCCAAAGAAGTCGTGGTCGTCGTTCCCGAGGCCGTCGCTGACGTCGACAGTAACGGAACGGTAATAAGTCCACTCAGGGCCAGGAAAAGTGTCGAAGTCCACAGCGTCATCTTGGAGCGGGGGGCATTCACTGACTCAATTTACTGGGTCCCCGTGGTCAACTCAAAGCGCCATGGTCGACAACGGGCATTATTCCCACCCGGTGCTGCAGTAGAGGCTCAACCTCAAAGTAAACTCAGCGAGTGAGGAACGAACGACGTTGGACGCGCTGCCTCGTTGCCGCAGGATCAGTTGCCCTGGGGACGCTGTCCGTGGCGCACGTGGCTCAGGCCGCGACCAAACATGCCGTTCCCGCCTACTCGATCCGGCTCGAAGATCAGTTACTCGCGAATCTTCGTTTCCTTCCTGTCTCGTTTCACCCGACAGTTCATACCTCGCCACCAGCAACGACGACGACCACGACGACTTCTACGACCTCGACGACACTCGCAACGACGTCGACCACCACCACGCCCACGACGTCGACCACCACGACCACAACCCGTAAGAAGCAACGTCCTCCCAATCCGGCCAAACTCGTTCCGGGCACCTTCAAATGGCGGTTCAAGTCGCTCCCGCCAATTCTTCGCGCTCAATGGCGCGTAGGCACTGACAACATCGTTCTTCGCGGGGCCGTGATGCGATTCCAGTTAGTGCACAACCTCGCCACCACGGGTTCGATAGACGGAACAACGTGGAAGGCCATCGTCGAGGCCGCGCTGCGGCACCAAGGTGATCCTTCGTCGTACAACTTTGTCTACGTCGACCAGACGTTGCCCGAGAAAGCGAGACTCTACGTCAATGGCAAGCTCGCCTTCACCACGCTCGTCAACACCGGTATCTCGAGCAATCCGACCGCCAATGGCACGTTTCCGGTGTACTTGCGCTACGTCACCACCACGATGTCGGGTACCAATCCCAACGGGTCGCACTACAGCGATTCCGGCATTCCGTGGGTCTCGTACTTCAACGGCGGTGACGCGCTACACGGCTTCATTCGTTCTTCCTACGGCTGGCCCCAGAGTCTCGGATGCGTGGAAATGCCCTTCGTCGACGCCGCCGCTCTTTGGCCCCATACCCCAATCGGCACGCTCGTAAGTGTTCAATAGCCGCTCCGTGTTTTGTGGGACTGCGCGGTGATCTCTACACTGAAGCCATGACGGACTCGCCGTACGGCCCCGTGATGTTCTTCGATGGTGACTGCGCGTTTTGCACCAAGTGCGCGATGGTCGGACCTCGACTTCGACTCAATAGTGTCTTCACCAAACTGCAGTCCGTCGATCTACCCTCATTGGGAGTCGACCCGGTGAGGGCACAACGTGAAGTCGCCCTTCGCTACGACGACGGGACGATTCTCTATGGTCACGAGGCGATCGCCGGCGCGTTACGAACGGGTTCGAAACCCTGGCGAATCCTCGGACACGTTCTCGTTCTAGGTCCAATTGATCCTTTTTCGGCAATGGTCTACCGGGCGGTTTCGCGACATCGCCACCAGCTGCCTGGTGGTTCGACAACGTGCGCGACCTAGGCGTAGTTCCAGCTTCCCCGGGTAGTCCCGCGACTGGTTAAGGGCTCTGGAGGTGCGGTGAGTGGCCTACATCAATGACTAGGAGACGTCGAAGCCCTCGAGGTCATCGATGCTTCGGCGGTTCTTTTCCGCCCAGTAGTCACGAATTCCAGCGAGGCCCTTTCGCCTCGACCACTGGTCCATCGTTGGCCGGTGATCCTCGAAATTCATCAGGGGAACGCCGTAGCCACACGAGTCGGAGATTCGATCCACCTCAACCACGATCACCGAGCGAACGCCCATCCCCGACGCTCCAGAAAAGTGGCTCGCCATCGTCGCAAACTCTGACGAATCCCTCAGCACGGCCCGTCCAACCCCGTGGAGTCGCACTATGCGCGGCGGTCCAGTAAAGGCGCAGAACATCACCACGATGCGCCCGTTCTCGCGGAGGTGAGCTATCGTCTCGACGCCACTGCCGGTTTGATCGAGGTACGCCACCCGATGAGGACTCACCACGGCGAACTCTTGCCGATTCCCCTTGGGCGAGCAGTTGAGGAGTCCGTCAGCGGCCAGCGGTGCGGTGGCCACGAAGAAGACGGGCTGATGCACCAGCCATTCACTTAACTGAACATCAATGTGTTCGATCGCCTTGCCCACGGGACCATTATTGCCGTTCGTCTGGAGGCGGCGTCCGGATTCGAACCGGAGTACGGGGCTTTGCAGGCCCCTGCCTAACCGCTCGGCCACGCCGCCAGAACTGTCCATCCTAGTTCGTCGAAAAGTTGACCTTAGTGTTTCTTAAAGAGGTGGTAGACGCCGTAACAGATAGCGACCACGATCAACACCACGATGACGGACTTGATGATCGCCGTCAGCACTCCCAACACCGCGAAGATCAACCACAGGGCCAAAAGGACAAGAACAACCACACCCAGCGTCTTTAACATTGTCATTGCAATCCCCTATCGTAAGACAATTGTAAGCCTGGAATCACTGAGCCCTCAGTAACCTGGAACTGTGGCTCGCCATTTCAAACTCACTTTGGCGCTCGGGGTCGTGCTCGCAGGAGCCACGCTCTTGCCCGCGACCAGCGCCACGGCGGCCACGCGGTACCGCGTGTCGGTCACCTTACCGGCGACACTGTCGTCGAATCTGCCGCTGCTTCGTCTGCACTTCAGTGCGCCCACCAAAGCCAGCGCCCTGCCCGCACTGGCGACGAAGCCCGCGCTGAGAACGAAGTGGCAACAGATCGGACCCAACGACGTACAGGCCGTGCTCACGAGTACCCTCACGCCCGCCACGACCTACACCATTAGTACGCCCATAGTGATGACGTGCACCAAGAAGTGCCGATTCAGCGCCACTCGGCCCCGAGTCGCTAGCGCACTCACTAACTTGACCTGGGAAGCGCAACTGCTCGCGGAGCTGCACTACGTGCCACTCAGGTTCGCGCCGAGCACCACGTCGAGCGATCCCTCACAACAGGTGAACGGCACCTTCACGTGGGCCTACCCGAATCTCCCCACCACCCTTAGCGCTCAGTGGCGCCTCGGCACCGACAACGTCATCCTTCACAGCGCGCTCATGGCCTTTCAGAGTCAGTCGAATCTCACGGTGACCGGCGAAGTCGACGCGACGACGTGGAGCCATCTCTTGGCCGCGGCGCTGGCCAAGAAAGTTGACCCAGCACCGTATAACTACGTAGACGTGTCGATGGCGCTGCCCGAAACTCTGACGCTCTACATCGCCGGCCACGCGAAGGATCACTTCATCGTGAACACGGGCATCGCGGTCTCCCCCACCGCTACCGGTACCTACCCGGTCTACGAGCGTTTTCTTACAACAACAATGTCGGGCACCAATCCCGACGGGTCGCACTACAGCGACTCCGGCATTCCCGACGTCTCGTACTTCAACGGTGGCGACGCGCTCCACGGTTTCATTCGCTCTACCTACGGCTGGCCCCAGAGCCTTGGCTGTGTGGAGATGCCCTTCGCCTCAGCTGCAGCTGTCTTTCCCCACACGCCGATTGGCACCCTCGTCACCGTTCGCGCGTAACTCAGTCGCTTTCTGACTCGGGTCCAAAGGCGTGCCGTCCGCGTTGGGTCGCCACGTCGACGCCATCTTCGTTGAGTTCACTCAACGTCCCCACCGACGTACGACCGAAGCGTTCGCGCACCTCGTCAACGGCGTCACGGAGCGCTTCGTTCCCCACTTGACGCTCGCGCGAGACCGTCGCGGCGGCTGATTTGGCGTCGCGCGAAGCAGTCGCAAAGCCAAAGCTCAACTGCATCTGATTCTCACCGCGCTCGAGGAAGTTTGACGCGTGTAACGCCAGTAATCGTACGGATCTTGAAAAGTCGACGGACTGCAAGAGCGCCTCGCCAATGGCCCAGAGGGCGTACTCGTCGTCGACGCCAAAAGAGAGGGTCTGAGACCTCGAGACGCTCGTGAGATCGTCAAATCGCACGATGATGCTCACGGTACGCGCCACCAGATTCTTCTCGCGCAACGCTCTCGCCACGACCGCCGCGTGGACTTTTAGAGCTTCGCCGACTTCGGTGATGCCAACAAGGGAGTGGGCGAAGGTCTGATCGTGACCGACTGACTTCAAAGCACGATTGACCACCACGTCGCGGTAGTCCTCGCCCTGGGCGTAGGCGGCGAGTGAAGCGGCCATGGACGTACCCACGTGCTGAGCGAGCGTCGCCTCGTCAACGCGAGCTAAGTCACGCACCCAGGTCAGTCCCAACTGCGCGAGTTTGGCGGCCGTCGCCGGACCGACACCCCACAGTGCGCGAATGGGCAGCGCCGCGAGCCACTGGGCCTCGAGCGACGGGCTCACCCACACGACGCCCGCACCTTCAACGAGACTTCGATCAACGATGCGTGGTTTTGACTCCTTGGAGGCAAGTTTCGCGAAGAGTTTGTTCCGTCCGAGTCCAACACCACACCTCAGTCCGAGCTCATCGTTGATACGCCGACGCAGAACCGCGGCGCCTTCGAGGGGGCGTACCTCGAGACGACGAAGACTTCGCAGATCGGCAAAGACTTCGTCGAGACCAAGCGGCTCGTAGTCGGGTGTGAGTTCTCGCACAATAGTGTGGAACTTGCGCGAGTAGACCTCGTAACGATCGAAGTGTCCGGGCAGAATAATGAGCGTGGGGCAGACTCGTTTCGCCACCACGCTCGGCATGGCGCTGCGCACGCCGTAGCGTCGAGCTTCGTAACTCGCGCTCGCGATGACCCCGCGATCGCCCGCGCCACCGACCGCGACGGGCTTACCCTTCAGCGATGGATCGTCGAGGACTTCAACGGAGGCAAAGAAGGCGTCGAGATCGACGTGCAAGATCGGCGCCTCGTCGACCGTGGGGTTGTTAGAAGTCGAGTTCAACGCAGCGGAAGGCTTCGCCATACGCCATCCCGACCGGGCGACCAGCCTGTTCAGCTCGCTCCAGGACAACGTCACGAATGGCCACAGCGTCGCCGGCCAACTGCGAGGCGTGCGCCAGGATGGCCTTCACTTTCATGTCAATTGTTCGTGAAACGTCAGCGACGACGTCGGGTTCGTGCGTACCACTAAGAAGAAGAACACTCACTTGGTGTGGGGGGCCCTGACTAGGAAAGTACAAAGGCATCGCCGCGGCCGGAGCGACGGCGTCTAACAACGCCCAGCCCGTCTCACGATGGTCACGATGATTCACGTAGACCCCACCGAAGAAGGTGGCCGTGGGGTCGGGCCCGAGGACGACGTCGGGCTGGTACTTTCGAACAAGTCCCACGAGCGTCTCTCGAAGTTCTACGGAGTTGGTGACCTCGCCGTCGGGCCAGTCAAGCGACGTCACACTGCGCGCGCCGAGTAGATCAGCGGCAAACTGCAACTCCTCACGGCGAGTCTCTCTTACGTCGGAGGCCTTTGAGTTTGGTGAGTGAGAACCCTTAGCTCCGTCACAGACCACTACGAGATGAATTTCCGCGCCCTCAGCGGCCCACTGGGCCAAAAGGCCGCCCGCGGCGACGTCCGCGTCGTCTGGATGGGCGTAGATAGCAAGCGCTGAACGGGGTTGAAGTCGAAGCGCGCGCACGATTAACCGCGATGTTTAGGGGCCGTGGTCTTCACCAACATGCCGATCTCACGCGCGAAGTCGTCGGTACCTTCGAATCCCTTGTAGACCGAGGCGAATCGAACGTACACGACGTCGTCGATCTCGCGAAGCGCCTCGAGCGTCGCCATTCCGACCTCTTCGCTCGTCACGTCACGATTAAGAAGCCGCATCGACTCTTCAACGACGACGACCACGCCTTCCAGCACTTCGTCGTCCACGGGCCGGTTCTTCGCCGCGGAGCGTACGCCGCTCATGATCTTCTCGCGCGCGAAGGGTTCGCGCTCACCAGAGCGCTTTATCACGTAGAGGCCAATCTCCTCAATCCGCTCATAGGTGGTGTAGCGCTGGGCGCAGTTGGCGCACTCGCGACGGCGGCGAATCGCCACGCCGTCTTCGGCCAGGCGCGAGTCAACAACGCGGTCGTCGTCTGCAGAACAGAAAGGACAGCGCACTACTTCACGATACACCTAAAACCCCATTTTTTCAGGGGATTAGGACGTGCTCACCGGGTACGACCACCGACGAACCGAGTTCGCGAACGAGTAGTGAACGAGCCAGTGAAGGAGTCACGGGGTTGATATTGCGCGCGATGGAACTCACGGTGTCACCGGGTTGCACCACGTACTCCATGCCCGAAGCGAGCACTGACGAACCAGCTAAGTCTGTCGACAGCCCCGCACCGGTGGTCGCACCGAAGACGTGGCCCGGGAGTGCGAGGATCGTCAATGCGGCAACGAGCACGAGGCCAACTAACGTTCGTCGTCGACGTTGCACGAGGCGGCCTCGCGCGGCCCGGCGCTGGGTAAGTGAGGGGCCGTGGTGCAGGGGCCGTGGTGCCCGAGGAACGAGACGGAGGTAGGGCGCGGTAGCGAAATCTTCCTCTGCGGGGATTTCTAGTATTTCAACGGCAGCCATTCCCGACACTCCTTTGTTGTACGAACACCTGTTCGTCATCTTAAGGCGAACAGGTGTTCGATGCAACTATTTTTTGAGGTTCTCAAAAGCCGCTACATTGCAGTACTTTCGCGCAGTCGACGCCCGACTCGGCCGAAGCTGGCGAGTCGAGACTGGGGCGTCGCCGCGTCGAGGCGCAGCGCCGAGGTCGCCTCGACAAGGTCTCGGGCCAGACGAATCCGGTGCTGGCGAATAAGGGCAACGCACTGCTGGGTCAGCCCTTCGTCGGGATGATCGTGCGAGTCGGTGACCTGTCCGTCGGTGACCCACACCAACGGTTCATTGTCGCGCCGTCGACCAAGAGCCCACCGCAGGGCCGGACCATCGACGCCGTTGCCGACGTTGCCCGAGGGACAGATCGTGGCGATACTGCCGCGCTCGGCGAGTAGCCAGGCGTTGGGCGTCGCGCCCACGTCGCCCGGTCGATGGCTGTAACCAACGACAAGAGCGCTCGGCGCGACTCGCAGCACCTCATGAAGTGCGTCGGCCGAGAGATCCATCGAACCAGAGAGATCGATAACCACGATGCCGCCGTGTCGAGTGAGTTTGTGGCTAAAGGCACGACGGTGCGGATCGGTCAATAAACGTCCGGGGTAGCGCAATACCGTCCCCGTCGTCGATGGCCGGGCTCGCCGAACGTGGGCTGGGCCTGAGCGAGGGCTGCGCAGCACTGAAGTATCAAAGACGAGCGGTGCGAACTCGCCGGTCGGAGGACGCCGTCCACCCACTTCCAACGATCGTCGAAACGCGCGCAGCTCTTCGGGGGTCGAGGGCACTCGAGCGGCCATCGACTGCGTAAGGAGACGAGCCACCACCAGCGTTGAATCTGCGTAACCACTCGGTAACCCCGCGTCGCTGAGTCGCGTCGCGCTCAGCGATTCGGTGGTGAGTTGAGCGAGGTGCGCGGACGCGCGCTTGCCTATCGCGCGAAGGGCACCGAGCCAGGGCGCGCGACTCTGGCGAATGCCTGCGAGAAATTCCTTCTCCGCCCCCGTGCCGAGCACGGCCACAAAGAAGCAGAGCGCCTCGGCCCACTCCCCCGCTTCACCAACTCGCCGACCACCCAGCTTTTCGGTACCGTCACTCAAGAGCCCGACGTCGAAGTGAAGTCGAGTGAGCAACGTGTTCACGCGAAACTCTTCGCTGCATTCGAGTGCTCGCGGCGATACTTCGTCGAGCGCCTTCACTAGGTGATGTGCGTGGGGACTGACTCGAGCGTGCATCAGTTCGTGCGCGCGAATGACTCGGGCCTGCGCGCCTGGTCCGTAGGGAACCTCGAGTATTCGCTCTGAGAGATTGCAACTCGCCGATCCGCGCATCGTCGATCCCTCACGAACTGTCCAGGGACCACTCGCAACGTCGTCCTCTCGACCGCTGACCAGTTCTGGAAAGACCAGGGCGCTGGTCAAGAGATGGCGCCGATGGTCAGCGCGTCGAGCACGCTCGCGGCGAGGCCTTCGCCAAAGACGAGTTGCGCAGCGCGGGCCGGACCGTAGTGACAGCGAAGTTCGTCAAAGGCGTAGAAACTTCGCAGCGAGACTCGACGCTCGTTCGGTCCGAGCGAACCCGAGAGCGCCGCACCCCTCAAGTCACTGCTCAAGCGCGCGACGGCGGCGGGGTGAGGACGATCGATACGAATGCTCACGGGAAAGCGATCGCGCAGTGCGCGAGGAACGTCGTCAAGGTCTTCTATATTCGAGGTCATAATCGCGGAGAAGAGCGAACCCGGTCGGACCCACTCCAGGGTCTCGGGATTACGCCAGCGTGCGGACTCCGGTGAGTCGGTAATGGCGAGCAATGTGGAGAGCGCGTCGCCCGACGCTCGATCTACCTCGTCGAGGACGAGCCGGGAACCATTCCCGTCACTACCTCGCCACGCGCGAATGGCCGGACCTTCGCGCCACTCGAAGTGACCCTCCTTCGTAGGCATCCAGGTTCCCGTAATCTCACCCGACGTGAGATCCTCAGTGCAGACCAGGCGTTCCACTACATCGTGTCGCACGCCGTGGCGCAACGCGGCAAACGTCTTTCCGGTGCCTGGTGGCCCGTAGACCAACACCCGAGAGATTCCCGCAGCCAAAACGTCGGCGAGGTCCCGCCAACAACCACTGAGTTCGTCACTATCTTTTGCGCCCTCCATTGAACCTCTCTTTCTCACGACGCAACGGTCGCAGGAAACGAGGGCACGCTTCGACTTCCGGTAACCCTCGTTACGTCATGTGAGAGGGTCTACGTAGCCAACGACACTCCCGGTAACCGGACTTTGAGACGTCACGACGTCACGATGTCGCACAGGGTGCGACGGAAGAAAGCTCTAGGTCTCGCTACCTAAGTACGCTCGTCGAATGCGATCGTCACCCAAGAGGGCCTCTGCCGAGTCCTCGTATCGCACTTCACCATTTTCCAGCACGTAGCCACGATCCGCGATTCGCAGAGCCTGGTTGGCGTTCTGCTCGACGAGCATGACCGTGACACCTTCGTTTCGAATCGTCTCAATGATTTGAAAGATCGACGTAATAATCTTCGGCGCGAGACCCAAGCTTGGTTCATCGAGTAGAAGTAAACGAGGCCTCGCCATCAGGGCGCGAGCAATGGCGAGCATCTGCTGCTCACCACCCGAAAGAGTTCCACCCAACTGCTTTTGACGTTCACCGAGAACTGGGAACATTGAATAGACGTGGTCAAAGTCGTCTTTGAAGCTTCCCCGTCGGCCAAAGGCGCCCATGTCGAGGTTCTCTCGAACGCTCATCGTGGCAAAAATACGACGTCCTTCGGGCACGTGACTAAGACCTCGACCAACGTGTTCGTGGGGCGGGCGATTTTGAATCTCTTCACCCTCAAAGAGAACGCGGCCTGAATACGGCCGATGCAGCCCCGAAATCATTCGTAGCGTCGTGGTCTTGCCAGCACCGTTGGCACCGAGAACCGTGACGATTTCACCTTGGTTGATGTGCAGCGAGAGGTCGTGGATCGCCGGAACGGATCCGTAGCGAACTTGCACGTGCTCCACTTCAAGCATTGGTGTATCCATCACTGTTTCGCCTCGTCGCTCGCGCCTAGATAAGCCTCGATGACCAGAGGATTCTCTTGGATTTGCTGAGGCGTTCCTTCGGCAATAACACCACCAAAGTTGAGAACGATGAGACGTTGAGCGAGCGACATCACCAGCTTCATATCGTGCTCGATCAGCAGTATCGAGATACCGAGTTCGGTATTGATGCGACTAATGAGCGCCGCCAGAGCCAACTTTTCCGACGGATTCGTGCCAGCCGCCGGTTCATCCAAGAGGAGCACCTTGGGGTCTGTTCCCAGCGCTCTCGCGATTTCGAGTCGGCGGCGATCGCCGTAGGGAAGCGAATCTGCAAGCGTATTTGTTCGATGCGTGAGATTCACGAACTCTAAGAGTTCATGGGATCGCTCGTCTGAGTACCGCTCTTCGTGGCGTGCGCGCGGGAGTTTCAGCATTGCCCCAATGGGACCGGTCTTTTGATGCGCCTCGACACCAATTTTCACGTTTTCGAAAGTGGTCAATGCGTTGAACATGCGACTCGTTTGAAAAGTGCGCGCGACGCCCGCGCGAGCCACTCGGTGGGGCGCGCGGCCGACGACGTTGATTGCTTTTGTCGGACTGGGATGAAACGTGATCGATCCCTCTTGTGGCAAGTAGACACCGGTGAGGCAGTTGAACAGCGACGTCTTGCCAGCTCCGTTAGGTCCAATCACGCTCAGAATTTCTCCACGCTCTTGTTGGATACTCACGTTGTTAAGACTCGTCACGCCACCAAAGCGTAAGGTAACATCCTTGACCTCGAAAATTGGATCGCGGTCGGTCACGACGGTTGCTCCTGGGTTATAGCGCCGAGTGCGTCAGCTGAACCGAGACCCTCTTCCGCGTCGAAAATCTCTCGACGGCGCCGTCGCGACGGCACGAGACCTTGGGGCCGGAAGATCATCATCACAACAAGTAGTGCGCCGATGTAGAGATAGAGATCTGCCTCCTGGAATCCAAGGTACGAGTGGAAGTTCATATAGGAAGGAAGCCACTGGAGCACGATGGCTCCGAGGAGCACACCCACGATCGACCCCATACCACCAAAGATGACCAGCACCAGTATCGAGATCGAGAGTTGCAAGATGAAGGTATTAGGGAAGAGATGGCCGACCTTCACTGCGGTGAAAACTCCGGCCGCGCCAGCGGTTGATGCGCCCATGGCAAAAGCCATGACCTTGTACTTCAACGCGTTGATGCCCAACGACTGTGCCGCGACCTCGTCTTCTCGGATGGCCGCCCAGGTGCGACCCACTTTCGAGTGATTCAAAAAGTCAAAGAGAAAGATCGCCGGAATGAGAATGCCGAGCAATAAGTAATAGTAAGAAAGTGGATTTGTGGGATTCCACGCGTAGTTAACACCGAACAAATGAATACTAAAATTGGTGATAGCACCTGTTCCAGCTGAACCACCGGTCACAGTGGTCCAGTCATTCGCTAACACGTAAACGATCTCGCCAAAGCCGAGCGTGACGATCGCCAAATAGTCGCCTCTGAGCCGCAGGGTCGGAAGTCCGAGAAGTACACCCGACAACATGGCGATGATGATGGCGAAGGGAATGATCAAAAAGGGATTCAGATGGAAGGGCGGTTGCAGTGGCAGCGCCCCACAAAAGTACGCGGTCACGTACGCGCCCAAACAGTAGAAGGCAACGTAGCCAAGGTCCAATAGGCCGGCAAAGCCAACGACGATATTGAGACCAATTGCCAGAAGACAGAACACGCCGATCTGCTGAAAGAGCGAGATCTGCCAATACTGCGACATGTACTTGGGTGCTTCGAACACTATGAACCCCGCTGCCACGTAGGTCAAAAACCTCATCGGGGGCGTAACGACGAGGGCGCGCGATCGCCTCGGGGACCCAGTGCCGCTCGATCGGTCGCGCTTGAATAGCCAAGAGAGGCTTATCGCGAGACCAAGAATCAACCAAAGGTACGTGGTCCAATGATGAAACAACGAGTTTGCTACGGCTGGATTGAGAGACCGCCACGCAAATCTCGCCGGTAAAAAAGGATCGGACGTTAGTGAAAAAAAGAAAATAGCGATCACTGCGCCGAGGACGAAGAGGGGGCGAGGAATCGATCGGAGCCGATACGTGGTGAGTCGCATGGCTTGGTTCACGACGGTGAACCACAGCGCAAGCGCCAGTAGCAAGTATCCGTAGGTTCGCGTGTACAAAAACTGGTGCGCGAGCACATGCACTGACAGCTTGTTGCGAGTAACCGGCCCCGAGAAGTCCGCAAAGATGAGCGTCACCAGAGCAGCCGCTAACGCCGTCACCGCCAAGAGTGCGTATCTCGAAATCGACGAAACCGCCGCGGCGCGCTCGAACAGCGTGCGACGAGGCGTGCTGCGGATCCTTCGCCACGTACCGTCTTGGACTTTGGCCCGATACGTCAACAGACACCCGAGAATGACACCGAAAATCAAATAGCCAATTACGTGACTAGTGAGTAGTGAGGTCTTGACACCGTACGTCGGTTCACTAATCGAACCTTCAGGTCCGGTCATTATCGCAAGGACCAGACCACCAGCGATCGCGGTACACATACGTCGAACGTCGTCGCCGTTCAATGACAAGTTTCGCTTTTTCGGGGCGGTAGCCTGCACGCTCATGCCGTCCTCCCCAAGCGTTCGCCAAGAATTCCCGTCGGACGGAAGAGAAGAAGGAGAACAAGAACTGAGAACGCGATCACCTCTTCAAGCCACGGCTGGCCTAGCCAGTAAATCGGGGTGAACATCGCAATGCCAAGAATCACACCGCCCACCATTGCTCCACGAACGTTGCCAATGCCACCGAGGACGGCCGCGGTAAAGGCAAAGAGTGCTGGTTTAAATCCCATGTTGTTAGAGACGCCCTGATTAATGGCAAGAAAGAAGCCAGCAGCGCCTCCCATGAATCCCCCGAGTGCAAAGGTACTCGCGATGGTTCGATTTACGTTGACGCCCATCAATGACGCCGTCTCCATATCCGAAGCTACCGCTCTGATCGCCCTACCCATCTTGGAGCGATAGACGATTCTGTCCAACGAGAACAGTAAAGCCAAGGTTGCGATAAGAATCACCAGGTCGTACATCGTGATCTGACCACCCCAAATGGTAACGACCACGTGATTGTTGAATGGCTGAGACGTCGCAACTGGATATCGTCCGAATTCCTTACCAAAGAGGTTCAAAAGGAAATACGACGCGCCAATCGCCGAAATGAGATACGCCAACTTTGGTGCGTTTCGACGGCGCAGGGGTCGGTACGCGAAGCGTTCGATGAGCAGTGCGGCCAAGGTCCCACCAGCACCGCTAATGATGACGCCGAGGACGACGTAGAAAATCGTGGCCCAAAGACCCGAAGGAACTGGATGAATGCCAATCGTGTAATGAAGGAAGAAATAACCCGCAAACCCTCCCGTCATCAGCACTTCACTGTGCGCAAAATTGATGAGTCGAAGCACGCCGTAGACGAGGGTGTAACCGAGGGCAACCAATGAAAAGATGAGGCCAGTGAAGATACCCTGCAGCAGAAAATTGAACATTCCGGCCTTTTTAGATGGCTAATAACTTCACTGAACATAGCCCAGTTTGTGGGAACGACCGCTCACGAGGAGCGGTCGTTCCCACAATCTGAATCAGCGAACCTGCGTCGCAAAACTACGGCTTCGTTGATGCAATCTGCTTGATGGTACCCTTGCCGCTCTTCACGACCACCTTTGAGACATAAATCGCCTTCGATGTGACATCGCCAGTCGGGAGGAACTTAATAACCTTCGTGATGCCCCTGTACGTGAGCTTCTTCAACTCCGCGGTGATGGCCTTTCGAGTGACCTTTTTAATCTTGGTCATCGCGGTGAATATCATGTTCGCGCCGTCATATGACTCTGCAGCGTACGAACCTGGCGCCGTCTTGAACAGCTTCCGATATTCCGTGTTGAAGGCCTTGCCGGCTGCAGAAGTGCTTCCTACCGTCGAGCACGCACAGGTGAGATATACACCGCTGCCATCGGAAACCTTAGAAAGGTCCGTGATGTAGGCCGGCTCATCTGATCCGTCGCCACTCATCAAAACTCCTTTGTAACCCGCCGTGCGCACAACATCAGTCATCTGGGCAAAGTCACAGTAGTAACCGCCGTAGAACACTGCGGTGACACCCGAAGGAATCGTGATTTGGTCATTGGTACCAGTTCCACCGTTTCCACAAGCGGTCGTGCTGGGCAACGTTGCTGTCGTCACGGTCGCACCGTCAGTCTTGGCCTGAGTGGCAACTGCCGTAGCCAAGCCTGCACCGTAGGTACTGGCGTCATTGACCACTTCAATGGTCTTCTTCTTCAACGTCTTGGCCAAGTAGTTTGCGTCTGCTGGACCCTGAATAGAGTCATTTGCAACGTCGCGGAAGTAGATGTGGTAAGGGTCATCGGCATTCGTCGTCAGCGGAGGATTCGTCGCCGAGGGACTTAAGACAGCCATGCCCGTGGGGCCATAGATAGGAAGTGAAGCCAACGTCGCGCCCGAGCATGATGGCCCGACAATTGCCAGAACCTTTTTATTCGTACTGAGCTGTGTCGCAACCGAAGGGGCAACCGTAGGGTCACACTGGTCGTCACCAGGAATCATCTTGATGTTGAACTTACGATGCTTGTTCGCGTTCCACAGGTCCACAGCGACAGTGGTGCCGTTCTTCTCAGGAATTCCGAGTGACGCAGCACCGCCCGAGAGAACACCCTGGAAACCAATTTCGTAAGTCGGCAGTTTCTTGGCTGCACCAGCGCTGGACCCCAATGTCAACGTCGCACCCGAAAGTGTTAACGCTCCCACGGCGACCAACGTAGTCAACCTAGTAAATTTAAGATTCATTCATTTCCCCTCTCAGGAATCACGGGCCTTCGCCGTCGCCATGAAAATAGCATGGCAGTCACGCATTCTTGCCCGCAGGTTAACTAGATATTCACGCAGCCTTATAGACCATTTCACCAATACAAGTCGCGAAAAGACTTGGTTCTACGCTCCGAAGTGGCGTGCGCAATACCGAAAGATCCATAATTCAACGAATGTTGGCCTACATTTCAATTCCGAAACGGCGAACAGGTGTTTGATTTTACAGTTCCGATGCTCTATCCTACGAACAGACGTTCGTTCACAGGAGAGACTCATGGCCGAAGTTCTAACACCAACACGACGAAAGATTCTTGAATTTATCGTCTCGTGCCAGCGTGAGAGAAGTTTCCCTCCGACCATTCGCGAGATTGGCGAACACGTCGGACTCTCCTCCTCCGCCACAGTGGCCAACCACATCAAAATTCTGAAGGACGCAGGCTATATCACCAAAAATCCTCAACAACCTCGAACGTTGACGGTACGTCTGGACGCTGCCAATCCTTCACCAGAACAACACATTCGTCACATCCCCTTCGTGGGCGACGTGGCTGCCGGCACGGGTGTTCTCGCGATGGAGAGCGCGCACGAATTGATGTCGATCCCCGAACAGTTTGCGGGGCGCGGCGACAGTTTTGTTCTCCAAGTACGCGGCGATTCGATGATCAACGCTGGAATCCTATCGGGCGACTTCATCGTCGTTCAACGCCAAGCCACGGCCAATAAAGGCGAGATCGTGGTCGTCGGGATTCCTGGCGACGAGGCCACGGTAAAGCGTTACTTCCCCCAGGGATCGCGCGTCGTACTACAGCCAGAAAACGCGACGATGGAACCCATGGAGTTCGACGCTCGAGAAGTCACCCTCTACGGCCGAGTTATCTCGGTGCTACGTCACTACTAACTGCTACGAACCCGCACGTTACGCGAGCCAAGATCGCAAAACTCGAGCGAACTCGTCGAGTTGCGTCAACGTAACGAACTCCTCGCTGTGGTGAGCGAAAAGCGGATCACCGGCGCCAAAGTTCGTCGCCGGAATGTTGAGTTCTTGAAACGTGGCGACGTCGGTCCAACCCACCTTGCCGAGCGCAGAACTACCCGTCAGCTTTACCAGGGCGTCGAGACGTGCATTTGTCAAAGACGGAGGCGCGCTCGGCGCCCAGTCAGCGTCAAGGTACTCGTCACCATCTTCAACAAGGTCGCCAAGAAACTCGCGGAGCCACGCTGAGGCTTCTTCCCTCGTACGATCTGGCGCCACCCGATGATTGAGGGTAACAGTGGCTGAGTCGGGGACGACGTTGGGCGCGACCCCTCCGTCAACACCGACAGCCTGAAGTTGTTCGGTGTATCGAACTCCATCGATCACGGCAACTCTTGGTTCGTAACTCGCGACGCGCAAAATGACGTCGCCCGCGCGATGGATGGCGTTTCGCCCCGTAAAGGGCCGCGCCGTGTGCGCACGCCTTCCCCGCACAGTGACACTCACGCGCAGGGTTCCCTGACAGCCCGCTTCGACCACGCCGCCGGTCGGTTCAGCCAGTACAGCAGCGTCACCGATCAAAAGTTCCGGGCGAAGTTCGGCGATCTCCACGAGTCCTGACTCGCTTCGAGAGATCTCTTCGCGGGCGTAGAAGATCCAAGTCACTTCTACGGACCTCGGTGTGGGATCAAGCGCAAGTTCCAACATCACCGCGATTGAACCCTTCATGTCACACGCGCCGACGCCGCGCAGCTGGTCGCCCACAATCGCCGCTTCACTCGCCTCACCCGGCACCGTGTCAATATGACCGGCCACAATGAGTCGAGTTGCGTGATGGCCAGTTGTTCTCGCGACCACGTTGTCACCGATTCTTTCGACGTCCAGCGAGCTCGACTGGCGCAGCCGAGACTCTACGAGTGACGCAATTGACGCTTCGTTTCGACTGACCGAGCTAATCGCGACGAGTTCGAGCGCCTCGTCGAGTCGACTCACGTCGACACTCCGTGATCGCGCAAGATATCGTTAAGCGCCACCTTGTCGTGACGCTCACCTTCACTCAAGCGCTTGATAATCAAGACGCACGGCAAGAAGTACTCCCCTCCGGGGTACTCACGACGCCGACTCGCCGACACGGCCACGCAGTAGTCCGGCACGTGACCTCTCGAGACTTCCTCACCGGTAGCCGCGTCAATGACGGGGATGGAAGGATTCAAAATCGTGCCCGCTCCGATCACCGAGCCGCGTCCAACGCGCGCGCCGTCGACGATCATGCAACGGCTACCAATAAAGGCGTCGTCCTCAATCACGACCGGCACGGCGTTCGCGGGTTCGAGGACGCCGCCAATACCCACGCCACCCGCAAGGTGCACGTTCGCACCGATTTGAGCGCAACTACCCACCGTGGCCCACGTGTCAACCATGGTGCCCGGACCGACCCACGCGCCGATATTCACAAAACTCGGCATCAAAATCACGCCCGGACTGAGAAAACTGCCGCGGCGAGCAATAGCACCGGGGACCACGCGCACGCCTCGGCGTTCGTAGTCACCCTTGAGATCCAACTTATCCAAGTACTCAAAGGGACCGGCTTCGCTCGTCTCGAGACCACGCAGACGAAAGAGCAGCAGTATGGCCTGCTTGATCCACTCGTGCACGATGACCGTGCCTCCGTTGTCGATCTCGGCGACGCGCAGTTGGCCGTCGTCGAGTTTGGTAATAACCAGTTCGACGTCACGACGCGCTTCCACGCTCCTTGGCGTGATGTCGGCGAGCTGTTCGTACCAGTGGCCTACGCGTGTTTCGAGTTCACTCATGGGTCAAGCGTACTGGTGGCCCTGCGAGGCTTCGAGGCGCGAGGCCGCGAGTTCAAGGCGATCGTCAGGCTGCACGACCGCAATACGCACGAACGCACCACCGGCGTCACCGTAGAGCTCGCCAGGACTGACGACAAGCCCGGAGCGCTCCGCGAGGAGCGACGCCAGTGCCCAACCGTTCATTCCTTCCTTCTTGCACCAGAGGTAGAACGAACCTTCGGGCATCGGAGCCTCGACGTCGAGAGCCTTGAGCGCACGACTGAGCAATTCCAGTCGACGGAGGTAGCGGACTCGTTGGACCTCAACGTGCTCGTCGTCTCGATACGCGAGGGCGACCGCAGCCTGTACGGGGCCTGGGACCATCAATCCGGCGTGCTGGCGAATAGAGCGCAGGTAGGTGACCACCTCGGGGTCGCCGGCGTAAAAGCCCGACCGAAAGCCGGCCAAGTTCGAGCGCTTGGAGATGGAGTGCAGGGCGAGAACGCCTTGTAGTCCGTGTTCGAGAATAGAACGAGGTCGCGAGGCCCACGTGAACTCGGCGTAACACTCATCGCTCACCACGAGTACCCCGTGGCGGCGTCCCCAGCGAGCAAGACCTTCGAGGTCATCGAGAGATCCGGTCGGGTTCGACGGCGAGTTCGCCCATAGAACGAGAGCGCGCTCCACGTCCGAGGCCTCGATGCTGGAGAGATTGAGTTGTCCATTCACCATCGCAACGGGCACCGCGCGCAGTCCCGCGAGCGTTGCGCCCATGGCGTAGGTCGGGTAACTGATCGCCGGGTAGAGCACGGTGTCGCGCTCGGGATTTTTCAAATGGAGATAGCCCGAGAGAGAACCCACGAACTCCTTCGTTCCTACGCACGCCGCGAGACTGTCGCCGCCCAGATCAAGTCCGAATCGACGATTCATCCACGAGGCGGCCGCTTCGCGGTAGTCGGGTGTACCAGCCGAGGGCGGATACCCGCGCGCACCAGCGCCTCTCGCCAGTTCCTCCATCACGAACACTGGCGGCGGGTCGATGGGCGTTCCAATGGAGCAGTCGATGGCCCCGCCCTCAAAGACCGACGCCACTTCTTTCAGTCCATCGAGCCGTTCGTACGGGTAAGCGGGAGGGGTAAAACTCACGCCGAGACTCGCCACTCACTGAACCGCGCCGCGCCCACCGCGTCGAGCACCACGTGGATCACCACGCCGTCGTCGGTCATCGACGTGTCGAGCACGTCACCTTCACGATGTGCCGCGGCCAAGAGGTCGCCCCGGTCGAGTGGTAGCTGCAAGGTGAGAACTCGGTCGTGGGAGCGGAGTCGTTCGCCAATGGTGGCGATGACGTTGTCCAAGTTTTCGTGCGTCAAGGCCGACACCCACACGCTGCCCTCGTAGATCTTTGCGAGATCCCTCGCCCTCGAACCCGGCACGTCGGCCTTATTAAAGACCAGTAGTTCGGGAAGGTGATCGGCGTCGATCTCGACCAGCACGTCGCGCACGGCGGCGATCTGTTCCTCCGCGTGATCGCTCGCGCCGTCGACCACGTGAACTAACAGATCCGCCAACTGCACTGACTTCAGAGTGCTCATGAAGGCCTCGACCAGCTCGTGGGGCAGATTCGAGATGAAGCCCACCGTGTCGGTGAAGAGAATCGTCTCGCCGCCGGGCAGTTGGCGCTGTCGCGTTCGCGGATCCAACGTCGCGAAGAGGCGATTCTCGACGAGAACACCGGCGTCGGTGAGAGCGTTCAACATGGACGACTTCCCCGCGTTGGTGTAGCCCACCAGGGTCACTTCGCGGTGTCGACCCCGAGCGCGCCCTTGGCGCTGCACGTTGCGGGTGCGATCGATCTCTTTCAACTCGCCTCGAATATGGTGAATCCGATTCACCAAGCGACGCCGATCGACCTCGAGCTGGGTCTCACCCGGTCCCCGAGTACCAATCCCACCGGCCTGTTGCGAGAGTGAACCACCCACGCGACGAAGCCGTGGCAGACGGTACTGCAAGAGCGCTAACTCGACCTGCGCCTTGCCTTCGGGCGTGCGGGCGTTCTGGGCGAAGATGTCCAAGATGACCGCCGTGCGGTCGATGGCCGTACGCCCAAGAATCTTTTCGAGGTTGCGCTGTTGGGCGGGCGAAAGGTTGTGCTCGAAGACCACGGTGTCGGAGTCGACGACCAGACAGATCTCACGAAGCTCTTGCACTTTGCCCGAACCGATGAACGTCGCTGGATCGGGACTGTCGCGACGTTGAATGACACGGGCCACCACGTCGGCGCCGGCGGTGTCGACGAGAAGGGCTAGTTCGTCGAGCTGTTGATCAAGTTCCTCTTCACTCACCCCAGGAAAGAGCACGCCGACGAGCACGATCTTCTCGCGAATTGTGCGATCAATAAGGGTGTCTGGAATATAGGTCACGTTTCGAGCCACTCCACGTCCGCGACGAACTGCACTGGTCCACTCAACGTGGCGAGGGGCCCGTTGAGCACTACCCGCAGCGCTCCGCCGGGGTTTTCCACCGTCACGACGTCGCCGGTGAGTCCGCCTCGACGGGCAATGGCGGCGACCGCACACGAACCCGTGCCACAGGCCTGCGTCCAACCAACGCCGCGTTCGATGACGCGGATGCGCAAGTGATCGTCGCCCAAAACGGAGAGAAACTCAACGTTCGCGCCGCCCACCTGTGCGGAAAATTTCTCGGCGAGATCCTCACAGGCTGCTCTGCTCCACGAAGCGTCGTCGAGCACCACCACGTGAGGGTTACCAACGTTGGCCACGCCGTAGGCACCTGGAATCGTTTCAGAGAACGTCACTTCACCCATGGCGACACTTCCCCACCCCGAAGTCTCCTCCATTGTCAAGGTAACCACTTTCACGCCAGCCAGGGTTCGCACGTCGAGCGTCTCCCAGGTAGCCGCGCTCGAACGACGAACGGCCGCGGCGAGACAACGAATACCGTTGCCCGACATCTCGGCCGGTGAACCATCGGCGTTAAACAACGTCATTGAAACGTCAGATCCGAGCGTCGCGATTATTAGTCCGTCGGCGCCCACACCCGAGTTTCGTTGACAGAGCGTGCGGGCGCGTTCCGGGGTCCACCACGGGGTCTGCCCGTGTTCTTGGACGTCGACGAGAAAGTCGTTTCCCGCACCGTGCCACTTTTGGAGACGTCGCATTTCCACTGATCTAGTCTCGCACGAAGCTGTTAAAGCCATTCAGCACCTCGCGAAGTCGCGCCGCCGCGTCGTCGATGCCGGCAAACCACTCAACGCGAGGATCACGGCGAAACCACGCACGCTGTCGACGAGCTAGTCGACGACTGTGGGTAATTGCCTCATCCACGCACTGCTCGAGCGGCACTGCGTCTTCGAGGTGACGCAGGAGCTCTTTGTAGCCAACGGCCTGTCGTGCGGTCCGGCCCATGCCGCCGGGCGCACTCGCCAGACGAGAGACTTCCTCCAGGAGACCTTCGTCCATCCAGGTCCTAAATCGGGTCGCGATTCGTTCGTTCAGAACCTCTACCTCAGTGTCGAGCCCGACTTGTACCACGCGAACCGGGCCGTAGGTCAAAAGGCCTTCTCCGTACGAAGAGAAGGGGCGCTTCGCGCCGAGCGTGACCTCAAGCGCGCGCACGACGCGCCGTGCGTTCGTCGCCTCAAGTCGACTTGCCGCAACGGGATCGAGTGCGAGGAGTTGTGCGTACAGCGACCCAAGGTCACGCTCGGCGCGCTCTTCGAGGTCGAGGCGAATGTCTGGGTAGCGGGCGGGTATATCGAGGTTGTCGAGTACCGCTCGTCCGTAGAGTCCCGTACCGCCCACGTAGAGCGCGCTATGCCCGACGCCTTCTACGCACTGCGCGGCCACCGTGGCGGCCCGCTGAAACTGAGCAACAGTGAACTCTTCACTAGGTTCAACGAGATCGAGCAGGTGATACGTGACTTCGCGTCGCTCCTGAGGCGTGGGCTTCGCGGTGCCCAGGTCCATCCCCCGGTACACGCTCATGGCGTCAACGCTCAGAATCTCCACGTCGCCGGCGCTTTGCAACGCGAACGCGTGCGCGAGGGCCGACTTTCCCGACGCGGTCGGCCCGACGAGCGCCACCGCGCTCTGGGGCCACGTCATCGCGAGGAGAGCAACGGCACGCGAATCTTGTGGCGAGGAGCACGCAGCACTGATCTCATCTCGCCCAACAAGTAGTACGGCGCGCCGTAGGTCACGTCCACCTCGACCAACGAACCCTGCCTGGTCGCCTGTTCGCTCACGGGAAAGTGGATCAGCTTGCCTTGGCGCGTACGTCCCGAGATCATCTGCTCGTTACGACGAGATGGGCCCTCGACGAGGACTTCTTCACGCTTGCCAACACGGGCCTGGTGCCCACGAAGGGCCGAGCGGTCCGTCACTTCCTTCAGTCGTTCAAATCGAGCCTTGATCACGTCGCTACCCACGAAATCGTCGGTCATATCGGCCGCGCGCGTGCCCTCGCGCGGGGAAAAGATGAAGGTGTAGGCGAGATCGAACTGACAGGCCGCCACCACTTCTAAGGTCTCGTCGAACTCGTCGTCGCTCTCACCGGGAAAACCCACGATGAGGTCGGTCGTCACCGCGAGTTCGGGTATCGCCTCGCGCGCCGCGTTGATCCGCTCGAGATAACGCTCCACGCTGTAACCACGACGCATCGCTCGAAGTACCCGGTTCGATCCCGACTGCAGCGGTAAGTGGAGTTGATTGCAAACCGTCGGCGTCTCGGCCATCGCCGCGATTGTCTCGGGTCGCAGATCCTTCGGGTGAGGGCTCGTAAAACGAATTCGCTCAATGCCGGGTACCTCACCGAGCGCGCGCAAGAGCTCGGCGAAGAGAGGGCGACGTCCGGTGATGTCGCGACCGTAGGAGTTGACGTTCTGTCCAAGCACGGTGATCTCACTCACCCCGGAGTCGGCGAGCATGGTCGCTTCGTTGATGAGGTCTTCGAGGGGGCGACTGATCTCTCCCCCTCGAACGCTCGGCACGATACAGTACGCGCAGGTGTTGTCACAACCCGTTTGGATAGTCATCCACGCGGCGAAGGGCAACTCGCGCACCGCGTAAAGAGCGGGCGCCATGTCACGGTTCGTCACCGGATCGGGCGCGTCCAAAATCTCGACCTGAGGACCTTCGCTCTCGGCTCGACGAAGCAGCGACGGCGCCGAGGCGAGGTTGTGCGTCCCAAAGACCACGTCCACCCAGGCTGCGCGCTCGACAATCGTGCCCCGGTCCTTTTGGGCCATGCACCCGCCAACGGCGATCTGCATCCCGGGGCGCTCTTCCTTCAATGCCTTGAGTTGTCCAAGCGCGCTGTAGAGCTTGAGATCGGCGTTCTCTCGAATGGTGCAGGTGTTCAGCACGATGACGTCGGCGTCGGCCTCGCTCGTCGCCGCCACCAACCCGTCGGCCACGAGCAGCCCCGCCAGTCGCTCCGAGTCGTGTTCGTTCATCTGACAGCCAAAGGTGCGAATGGCGAACGATTTGGGTGTTGACACCCTTCAAGCCTACTGAGCGAGTTCGCTCTCACTCACCGAGGAGTCGTAGGTCACTCCCACGCCAGCCAACACCACACAGGCCAGCCCCACGATGTCCCAGAGTCGAACGGCTTGGTGCAACAAGAGCCAACCAACGAGAAAAGCCACCGCCGGATCGCCCGCCAAGAGGACGCCAGCGATCGAGGGTTTCAGTCGGCGCAGGCCCTGTAGTTCAGCACCAAAACCCAACACGATAGCCATCACCGCCACGATCAAGAGTCGAAGTAACAGTTCCGGACTCTCAACGAGACGGGCGCTCGTACCAATCGAGAACGGCAACGTCAACGTGGCCGCGATCGACATCGACACGGCGAGTCCACCAAAGCCCTTCGTCGTGCCCCCGACGCGCTTGGACGCAAAGATGTACGTGGCCCAACCGAGTCCGGCGCCGAAGGCGAAGAGCACGCCGATTACGTTCAAGCCGTTGCCCGGTCGCGTAAGCGCGACGACGCCCGCACCGGCCAGTCCCACAAAAGCCAAATGCTTCGGACTGCGCTTGCCAAAGGCCGCGACGCAAAAGGGACCCAAGTACTCAATGGCGACGGCACTCCCCAGGGGAATGCGCGCGATGGCTTGGTAGAAACATTGATTCATCACCGCCACCGTCGCGCCCAGGGCCAGCGCGCCAATCCACTGTCGTTTCGTCCAGTGGCGCACGTTCGGTCTCGTGAGAGCGAGCAGGACCACGGCGCCCAGTAAGAAACGCCACGCGCTCGACGCGGATGGTCCGATGACTGGAAACACGCGCTCCACGATCGCGGCGCTCCACTGGATCAAAGTGGCCCCGAGCAACATGAAACCGGCGCCCCTCAACGTACGGTCGTCGAGGGTGGCTTGCGTTTGACTCAACGCGTGACCAGGCCAATGCGGTCCACGTCGAGCACGTGAACCTCACCAGGCAGCGCACGTTCGTGCAAAAACATCTTGGCCGCGGTCGCTACGTCGTTGGCCGTCTCGTTGGTGACCAGTCCCAGCATCGCCGAACCGGCCCCCGACCAACACGACGCGGCCGCACCACTTTCTCGCAGCAACTCCAGCAACGGCGTGGCGAAAGAAAGCAGTTCGTTGCGATAGGGCTGATGCAAATAGTCGTCCATGGCTGAAGCGACGAACTCGTGGTGATTGGCCAGACCGGCGATCAACAGTCCCATGGCGTTCAGATTGTGTACGGCGTCAACGAAAGGAACCTGGACGGGCAGCACGCGCCGAGCGTCTTTGGTGGCGAGTTGTTCTTCGGGCACGACGACAACGAATCGCCACGCGTCGTCGAGGGGCAGTTGACGCGCGATGACGCCCTCTCGCGCGGAGATACTCGCCACCACCAGGCCGCCCAAGACTGACGCCGCCGCGTTCTCCGCGTGCCCGTCAATCTCGGCACCCACCTCAAGAGGACTCGAAGCTTCGGCGGCCGCGGCCGCGGCGACCGCGAGCGCCGCGGACGATCCCAGTCCGCGCGAGAGCGGAATCGACGAAGTAACCGTCATCGCAAAGTTCGAGTGTCCCAAAATGCTCTTCGCTACTTGAACGCCAAGGTGTCGCTCATCGTCAAACTGACCTGCGCCACAGCCGTCACTCACGATGCTGAAGGAGTCGGCGAGCTCGAGAGAAACCTCGACGTAGAGGCTGAGGGCTACCGCCAAGGTGTCAAAACCCGGTCCGAGGTTGGCTGAACTGGCGGGAACGCGCGCGAACATCTCGTCAGCGTAGGCGCTGGATAAGTGTGGGGGGCGAAAGACTGCCGAGCGCTCGAAGCGTGAAACTGTGCCGCTGGACACCGCGAACAACCAAGTGACCAACGACCTCACCGCGGTGAATGGCCGAGGTAAAACGACGCACCGAGATCTTCACACTCAGTTGGACTTGTGCCGGCCACCACCACACTTCACGTCGCTGGGTCATGCCAAAGGCAACGTGCCGTCCGTCCCAGCCCAGTTCACCGACGGCACGATTCGCTTCGAAGGTGTAGTGCAGCCGGTCCGACACCGCAGAGTCCGCTAAAGCCAATGCCGCGTTCCCGGCTGGACCTAGGAGATCGCCACCTTGTTGCCCGAGCACGACGGCGTAGAGCACCCGAGTGGTCGTACCGTCTTGAAACGTCATCGCCATGACGTCGCACCCGCCGGCTTCAGAGGTGCGACCCGACTTCACACCAATGACGTTGTCGAATCCAACAAAGGGCGTGAAGGAGGCGACGACGCCGGCCACGGGCAAGGTCACACTCTGTTGAAGAACGATCGACCGCACGAGTGGCGACTTCATTATCAACGTCGCGAGCACGGCTTGATCGAGCGCGGTGGACACTGACTCGGGCGAGAATCCAGAGACGTCGGCGTAGTGCGTACCGCGAAGACCGAGCACTTTCGCGTCGTGGTTCATTTCGGAAATGAACTTCGTGATGGAACCGGCCGCTAAGTTGGCCAACATCAAGGCGTAGTTTCCGGCCGAGTGCACGAGTAGACCGTTCAACAGATCGATCTCACAGAGTTGTTCGCCCGCCACGACGGGCACACTCGATTCGTCGAGAACTACCATTTCGTTGTAGGTCGTCACGTCACTGTTCGTCACCACGTAACAAGGACCGGTCGCTCCGACGCTCAGCGGTAGCGTCTTCAGTGCGACGTAGGCCGTCATCATTTTGGTCAAACTCGCGATGGGCACTACCTGGCCGTGATGCGACTCGAGCACGCCGAGCGAGGGAATGTCGAGCGCGGCCGAGCCAACACTAGGCCAGGCCAGGGCCGCGGAAGTATTCGACGACGTCAGTCGAACCAAACTCACCTTGTCGGTCGAGAGTGGATGCAGCAGTGGTAGTTGAAGACCAACAATCAGTGCGGCCGCGACGATTAAACCCATCAACATGCCTACGAAACGGGTGACGAGACCCCGAAAGCCCTGACGACAAGAGGAAAATGGACGCGACACGTACTACAGCGAAGTCCGTTGGTCGTACTCGTCGGGCGAAACGAGAACCTTACGAGCTTTGGAGCCGTCACCGGGGGCGACCACGCCCTCTTCTTCTAACTGATCCATGATGCGTCCAGCTCGAGCAAAGCCGACTCGAAGCTTGCGCTGAAGCATCGACGTTGAGCCCGACTGGGTACGAATGATGAGATCGCGAGCTTGACGAAGTATCTCGTCGTCGTCGTCACCCGTACCTCCGCCCATTGACGAACCGCCGCGACTAAGGGGTACCTCCAGCGCGACGACGGTCTCCGTACGTCCGCCCTGAGCGCGCCACGCTTCAACCACGCGGCGAACCTCCTCTTCAGAGACCCAGGGCGACTGAAGCCGTCGCGCAATGTTGCTCGAGGCGGTGACCAGCAGCATGTCACCCTTGCCGATTAAGCGCTCGGCTCCCGCTTGGTCCAAGATGACACGGCTGTCGGCCAGGGACGACACCGCAAAGGCCATGCGACTTGGTACGTTCGCCTTAATGACACCGGTTATGACGTCGACGCTGGGCCGCTGCGTAGCGAGGACCAAGTGGATGCCAACCGCGCGGGCCATCTGCGCAATGCGAACGACCGACTCTTCCACGTCGCGCGCGGCCACCATCATGAGGTCATTCAACTCATCGACAACGATGACGATGTAGGGAAGCTCCTCGGGGCCGGGCGCGGGCTCGGCGTCCGAAGGAAGGCCCGTCGCGCGCTCCACGGCGTCGCCGACCAGCTCCCTCGTCGTCGGGCCGGGATCTAACTCTCCCTTGGCGATCATCTGCTGATAACTCGTGATATCGCGCGCGCCACTCTCGGCGAGGAGATCGTAGCGCCGCTCCATCTCCTTGACGGCCCACGCGAGCGCACCAGCCGCCTTTTTCGGATCGACGACGACCGGGGCGAGCAGGTGAGGCAGATCGTTGTACTGACCCATCTCCACGCGCTTTGGATCGATGAGCAACAGTCGTAGATCGTCAGGCGTGTCGCGCATGACGAGCGCGGTGATGAGCGAGTTCATTGCCGAACTCTTACCGGCGCCGGTGGCCCCCGAAATCAATACGTGGGGCATCTCACCGAGATTGACCACGACGGTCTTGCCCGAAATATCGCGACCAATCGGCACGTCGAGTGGGTGGGTGGCGGCAATGGACTCATCCGAGGCCAGGACGTCGCCAAGCGCGACGAGAGAGCGCTGACGATTGGGCACTTCGACACCAATCGCCGAGCGACCAGGGATGGGGGCCAGAATCCGCACGTCTGGTGACGCCATGGCGTAGGCGATGTCCTTATTCAACGACGTGACCCGAGAGACCTTGACGCCTGGTCCCAGTTCGAGTTCAAAGCGCGTCACCGTGGGACCTACGGTGTAACCCACCAGCGACGTCTCGACGCCGTGCGCGGCGAGCGCGTCGACGAGTTCTTCCCCCGCGGCGTCGGTAAACGAACGATCGAGCTTCTGATCCTTCGTGCGCTGGAGTAACGACAGTGATGGCAGCTCCCACGCGCCATGCGCCGCAACTCTTGGCGGCTCTCGGTGCACCACAGGAGGCGCCTCGACTTCGTCGGGCGTCTCGTCGACGTAGTTGAAGTCGTCGTCGACGTACTCCTCTTCCAAGAACTCGTAGTCAAGAGGCTCGGGCTCTTGTGGCACTTCATGAGTCGCCGCGGTTACGCTCGAATCATCATCGTCGCGGTAACGCACGTCACGCTGCGGCCGACTGGTCCACCACCGTGAGAGCACACGCCCGATCGCGCGCAAGAGCGTAGCGATGCCAATAAAGAGTGCTCGCAGACCTATACCAGTGGCGACCATCGTCGCGATGACGAACATCGCGAGCAACACGACGAGCGCACCCGCGACACCGATCCCCTTCGCGAGTCCACCACCTACGGCGACACCTAACCAGCCGCCCGCGTGCCCCAAGACTTTGGTGGTGGCGTGCGCACCCGGTCGTCCCCGCGCCAAATCAGCGACGCCGCTTATCGAGACCAGACCAAGGAGCACGCCCCAACCGACGCGAGCTCGCTCGAATTCAATCTTTCCCCACACGAGCGCGACGCCCAGAGCGAGGAGAATGATCGCCAACGCGAATCGGCCAACGCCCAAAATATCTGAAAGTGCCCGGGAAATCGCCCGGCCAACGGGGCCGAGCGCCCCCGCTTCGGCGAGGGCAACGAAGAGTCCGACGACGACGAGAGCCACGATCCATAGATCGCGTTGGTGGCGTTGCCAGACGTTCGAACTCTCCGACGGCGCACCCGTCCCCCGAGCACGCTTGGCCGTCTTTTTTACCGGCTTTTTCTGGTGTCGCGCCTGTGCCACAACCCTCTAACTTACTAACGACTCGTTGTTCTTAGAGGCCAATCGGACGATTCGCTCACTTAACGCTCGACTCTGCGCAAAGACCCGACTTAGGATGACGTCGTGTTCGCACGCTGCGCTGGACCAGAGCACGGTCTCGACACGAAGTTCGGTCATTTTGTGACCCCAAACACGGTCATCTATCGAACACCGTCTCTCACGCGGTGAGTCGTTTTTCCAATAGCGCACCCCAGATTCGTCTCTCCGTTCGCGCGGCGTTTTGCCTCAGCGCACCACTCATTGTCGGTCTCATCATTAATCAGCGCTACTACGCCATTGTCTTTAGCATCGGCGCCCTGTGGGCCATCAGTCAAGACGGCTTGGACGAATGGCGAGTACGAGGACCTCGACTGCTGTGGGTCGCGGTGGCGGCCGGCACGGGCGCAACCGTAGGCGCGGCCTTCATTGGTTTTGACAGCGCCGAGTGGGCTCTGACGGTGCTCTTTGGCGTGATGGCACTGGCTGCGGGATTCGTCGAAGCCTCCAACTGGGCCACGCCAGGCGCGTACCTCCTTATTGGGACCATCGTCGGTGCCGGACTTCAGTTCAGCGGAAAAGTCTGGCAGTCCTGCGTAGCACTCTTTCTCGGCGCAATGTTGGTGTACTTCGTCGCGGCGCTCACTGATTACCGACGGCGTCTCTCGAACCAACGGATTTTTCTCGCCTACGCCTTTGACGCGTTGGCCGATCTCGTAGAAGCCGTTGGCACGCCACACTTCTACGTCGTGCGCGCGAAGGCCGTCGTCAGTCTCGACGCGGCCCAGGACGTCGTTGGAAGTAGTCGACTCCGCTCCGGCAGTGCCGAAGAGATCGCACTGCGCCAGAGCCTCATTGTCGCGTTGCGCAGCGGCGAAGTTGTGTCGTATCTCGAAGGGAAAGGCCTTGACGTCGATCCAGAAGTGCCCGCCGCCGTTCGCGAGATTGCCAGCGCCCTTCGTCACACGTCAGGAGTTGAGGCGAGTGGCGTTCTGCGAGATCTCCAGTCTCGCTTTAGCACGCTTTCGGGACTCGATCCCAAGATCACTTCCGTCCTCGCTCTGAGCGATCCGTCGCAACTACCGGCCTCGACGCCTCGAGGTTCGTCGCGCGCGTCAACGCGGGCGCGACTTCCCGTCGTCGAGCGCGTTCGCTTCTCGCTCATCTTGTCGCTGGCCATTGTCGCCGGCACCCTCATCGCCCAAGCCCTTGATGGTTCCCACGGATTCTGGCTCCCACTCAGCGTGGCGTTCATTCTTCGTCCCGACCTCGGTCCCGTCATGACCCGCGCACTCGCTCGTACCGTGGGAACGGTGATCGGTGTGGGCATCGCGGCATTCGTCGCGTGGACTGGTAACTCCCTTACGGCGCTCATTGTGCTGTCCTGCGTGATGGCCGCTTCCGTCCCGTGGGCCGTCAAGCGCAGCCACGTACTGGCGGTAGTGACCTTTACACCAATCGTCTTCGTCTTCTTAAGTCTCCTCGGTACCGACAAATACCTGCTGGCTCCAAGAATCATCGACACGGGCCTGGGTGCGGCCATCGTTCTCGTACTCGACCTGTTTCTTTGGTCCACGGCGCCCTCGCTACGCCCGGCCCAACAACTCGAAAAAGCCCGTAGCGCCTCGGAACGCTACGGCCGAGAAGCCTCGCGCGACGACGTCATCCGTCGCCACTTACTGAGACGGAGCGCCCTGCGCGCGGTGGCGAACGCGCGAAGCTCGCTAGCCCAGGCCAGAGCCGAACCCCATCCTCTACGTCGACCGGACTCAACCACCCTCGCCCAACTCGACGAGATCGAGGCCTCGATCGACGCCCACACGGTGGCGCTCTTAGAGGGAGAGTCGACCTCGTGACCTCGGGGCCGCCACCCCAGAGCACCGGCGCGCACCCCTAGGCTGTCGTAGTGACAAAGCAACCCGACGACACTTCTGTACAACTCGCGACCCGCCTAGGCGCGGTGGCGAGTCTCTGTGAAGTTGTCGCCACCACTCAACTCAGTACGTCGGTCTACGAGGTCGTACTGCGCGGCAACGCAGCAACTCTCGCCGGCGTACCGGGCAACGACGTCATGCTTCGTATGGACGACGCACAGGGTCGCGCAGTTCGGCGACGCTTCAGCGTGCGGGGTCTCGACGAAGCGAATGATTCGTTCTCCCTCTGGATCACGATTGACCACGAAGGGCCCGGCAGTAAGTGGGTCAAGGACGCTACACCCGGTGACGTCGTGGACGTCATTGGCCCTCGCGGCAAGATTCCTCTCGACCCACTGGCCGACTGGCACCTTTTTGTTGGCGACGTCAGTGGTTTCGCGGCCTTCTATCGAATGGCGGAGAGTATTGAACTACCCGGTCGCGCCATCTTCATCGTTGAGATCGACGCCGCCGATGACGCGCTCACTGCCACGTTCGACGAGGGTCTCGGGGTGACCGGCATCTTCGTCGACCGTCGAGGGCGAGCGACCAGTGATCCAGCGGGCCTCTTGAGTGGTCTCGCCGCCTTCGCCCTGCCACCCGACGTTGGCCACGCCTATCTTTTTGGCGAGTTTCACGTGATGCGCACGCTGCAAAGTGCGCTGCTCGATCGCGGACTAAACCAAGGCCAGATCAGCCACAAAGCGTTTTGGCGCAGCGGGCTCAGCAACGCCGATCACGGCGAACCCGAGAAGTCCGAGCCCTAAAAAACGACGACGGCCGGCAAGACGACGGGCTGGCGACGATAACGCTGACCCAGAAGTCGTCCCGCCGCGCGCTGGGCCACCTTCGAAAGTGACTCCGCGTCGAGGTTGCCCTCGGCGAGAGCCTCTTGGAGGGCGGTGCGAACGGCGCTCGTGAGATTGAGCAGCACGTCGGCGTCGCTCGAACCCTCAAACCAACCCCGGGCGCTAATGGTCACCGGCTGGACAATGGAGGCGCTCGATCGATCGACGCCTGCCGAAATCAGCAGCACGCCGTACTCGGCCAACATCCGCCGCTCTTCGAGGGGACGCTCATCGAGGTCGCCAGCGCTGCCGTCAATGTAGTGAAAGCCGGCCGGCACCTTTCCCGCTCGATGGATGCCCTTGTCGTTGATCTCAATTTGATCACCGTCTTCACAGATCAACACGTGCTTTTGACTAAGACCCATGGAGACGGCCAGTTCGGCGTGATGGACCATATGACGGTACTCACCGTGTACGGGCACGAAGTTCCTCGGCCGAAGCAGTTGCTGATAGGTACGAAGCTCACCTTGGCGCGCGTGGCCCGAAGCGTGCACCAGCTCATGGCCCGAGTGAATCACTTCGGTCGCTTCGCGGTGCAGGTCGTCGATCACTCGCCCGACCGACCACTCGTTGCCCGGGATGGGGTGTGAACTGAGAATGACCGTGTCGTCCGCGCCGACCTTGAAATTTCGAGCGTCGCCGCGCGAGAGCTTCGAGAGTACGGCTAAGGGTTCGCCCTGACTCCCGGTGCAGATAACGCACACTTCGCCCGGCGCGAAGCGACTGATGTTCTCCACGTCAATAATGTCGGCGCTATCAACACGCAGCAGATTAAGTTTTCTCGCCAACTTGACATTGGACTCCATTGATCGACCCATAAAGGCGATCTTGCGATGTGTGTCATGGGCGACGTCGGCGATCTGTTGAATGCGGTGGATGTGGCTGGCGAAACAGGCCACCACCATTCGCCGCGCCGGTCGCTCGAGAAAGAGTCGACGTAGCACCACGCCCACGCTGGCTTCAGAAGGCGTGAAGCCGGGCTCTTCGGCGTTCGTGGAGTCGGCGAGCAGCAGGGCTACGCCTTCGTCGCCTAACGCCGCGAGACGATTAATGTCCGTGCGTCGCCCATCGATTGGCGTGAGATCAAGTTTGAAGTCACCCGAGTGCACCACGATGCCGACCTTGGTGTGAAAGGCCAACGCGTGCGCGCTCGGCACCGAGTGGGTGACGGGTATGAACTCAACCTCGAAGGGTCCAATGCGTCGGCGCTCGCCGTCGGCGACCTCAATGAAAGTGAGATCCTTCGCGACCTTGGCCTCAGTGAGGCGATGACGCGCGAATCCCAACGTCAGGGCCGATCCGTAGATCGGAACGTTAACGTCCTTTACGAGGTAGCGCAGAGCACCGGTGTGGTCTTCGTGGCCGTGCGTGAGGACGATCGCGTCCACTCGGTCCCGGCGCTCGATCAACCACCGAAAGTCGGGCAGAATAAGGTCCACGCCGTACATGGTCGGCTCGGGAAACATCAGCCCCGCGTCGACGACCACGATCCGTCCGTCTTGTTCTAAGGCGGCGCAGTTGCGTCCTATCTCGCCGAGTCCGCCTAAAAAAGTGACGCGAAGCGTGTCAGCCACGGGCGTTCTTTAGTGACGTCACAATCTCCGCCGCCGAGCGATCAAGATCGAGGTCACTTGGAGCGTGGGGGAGGCGACACTCACCTACGCTAAAGCCGAGCGCGCGCAACGCGGCCTTTGACGGCATGGGGTTCGGGTAGGTCTCAGAGCTCTCGAAGGCGAAACTAGGCGCGGCGCGTTCATAGAGCGCCTGCGCCTTCTCCAACTTGCCATTTTGAAAGGCCCGTACTACGCCCGCGACTTCCGGGCCGGCCCAGTGTGCGGCGACCGACACGATGCCTACGGCACCAATGGCGAGGAAACCCAGCAACATCGAGTCATCACCACTGTAGAGATCGAGTTCCTCGCCCAAGACGGCCTTGGTGTGCGCCGCCGATACCAAATCACCAGAGGCGTCCTTGAGGGCGATGATGTTTTTGTGTTTGTTCACGAGATCAATCGTCGTCGACGAGTGGATCTTTCTCCCCGTACGTATCGGAATGTCGTAGAGCATGACCTCCAGCGGCGTGCTCTCGGCGATAGCGCCCAGGTGCGCGGCAATGCCTACCTGACTAGGGCGAGCGTAAGCCGGCGTGGTCGCCAGGACCCCGGCGGCGCCGGTCGCTTTGACCTGTGAGGTCAAAGCCACCGACTGTTGGGTATTGGCGAACGTGGAACCAGCCAGTACGGGCACGGAAACCGCTTCAGCGACACAGGCGAAGAGGTTCAACTTCTCCTCGTCACTCAGTGACGAACCTTCGCCCGTCGAACCAGCGACGACCAAACCATCGCTACCCTCGGCCACCAAAAATTGGGCCAACTTCGCCGCGACGTCGTAGTCCACTGATCCGTCGGTCCCAAAGGGGGTCACCATGGCCGTTAGGACTCGTCCAAAACGAGGGGCACTCATGGTACGAAGTTACCAGCCGCCCCAACGAGCGAGTCGAGAATAACGCCGTCCCTATGGAATCAGCGAGGCGATGCCGTCAAGAAACCCAGGCGTCGCGTCAATCGCGTTCGCGGCGAGTGCGACGCCGTGCACGAAACTCTGTCGATCGAACGAGTCGTGGCGAATGGTGAGGCCCTCACCCACCGAACCAAAGAGAATCTCTTGATGCGCGACGAGACCGGGAAGTCGCACGGAGTGAATCTTGATCCCGTCAACTGCGTCGGCGCCTCGAGCGCCTTCAATGGTTCGTCGTTCGGTGGGATCGCCGAGGGGCGCTAGTCCGGCCCTATTGCGAGCGCTCGCTATGGCCCTGGCCGTCGCGATCGACGTACCCGATGGCGCGTCAATCTTCTTGTCATGATGAAGTTCAATGATTTCAACGCGCTCAAAGTACGGCGCGGCCACGGCGGCGAAGCGCTCAGAAAGTACCGCACCGATCGAGAAGTTGGACGCCATCACGACGCCCACTTTCGAGGAAGCCTTTTCGACAACGCTGCGCTGCTCAGGTGATAGACCCGTCGCGCCCACCACTAGTGCGACCCCATTGATTTCGCACCACGTCGCCGATTTCGCTACACCTTCGGGCGATGAAAAGTCAATCACCACGTCAACTCTCGACGCGTCGAGATCAGCGAGCGACGTCACGTACGTGCCACCAAAGAGCTCCTGGGGTTCATACTCGTCAATCAGCGCGAAGATGAAGAACTGCTCGAGCGCGCCGAGGCCTTCTCCCAGAGCTTGACCCATACGACCCGCTCCACCGACGATGGCCAGTGACTTCACGGAAGAACCTTAGCGTTGCTTCGACGGCGTCTCTTGACGACGTACGCCGACGCCACGCCGAGTAGAAGAATCAACGAAGCCGCCGCCGCCGCGACACTGACTTCGATGTAGGGCGCGTGATAGTGGAAGTGAATCGTCCACTTTCCCTTCGGCACACGAACGCTTTCGATCAAACCGGCCCGATGGACGTTAAGGTCAACACTCTTTCCGGTCACGTCGTTCAATGCCGTCGCGCGCCAGCCAGGCAAGTACGCCTCACTTCGTTCGATCACGCTCGACGCGGTGAGCGCGACGCTGACCCACGTGTCGCCCCAGGAAGCGCCGTGAATGTTGCTTACTGTTCCATTCGACGATGACCCTACGAGCCATACCCTCGGTCTGAGCCTCACCGCCTTAAAGACGGAGAACTTATCCGTCGTTGACGTCAGACGCCACGCGGACGAAGAGATAGCTAATTGAAAAGGAGTGTCGAGTTGGAAACTCGGCCCACTACCCGTTTGGGCCACCACCGTGTCACCCAAGTGCAGCGCCGTCGGGGACGACAAGACGAAACCGGCCGCGAGCGTTGAACCCCTCAAGGTCAACGCCTCTACTCGCCCGTTTTTTACACTGAGCAAAGGTCCGACGGGCTTGCCAACGCCGTTGAGTAGTTGAAGTTTCATGGGACTCGCTGACAACACTCTGTTGTCGACGCCGGTGAGAGTGATGTGGTTGACCCTTAAGAGCTGTCCGAAGTAGCGATGCGTCACGCGAGGCGTCGTGACCGGGACGCAGGTGGTCGGCACCGTCGAAGCGATAAGCGTGTTGGTCGCGAGCTCCGAACTCGAAATGGCGACCGCGCTGAGTCGAAGTTGCGTGAACGTGCCGTCAGCTAAATGACAGGGGTTCAGCATGGTCTGGGGATGGGTCCCCGTCGCGTCGTCGTAGATCGTCGAGATCAGCGCCCCGTAACCCTGAACGCTGGCGAGACCCGTGAAGACGTTCATGTTCGGTTCACCGAGCGCTCGGTACACGCCAGTGTGCACGCCACCTTGATCGACGAGCGCGAATCGGCCCTTGGTGCCAAAGAGCGCCACGGCGCCCACGCGAGACGACTCGCGGGGTCCCGATCCGCCGATCAGGCCTGTTGCGCTGAAGGCAGAAAAGACGAGGAGATCAGCGACCAGAATGCTCAAGAAGATCGTGCTGAATCGACGCGAGCGTCGCCACAGCAACACCGCGAGTACCGCCGCGAGAGCAATGAGTAACTGCAGCACGTTAACTAGTTTGTTGGCGTTAGCGAAGTGCGCCTTACCCGCGGGTACGCCAATGTGACTGATAATGAACGGTCCCCAACCAAGGAGCGCAACGGAGAGTGCGACAACGAGCAGCGCGGGCGCGATGGTCACCCACGTTGATAATTTAGTGAGCTTCGTTCGAACGTTCTTCGTGTCGAGGAGACGTTGAATCCACCAGCCGAGCATGATCGACAACGCAAAGTCCACCAAGATGATGTTGCGGCTCTGTAGCCGGGTCGAGCCAAAGAGCGGAATGTCTCGAAAGACGTGACCGAGCGGTGTGAAGTAACCCCAAGCCGCAAAAATTCCTACGACCCCGACCACGACGTAAATCACGTAGTCTCGATCGGCGCCCTTCCACCCTCGCCAGCGAAGTCTCGACAAGAAGGCCGCTCCCCCCATCAGCGCGAGCACCCCGGCGTAGCCCGTCACCTCAGCGAGGTTGTAGTTAGCGAAGAAACCCTGTTGGCCAAAGGCGCCGTTGCCCCCGAAGAGGTCGGGCGTGAAGAGCAGTGCCGCCCAGCGAATGGCGAGCGATCCTGCACCAAAGAAGGCGTAGTTCACTTGGGAACGCTGCGAAAAGGTGATGAACGACCAACCCGGCAACAGCTGCACGAGCCCTAGACCAACACCCCACGCGAAGCCGACGAACAGCGTCGCCAGGTAGACGACCCGCAGTCGCCACGACCGCAGCCAGTACGACGTTCGCAACAACAACACGCACGGCACGATGATGATCGTCAATAACTCAATGTCGGCCATGCCTCTCGGTTCGCCGGTGAGAAAAATCAGTCCCCACAACAACGCCACGCCGCAGATCCACGGCAACGCGACGCGTGCGAGTTCCCTCCACGTGGCGTCGGCGCGGGTAGAACTGAGTCGCCTCGACAACGCGAACATGATGAGCGCCGCCCACGGAATGTACGAAAAGCCTTGAATAACACCGAGGTGCACCATCTGGCCGATCATCGCGCCGGAGTAGGAGTAGGTGATCGCGGCGCCGAAGGCGGCAACGGTGCGAAGTCCGTGCCAGCGCAAGAGTGCAAAGACGCCCACCGCGGCCGTGAGGTAGACGACGATCAGATTGATGACCCACGCGGCGATGGCGGGAACGAAGGCGAAAATCACCGTGAGGGGATAGAGCGCACCAGCGTTCATTCCACCAAGCAGTGGTGTGCCCGCGTTGGTGAGTGGATCGAGCAGCGGCAAGTGACCAGAGGCAATCTGCCTGCCGGCGAGGACGCGTAAGGGAAAGTTCTGAATCAAATTGTCGGCGTCGATGGCTGGACGACCGAGGAGTGCCGGGATGATGAAGAGCGCAGCGGGGATGAGGAGAAGCCACCAGAGAGCCCATCGATCAGTTCGGGTGATCGGTCGCCACCAGGGCACGGGCGTCTCCGGGGCGTTACTCATTTTCTCCACGCTACGAAAAAGTACGAGGCCGTGGTGCACAGTCCCAGACTGCGCACCACGGCCGGTCGTTACTTAGCGTCGACGGGGTCGAGGGGTGCGGCGTCCTCCACCGTCACCATCACTGAACGTCGGACCACCAGGACCTAAGTCACCAATCTCTCCCGCCAACTCAGCCTCAAATGAAGCCTCGAACGACGACGACTTTGGCGAAGCGCTCGCGCGCTCGGGGCGACTGTCGCGCTCGGGGCGACTGTCGCGCTCGGGGCGGCGCTCGCGACTACGAGGCGCCTCGTCAACGATGTCGGGAAAGTCCCCAACGAGCGAGAGCGAGACCTTGCCCTGAGGATCGATGTCGTCGACCTTCACCTCGAGTGCTTGGCCGAGTTCGAGTACGTCTTCGACTTGCCCGATGCGCTTTCCACCATTGAGCGGCGCCAACTTCGAGATGTGCAGCAGTCCGTCACGCCCGGGGAGGATGTTGACGAACGCGCCGAACTTCGCGATGGAGACCACGCGACCTTGGTAGACCGCGCCCACGTCAGCCGAGGGTGGGTCCAAGATGAGCGAGATTCGACGGCGAGCCTCTTCAACGGCCCGCCCATCTTTCGCACCAATAGTGACCGTGCCAATGACGCCGTCATCATCGACCGCAATGTCCGCACCCGTCTCTTGCTGGAGCATGTTGATGACTTTGCCCTTTGGCCCAATGACCTCACCAATCTTGTCGATCGGAATCTCGAGGGTCACGATCTTTGGCGCGACGTCGGCCACGTGACTACGGGGTTCGGCGATCGTATCGGTCAGTACCTTGAGGATCGCCAGACGCGCGTCCTTGGCTTGGTGCAACGCCTTCGCGAGAACGTCGGCGGGAAGGCCGTCAATCTTCGTGTCGAGTTGCAACGCCGTGACGGCGTCCGCGGTACCGGCGACCTTAAAGTCCATGTCGCCAAAAGCGTCTTCGGCGCCGAGGATGTCGGTCAAGGTTACGTAGGTTCCCTCGTCGTAGACGAGACCCATCGCGATGCCCGCGACGGGCGCCTTGATGGGAACGCCCGCCGCCATCAGCGACAGCGTCGATCCACAGACCGAGCCCATGGAGGTCGAACCGTTGGACTGCATGACGTCAGAGACGACGCGCAGCGTATACGCAAACTCTTCTTCACTCGGTAGCACCGGCACGAGCGCGCGCTCGGCCAACATGCCGTGGCCGACTTCGCGACGTTTGGGTGCACCCACGCGACCGGTCTCACCCGTTGAGTAGGGCGGGAAGTTGTAGTGGTGCATGTAGCGACGAAACTCATCGGGCGAGATCGTGTCGAGCTGCTGACGCATGCGAGGCATACCCAGGGTCGTCACGTTCACCACTTGGGTTTCACCGCGCTGGAAGAGCGCCGAGCCGTGGGTCATGGGAAAGAGGTCGATCTCGGCCGAAAGGGGACGAATGTCCGCCACGCCACGTCCGTCAATACGCACGCCGTCTTCGATGATGCGACGACGAACGAGTTTCTTGGTCAACGAGCGTACGGCGGCCTTGATCTCACTACCACGACCTTCAAACTCACCGGTCAGTTCATCAGTGATGGTCTTGGTCACCGCGGCCAAGGCGTCGTTACGCGCGGCCTTGGTGGTGATCTTGTTGGCTTCGGCGAGTTCCGCCCCACCAACACTGACGACACGTTCGTAAACGTCGTCTTGGTAATCAGCAAAAGTCTCGTAAGGAAAGACCGGCAACGCACCGCGCGCGGCGATGAAGTCTTTGACGAGTTCACGCTGAAGGTTGATCGCTTCACGAATCCAGAGCTTCGAGGCATCGAGACCAGCGGCGAGAACATCTTCGCTGACCTTGGGAGCGCCGTCGGCGTACTTCTCAAAGGAACCTTCGGTGCCACCGGCTTCGACCATCATGATCGCGACGTCGGCGTCAACGGAGTCGCTGAGGGCACGTCCGGCAACCACGAGCTCGAACGTAGCGGCGTCGCCTTCGGCGTAGGTGGGGTGGGGAACCCACTCGCCCTCCGTCGTAAAGGCCATGCGAACGGCCCCAATGGGGCCGTCAAAGGGAATACCAGAGATCATGATCGCGGCCGACGCGGCGTTAATGGCCAAAATGTCGTGCGGGTTCTCCTGGTCGGCGCTAAAAATCGTGCCGACGACTTGGACCTCGTTACGAAAGCCCTTCGGGAAAGAAGGACGCAACGGACGGTCAATCAAACGACAGATGAGGATCGCCTGGTCCGAAAGCTTGCCCTCGCGGCGAAAGAACGCCCCGGGAATCTTTCCGGCCGCGTAAGCGCGCTCTTCAATGTCGATGGTGAGAGGGAAAAAGTCCATTCCCTCTCGTGCGCTTCGCGCCGCGGTGACCGTGGCGAGCAACATGGTGTCACCGATGCGCGCCAGAACGGCGCCGTCGGCTAGTTGGGCGAGGTGACCGGCTTCAAAACTCATCGTCTTGTCGGTACCCGTGATGGGACTGCTTACGCTAATTGCGTCAGTCATGGATTGGCTCCTTGTGTTAAACAACACTCCGCCCGAATCCCAGTGAGCGACCGCCGCCCTGAGCGACTGTCCTCCACTGGCCTTCGAGGCCTCGGATATGTTGATCACGTCGACGGCGTCGACGTGGGTGTTCGGCTAGCGACGAATGCCGAGACGACCAATCAAAGCGCGGTAGCGCTCTACGTTGCCTTTTTGCACGTAGTCCAGCAAACGGCGGCGTTGACCGATGAGTTTCATGAGTCCACGGCGGGTGTGATGATCGCCCTTGTGAACCTTGAGGTGCTCGGTGAGGTGCGAGATTCGGGCCGTCAGGAGCGCTACTTGGACTTCCGATGAACCGGTGTCCGAGACGTGCGCCTGAAAATCCTTAATAATCTCTTGCTTCTCAGTCATTACTTGTATGCCTTATTGAGTCGGGGGTCCCGTTGCAAGCCGCCAACGAGACGACCCACACGATCAGCGTCGCTGACCGAGAGTCCATCATAGCAGTCGCGTCTCATCTGGCGAGAACTTCGCAAAGATTTGCTCGGTTTTGGTGACATCGCTCACAATCTGTACGCTCAACGCCGCGGCGCTCTCAAAGATCATCTGATCGCGCAAGCGGGCTAAAAAGACCACGTCGAGACTCGTTTCATAGAGGTTGCCCTCAAAGCCGAAAAGGTGCACTTCGACGATCAGATCGCCGTCATCGTAGAACTGCGGTCGCGTACCCACCGAGATCGCTGCCGGCCACCACGTCCCCTCAGCGCACGTCGCCCCGGCGTAGACGCCCTCGGCGGGCAATTGTTGGTACGTCGACAAAGTGAGATTGGCCGTGGGAAACCCTAATTTGCGGCCTCGCTCGTCCCCGTGCACCACGTCGCCTCGAAGCGTAAAGGGGCGCCCGAGGATCTTTCGCGCGACTTCGAGGTCGCCTTGAGCGAGGGCGCTGCGCACGAGCGTCGAACTCCAACGTACGCCGTCACCAAAGAGCGAGGTGGGGTGAACGCTGAAGCCAACCTTGGCCCCGACCTCTTCTAACAGTGCGACGTTTCCCTCACGATTGTGTCCAAAGTGAAAGTCCTCGCCTACCACGACGCCTCGCGCGCGCAACTCGCCCACGAGTACGCGCTGGATGAAGTCGCGCGCCGTCTCCTTCGCCAACGTTGCGTCAAAGGTGAGAACCAAAACTTGGTCCACGCCGAGTGCCTCGAGCCCTTCGAGGCGCTGACCCAACGTCGCCACGAGTCGTGGCGCCTTTGTTGGAGCGAAGAACATCGCGGGCGATGGGTCAAAAGTAACGACCGTCGCGAGTGTGTCGTGCTCTCTCGCCAAGGCGACCAGAGTGGCGATGACCGCCTGGTGACCTCGATGCAGACCATCGAACACGCCAATCGCGACGACGCTCTCTTCGAGCGATGTCACTCCCGCTTCACCGTCACGAACAATGATCACGCCAGCAACCTACCTGCGCTCGTTCGCCTCTTAGACGGGCAGCACGACACTCGGCTGCCACGACTCGCCGCGTCGGCGCAGTACGGCGACTAACGCGCCGCGGTCGTCAAGTGCGGCGATCTCATCACTCAGCGACGAGGCGAGCGACACCCGTTGACCCATACGAAGACGTCGCGCTTCATCTTCGCTCACGACGATCTCTTTGAGCTGCGTGACGAAGTTGCGCGGCGGTTGCAGGCACGGGCCAGCCTCACTCACGCATCTATCGAACTGCTCAAAAGTCATCGCGTCCTCAACGCGATGTGAACCACTCGAAAGTCGTCGAAGTGCACTGAGATGACCAATCGTTCCAAGTCGCTCGGCGAGATCGCTTAGGAGAACACGCACGTAAGTACCCACCGAACACGTCACGTCAAAGGTCCACTCCTCGCCGTTCGATGTAGGCGAGAGAGAGAACGCGTGAATGACGATATCGCGGGGTTCACGCTCGACGACAACACCCTCACGAGCCAAGACGTGAAGACGTTTGCCCTTGACCTTGAGTGCCGAGACCATGGGGGGAATCTGGGAGACAGCGCCGAGCATGGTGAGCGCCTCGGCGTTCACGACCTCCACGCCGAAAGGCGCAACGTCGCGACGCTCGAGGACTTCTCCATCGGCGTCGAGTGAGTCCGTGCGAACGCCGAAGGTAACAACGCCCTCGTAGCGCTTCGTCTCACTTTGGGCAAAGCGCAACAGACGGGTCGACGCGCCGACCGCGAGCACTAACAGACCCGTGGCCATGGGATCGAGCGTGCCGGCGTGGCCGACGCGCTGTTCGTTCAGTGCTTTACGGACGTGGGCCACCACGTCGTGACTCGTAAGACCCTTGGGCTTATCGATGAGGAGCAGTCCGTTATTCGTCGTCATGTCGTGTTCGTCGCAGGACCTCTTCGACCGCGGAGCCACTGGCCACCGCCGGATCGGCCAAGAACGTGAGTTTGGGTGTTCGTTTTAGTCGCGTCTGAACATTGACCGCCCCCTGGATCTGGGCTCGCCGTTCCTCAAGGGCGACCTTGGCGTTGTCAGAAAGCGAGTCGAAGAATACCGTGGCGTGGCGCATGTCCGACGACGTGTCCACCCCGGTCACCGTCAAGAGTCCGAGACGCTCATCGACGTCGGAGATTCGAACGAGTTCGTCAGAAATTATTTCCCGCAGTATCTGATTAATTCGAGCCGAACGCGGGTACGGATGATTGGAACTCGATGAGTGGGCCATGCGTTAGGCCGTGCGCGGAATCTCGCGCTCTTCGAATGTCTCAATGATGTCGTCGGGTTTCAGGTCTTGGTAGTCCGACAGTCCGATGCCGCACTCGAAGCCCGCGGCGACTTCGCGCGCGTCTTCCTTGAATCGACGAAGTGACGTAATCGATCCCTTCCAGATAATCGCACCATCACGCAAGAAGCGAACCTTGGATCCTCGCGTAATGACGCCGTCGCGTACGAAGCAACCAGCGATTGCACCAATGCGCGGAACGCGGAACACTTCGCGCACTTCCGCTTCGCCCGTGACAATCTCTTCAAAGATTGGCGTCAACAGACCGAGCATCGCGGACTGAATCTCTTCAATCAGCTTGTAGATGATCTCGTACGTTCGGATCTGTACCGATTCACTCTCGGCGAGTTCTCGACTGCGCTTGTCGGGTCGAACGTTGAAACCAATAATCGTCGCGTTTGAGGCCTTGGCCAACTGCACGTCGTTCTCCGTAATACCACCCACGCCGCGGTGCACGATGACGAGTTTGACGTCGTCGCGCTCTAGCTTGCGCAGTGACTCAGTGCAGGCTTCGAGCGAACCTTGCACGTCAGCCTTGAGGACAATGTTCAGCGTCGCGGTTTCGCCGCGTTGAATCTGCTCAAAAAGATCCTCGAGTCGAGCACCACTCGATGACGCTACGGGCTGTTGACCAACGAGACGCGTGCGTTGGGCGCGCGCTTCAGCGAGTGAGCGAGCGTGACCGAGGTCTCGCGCGACGCGCATCTCGTCGCCGGCAAACGGTGGTTCGCTAAATCCCAGAATCTGCACCGGCGTCGAAGGGCCGGCCGTCTTCACCGACTTGCCCTGATCGTTAATGAGCGCTTTGACCTTGCCGAAGGCCGGACCGGCCACGACGGGGTCGCCCACACTGAGTAGTCCCTTTTGAATCATGACCGTCGCCACCGGACCGCGTCCGACTTCGAGGTTCGCTTCGAGTACGGTGCCCTCGGCGCGTCCCGTCGGCGGAGCGGAGAGTTCGCCAATCTCAGCAACGAGGAGAACCTGTTCGAGCAGTGAGTCGATTCCGGTGCCCTGGAGGGCGGAGATCTCGACCACGATGGTGTCGCCGCCCCACTTTTCGGGGACCAGGCCGTGCTCGGAGAGTTGTTGGAGCACCCGGTCAGGATTGGCGTCGGCCTTGTCCATCTTGTTGATCGCCACAAGGATCGGAACGTCAGCCGCTTTCGCGTGGTCGATTGCCTCGACGGTCTGGGGCATGACACCGTCGTCGGCCGCGACCACCAAAATAATGACGTCAGTGACCTTGGCGCCTCTGGCACGCATCGCCGTGAAGGCTTCGTGGCCTGGAGTATCGAGGAACGTAATCGACTTACCGTGCCAGGGCACTTGATACGCACCAATGTGTTGGGTGATACCACCGGCTTCACCGGCGACCACGTTGGTCTTTCGGATTTTGTCGAGCAACAACGTCTTGCCGTGATCGACGTGGCCCATCACCGTGACAACGGGTGGTCGAGGAGCGTCGGGAATGACTTCGTCGTCGTCGTCTTCGTCAAAAAACTTCGCGAGAAGTTCTGCTTCCTTCTGCTCACCCGGGTCAACGAGGTGCACGTCGGCGCCGACTTCCGCGGCGTAGAGCTCAATCATGTCATCAGAAAGGCTCTGCAACGACGTCACGATCTCGCCTTGCAAGAACAAGAAACGAATGATGTCCGTGGCACTGCGATTGAGTTTGGGGCCTACGTCCTTGGCGGTCGAACCCCGCTCGATAATGATCTCGCCGTCGGGAACCGGCGCACTGCTGGGCTGCCACGTCGTCATCTGGGTGGGCTCGAGCTCTTCGACGTTGCGACGACGTCGACGCGTTGTCTTGCGCTGCGATCCGCGAGGACCGCCGCCGCCGCGCGCGGGAGCGCCGCTGCGTCCAACGCCCGCTGGTGCGCCGCCTGCCGGAGCGCCGGGACGAGTGGCGCTAAAGCCGCCACCAGGACGTGACGGTCCACCGGTTCGCGGCGCGCCAGTACTCGGTCGTGCGCTCATCGGACGAGCACCACTCGGCGGGCCACTGCGTCCAGTTCCGCCCGGCATCGGACGTCGTACGCCCGGCGGAGGCGGGATCGGTCGACCGGAGGAACTTAGAGGGCGACCTGGGGGTGGCGGAATAGGTCGGCCAGAGGAACTGAGCGGGGGTCGAGTCCCGGCGTCGCCGTCCGCGGCACTGCCGCGTTGGGTGGGTCGAATTGTCGTTGGTCCATCAGGCGACAGGGTGCGCGTGGGCACGGGCTTGGGCACGGGAACGCTCGATCGAACGACTTTGGGTGCGATGGGGGCCGGTACTTCGGCGACCGGCTCTGGTAGCGAAGCGATCGTCGCGTCGGATTGGGTTATCGGAGGTGCCGCGGCGACGACGGGCGCGACCGCTTTGACAACGCGCGACGCGCGCACGGGGGCGGGCGGTGCGGTTTCCACCGGTGCGGCGGCCTTAGTGGTCTTTGTCGCTTTCGCCGCCTTGGTGACTTTTTCGCCATCGCTCTCGGCGGGCGCCGCGCGACGTAGTCCGTCCGTGTCGGCACGCCGACGGATGCGGTCGGCCTGCGCGTCCTCAATCGACGCCGACGGGCTCGAGGCGCCGATACCTAGTTTTTGGGCGAGTGCGAGTAGCTCTTTACTCGTCAAGCCGAGCTCCTTCGAGAGCTCGTGCACTCGTATTTTCTTTGGTGCCAAAACGTTCCTTCACTTCGCACACCCGCACACTCGGCGGGCACAGTTTCCTATTCTTTCACAACTGCGGCCTTTTCCTGGTCGTGAGACCCCTTAAGGCCGCCACGTCGCTCTCGAGCACGGTGCTTCTTAGTGCTCGAGCCACGTGAGTAACTCCTACCGCATCTTCACAGCGTGGGTCGTCACACCACCACACGCCACGACCAACGCCTCGTCCGAGATACCACGACCCCTCGGGGCCTCTTCCCGCACGAACCATCTCGTCGTCACCTCGCCGTTCACGACAGACAACGCACGTACGTACCGGGGCTATGCCTCGCCCTCCGTAACCGCTTCAACAACAACGACCTCTTCGAGGTCGCCCTCTGGCGTCAAGGTGACTTCATCAACGATGACCGCTTCGACCTCACCGCCTTCGCCTTCGACAACGGCCACGGTCTCTTCGACCACGGCGTCGCCTTCGGTCCAAACTTCCTCGACGACCTCGTCATTACCTTCGTTCTCGGAACGGATGTCGATGCGCCACCCGGTGAGACGAGCGGCGAGGCGCGCGTTCTGACCTTCTTTGCCAATCGCGAGTGAGAGCTGCTGATCGTGAACAATGACCGTGGCGATGCCTTCTTCTTCGTTCAGACGCACTTCGCGAACACGCGCTGGTTGAAGGGCGGACTGAATGAACTCAACGGGGTCATCACTGTAGGGAACGACGTCGATGCGCTCGGAGCGCAACTCATTGGTGATGTTACGAACACGTGATCCTCGCGCACCTACACACGCACCGACGGGATCGATCATCTGGTCATTTGACGCCACGGCGATCTTCGAACGGTGACCGGGCTCGCGCGCCAGCGCCTTGATCTCGACGATGCCGTTCGCGATCTCGGGAACTTCAATCTCGAAGAGTTTCGCCACCAGCGCCGGGTGGGTACGGCTCACGACGATCTGGGGGCCCTTGTTGGTCTTTCGGACCTCAACGATGTAGACCTTGATGCGCGCGCCATGCTCGTAGCGCTCAAAGGCGATCTGTTCGGCCTGGGGCAGCAGGGCTTCCACCCGACCAAGGTCGAGCAACGTGTAGCGGTTGTCGTTCTGTTGGACCGTTCCCGAGACGATGTCACCCTCGCGATTGGCGAACTCTTCGTACATCTGGCGACGTTGAATGTCGCGGATTAACTGCATCAACACTTGTTTGGCGGTCTGAGCGGCGATGCGGCCAAAGTCTTCGGGTGTCGCGTCCCACTCGCGTGTGACGTTGCCTTCGAGATCGAGCTCGAGACCCCAGACCTTGATCTCACCGGTTTCGGGGTTAATTTCGACTTCCGCGTCTTCAGCGGAGTCGGGGCGACGCTTGTAGGCGGCGAGGAGCGCGTTCGCCAAGGCAATCAACAACTCCCCCTCATCAATGTTCTGGTCACGCGCGATTTGACCGAGGGCCTCAAGAAATTCGAAGTTCGCCATGTCTAACCTTTCTTGCTCGTCGTTGAAGTCTTTGCACCCTTGGTCGTCGCGGGCTTGACCGCGCCCCAGGCAAAGACGGTGCGCGCACGTTCGATCGCGTCAATCGCGATCGTCACCGCACCGAGTTCGTTGTCGTCGAGCGTGACGCTCTTCTCGTCGGCGGCGAGGAGCGTCCCTTCTAGACGTCGCGTCGCCTCGTGGCCCCGAAGCTCTCGAAGCGTCACAACCTCACCGATCGCGCTCTTGAAGTGCAGCGGCGTGCGGAGACGTCGTTCCAAGCCGGGGCTCGACACGTCCAAGGTGTAGCGGCTCGCGATGGGGTCGTTCGCGTCCAACCACTCAGAGATGGTTCGATTGGCCTTCGTCAGCGATTCGAGGTCAACTCCGCCGGTCTTATTGACCACGACGTTCAAGGTACCTGCGGAAAACTCCACGTCGTAGAGCTCCAAACCAAGGGGAGACAGCATGGGGCGTAACGTGGTGTCCCATTCCATGGCCGTCTCCTTTCGTTGTCACCACGGACGTTCAGACAATAAAAAGCGCGGGCCCGAGGCCCGCGCTTAAACGAGTCCAATCGTCCTAAGCGGACTGTAGAGAGCAATTATAGCAGTCGAAGGGGCGGTAAACAATTGGAGTACGGCTGAAGAAAACTTCAACGCACTGCGAGAAATCTCTTTTTCTGGCCTCAGTAGGACTTAGCCACGTACGCGACGAGATCGCTCTCCTCATCGCTCGCCGGCATGGAGCCATCCCTGCGCTGGAGGCAACGAACACTCACGGCCTCGGCGTTCAATTCTCGCTCGCCGTCGCCCTCGACGAGGTCCCACGCCAGACGGGCGAAGCCGTCCTTCGCGGCTTCGAGCGCGCCGGCGATGCTCGTGACGTCGCGAGTGTGCTCGTTACGGTGGGCCAGTGCCCGCTCGTAGAGGTCGTCCTGCATTGACTCTAAGAGCGCGGGTACTTCGTTCACCAATGAGGCGAGTGCCCTCGGTAGTTTTTGGCCCGAGTCACGTCGAACCATGGTGGCGAGCCCTTGGGCCAAGTCGCGAGGACCCACCTCAACGCGCAGTGGCACGCCCTTGATCTCCCAGTCCGTCACCCGACGGCCGAAGCTTCCCCGACCGTTGTCGAGTTCCACGCGTACACCGGCGGCAACGAGCGACCTCGTTAACTCTTGGGCAGCTTCCCTGACGTCGGGTTCGTCGCGCACGACAATGACCACGACCTGTACCGGCGCCAAACGCGGCGGTACGATCAAACCAGCATCGTCCCCGTGGGTCATAATGAGTCCACCAACGAGGCGCGTCGAAGAACCCCACGACGTCGTGAAACAGAGTTCGGCCTGTCCCTCTTCGCTCTGGTAGAAGATGTCAAAGGCCTTGGCGAAGTTTTGACCGAGTTCGTGGCTCGTCGCCATCTGCAACGCCTTACCGTCGCGCATCATGCCCTCACACGTCATGGAGTTCTCCGCGCCGGCGAATCGTTCGCTAGGTGGCTTTATGCCAACGTAGGTGGGCGTCGCGAGGACGTTCACGAGGAAATCGTTGTAGACCTCGGATTGAATTTTCTTGGCGTAGGACGACGCGTCGTCGTGACTAGCGTGCGCGGTGTGTCCCTCCTGCCAAAGGAACTCCGAACTGCGCAAAAAGAGCCGGGGGCGAAGTTCCCATCGCACGACGTTGGCCCACTGGTTCAGTAGTAGGGGCAGGTCGCGATAGCTCTGGATCCACTTGGCCATGAACTCGCCAATGACCGTCTCGGACGTGGGGCGAACGATGATCGGCTCAGCGAGTTCTTCGCCGCCGGCGTGAGTAACCACCGCGAGTTCGGGACTGAAACCTTCGACGTGTTCGGCCTCTTTTGAGAGATAGCTCTCCGGGATGAAGAGCGGGAAGTACGCGTTCTTCGCGCCGGCCGCTTTGATACGCGTGTCAATCTCGGACTGCATGCGTTCCCAGATGGCGTAGCCGTAGGGACGAATGACCATCGTGCCGCGAACGGGACCGTTGTCAGCCATTTCGGCCTTAGCGACGACGTCTTGGTACCAGCGCGGAAAGTCCTGGTCTTGAGGGGTGAGAACGCTCTTGGACGCCACGGTGCTCCTTTGTAAAGGGACAGCCTAGGTCAGCCTCAGTGCTCGACGTGTCGTCGAATCTTCTCGATGCGCTCTTGGGCGTGATTGACGTCAGCGCCGCGGTCGTCGAGTAACGCCGCGCGGTCGGCCTCGGCTTCGGCTTCGGCGGTGACGTCGCGGGCCAAGAGTCGCGCCTCGATACCTTCAGCGATAATCTTCTTCGCTTCGTCAACGAGCGCGTCCACCATCTCGTCTTCGCGCACCACGCGCACGATCTGACCTTGGATGAAGAGGTGTCCACGCTTCTTACCCGCGGCGATGCCAAGGTCGGCGTGGCGCGCCTCGCCGGGGCCATTAACGACGCAACCCATCACCGCGACCTGTAGGGGCACGTCGAGTGCGTTCAGCGCGGCCTGGGCTTCGGTGGCGACCTTGATCACGTCGACTTCGGCCCGTCCACAGCTCGGACAGGCGATGAGGTCGAGACCTTTCCGCTCACGGAGCCCGAGGGACTCGAGTAACTGGCGACCGGCACGCGCCTCTTCAACCGGGTCGGCCGTGAGTGAGTAGCGCAGCGTGTCGCCAATGCCTTCAGCGAGCAGCGTCGCGATGCCGGCGGTGCCCTTTAAGAGACCGCCCGGTAGAGGACCGGCTTCGGTGACGCCAAGGTGCAACGGGTGATCGAAGGTCGCTGAGGCGAGACGGTAGGCCGCGATCATGGTCGCCACCGACGACGCCTTGACCGAGATCTTGACGTCCGAGAACCCGACCTCATCGAAATAAGCCAACTCGATGCGCGCCGACTCAACGAGGGCTTCGGGTGTCGCCCCGCCGAATCGCTCGTAGATCTCGGGATGCAACGAGCCCGCGTTCACCCCAATACGAATTGGTACGCCTCGATCGCGCGCTTCGCTCGCGACGAGTTTGATCTCGGCGGGTTTACGAAGGTTGCCGGGGTTAAGGCGTAGTCCCTGCACGCCGGCTTCAAGAGCGGCGAGGGCCATTTCGACGTGAAAGTGAATATCGGCGACGATGGGTACCGGAGAGCGTGGCACGATCTGGGCCAGGCCCTCGGCCGCTCCCTGGTCGTTACAGGTGCATCGAACGATGTCGGCGCCATTGGCGGCGAGCGCGTAGATCTGTTCAATCGTGCCCTCAACGTCCGCAGTTTTCGTCGTCGTCATGGACTGAACCGATATCGGCGCGTTACCGCCCACCTTGACCGAGCCAACGGAAATCTGGCGCGTCACGCGACGAGGTGTGAGGGAACTGGCGGTGACGTCCACCCCTCTAGTCTGCCGTGCGCGCGAGCGCCCCGAAGCGCCTAATTAAACGGGTTGGCGATGGGGTGGACGATGTCGAGGTAGAGCGTGCAGGCAAAGAGAACGAGTAAGACGGTCATAAAGGCGTAGATCAGTGGCGCCAAGCGGTTGATGTCGAGGTGGTAGCGCGAGCCCTTTCGGCTACGCAGTCGCTCGTAGGTCGCGATCGCCACGTACCCACCATCTAAGGGCAAGATGGGCAACATATTGAGCACGCCCACGAAGATATTGATGATGACCAAAATGGCGATGAGCGTGGCCCAGCCGTTGTGGGCGCCCTGGACCGCTATGCGCACGACACCCACGATTGATTCGGGGCGCGTGTCTTGATTCACTTTGTTCTCTGCGGCGGCCGGCGAAGCTACTTGATGAAAGAGACTGAGAAACTCGTGCAGTGAAAACACGCGCACGAGTGAGGTACCCGTCGAGGAGAGGGCCGAACCCACGGTATGAAAGGCGTGAGGAACGGCGCCCAGGAGGGAAGCGTGGACCGTCGCCTCGCCGATTTCAATGCCAATGTAGCCCGACGCGGGTTGGGACTTCGCTACGAGCGGGACGCCGTTGACTCTGATGTTCTGCCCGTTGACCGGCGTCGCGTGCAAGGTGAGATCGTGTCCCCCACGGTCAACCAGCAGCGTGAGTGACGTACCGACGTGATGGTGCACGACGTAGTCGAGTTGGTTGGGATTCGTGATCTTGCGTCCGTCAACGGCCACGATCTGATCGCCAACCTTCAGCCCGGCCAGTTGCGCGACGGTCTCTTTGTGTCCGTCCCACTTGCTGAACTGCGCGATGTCGACGTGACTCGCCGAAGGCGCGCCAATGAAGGCCAGTGACACCCAAGCGAGCGTGAGCGCCATGAGCAGGTGCATTAATGATCCCGCCGACGCAAAGAGAACCTTCTTTGGGTACGACGCCGCTCGGTACGTGCGCTTTTCGAGGGCCGGATCAATCTTTTCCGTCCACGTCATACCCGGCACCTTGACGTAACCGCCAAGAAGAAGGGCGCGCACGCCGTATCGTGTCTCGCCGATGGTCGTTGACCACACGACCGGGCCAAAGCCGACGAAGAAGTCCGTCACGAGGAGTCCGGCGCGCTTGGCGGTGATGAAGTGACCGAACTCGTGACCCATCACCATCGCGATCACGGCAAAGATGACGAATGGGAGGGCCCAGCCGGCCCACCACGTGAGCAGGGCCACCAACGCCACGACGCCCACGATCAACGTCAGGGGCGACTGGCGAAGTGACGAACTCTGTTCCATAACTACTTTTTGAGGCTAGCGCGCGCCCACTTTCGAGAGGCGTCGTCATTTTCATACAGCGCAGACAGGGATTCCAACGGATCGGGCTCGTAGTGGTCCATGGTCGCGGCCACGATGGCGACGATGTCGCACCACGAGATCTGATCGGCCAAGAACGCCTCGACCGCGACTTCGTTCGCCGCGCTCAACCACGCCGGGGCGGCGCCGCCGAGGCGAGCCGCTTCAAAGGCGAGTCCAAGCGCCGGGAACGCTTCGTAGTCCGGTGGCTCAAAACTCAGCTCGAAACTTTTCGTGAAGTCGAGTTCGCCGTAGTGATGAGCGAGGCGCTCGGGGAGACCGAGACAGTACGCAATGGGCAGACGCATGTCGGGGCGAGAGAGTTGGGCGAGCACCGAGCCGTCCACGTACTCAACCATCGAGTGCACGACCGACTGAGGATGAACGACGACCTCAACGCGCGAGGCGTCGATCCCGAAGAGCGCTGAGGCCTCGAGTACTTCGAGGCCCTTGTTCATCAACGTCGACGAGTCGATCGTGATCTTGGCGCCCATGCTCCACGTGGGATGGTGCAGGGCCTCCTCCTTGGTCGCGCCCTTCAGTTCGTCCTTGCTCCATCCTCGAAACGGTCCGCCCGATGCCGTCAGGAGGAGTCGCTTCACGTCGGGGTAACCACCGTGAGAAGGCGAACTCGCGAGGCACTGATGTATCGCGCAGTGCTCTGAATCGATCGGCAGCAACTCAGCGCCCAACGTGTCACGCACGCTGGCCACCAACGGCGCGGCCGCGATGAGTGACTCCTTATTCGCCAACGCCAAACGCTTTCCGGCGCCAAGCGCCGCGAGCGTGACGGGAAGTCCCGCGAAGCCCAGCACCGCGTTCACGATGACGTCCGCACTCTGTGAAAGCTCGGCCAGCCCTTCTTCACCCACGACGATCGCGACGTCGGGGCCAACGAGGTCTACGAGAGCCGTACGGTGTACGTGGCTCTTTACCGCGATGGAGGCGACGTGGAACTCACTGGCGATCGCCGCGAGTTCGCTCAGCTGCTCACCACCGCTGATCGACACCAATTCAAAGCGCTCGCGCTCGTGGCGCAGCACGTCGAGTGTCTGTACGCCAATCGATCCCGTCGCCCCAAGCAGCGCCACGCTTTGGCGCGAGTGCGACACCGCTAGCTCAGTTTGAGAACGTGGAGGAGGTAGTACATCGTCGGCAGCGCGAACAACAGTCCGTCCATTCGGTCGAGCAGTCCCCCGTGGCCCGGCAAGAGTCGTCCGAGATCCTTAACGCCCAGCGTGCGCTTCACCATCGATTCAAAGAGGTCGCCCAGAGGCACCACAATGGACAGCGCCACGGCCGCTTCGAGGCCGTGGGTGAGTGTCCAGGGTGAAACCATTGGCAAAATAACCGCGCCCGCGATCAAGGTGATGATCGTGCCGCCGATGGTGCCCTCAACGGTCTTGTTCGGCGAGAGCACACGGTTCAACGGCCGTCGGCCGATCCATCGCCCAACAAAGAGCGCGCCCACGTCGTTTGAAATCGTTAGCGCCACCGCGCCAAAGAGGTACGCGATGCCGTGTCGGTCTGGGTAGGTGTTCGGCGCGAGCATCAACACGCCGTAGGAACCAAGTACGCCCACCCAGACGTAGACGAAGATCGTGGCGCCAATGCCGTCGAGCACGTCGATCTTGCTCTTCGCGCTCATGTACCAAAAGAATCCGAAAATGACGAGCAGTACCGTCACCGCGCCAACGACAACGAGTCCCTTGTTGTAGACCGCGACGCCGAGGGTTAGTACCGCAACGATGCCAAGAATCGTCGCCGGGTGCGCGCCGAGGGTCCGAAAGCCCGCGTACGCCTCGGCGCTCGCAAAGGCCAGCGCCGCGAGAAGCAATACGGTAACGGGCAGCGGGCCCGCAAGAAAGACGGCGAAGACGACGATGGCGAGTAGCACGCCCGTGCCGGTCGCGCGCGTGACGCTGCTCGAGGCGCTCTGTCGAACGGCACGTCCGGCCAGTGGATTCGATGAGACGCGGTGGCGCGTGTGTTGAGCCGCGGCCACTGGAGCGGGCCGGGGAGCCTCAACTGTCGTCTCTTCTTCGACTTCAGCTTCGGGCAGGGTGAACTCCCAGGGACGAGCGTCGTCGGTCTTTTCGTCGCCCGCCAGTATCGACGCGTCGAACTGATCCTCGTGGGCAACCCAATCCGCTTCACCCTCGCGCCACGCCGGAGCGGGAATCGCCGACCAGGGATCGTCATTGTGCGCGGCTTCGCGAGCGACGACGATGGGGACCTGGCCCGTGGGCGCGTCCGTCCAGTGGGGCAGGAACGTGGTCGGATCAACCTCGGGTGCGTCGTCCACGAGCTCCGAGGCAATCTCGGCGCCAGTAATCGTCACGCGCGAGTCGTTCGTGCTCGCTACCGGAAACTCACCAGTGGGTTCGTCGTCGTAGGTTCCGTCATCAGACATCAAGAAGCTCCTGCTCCTTGTGCGCGAGCAGCGCGTCAACGACGGCCACTTCGTCTTGGGTCATTTTGTCGAGCACCTTCTCGAGGCGCTCAATCTCGTCGCTCGAGAGACCCTCTTCTTTTTCCAGTGCCTCCAGTTCTTGGCGAGCGTGGCGGCGAACTCCGCGCAGCGCCACCCGGCCCTCTTCGGCCTTAGCTTTGACCATTTTCACGAAGGTCTTGCGACGCTCTTCAGTCAGCGTAGGAAAGGCCAAGCGAATTACCTGGCCATCGTTGGACGGGGTCAGGCCTAAGTCAGCGTTACCAATGGCCTTTTCGATAGCGGCGATGGAGCCCTTGTCGAAAGGAGAGACGACGAGCAACCGTGGCTCGGGCACGGAGAAGTTCGCGAGCTGCTTCAGTGAGGTCTCGGTACCGTAGTAGTCAACGATCAGCCCCTCAACGAGTGAGGACGACGCCCGACCGGTTCGCACCGCACCGAATTCGTTCTTCACGTGCTCGATGGCCCGCACCATTCGTTCGCGAGTGTCCTCCATGACGAGGTCGACGAGTTCGTTATTCATTACCTCACCAGCGTACCGACGGGACGACCGTCGAGGGCGCGGCCCAGATTACCCGCGGCCATCAGGTCAAAGACGCGAAGCGGTAAATGGTTGTCTTTACAGAACGTGATCGCGGTCATGTCCATGACCCGCAGATCGCGCGCGATCACTTCGTCAAAGGAAATTTCATCGAACTTAACGGCCTTGGGGTTAACGCGCGGATCCTCGGAGTAGACGCCGTCCACGCCACCGTGGGTGCCCTTCAGAACGATCTCGGCTTCGACTTCCGCGGCGCGTTGAGCGGCGGGGGTGTCGGTGGTGAAGTAGGGGTTGCCCATGCCGGCCGCGAAGATGACGACGCGACCCTTCTCGAGGTGACGAACCGCCCGGCGACGAATGTAGGGCTCGGCGACCTGGTCCATGTTGATCGCCGACATCACGCGAGTGGGACGTCCGTGGTTTTCGATGGCGTCTTGGAGAGCGAGAGCGTTAATAACGGTGCCCAGCATGCCCATAAGGTCGGAGTTCGCCCGATTCATTCCAGCGAGTTCGCCCGTCGCTCCACGCCAGATATTGCCCCCACCGACGACGACCGCGAGCTCAAGGCCACCTCGCTCCATCGCTGCCGCGATCTCGCGGGCGAGAAAATCAACCGTGGAAGCGTCAATGGTTTCGTCGCTCGCGGCAGAGGCCAATGCCTCACCCGACAGTTTTAAAACCACTCGACGCACGACGATGTCCTATCCCCCGATAACTACTTGAGCGTAGGCGCTAATGGTCGCGCCGTTCAAAAACTTCTCCACGGACACCTTTTCGTCTTTGACGTAGGGCTGTTCCAAGAGGACGCGCTCCTTGAACCAACCATTCAGCCGTCCTTCGATTATTTTGGGTAGCGCCGCTGCGGGCTTACCTTCGTTGAGCGTGATCTCTTCGACGGTCTTGCGCTCGGCGTCGACTTCACTGGCCGGAACGTCCTCGCGCCTTAAGTAGTTCGGCTTGGCGAAGGCGATGTGTACCGCGATCTCGTGGGCCACTTCTTCGCTCGCGCCCTTTAAGACCACACCGACGGCGTTCACGCCGCGACCACTCTGGTGGTGGATATAAGTGTCCACGACCTCGTCGGGACCGGCTTCGAGTCGGTACACGCGGCCAATCGAAATGTTCTCTTTGAGCGTGGTGAGCATCACTTCGATGTTCTCTTGAAACTGCTTGACGGCACCTTCACCGTCAACGCACACGCGAGCAGCAATCTCGTCGGCGAGCGACACGAACTCATCTGATTTCGCGACGAAGTCGGTCTCACAGCGCAGTTCCACGATGGCGGCAACGGATCCGTCGCGCACGACCGCAACGGCGCCCTCGCCGGCTTCTCGCTCGGCGCGCTTCGCGGCCGACGCGAGTCCCTGCACGCGCAGCCACTGAGTGGCGGCGTCCATGTCCCCATTGTTCGCCTCGAGGGCTTTCTTTGCGTCCATCATGCCCACACCCGTGGACTGGCGCAGGACCTGTACGTCTTTGGCGGTGATAGTCACCTTGGTTCTCCTCTTTGAATCTTGGGATGAATTAAGCGGTGGCGGTAACGCTCACCGTAACGGCGGGGCGATTCTGGCGAATGAAGCGACCTTCGGTCACCGCGTCGGCAATCAAGCGACAGAGCAACGCGCCGGCACGAATGGCGTCGTCGTTGCCGGGAATCACGTAGTCAATGACGTCGGGGTCACAGTTGGTGTCCACGACCGCCACGACGGGCAGGCCCAGTTTGCGCGCTTCGGTGACCGCGATGTGTTCCTTCTTCGTGTCGATCACGAAGATGGCGTCGGGCACGCGGTCGAGGTTGGCGATGCCGCTCAAGTTGCGGTCAAGCTTTTCGAGTTCACGACTGTGGCGCAGTGCCTCGCGCTTGGGCATATTGCCAAAGTCACCGGCGCGCTCCATAGCCCTAAGTTCGATCAAACGCTTGACGCGTCCGGCGACCGTGGTGAAGTTCGTCAACATTCCGCCCAGCCAGCGCTGATTGACGAAGGGCATGCCACAGGCCTTGGCGTAGTCCTCGATGGGGCCTTGGGTCTGCTTCTTGGTGCCGACGAAGAGAATCACGCCGCCGTCAGCGACGAGGTCGCGAACGTAGGCGTAGCTGAGTTCGATGCCCGCGAGGGTCTTGCGAAGATCGATGAGGTAGATGCCGTTGCGCTCACCAAGGATGAAACGACGCATCTTGGGGTTCCAACGACGGGTCTGGTGCCCGAAGTGCACACCCGAGTCCAATAGTTCCTGCAGAGTGACGAGTGCCACGATCTAGATTCCTTTCGTATGGTTGCTTCAACCCCGTGGAGCACCAACATCGGCGACCGTACGAAACCACGAGGACAACTCACTTGCTCGCCCACTCTGGGAGAGCCCAACCATGTTAACCGCTAGGAGTAACTAACCCCGCGGGTGGGTCTGGCGATGAACTTTTTGGAGGCGCGACTTCGAGACGTGGGTGTAAATCTGCGTCGTGGTGAGACTTTCGTGTCCCAAGAGTTCTTGCACCACCCGTAGATCGGCGCCACCCTCAACGAGGTGGGTCGCGTAGGTGTGGCGAAGTGCGTGGGGCTGGACGTGACCGCGCGCGACGCGGTGATCGAGAATGCGCCGCACGTCGCGTGGCCCCAGACGATTAGCACGGCGATTGAGAAAGAGTGCTTCTCGAGGCGAGCTCGTGCGCAGTACGTACTCGCGCGCGTCCCCGATCCAGAGACGAAGCGCCTCCATACCTCGCTGGTGCAGCGGCACCACGCGTTCTTTTCGACCCTTTCCCATTACGCGCAACAAGCCTTGGGTGAAATCAACGCTCGCCACGTCGAGGTCACAGAGTTCTGACACGCGTAACCCCGCGCCGTAGAGGACTTCACAGACCGCGCGATCGAGCGTGGCCCACTCGTCTTCGCCCCAGTCATCGTCCAAAAGATTGTCGAGCTGCTCGCGCACAACGATTTTGGGCAAGTGCTGGTCCGGCCGTGGCGCCAAGAGACGGGCGGCCGGCGACGAGGCGAGGTGACCGCGCTCAACGAGCCACGAGAAGTAACTGCGCAGCGAGGCGCGGCGACGACTAATCGAGGTTCGTTCATCGCCGCGATTGGTCATAAAGACCAGATACTCACGTAAGTCCTTCTTCGTGACCTCGATTGGAGAGAGCGTTCCGCGCTCCATGGACCAGCGCACGTACGCCCGAGCGTCCGAGTTGTAGGCCCGCTGGGTCGCCACTGAGCGGTCGGCCGCGCGCAGGGTATCGGCGTAGTTCGCTAAGTACCACGCTGACGTGGCTCGCTCGCTTTTTTCAACGGCCGACACGAAATTAAGGCTAGTGACACCGAGACCCCCGGTCGCGACTTACTAGTCTTAGCGATGATTCCAAAGGAGCCCGAGTGCCTCGTATCTTGATAGTTGAAGACGACGACCACATTCGCACAGCTCTACGTCTCATGTTTGAGGGCGAGGGCTTCAGTGTTGACGACGCCCCGACTGGCGAACTCGGAGTTGCCCTGTTTGCCCGTATGGCCTCCGACGTCGCGATTGTCGACGTGATGCTGCCCGGCATGACGGGTTTTCAGACCTGTCAGGCGCTGCGCTCGGCCAGCGATTTGCCGATCGTGATTGTCTCGGCGCGCGACGAGACCGTTGACGTCGTGCTCGGACTCGAATCCGGCGCGGACGACTACGTCACCAAACCCTTCGCGCCCGAAGAACTCTTGGCGCGCGTGCGCGCGCACCTTCGTCGCCGCCCCGACAAGAGTGCCAACGCCTTTCAGATGGGCGAGCTACGCGTCATTCCCGATGAAGGCGTCGTGCGCTACCGCGACGGATCCGAACTTCACCTCACCTCCACGGAGTTCCGACTCCTCACGGACCTGGCGTCTGTGAACGGACGAGTGCTCTCGCGCGAAGACTTACTCGAGCGGGTCTGGGGATACGACTACTTTGGCGACAGTCGTCTCGTGGATGTGCACATTCGACGACTGCGCATGAAGATCGAGCCCGATCCCGCCAGCCCCACTTACCTCGTCACCGTTCGAGGAACTGGCTACAAGTTGGTTCTCTAATGCGCCAACGGAGCCTTCGACTCCGTCTCTTGATTACCTTTGGACTCGGCGCGTTAATTGTGAGCAGCCTGGCCGCGACGCTCACCTACGCTGGCGTACACCGCGTACTAGTGAACGATCAACGCCAAACCGACCTACGCCAGGCCTACGTCAACGCCGCGCTCGTACGCAGCACCCTCTACACTTCACCGACGCAGTTGGCCAATGAACTCAACGCCATCCAACGAGCGACTCAGTCGAACGTGCTCGTCCAGACCCACCAACAGTGGCTCTCTAAGAGCAGCGGCGCGGCGACCCAAGACGTGTCACCCAAGATCGTTCAGAAAGTCCTCGCGGGCGATCCCACCGAGCAGATTCAAAACGTCAACGGCCGGCTGATCTTCGTCGTGGGCGTGCCAATTCCCGCGGTCGAGACGCAGTTCTTTGAGGTCTTCAAACTCAACACCCTCGAAAACACCTTGCGCACCTTGCTCCTGGTGCTCGGCTTTGGTGCCCTCGTCACCTTTCTCCTTGGTGTCGCGGGGGGCCTTTGGGTGACTCGGCGCACGGTTCGACCCCTCGAGCGGGTCTCATTAGCCGCCGCGGCAATAGCCGAGGGCAACCTGTCGACTCGACTCCAAGTCACCCGTGCCGATCGCGAGGTCCAACAACTCACTGAGTCCTTCAACGAGATGGTCAGTCAGCTCGTCCAGCGACTCGAGCGCGACGCGCGATTCGCGAGTGACGTCAGCCACGAGCTTCGCTCTCCTCTCACCACTCTCGCCACTACCGCGTCGGTGTTGCAACAACATCGCAGCGAACTCTCACCCGCGGGACAAGAGAGTTTGGACCTGTTGGCAGCGGATCTTTCGATCTTCCAGTCACTCGTAAGGGACCTCCTGGAGATGGCCCGCACCGACGCGGGCGCCGTTCCCCTCGTCATCGAGACAGTCGCGGGCGTCGAGTTGGTTCGCCAATCGGTTCGTTCGGCCGCTCGGCGCCACGGCATACACGAACCCTCCGTTGAAGTCGACAGGTCAGTTGGCGATCCCCTGGTCTCGGTTGATCGTCGCCGATTCGAGCGCGCCCTTACCAACTTGATTGACAACGCCCACTACTACGCCGGCGGCGCGACGATGGTACGACTGGACGTCGACGGTAGTCAGTTCGCCATCAACGTCGACGACGGCGGTGCCGGGGTCGCGCTCGAAGAGCGCGACGCGGTCTTCGAGAGGTTCTTTCGCGGCCGCGCGGCCCACGACCGTGGATTGGCCAGGGGCACGGGACTCGGACTCGCGCTCGTGCGCGATCACGTGCGCGCGATCGGCGGCTCCGTCCAAGTCCTCGAGAGCCCCGAGGGCGGGGCCCGCTTTCAGATTCTCTTACCCATTACCAAAGAGGCGAGCCCGTGAAGAGCCTTCGCCTCGTACTCTTGCTCGCACTCGGCGCCGTCCTTCTCTCAAGCTGCACACTCGTCGCGCCCAACGCCGCTCCGCTGCACGTCCCCCGATCGAACGTGCCTCTTGGACTGCTCCACAAGACCATTCCGGGCACGAACGGAGCTCGGGTTCGCTTCGTCCACCAGCCGGTCTACATTGTCGACGCCACTGGACAGCTCGCCCCCTCCAACCGCATCGTCCCCTCACCACCGACTTTGACGTCGGTCGTACAGCAACTCCTGCTTGGTCCCTCCGCGATTGAAGCCTCGGCCGGGTACACCTCGGCCCTACCCACCAACCTGGTACTGGACTCGGCCACTGTTCGCAACGACGTTGGTTACATCAATTTGGCGTCGTCACTGGACACGTTGTCGGTGTCCCAACAACTCCTCGCGGTTGGCCAGTTAGTCCTAACGGCCGACGAAGTGGGCGCGACCGGGGGCATCGTCGTTCAGGCGGCGGGCGTCGTACAGCAACTGCTCACGCCCGGCGGCCAACGCCGCACGCTGGTCTCGAGTAAGGACTTCCTGTCGTTGCTGAACGGTTAGTGAGTAGGCAGGGGCCGCAGCGCTGGCGCACTGTTCCAGAGGTGCTCTAAGTCGTAGTAGTCGCGCGTGGACTCATCAAAGACGTGCACGATGACGTCGCCGTAGTCGAGCGCGACCCACTCACCTTGGACGAGTCCCTCGACGCTGATGGGCTTTACGTCCAGAGCCAGTTCGATCAAACGTTCGATCTCTTCAGCGATGGCGCGCACTTGACGGTCGTTGCGACCCGAGGTCACGACGAGAGCGTCGAAGGCGTCGATGAGATCGCGCAAGTCGAGCACGACGGTGTCCAGAGCAATCTTCTCCTCGGCCGCGACGACGGCTGCGTTAACGAGGGTGGAGACGTAAGCGGAGTAAGGGCCGCGAGCGAACTCGCTGCTGGTCACGATCTCACTCAGTGGGAAACTCCGAGCAGAATGAGTGCGCCAAAGAATGGAACGGCGAGGAGCAGGAGGCCGAGAAGCGCGGAACGCTGCCTCGTGCGTCGTAGATCTCGGCGTCGCGGCGTCGCGTCCACAACCTCCAGCCGTGAAGACTGTGGTTCGGTCAGGTCAAAAACACGAACTGCCATTACGCCAACCCTAGCCCGGAGCCCCCTCAAAGAGCGGAATAACAGCGGCGGGGATTAGTTTTCTGAGGTTTTCGGCGCTCGGTGTTAGGGCGCGGATGTAACGACTGGAGAGGTCCACCGGGTCCATTGGAATCTCGTAACAGCGCCATCCATAGGGTTCCAGGGTGACCGATCCGGGCCGAGGGACGATGCCCACTTCCACTAATTCACGGAGTTGTTCGGCGTCGTGCCAGCCTTCGAGTTGCATCGCCAAGTCCGCTCCGACGATGAGATCGATGGCGTCGGCTACGGCGAAGAGCTCGCGAACGGTGTCGATCGTGTACGAAGGACCCTGACGGCGGATCTCGAGATCTGAGACGTGCACGAGGGGCAGATCATCGAAGGCCGCGTGCGCCATGGCGAGGCGAAGTGACGCTGGACGTACGAGCGTCGCGGTGCTCTTTTGGTAGGGATCACCAGCCACGGTCACTTCGAGGCGGTCGAATCGACCACTCAAGGCGGCGGCTTCGAGCGCGGCGACGTGACCAAAGTGGGGCGGATCAAAGGTCCCACCAAAGAGACCGAGGCGCCGTACTTTCACCGCCCAAGACTAACGGGATTGACCGTTTGGTTACAGACCCCCTACGCTTACTAGATGGAAACGCCGTCACTCGAGTGGACGCCCACGACGTGGCGCGAGTACCCCGTGGCACAAAGTCCCACGTGGCCCGACCTCGCGCATCTCGAACGCGTCGAAGCCGAGCTCGCTAAAAAGCCGCCACTCGTCTTTGCCGGTGAGGCTCGACGCCTCCAGGATCATCTCGCCCAAGTTGCCAACGGAAAGGCCTTTCTTCTCCAGGCGGGCGACTGCGCCGAGTCCTTTGACGAAAGTTCGGCCGACGCCATTCGCGACAAACTCAAGGTCATCTTGCAGATGGCGGTGGCTCTCACCTACGCCTCGGGCGTGCCGGTCATCAAAGTCGGCCGCATCGCGGGTCAGTTCGCCAAGCCCCGCTCTGAGGAGTTCGAAGAACGCGAGGGTCAGCGTTTCGAGACCTTTCGAGGCCACATCGTCAACTCTGAGGAGTTCAGTGCCGAGGCCCGACGCCCCGACCCCGAACGACTGCTCGGCGCCTATCACCAAAGCGTCTCGACTCTTAACTTGTTGCGCGCCTTCACGACCGGTGGTTTCGCCGCCTTGTCGCGCGTGCACGCTTGGAACCAAGAGTTCGTCGCTAATTCGCTCGAAGGCAAACGCTACGAAGTCATCGCCGACGAGATAGAGCGGGCGTTGCAGTTCATGAAGGCTTGTGGCATTGACCTTCACGACGATGGCGCCTTACAAGGCGTTGACTTCTACACCAGCCACGAAGCGCTCATCCTCCCCTACGAGCAGGCTCTCACGCGTCGCGACTCGCTCACGGGCGACTGGTACGACTGTTCGGCGCACTTGCTCTGGATTGGCGACCGCACGCGCCAGCTCGACGGCGCGCACGTCAACTTCCTGCGCGGCGTCGCGAATCCCCTCGGTCTCAAAGTCGGGCCGAGCATGGGCGTTGACGAACTGCGCCAACTCTGTGACGTTCTCAATCCCACGAACGTGCCCGGTCGTCTCACTTTGATCTCGCGCATGGGACACGAGCGCGTCAGTGAGCTCTTGCCCCCGCTCATTGAGGGACTACGTGACGACGGACGAAGTGAACTCTGGGCCTGTGACCCGATGCACGGCAATACCTTCGTGGCTTCGGGCGGTCAAAAGACCCGACGCTTCGACGACGTGCTCTCTGAGACCTCACAGTTCTTCCTGGTCCACCAAGCCCTGGGCACCTGGCCCGGTGGTTTGCACGTTGAACTCACGGGAGACGACGTGACCGAGTGTCTCGGCGGGGGTTCACGGCTCAGTGAGTCCGACCTCGATCAGAACTACACCTCGATCTGTGACCCGCGTCTCAACGCCACCCAGAGTCTGGACATGGCCTTTCACGTAGCGGAGTTCCTCCAGCGCTACTCAACACCAATCGGTGAGAGATCGTTGTAGCGAAGTAGTCGGCGATAATCGCTGGCGAACTCGATTTCGGTCATTGAGCAGTTCTCGATTCGTGGTTGCATACGAACGCCACCGCCAAAGCCCTGGTAGAGCTTCATGGCCTGTTCGATGAAACCACCGTGCACGACCAGGACGACCAACTCTCTGGGGTGACGGGCAACGAGCCGCTCTATGGCCTCGACGCAGCGTTGGAAGAATTCGAGGAGTGATTCGCCACCGGGTACGTTGGTCTGAGAGGGATCGACGTCCCAGTTGGGCGCGGCGTAGCGACGACCAATCTCCGTCCAGGTCAGTCCGTCCGCCTCGCCCACGCCGAGCTCGCACAAAGACTCGTCCGCCGTGGGTTCTAGCGAAGCGTTGATCGCGGGAAAGACAATGGCGCCGGTCTCGATGGCCCGGGGCAGGGTCGAGGTGTACAACGCGCTCGCGCTCGCCAACTCTCTCGTAATGGCGAGTCGCCGCGCCAAGGCTCGCGCCTGTGCGCGACCAGCGTCGGTGAGTCCCCCGTCGCCCCGTGGCCCTCCGGCGACGCCATGTAAGTTGGCGTAACTTTCGCCGTGGCGAATAAGCAGCAATCTTGTTTCGGTGGGCGCTAAGCCGCGCTGGCGAAAACCCTCGGGCGGTAAGTTTTCGTCGAAACTCACGCCAACTCTCCTACGAACGCCTCGAGTTGGCGAAGGGTGCGACATTCGATCACGCGATTGCAGTACGGCGCGTACTGACTGATAATCGAGTCACCACTGTTCCAGTAACTCGTGGGCTCCGGGTTTAGCCAGTAGACGCCCTTCGCTCGGTAGTGCAGATCGGCCAGGATCTCGGCGTGTGCCTGGTGGTAGTTATTGCGTGCGTCGCCAAGGATCAACACGGTCGAGCGCTTGGTCAAGTCCCTCGCGAAGCGATCGTGAAAGGTGACGAGGGCGCGCCCGTAGTCCGAGTGTCCGTCAAAGGCAATTACGTCGGCCTCGGCGTTGATGCGCGCGACGGCTTCCGCCGGGTCTTCGACTCCGTCAAAGAGTCGCGTGACTTCATCGAGGCCGTCGACGAAGACAAAGCTGCGCACTTTGGAGAACTGCGAACTGATCGCGTGCACGAGGTGCAGCGTAAATCGAGCGAACGAGGCCACCGATCCAGAAACGTCCGCGATCACGAAGATTTCGGGCTTGGCGGGGCGCGGTGGCTTAAAGCGAAGATCGATCGGCACGCCCCCGGTGGAGAGACTGCGACGAACGGTGTGACGCAGATCGACCGGTCCGCGACGACGCCGGCGGCGCTTGCGCGCTAAGCGGACCGCGAGTTTGCGACTAAGCGGGCGCAGCGCCCGCTCGAGTTGCGCCATCTCTTCGCGGTTGGCGTGCATCACGTCCAGGTCCTCGGGCAGAGGTTTGCGAACGGACTTCGCGAGAGCTTCGGATCCGCGGTCCTCGACGAGTCGTTCCCTAATCTCGCGTTCGATCTCCGCTTTGAGTTGTTCGATGCGCGACGTGACGTCGTCGTGGGCGAGTCGCTCGCTCAGTACGTCGTCACCGCTTCCGAGCGCGCCGTCGAGGAGTCGTTGCTGGAGTGCCTCAAGATCGAGACTGCGCAGCGTTCGATAGAGGTAGTAGGTACCGCCGACCGGTCGACCAGGTTCCATGCCGGCGTAACGCGTGACCGCCTCGCTCGCGCCAAAACGCATGCTGTTTCGGTCTCCGTCACGAAGTGCTCGAAAGAGCAGTTCGGAGAGTTCTTGCGCGCTCATCGACGATCCGCCACCACCGCCTTGGCCGCGGGCCTGTCCCGGACCGGCCCCACCATCAGCTTCATCGCTCTCGTTCGCTCCGTCGTCGGACTCGCCACGAAGTAGCGCCTCGGCGCTGTCCCACGAACGAATCGCGAAGAAGACGTCAAAGGCGGTGTTAAAGACCGGCAGGTGATCGCTGTCCTTAACGAGCGTCGCGGCCAAAGTCGCTCGCACCAACGAACGACTACCGAGGTTGATGACGTCAATGGCGCGCGCGGCGTCGACGTGTTCGCTCATCGAGACGGGGATGCCGGCCGATCGCAGTTCGCCAATGAAGTCACCGAGGAGGTTAAGCAACGGGCCTCGAACGGCCGAGCATCTCCTTGGAGGCTCGATCGATGTCGGACTGGTACTTCAACAAGATGTGCAACGTCGCAGCAACGTCTTGGTCGCCGATCTCACTTCGACCGAGCACCACGAGGGTGCGCGCCCAGTCCAGGGTCTCAGAGACCGAAGGCGCTTTCTTTAGATCGATGGTGCGCAGCGATCGAACGACTTGGGCAATCTGCTCGGCCAGTGCACTCGAAATGCCCGGCACGCGCGAAAGGATGATGTCGCGCTCACGCTGCACGGTGGGATAGCCCACGTAGAGGTACAGACAACGACGCTTCAGCGCTTCGGAGAGTTCGCGCGTGTTATTCGAAGTCAAAAAGACCATGGGGATCTGTTTGGCACGAATGGTGCCGAGCTCGGGAATTGAAACTTGGTACTCCGAGAGAATTTCGAGCATCAGCGCTTCAGTCTCGAGTTCCACTCGGTCTACTTCGTCGATGAGCAGTACGACGGGGTCGGTCGCGGAGATGGCTTCGAGCAGGGGTCGCGTGAGCATGAACTCCTCAGCGAAGATGTCCTCTTCTAGATGGTGCCACTCTTCGCTTCCCGCGCCCTCGGGACGTCCGGCCTGAATGCGCAAGAGCTGCTTGCGATAGTTCCACTCATAGAGCGCCTTGGACTCATCGAGTCCCTCGTAACACTGAAGGCGAATGAGCCGAGCACCAATGGAGTCGGCGACGGCTTTGGCGAGGGCGGTCTTGCCCGTACCGGCCGGTCCTTCGATAAGGACGGGCTTGGCGAGGCGGTCCGCGAGGTAGGTGACCGACGCAATCGCCTCATCACTGAGGTAGTCGTTCTCCGCGAGGAGCTTCTGTACCTCCTCGGGCGATTCAAAGCGCACCGGTGGCACACTCGTCAGTCCGAGTCGCTGGGCGAGCTCTTCTCTCGGATCTAATGCGCTCATCGAACTTGTCCCTCTCCTCGTACTACCCATTTCAAGCAGGTCAATTCACGAAGTCCCATGGGGCCCCGAGCGTGCAACTTCTGTGTTGAAATACCAACTTCTCCCCCTAATCCCAACTCGCCCCCGTCGATGAAGCGCGTCGACGTGTTCACCAATACCGCGGCGGCGTCGACGCGCCGTATCCACGCCTCGGCGTGCTCCGCGTTCTCGGTAAGGATGGCTTCACTGTGGCCGGTGCCAAAGCGTGCGACGTGCTCGATGGCCTCGTCCAGCGACTGAACAACCTTGACGGCCAGAATCAAATCGAGAAACTCCGTGGCGTAGTCGACGTCGTTCGCGAGGATCGCTTGGGGCAAGATTTTCCTCGCGGCGCCGTCGACGCGGAGTTCGACCTCGGGTATGGCGAGCGCGAGCGCGGGCAAGAACGACGCCGCGACGGACTCGTGCACGAGTACCGTCTCGACGGCGTTACAGACGCCGGGGCGAGAGGTCTTGGCGTTTTTGACGATGGCCACGGCGGCCTCGAGGTTGGCCGAGTCGTCGACGAAGACGTGACAGTTCCCGTCACCGTCGAGGACGTAGGGAACGCGCGCGTACTCGCGCATGGCCTCGATCAGGCTGGGGCCACCGCGAGGAATGAGACAGTCGAGCACCTCGGTGAGCTGCATGAATTCAGCCACCGTTTCGTGCGAGGGGTCTTGGACGAGCTCGACGCCCGCCTCGGGTAGTCCCTCATCTTCGAGCGCCCTTTGCCAAAGTCCGACGATGAAGGCGTTGGTCCTCATCGCCGAGGATGATCCTCGAAGAAAGGCGGCGTTGCCACTTCGTACGCACAGTCCCGCCACGTCACTCGTGACGTTGGGCCGATTTTCATAGACCACGCCAATCACGCCCAGCGGTACCCGCAGGCGCTCGATCTGGAGGCCGTTGGGACGAACGCTTTGATTGAGCACTTCAAAGAGTGGGTCGGGCGCGTCAGCGATCTCTCGTAGAGCGTTCGCCATTGTGAGCACACGCTCTTTGGTGAGCGTGAGGCGGTCACGACCCGGTCCCGACTCGTCGTAGTCCTCGAGATCGAGCGCGTTCACGGCGACCAGGTCCTCTAAGACCTCTTCGAGCCGGTCGGCCACGCGCAGGAGAGCCCCTCGACGTTGGCCGTCGCTGGCCTGTCCCAATGCGACGGCCGCTTGCTTCACCGCGGCGCCCTGGGCCGCTAATTCACGCGTCGTCATAGTCCAATCGTAATAGGCGTCGTTACACTCGCCGTAAGAGAACGAGATCGTCGCGGTGCACGACAACGTCGTCACCCTCGGCGAAAGACTCCGCCGATACGCGCACCAGTCCCTTGGCGATCGTTTCGCCCTTTAGGCCCTTCACCTCAACGGCGTCACCCTCGACGAAGGTCCCGCTAAAGGATTCAACGCCAACGCGCAATAAACTTCGGCCCTTCTCCTCGAGCGCGCGCGCGGCCCCCTCATTAATGGTGATCGAGCCGTGGCTGGCCACCGCAAAAGCAATCCAGGACTTCCTCGCCGAAAGGCGGCCGGGGCGGGGATGGAAGGTGGTTCCAAAACTGGTGTTGCCCTCGAGTGACTGTCGCAACGCGTGGTGGGCCCGCGCGGGCGCGATGACCGTCGTGACACCAGACCAGGTGGCCATGTGCGCCGCGGCCAACTTTGACGCCATTCCCCCGCTGCCGACCTTCGAGTGACTCGAACCGGCCGCTTCAAGAAGATCGGCGTCAAAGGCCGTGACCTCTTCGATGAGCGTCGCCGAGGCGTCCAGACGGGGATCGGCGGTTAAGAGCCCGTCGGTATCGGTCAAGAGCACGAGGTGTGAAGCGCCCACGAGATTGGCGACCAGCGCCGCGAGACGGTCATTATCACCAAAACGAATCTCTTCATCAGCCACGGCGTCGTTCTCGTTGACGATCGCGATGACGTTCAGTCCCGCGAGCGCCTCGAGGGTTCCGCGCGCGTGCAAGTACTGACCGCGGTGGGAGAAGTCCAGAGGCGCGAGCAGCACTTGGCCAACCGCCGCGCCCATTTCGCCAAAGGCGTTGCGCCACGCGTGCATCAACAGTGGCTGACCCACGGCCGACACCGCCTGAAGGGTGACGGCGTCACGTGGGCGAGGTTTGGACTGACCAACTTCGGCCCAACCGGCCGTAATCGCGCCCGACGTCACGACAACGACTGACCAACCTTCGTCGCGCAGCGTAACGACATCGGCGGCGACGCCGACTAACACGTCGTAGGCCACGTTGCCGACTTCGTCGGTCACCGAGGTGGTGCCGATTTTGACGACCACGCTACGCGTCTTCATCACTGCCCCCTAAGTCCAGACGTCCGTGTCGCGCGAGGCGCTCGCGCCGGGTGGCTCGGTGGTGGTCGCCACGATCGAGTCCAGTTCCCACTTCGTCGCGCCACCACTCAAAAGAGAGCGTGCCGATCGTCACGACGTCGCCGTCGTGCACGCCCGCGCGCGTCAAAAGTCGGTCGACGCCAAGTTCCTTTAGACGGTGGATAATTTCAGCCAACGCTTGATCATCGGTGAGGTCTTGAAAACGCACCGCTCGCCTCGCCGCACGACCTTCCACGATCCATCCGTTTTCACCGGTACGCTCCACCGTGATCTCTTCGGGAACAGGGCGGTGTACGACAATCTCGTGTTCGAGCGCAGCCGCTTCGTCGTGACGAGCTCGGGTGACGAGTCCGGCAAGTTGACCGACGAGAGCGTCGATTCCCTCGCCGGTCACGGCCGAGATGCTCTCGACACCCTCGAGTTCAGAGGCCGCCACGTCGCCCTTGGAACCCACGACCACGCGCGGACGATCTAGTAGGTCGGCCTGGTAGTCACCAAGTTCACCCAGCAGTATCGTCAACTGTTCCTCCGGTGGGTTCGGCGCCATCTCCGAGAGGTCGAGCAGCACACAAAGCACGCGGGCGCGTTCGACGTGTCGTAGAAAGTCGTGTCCCAGTCCGCGACCTTCGGCCGCTCCCTCAATGAGACCAGGAATGTCCGCCATCACGAATTCGGTGGCGTCGCTCGGTTTCGCCGAGCGCGCACCCACGCGCACCACGCCGAGATTAGGCACCAGGGTCGTAAAGGGATAGTCGGCGATCTTCGGGCGCGCCGCGGAGACGCGCGAGATCAACGTGGACTTGCCGACGTTCGGAAATCCAATGAGGGCCACGTCGGCTTGAAGTTTCAACTCCAGGTTCAACCAACGCTCCTCGCCGATTTCACCCTGCTCGGCGAAGGCCGGGGCCCGACGCTGATTGGAGAGAAAACGCGCGTTGCCCTGTCCGCCGAGGCCACCCTCTGCCGCGAGCCAGCGATCGCCGGGGCCCTTTAAGTCAATGAGCAGTTCGCCCTCGGCGGTGTAGACCATGGTGCCCACCGGCACCGAGACGATGATCTCCTTACCCCGAGAGCCGTGTTGACGCTTGGACGTGCCGTGTTGGCCGTCGGTGCCGCGGCGAAAGGGGTGGTCGCGAAAGCCGAGAAGTGAGGCTTGATTGTGGTCGGCTTCCAGCCAGACGTCCCCGCCGCGCCCGCCGTCGCCGCCGTCGGGTCCACCCTTGGCGACGTGGGCCTCACGGCGAAAACTCACGCAACCGGCCCCTCCGTTGCCCGCTTTAGCGTGCAGTTGCGCACTATCGACGAAGGAGGACACCCCCCTATCCTACGGGCCGCCTTAACGAGGGGCCCTTTAGCGAAGTAGTTCGATGACGGCGGCGTCGAAAACGAGTTGGTGGCGTGCCACGTCGTCGAAGGTTGTTGCTGGACACATCAAGGCCATGTTGTGAAAGGGCGTCAACAAGACACCACGGTTGATGCCATAGAGGTGAAGAAACTCCTCGAGGAGTGGGTCGGCGCTCTTGGCGGCGTCGCCGCCGTTCTTCGGCGCGGGCCACGCGAAACGGTACTCACAGCGCGCACCAAGTTGAGTGATCGACCACGGCAAGTGATTCGCTTCGATCGTGCGCTGCACGCCTTCCGCGAACGTCGTGGCCAACTTTTCCATTTGGATGAACGCGTCGTCGGTTAAGACTTCGCCGAGCACCGCGCGCATCGCCGCGAGACTTAACGCGTTACCCGCGAGCGTGCCGCCCACCCCACCGACGTCGTCGATATCAGCGCCGTCGCTCACGCCCGCCATCACACGACTCGCCAGTTCCTCGCTCAGCCCAAAGGCCCCACAGGGCACACCGCCGCCGAGCGATTTGCCAATGGTGAGCGCGTCGGGCTTCAAAGAAAATCGTCGAGTCGCCCCCCCGGGACCGGCTGAAAAGGTGTGCGTTTCGTCGAGTATCAAAAGCGTTCCTGTCGCGTCACAGAGTTCGCGCACGGCGTCGAAAAATCCGTCTTCCGGTAGCACAATGCCAATGTTGGTCAGCGCCGGTTCGCAGAGTACCGCTGCAACGTCACCATTGCGCAGCTCGCGCTCGAGCCCCTCGAGGTCGTTGAACTCAACAACACGTGTCGTCATCGTTGGATCGACCATCGGTGCAACGTTGCCCGGGCGCGAACGGGCCCAACCTTCGTCGTCAACGATGACGAAAGTCTCATCGACTGTGCCATGGTACGAGTACGAAAAGACGAGGACCTTCGGTCGAGCAGTGACCATTCGCGCCAAGCGCAACATCCATCGATTGGCGTCAGTGGCTGAAAGCGAAAAAGACCAGCGAGAGAGTCCAAAGCGCCGGGTCATTTCAGCCGCGACCCACTGCGCGTCCTCGTTGGGCAACATGGTCGTCACGCCGCCCTTTTCGCCGACGCGCTCATTGAGGGCGCGCAGCAGCGGCGCTGGTGAATGACCGGCCATCGCGCCGGTGTCGCCGAGTGCGAAGTCCACGAGCTCGTGACCGTCGAAGTCTCTGATCGTTGCGCCGAACGCACTTTCAAAGCCCAGCGGGAAGCCGCCGGCCCACTTGGTCATCCATGTCATGGGCACCCCGGCCAAGAGGTTCGTCGCGGCTTGGCTGAGCGCCAACGAGCGAGGGTGGTTCGCCACGTAGGTGGTTCGCTCTTTGGCCACCAACTCCCTTAATTTCTCACGATTGAGATAGGTCACTGGGCCATCGTAGAGTCTCAAATATGACATTCCTGGGGATAAGGCGCTCTGAAAGTCACCCCGAACAGGGATTATCAAAATTCATTGCTGTAATAAGAGCCAATTCTTAGAACGATATCCCCATTTTTCCCCATTTTTACGGTAAAAATGACGGTGGTTGCTGGGAACGCCCAGTTCCATTTCAATGAGCGTAAGGAGTCGACCGGTGAACAAGGCCGAGTTGGTAGAAGCAATTGTCGCCGAAAGTGGCGCCACCAAGAACACGGTAGCGGAGGTTCTTAAGGCCTTTGAGGACGTCGTCGTTAGCAACGTTTCCAAGGGTGAGAAGATCGTACTGTCAGGTTTCTTGTCGTTCGAGCGTGTAGAGCGTAAGGCCCGCACCGCCCGCAACCCACAGACCGGCGAAGCAATTCAGGTCAAGGCCTCTAGGGCCCCCAAGGTGTCCATTGGCTCGACCTTTAAAAAGGCCGTCAAGGGCGCATAGTTCTCGTTAGCAACAAAGAACCCCCCGGGAAATCCCGGGGGGTTCTTTGTTTTAGGAGGAAAACTCAGTTGGCGAGAACGTCAACTAGTTTCCGGCCGCCACGAAAACCGAATTTCACGGTTCCTTCAGCGAGCGCGAACAGCGTGTCATCCCTGCCAATGCCGACGTTGCGGCCGGGATGGAACTGGGTACCACGCTGACGAACAATGATGCTTCCGGACTTTACGGCAGTGCCATCGAAGGTCTTCACGCCCAAGCGCTGAGCGTTGGAGTCGCGACCGTTACGAGTAGAACCGCCGCCTTTGGTCTTGGACATCGAATCTCCTTAGGCCTTCGCTGAAATCTTGGTGATTTCGACGGTTGAGTAGTGCTGACGATGGCCCCAGCGTCGACGCTGGATCGACTTCGCCTTGTAGGTCAGCGCGCGGATCTTGGGGCCCTTTTCGCCACCAATGATCTTCGCCGTTACGAGGGCGCCCTTCAGTGCGGGACCGGCAGTCACCTGGTCGCCGTCGACGAGCAAAACGGGCTGGAACTCAATATCGGCCCCCACCTCTTCCGAGCGCAAGTCAACGCGGACCACTTGGCCCTCGGTGACGCGCTCTTGAGATGTGCCTACTCGGATAACGGCGTACATAAGGTTTCCATACTAGCGGATTACGCCAAGGCGCAGGGAGTTCGAAAACGCTCGACGCGTACGGTCACGCCCGTAAAGGTGCTTCATAATCGTGGCGCTCGACCAACCAATCAGCCATCCCGGGAAAACCAACACGACGAAGTCGAACTCGTGGCGCCTCGCCGTCATGGCCGGAACGGTCCAAAGGACCGCCCACGTGGTGGCCCCTCCCGGTAGGCAGGGTACGAGAGATACCGCTTTCCCTCAGTTTTGGCCCACGGCGACGTGGACCAGTTCGTGAGACCGACCTTAGAGACCAGTCTTTACGATGAAACCGCGGCCCTCACAGACGCTGCACACCACCGAGAGTGACTCCAAGAGGCCCTCATTCACGCGCTTCCTCGTCATTTCGATGAGCCCCAGTTCTGAGATATCAAAGACCTGCGTGCGGGTCTTGTCACGAGAGAGTGCCTGGCGCAACGCCGACGCGACGGCCTCGCGGTTGGCTTTAATTTCCATGTCGATGAAGTCGATGACGATAATGCCGCCAATGTCGCGAAGTCGTAGCTGGCGCGCCACCTCGTCGGCTGCTTCTAAGTTGTTGCGAAACACGGTCTCTTCGAGATTGTTCGTACCCACGTTCTTGCCCGTGTTGACGTCAATGACCGTCAAAGCCTCCGTGCGTTCGATGATGAGCGATCCACCAGAGGGCAGGAAGACCTTGCGATCTAGAGAGCGATGGAGTTGTTCATGGACGAAGTAGCGCTCAAAGAGCGGCAGATCCTCGGTGTCACGGTCGTAGTACTCAATACGGTCGGCCAGTTCGGGGTTGACGGCCATCACGTACTCGCGCACCTTTTCGTAGAGCGTGCGGTCATCGATCAACACCGCACGGTACTCGTCGTTGAGCTCTTCGCGCAGAACGCGCACCGCAAGGTCGAGGTCGCGATAAATCAGCCGAGGTTGATTGGACTTAGCGACTTCGGCCTCAATGGCCGCCCACTTCTCCACCAGTGACTTCACGTCGCGCGAAAGTTCTTCGCCCGTCACGCCTTCGGCGGCCGTTCGAATGATGATGCCGTGTCGCTCGGGCTTGACTTCGTCGATAATTTTGCGCAGTCGGCGGCGCTCGCCGTCGGGCAGACGCTTAGAGATACCAATCGTCGACGAGTTCGGCACGAGTACCGCGAAACGACCAGGCAACGAGACCTCTTGGGTGAGTCGCGCACCCTTGGCGCCGATCGCGTTCTTCGTTACCTGACAGACCACCGTCTGGCCGGCCTTGATCATCTCTTCGATTCGCTTGTCGTTGGTGGGCGCGCCGTCAACGTCTTCACCGTCGTAGGACACATCACCCTTGTAGAGCACCGCGTTCTTTGGAATGCCGATGTCGACGAAGGCGAGTTCCATACCGGGCAGCACGTTTTGAATGCGGCCAACGTAGATATTGCCGTCAATTTGATTCGTCTCGTCGGCGTTCTTCGCCAACGTGTACTCCACCATTGAACGTCCCTCGAGGGTGGCGATGTGGGTGCCTTCTTCGGTCGTGTGCACGGCCATGAGGTAGCGGCCCTGGGCGCGCGTGCGACGCTCGCCGCCGCGACGGCGCCGACCGCGGCCTTGACGCTCGGCGCTGTCGAGACCGACGCCCTCTGGCGCTGAGGCTTCGACCGGCGCCTCCGAAACACGGCGTTGGCTGCCCTGATTCGAGGTGTTGTTCTGACTTCCGCGCCCGCCTTGGTTGGACTGGTTGGACTGACCACCTTGGCCGGAGCGACCCCGGCCACCTCGGCGTCGGCGATTACCACCGCCGCCGTTGGAGCCATTTGACGAAGGCGCGGGAAGCCCCGGAGCAGCCGGTCGAGTGTCGCCTATCTGAGGGGAGGGTCGGGTATCGCCAATTCGAGGATTAGACGATGAGGGTACGGGTTGGTTGGATTCGTCGCTCACGACGGGTACTCCTTGCGTTCTTAGGGGTTAGGGCGTGGTGCGGTGCACCACGGGTAAACGCCGGACGTGGCGAAAGGCTCACGTCGGCGCGCTGGAAAGAGGTAAAGACTCGTTGGGCCGTGACGACGAGGACCGCCAAGATAGTTAGTAGATGCAGCGCACTGGCGTGTACCACTTTTTCGTCCTCAATGCTGTGCGTAACGGAGTGAGAGCACTGCGTTACAGCGGCGTACTTTTGCGTCTGACACCCAATGTGTCAAAGCGCCCAACCCCTCAAGGCTACTCCACCGAGGCCCTAGCCTGACTTCTTCGTCGTCGTGGTGGTGGTCGAGGACTTCTTCTTTGACGTGGGTATCGACAAGGCCGTCTTGAGTTTCAGCGCCGGCACACCGTGGGCCACGAGATAGTCAAAGGTCTCGGCCACCACCGGCGCGGCCGCGTCGGCGCCGTAGCCACCCTGATCGATCACGCACACGACCACGTATTTGGGGTGGTTCGTCGGCCCAAAGCCAACGAACCACGAGTTGGGTTCGAGCCCCTTCGCGACACTCGCGGTACCGGTTTTACCGGCGATGGGAAACGACGACAGCGAATAGTGAAAATAGCTCTGGAAAGCTGAGTAGCCCGTGCCCAAGGGACTGCCAACGACGCCGGTAAGACCTTGGAGGATGGGGTCGCGAACACGCGGCGGCAGCGAAACGTGTCCGAGCACGCGAGGCTGGTAGCGAATGACGGTCTTGCCGTGAGGGTTCACGATGGCCGCGGCGACTTCGGGGGCGTAGCGCGTGCCGCCGTTGGCGAAGGTGGCGTAGGCGTTGGCCATCGCGATCGGAGAGATCGCGGTGAGGCCTTGACCGAAGGCCATCTCAAGGTTGTCGCCGGTGTACCACGTCACAAATGGAAAGGCCTTGGGCGCAGCCGCGTGGAGTGCTTTGCGCACAGCGGGTGAGTCGACGCGACCTTGGACCTCGTTGGGGAGGTCGATGTTGGTGGTTTGAGTGACGCCGTACTCGGCGGCCACGTTTTGAATGGGCGTCTGACCGTAACGCTTCTGCTGGGTCCAGAAGAGATAGCCCAAGTTGTAAAAGTAATAGTCCGACGAGACCGTGAGAGCCTTCGGCAAGGTGATCAAACCGGCCGCCGAGTTGTCGTCGTCGTGAAATAAGCACGAGCCGGTGCCGACCTGGCGACATCCCGGTACTTTGAACGTACCGGTGTCGTCGACCAACTTGTTGGCTGAAAGTATTCCGGTTTGTAGTTGCGCGGTTGCGGTAAAGAGTTTGAAGGTACTACCCGGGGTGTAGAGACCTTGGATGGCGAAGTTGTTAAACGCGCCCTCTTTGCGCAACACTGAATACTCACTGTTCGTCAGACCCTTGACGAACGATTCGAGGTTGAAGGTGGGGTAACTCGACATCGCGAGGACGTCACCGTTGTTGGGGTTCATCACGATCGCGGCGCCATTGGTCGCTCCGGGCACTAAGCCCGAGACCGGGTCAATGGAGTGACGGTCGACCAGGATTTGATGCGCCAGGTACCCATCGAGCGCCTTTTGCAGGGGCGTGTCAATGTTCAGTACGACCGAGTCGCCGACCGTAGGCTCTTTCGTCTTCTTCGCCTTCAAGACATTCCCGAAAGGTCCAACCTCGAGGGTGCTCGAACCATCTTTTCCACGAAGGTACGACTCGTAGTACGACTCGATGCCGGACTTGCCGATCGTTGAATCGGGTTGATATCCCTGGTGAGGGTTGGCCAGAATCTCTTGGAGCGTGATCGGTCCGACGTAACCGAGCACTTGGGCGCCGAGCAGACCACCGTTGGGGTAGGAACGGGTCGAGGCGTCAAGAACCGAGACGCCCGGAAACTCGCCCGGGTGCAACTTGATGAACTCAACGACTTTGGCAGGCGCGTTGGCCAAAATGGGCGCCGGTTGGTACTGGCTGTACTGCAGGTTCGCGAGGTCGGTGTTGATCTTTTTCACGCTGAGCCCCGTCAAGGACGAAAGCGAGCCGATGACCCCAGGGTGCAGCGTCGACTCCGCTCTCGAGAGACGGATCTCGGTCGTGGTGACGTTCGTCGCCAGAGGGTTCCCTTCGCGGTCAAAGATACTGCCACGCGTAGCGGGGATGTTCGTCACGCGAAGCACGTTCGCCTGGGCCGCAGCGACGGATGATTTGTAGTCAACAACCTGTAAGAAAAAGAGGCGCACGACGAGGAGAACAAAGAGCACGGCGAAGAAGCCGCCGATGACCAACCACCGTCGTTCGGGGCGTGCTTGGACCTCGTCGGGCGAGGCCATAAGGTCGCGAATTCCCACGGGCTTGGGCTCGTTGATCGTGCGACCACGTCCGCGCAACGGGTGCAGTGAAACCCACGGTCGCCAGAGTCGTGAAAACCACGAACCGGTGGGTCGATCGCGCCACGAGTTCTTCACCGCCTCGAACCACCAAGGCCGCCCACCCACCGCGCTAATCGCGCCATGGGCCGCGCTAGGAGAAAGAAGGCCACGGCGTTCACGACCATGGCCGCAAAGAGACTGTCGCGCCAGAGAGAGAAATTGAAGGTGACGAAACTCGCGCCAACGAAGAGCACGGGCGCGACGAATCCGGCGGCCGCAGCGAGCAGTGGCGTAACCCACCAGGCGGCGGAGTCAAGGTCGCCGACACCTTCGCGACCTAAACGTGACGCGCCGTAGGCGAGGAGCAGGGCCACCAGCGCGGTGAGCCCGAAAGGGGTCGTGGCGTGCGTGTCGAAAAAAACACCGGCGACTAACGCACACCACAACGAAAGCGCGGTGAGCCCGGCGAGGCCCATCGACAGGGGCCAGAGCCAGACGATCATGACGACAACGCCGGCGAAGCGCAGTGACGAGAAGATGGAGAGTTGAATGGCGACCATGACGAGTGTCGCGATCGTCACTGGTACGAGAAACCTGGTCACGCAGCAGGTTCCCAAATCACGACGTCGAGGTAGGACAGGTAGTGCAAGCTCGCGGCCGGTTTCAAAGTGAGGTTGTAGGTCGCCGCGCCGGGAGTCAAGGTCACCGTCTTCACCGACGCCACCGGCAGCCCCGCCGGGTAGAGACCACCATTCAAACCATCAGTCGCGAGTTTTGTTCCGGGTGTGACCGATGTGCCGAGTGGCACCGACGTCGCAGAGAGTCCGTTATTGAGCCCGCGCCCCGAGACGATAATCGTCGTAGCGCCAGAGCCGAAGGTGACGCCCACCGAGGAAGCGGTGTCGGTGATCAGTCGAACGGTCGCGCTGTTCGCCGTAGCGGCGATGACGCGACCCACGAGGCCGCCATTGGCCACCACCGGCATGCCGTCCAAAATCCCGCTGTCTTGCCCCTTGGAGATAGTCACCGTCGCGGAAAAGTTCGTCGGCGAGAGCGCGGTTACCTGGACCGCCACGGTTGGCAGTGATCCCACAAAGGGCAGGTCGAGGTTGGTCGTCACTTGTTGGAGTTGGCGCGCGTAGGCCCAGCCCTCGTTGGCCCGCTCTTCGGCCTTGCCCAGTTGGTAACGAAGTTTCTGGTTCTGGGCCACCACGTCGCTGTAGTTCACGGTGCCCGCGAGCATGTGGCCAATCGGGTGCGCGATGAGGTTCACGGCCCAACTAAAGGGCGTGACGACGATATTGGCTCCGCTACGAAGCCCCGAGGAAACGCCCGTCGTCAGATAGAGCACGGCAATCGTCGCGAGTACCGCGAGCGAGAGGGTCCACGTACGACGCCGTGAACGATCGGTGGCCACGAGTTAACGCCTAACGCGAAGGTGCGGTCTTCAACATGCGCGCGAAGACGTCAAGTTCTTCAAGGCACATTCCACTTCCCAGCGCCACGCAGTTCAAGGGATCGTTCGCCAAGATGATGGGCATATTGGTCTCGTATTCGAGGCGAGCGGCGAGGCCCGCGAGCAGCGCTCCCCCACCCGTGAGGACAATGCCCTGCTCCATGAGGTCGGACGAGAGTTCTGGTGGCGTGCGGTCCAGGGTGACCTTGACCGCGTCGACGATGGCTTGCACGGGCTCTTCAATGGCTTGACGGATCTGTTCCGTCGAAATAACGACGGTCTTTGGTAGTCCGGTAACGAGGTCACGACCGCGAATCTCGGCGCGAAGTTCCTGTTCGAGGGGGAAGGCCGATCCGAGTTGTATCTTGATCTCCTCGGCCGTTCTCTCACCGAGTGCCAACTGGAACTCTTTCTTCACGTAGGCCACGAGCGCTTCGTCGAGTTCATCGCCACCCACGCGAATCGACTGACTGGTCACAATGCCACCGAGTGAGATGACGGCGACTTCAGTCGTACCGCCGCCGATGTCCACCACCATGTTGCCGGTCGGTTCGTGAATCGGCAGTCCCGCACCAATAGCCGCGGCCATGGGCTCTTCGATGATGTAGGCCTTGCGCGCGCCGGCGAACTCGGCCGCCTCCATGACGGCGCGCTGTTCGACACCGGTGATGCCCGACGGTACACAAATCACCATGCGGGGTTTTGCGAATCGACGCTGGTGGACGCGGTGGATGAAGTAGCGCAACATTTTCTCGCAGATCTCAAAGTCCGCGATGACGCCGTCCTTGAGAGGTCGAATCGCCTGAATGTTGCTCGGGGTGCGGCCAATCATTCGTTTGGCTTCGGCACCCACGGCCAGGGGCTTGCCGTCTTTGACGTCCACGGCGACCACGGAAGGTTCGTTCAAGACAATGCCGCGTCCGCGCACGTAGACGAGCGTGTTCGCGGTACCCAAGTCCACTGCCATGTCACGACCTAGCAGTGAGAAACGTCCATCAGCCATAGTTTCCCTTTATCGAGGCGTGAGACACCCCGCGCTTTCTAACAAGGCTAGGGCACGACAGAGCCTTTTGACCAGTTCGGAGCGCTAAGTCAACGCAGGGAAGAAGATTGATATTTCACGTTGTGCCGATTCAGTTGAATCCGAACCGTGAATCACGTTTTGCGACATCTCAACGGCGAGGTCGCCCCGAATGGTTCCCGGCGCCGCGTCAGCGGGATTTGTCGCACCAATCATGGTGCGAACCACTCGCCACGTGTCGTCGGGCCCTTCGACGACGATCACCAAGGAGGGGCCACTGGTTATGAAGTTCACGAGACTTTCGAAAAAGGGTTTGCCTTCGTGTTCGGCGTAGTGACGCTTCGCCGTCGCTTGGTCAATGGTGCGCAACTCGCCCGTCACGAAGTGAAGCTGGCGCTGTTCGAAACGAGAGAGAATCTCACCAACGAGTCCTCGCTCGACGCCGTCGGGCTTGATGATGACCAGGGTTCTCTTCACGCCAGGCAATCTAACAGTCTCAACTGGAGTGTCGAGACGCCACGTGCAGCAGTTCACCGCGCACTTCAGCGACGAGATAGAGACTGCCCGCGACGACAATGAGATCATCGTCGGTGGAACGTTCTCTCGCGTGCGCGAGTGCCGACATCGCGTTCGGGTGTTCGAAGGCCACGGCGCCGTTTCTTCGCAGCGCCGCCGCGAGTTCACCCACGGGAAGCGCACGTGGCGAACGCGGTGCGCAACAGTGAAATTCACTGAAGCCCGCACCAACGAGTGGCGCGACCATGTCGTCGACGTCACGACCGGTCAACATTCCGATCACGCAGCGCCGATCGCCTCGAACGTCAAAGGCTCCGTCGAGCGTTGCGACCAACGCGCGCACGCCCGCAGGATTGTGGGCGCCGTCAACCACGATCATGGGACTACGCCCAACAATCTCCATTCGACCCGGCATACGAGCGTTCCCCAGCGACGAGACCACTACCTCTTCTCCAAGTGCGCGACCTAGGAACGCCTCGGCGGCCACGATGGCGGTGGCGGCGTTCACTCCCTGGTGGATGCCGTGCAGTGAGACGAGGACCTCTTCGTAGTAGGCGTAGGGCGTGCGGAGCGTAATCGCCCGGCCACCGAGGGCCAATTCGTTCTCCTCGAGTTCGAAGTCTTCACCGAGCAGCCAGAGCGTCGAGCCAATCTCTTCCGCTCGAACTTGAGCAATCTGCACGACGATGGCGTTGGTCGTCGCCACGATCGCGACACCGTCGTGGCGAAAGATGCCGACCTTGTCTCGAGCGATCTCGCCAACCGTTGAGCCCAATACCGCGGTGTGGTCGAGGTCCACGTTGGTGAGAACCTCAACATCAGAGTCAATAACGTTGGTGGAGTCCCAGGTGCCGCCCATGCCAACCTCGATAACCGCGACGTCGACGCCTTCGTCGGAGAAGTGCAGTAACGCCGCCACCGTGAGCAGCTCAAATCGCGTAAGTGCGATGCCGCTCACCGCCTCGACGTCCGAAAGCCGCTCGAGCGCGCTGATAAACGCTTCGTCGTCAATGGGTTCGGCGTTTACGGCAATACGCTCATTGATCGCGTGAAGATCGGGGCTGGTGAAGGCGCCCACGCGCAGTCCCGTCGCCTGCAACAGCGCGCTCGTGAGCGTGGTGGTGGTGCCTTTGCCGTTGGTGCCCGTGACGTGAATGGTCGGGTAGTCGCCCTGAGGGTCCGCGAAGAGCGTCAAGGTGTCGCGAACGGGATCAAGGGTTGGAATCTCTTGACGATTGGGCGCGACGCGTTCGAAGTCAACGTGCGATTCGAGCCAGTTCAGTGCCTCGGCGTACGATGAAAATCGCACCGCTTAGCTCGCGCGACGGGTTCGCGTCGCCTTTCGCATTTCATAGTTGGGCGCCTCGTGCAGTCGCACCGACGCCGCGCTCACGACGCACTTAACCACGTCGCTTCGACCCGGTACGTCGTACATAGGCTCTAACAGCACGTGTTCGAGAATCGATCGCAGTCCACGCGCCCCGGTACCGCGCTCGAGCGCGAGATCGGCAATGGCGACGAGTGCGTCGTCCTCGATCACGAGTTCCACCCCGTCCATCGCGAGCACTTGCTGGAACTGCTTTACGAGTGAGTTCTTCGGTTCAGTCAACACCTTGATCAACATGTCACGGTCGAGTTGCTGCACCGCGCCGATGATCGGCAGACGACCAATGAACTCGGGGATGAGTCCGAACTTGACCATGTCTTCTGGCAGGACGTGGCGAAAGAGTTCGATGTCGCCCTTGCGCTTGGACTCGATGGGCTGATTGAAACCCATCGACTTCTTACCGAGTCGGCGCTCGATGATCTCTTCGAGTCCCGAGAACGCACCCCCGCAGATGAAGAGAATGTTCGCCGTATCGATGGTGATGAACTCTTGATGAGGGTGCTTGCGACCACCTTGGGGTGGAACACTCGCGATGGTGCCCTCAAGAATCTTCAAGAGCGCCTGTTGGACGCCTTCGCCCGACACGTCGCGCGTGATCGAGGGGTTCTCGGCCTTGCGCGCAATCTTGTCGATCTCGTCGATGTAGATGATGCCGCGCTCGGCGCGCTTGACGTCAAAGTCCGCCGCCGAGAGGAGCTTGAGCAGGATGTTCTCGACGTCTTCGCCAACGTAGCCGGCTTCGGTGAGCGCAGTGGCGTCAGCGATGGCGAAGGGCACGTTGAGCATTCGCGCCAGGGTCTGGGCGAGGAACGTCTTGCCGCAGCCCGTCGGGCCGAGCAACAGGACGTTGGATTTGGCGACTTCTACGTCTTCATCGTGCAACGGACCGGTTTGGATTCGTTTGTAGTGGTTGTAGACCGCGACGGCGAGAATCTTCTTGGCGTCGACTTGGCCGATAACGAACTCGTCGAGGAACGCAGAGATCTCGCGCGGCGTCGGCAGTTCATCGAGAATGAACTCGGGGCGATCGCCGAACTCGTCCGCGATGATGTCATTGCACAGGTCAATGCACTCGTCGCAGATGTACACGCTGGGTCCCGCGATGAGCTTCTTAACCTGCTTTTGACCCTTCGCGCAGAAACTGCACTTAATGAGGTCGCTGCCTTCACCGAATTTTGCCACGAGTACCCTCCGACACGCCCACCGCCGCCGTTATCTTACGGTCCCTCACTCTAAAAACGAGGTACCTAGGCGCGAGCGGTAATAACTTCGTCAATCAGGCCGTATTCCACGGCCTCATCGGCACTAATAATGAAGTCACGGTCGGTGTCTTTGTTCACGCGCTCGACACTTTGACCCGTATCGTGGGCGAGCATTGAGTTCAACATGTCCTTCATGCGCAGAATTTCACGCGCCTGAATCTCGATGTCCGAGGCCTGGCCGCCCACCCCACCCCAGGGTTGGTGCAAGAGCACGCGCGCGTGCGGCAACGCGTAACGCTTGCCCTTTGAGCCAGCGCCGAGCAACACCGCGGCGGCCGAGGCCGCTTGACCGAAGCAGAACGTCGACACGTCGGGCTTGATGTACTTCATCGTGTCGTAGATCGCCAGCAGTCCCGTGATGTCACCACCGGGAGAGTTGATGTAGAGGTTGATGTCCTTCTCGGGGTCCTCTGACTCGAGGAAGAGCATCTGAGCACAGACCAGATTGGCAATCGTGTCGTCGATTGGCGTGCCGAGGAAGATGATGCGCTCACGCAGGAGGCGACTGTAAAGGTCGTAGGCTCGCTCGCCACGGTTCGATGACTCTACGACCGTGGGGACGAGGTAGCTCTGGGCTCGATAGTTGTCGTTCACGCCACTACCTTATGCGTCAAGTTCCTCGGCCTGATCCGTTTTGAGGAGCGCTCGATCGATTTCGACGCCGTCGGGATCGATATAGGTAACGTTGTCGGTCAGCCAGCGCGAGGCTTTCATTTTGGCGACTTCCGAACGAAACGTGATGACCCGCCCCGTGTCGCGCAGGTTGGTGCGCAGCAAGTCGGGGGTCACTTGCATCGCGTTGGCGGTGGTCTCGAGTTCCTCGGCGATCTCTTCGTCAGTCGGTTCTAGTCCTTCGGCCTTCACGAGTGCGCGTAGCGCCAAGTCAACACGCACCGCTCGCGTGGCGTCGGCGCGCAGCGTCTCGAGGAGTTGATCGGAACTTTGATTCGTTACTTGGAGGAACGTTTCGAGATTGAGCTTCTGTTGTTCAAGTCGATGCCCCAGGTCGTGAAGGCGTTCGTTCGTTTCGTCGTTCACGAGCGATTCGGGCACGACGTCGTCACTCACTAGATCACTCAGTGCGACCAACACCGCGTCACGCTGGCTCATCTGGGCCTCGGAGATGCGCATGCGGCGCATCTGGTCGAGGATGGCGTCGCGCATCTCTTCTTCACTCTGCCACTCGGTGTTCTCCTGGACCCACTCGTCACTCAACTCGGGCAGTTCTCGCTCTTGGACTTTTTTGAGCGTCAGCTCATACGTCGCCACGACGCCCTGGCCGACACTGCCGTTGAGCTTTAACTCTTCGCCGGCCTTCATACCAAGGATCAGTTCGTCGACGCCCTCGGTGATGGTGCCTGATCCAACGGTGTACATGAAGTCACTCATGTCGAGGGGTTCGACGTCGGTGGCGATCTGCTGCACGTGCGCGTCCATGGTCACGAGGTCACCGGTCACGATCGGCCGGTCGACCTCGTTAAGGGTGGCGTCGGTCTCGCGAAAACGATCGACCTGTTCATTTACTTCATCGTCGGTAACGACGGGCGAGGGAATGGTGACGCGGAGATCGCCCTGGCCAAAAATCGAGATCTCGGGACGAATTTCGACGTCCGCCTCGAAGACCAACGTGCCTTCTTCCTCCCCGGCCGTGATATTGATCTCGGGTTGGGCGATGGGGTCAATGAGCGTTTCGGCGACGGCGTGCGCGTAAAAGTCAGGAATCGAGTCACGAATGGCCTCGTTTCGAAGGGCCCCGGGTCCACCAAGATGAGCCATGAGGACGTTCTTCGGGACCTTGCCCTTGCGAAATCCCTTGATACTGACCTGCTTGGAGAGTTTGGTTGCAGCCGCGTCGATGGCCTTTTCCATCTCGGGCTCATCGATCTCAACGGTCAGTTTGACTCGGTTGTTTTCTAGGGTGGTGGTGGTAGTGCGCATAAGAGATGTCAGCCTACCGGTTCCTCAAAATCTCTTAAATCATGATGGTCAGGCCCTCGGCGATGGCGCTCGCCAGTGCCTTGTCACCACGCACGTTCGTCGCCGAAGCGTTGAGAAAGGCGTGGGCGGTGATTCGTCCGGCAGCACGACGCCAAAAAAGGGCGACGGGCGTCGTGAGCTCGAGGTTGGGTGGCGTAGTCGAACTCTCCAGCGCCACGGCGCGACCACCTTCGACGCTCAAGAGAATAGAGCGTCCGAGTCGGCCGCTCAGGTTGATCTGAACCAGCGTGCCGTCGGGCGCGGCGACCTTCTTACCCAACACGTAGGGCAGCGCCGCTTCGAACCGATTGAGAACAATCTCTTCACCGGGTCCGTGGTCGTCACTCGGCTCAAGGAGCGCGTCGCGGATATCTTGGAGATGAATCCAGCTGTCGAGCACGCGCGTCTCTTGAAAGCGGTGGTAAGGGCGTTCGCCCTCGGGGCTCCAGCCGACCTTCTCCCACTCTTGGTCGCTCAACGCGCGAAGCCGACCGAGTGAACTCTTCGTCGTGTCGACTAAGAGCTCAAGAACCTCAACACCGGCTCTGTCACGAAAAGCGGCGACGTAGGCCTCATTCAGTTCACCAATCGGGTTCCTCACGTACTCGGGCCACGATCCTTCGTGTTCGGGTACCGGATCTCCGCGCAGCATTAACTCGAATCCAATGAGATGACTCAACACGTCGCGAACCGTCCAGCCGGGACAGGGCGTGAGCGCCTCATAGACCTCAGGAGGGCGAGGTCGGAGAGTCCGATCAATCGAAGTCCAAGTTTGATCTAGCGCGTCAATAATCCACTCGTACGCCATCTCGTTCCTTTACTCGCCGTGAGCCTACGCAAACTGACTTCACCTCTCGTAATAGTTTGACTGTGTAACGTAGAGACCTCGGGAAGTAGCGCAGCTTGGTTAGCGCGCCTGGTTTGGGACCAGGAGGCCGCGGGTTCGAATCCCGCCTTCCCGACCAGTGCCTTCCCGACCAGACACCGCCTTGCCGAACAAAATCAGCATCCCTTTCAATGAGCAACCACTAGGACCAGCGCAGCGCACTCGCGACCTCAATCCACCTCTCGCGCAACCAAACGAAGTCGGGTATCGACCCGCTCCACCTCCATCGCAAAATCGAATCTGTCAACATCGACTGAATAGGCGATGTCGTCTTGATGAACGTCATTCACGCCCATCTCGCCCAACTTTTGCGCCCATACTGAATTAGCGACCATGTCGCTCGTTGCGGCGCTCTCCAGCGCGTCTCCCAATCGAGCGCGCTCAATCAACTCTGCGGTGGCGAGGTCGTCTTCTCCGCCATCGGGGGAGTCTGGAAAACGGCCAGTAATTACGTAGGTAGGTACTCCAAGACCGGTGTCCCTAACAGCCATAGCGGTCGCCGAGGCGCAGACGAGACTCGAGGCAAACAATCTCTCAGCGTTCTTCGCTGCGATTGCGCCTTGGGTACCAGCGGACGTGCGTTGCACGAGTACCCGCCCATCGAGATCGGCGTTGGCAACTCCAACGGGTGAGTTCGAAAAGTCAAATCCGTCCGGTCGACGACCGCGTTCCTCCCCCATGGTGAGGGCGTCGGGTATCTCGCGAGACAGATCAAGAGCTTCCTCTACGGTTCCAACGAGCCAAATGGCTGAAGCTCCGGATGCGAACGCGTACGCGGCGGTCGTGAAAGCTCTCAGGACGTCAACCACGACGACGACTCCTCGCACGTCTTCCAATTCCCATCTCGCGAGGTACCTGGCTGGCGTCATCGTAGGGCTACGGTCTATTTCTGTCTTGAATTCGAATGAATTGACTGACTTTACAAGCTCACTCAGATAGCGCAGCGTACACGAGTCGAAAATGTTGCGACGAATCCTCTACGTCCCTTCATGACGCTTTCCAGTCAATGAGACGCCGGTCGGATTGGCGAACTCGGCTCTTCGACACCAACGTGTCGTCAACGCGGTTGATCAACGTGATCGGAGCGGAATTTTATGGCGTTGCCCGTGGGACTATCGAATAGATCTAGGAGACCCTCAAACGTCACGTTCTCGACCCCCTCCTTCCAGAGCTCCACCACCATCTCACCGTGGTACAACATGGGCCAACGAACGTATCGTCGGCGATCCATCGGATCATTAATCGCCGAGGAACGCTCGGCCGTACTCCGCGCGACTTCGCACATCAGGTCGGTCCCGCAACCAAAGCCGTAGGGATAGGTCTTCCGATCAGGTTCAATCGTTTCCACTACTGCATCGTTCGCGGACGTCACGCCAATATGAGCGTGAATCCCAGATCTAATGATCGGCACCTCGATCTGGCCGTTGGGGTCGAGTCGCCAACCATTCGCACCGTCGGCGGATAACCGGATGCGTGGGACAGCATCAAGAAGTGACAACACCTCAAGCGCCTCTACAGAAGGTCCCTTGGGCCGAACGCCGAAGGGAGCTTGTACTTGCACTCGCCCCTCAACGATTCCCGAAAGCGCGGTGACTTCATCGCGATGTAACGCCCGTTTGTCGACGTCCCAACTACCCGAAGCCGTCACCATCGTGGTCCCCGTGAGGGGATCCACGGCGAACAGCATGCCCTCACTAAAACCTTTGAGACCCAAGTACCGCTCGTACACCCGAGCCATTCGTGGAGACACGTAGTCCGAAATCTTTTGGGGTTGAGGCAACAATCCCAACTGATGCATACGATGACCCGCCCGCACTATCTCATCGGGAATCTTGGTTTCGTTCCACGCGGCCTGCGTGATGGCGTCGTTATTGACATCGAAACGTCCGCCAACTTCTCGCGCGCTCGCGCTCGCCACCAGCCGGTCACGTAACCCGTCGACCTTCGCGTGCGTCTCGGTGGGATGGCCTCCCTCGAGGGTACAGTAGGTGACCTCATCCGCCCCTGATCCGGACACGAAGACAACCTTAAAAGAACCTATCCTGCCCATGGCGATACGTGCTGTTGAGACCACGTCAACGTGAGGCCAGGAACCCAATGACTCGTCCACACCGACGAGAACGACCAAGTTGTGTGGTCGACGTTTAAGTTGATAGTCCTTCATCACGCTCAACATCAGTGGCTGAGAGCGCTCCTGGATGCGTAGCGCCAACGGTTCGGGTCCGTCAGGAATCGTGACGTTATCGATTAACAGATCAATATCCGCCTCGCTCGTGCTCACGATCGTGTGACCCTGGTCACGAAACGAATCCAACAGTTGAGATTGAAACTCAGCCATCGACGCTGAACCGCGATTCCCGCCGACGAACGCGACCTTTAGCGGACGCCACCAGGGGCACGCCCGTACTTCGACCACCTGTGCGTCCAAACCACACCGCCCCTTTTGGTTTCGATACTAGGTCAAGTCCTCACCGATCCCGGCGCCGACATTTACACCAAGCGCAAATCTGACAAAACCAATCGTCGAGCGACCGACTAACTCCGAGACTTCTGCGATATCGCTTCGGTTGGGCCGACCGCAACTTGAGAGGTCACTCTTCGCGCCAGCGTCACGTCGGGTCTTTGCCTAGAACACTCGCTGTACGATTCCCCATCCAAGAATCCCACGTATTATCTCCAGGACTATTGCAACGTCATCAGTTCATTGCGTAAGCAACGCCGACGATTCGAAGCGATGAGCCGCAAGCCTCGTTGCTCACAGCACAAAGGGTGGTAGCCATGGAAAACGCCTTAGGACAGCCCCAGACCGTCATCGTTCTGGGCGGCAGCTCGGACATCGCACGGGCAGTGATGCGCAAGCTCTGTGCCGCGCGCGCCCACACCGTGGTGCTCGCCGGGCGCAACCAGAGTCTCCTCGACGCCGCGGCGCAAGAGACTCAAAGGTATGGCGCCACCACGTCCGAGACCGTGCTCTTCGACGCTCGCGACGTCACCAACGCGAGGGCCACCGTCACAGAGGCTTTCGAAAAAGTGGGCGTCGAGGTCGACCTGGTGATCGTGGCCGTCGGGATTCTCGGTGACCAGTTCGCCATGGACGACGACGCCGAAGCCGCAGGTCTGATGGCAACCGTCAACTTCGCGTGGCCCGTCGCGGCCCTCGCCGAGGTGCGCCGACGCCTCGTGACCCAGGGCAACGGCCGGATCCTCGTGATGTCCTCGGTCGCCGCGGTGCGCGTTCGCCGGGTCGCCTATCTCTACGACGGGGCCAAGGCCGGCCTCGACCGGCTCTGCGACGGGCTTGCCGACTCGCTCGAGGGGACCGGGGTCACGCTGCAGCTGCTGCGCCCGGGCTTCGTGCGCTCGAAGATGACGGCCGGCGATCCCGAGAGGCCCTTTACGACCGGGGTCGACGAGGTCGCCGAGAACGTGATGAAGGGGCTGGCGAACGGCGAACGCGTCATCTGGAGCCCGTCAATCTTGCGTTACGTCTTCTTCGCGCTACGCCACCTCCCCGCACCCTTGTGGCGCAAAGTCATGGCCAAGTAGCTCGCGTCGGAGTAGCCGGTGGCCGCCAAGGCCGCGGACCGGTCTCACCGCTCGCCCCTAAGTACAAGCGGACCCTTAACGTGTTCAGCTACTGAGCCACGGCGCCGACAAAGTCGGCGTTCACGGTCTCAACGTGTTGCTCGGGCCGGGACTTCCACTGCGTAACCAAGGGCGATCAACCACTCATCAAGAGAGAGACGAAGGGCGTGGCGCTCTTGTGCCAAATCGCGAGCCCTGGTGGTCTTCCTCGACGCCAGAAGACCGCACATCAAAATCACTCTGCCCACCGGTCCCATCTCTCGGAGATCGTCGTCATCTTCGCTCGTGCCCTTGGCAGGAGTCGAACCCGCAACCTGACGGGTAGAAACCGTCTGCTCTATCCAGTTGAGCTACAAGGGCGCACTATAAATCGTACCGAACGGGTCCACTCGCTCTAGTCACCGTGAGAATCGCTGTGTAATACTTAGAGGTCTTGGTGGGCGTAGCTCAGTTGGTTAGAGCGCCAGGTTGTGGTCCTGGAGGCCGCGGGTTCGAACCCCGTCGCTCACCCCAAGAACTCGCTACGGTCCAGTGCTTGGTCACGGCTCCTAAAATCGCGAGTAGATTTCGCTTTGGCGCCCCGACCGACGGGTGCTCCAGGGGGTTCTCATGACCATCGTTCGCGACTCGTTTTATATCAACGGTGAGTGGGTGAAGGCCAGCTCGCCCGACACGCTCGAGGTCACGACGTCGGGCACCGGCGAGCTCTACGCCACCATTCCCTCGGGCACCGTCGAAGAAGCCAATCGCGCCGTAGAGGCCGCGGCCGCCGCTTTTACCGCGTGGTCGAACACCAGCCCCAAAGAGCGTGGCGAGTTCCTCATGCGCATCTCGGAGAAGTTGGCCGAACGCAGTGACGACATCGCGCTCACGATCGCGAACGAAGTCGGCATGCCCCTCATGCTCTCCAAGGGCATCCAAGCGGGACTGCCCACGATGACTTTCGCCGACAACGCGCAACGGGCAATGGAGTTCGTGTGGGAAGAAGAAGTCGGTAACTCGACGCTCGTGCGCGAGCCCGTTGGCGTCGTCGCCGCGATTACGCCTTGGAACTACCCACTTCACCAGATCGCCAACAAGGTCGCCGCGTCGTTGGCGGCCGGCTGCACCGTTGTGCTAAAGCCGAGTGAAGTCGCGCCCGTGAACGCCTTCATCCTGGCGGACATCATTCACGAAATTGGACTGCCGAAGGGCGTCTTTAATATGGTGACCGGTCTCGGTCCGGTCGTTGGTGAAGCCATCGTCGCCCACCCCAAGACCGACATGGTCTCCTTCACCGGTTCGACTCGCGCCGGCAAACGCGTTATGGAGATCGCCTCACAGATGGTCAAGCGTGTCTCGCTCGAACTTGGTGGTAAATCGGCCAACATCATTCTCGAGGACGCCGATCTCGCCAAGGCCGTCAGCGACGGCGTCTTCAAGTGCTACCTGAACTCGGGCCAGACGTGCTCGGCGCTTACTCGTATGGTCGTGCCTCGTGCGCGCCTCGCTGAAGTAGAGGACATCGCCGTGGCGGCGGCGGCGGGCTTCATGCCGGCCGATCCCATAACCGGCGCGTCGCTTCTCGGTCCACTGGTCAGCGCCGCACAACAACAGCGCGTGCGCGACTACATCAATAAGGGCATCGACGAAGGAGCTCGCGTCATCACGGGAGGCGTCACACCTCCAGAAGGACTCGAAAAGGGTTACTACGTTGCGCCGACGGTCTTCTCGGACGTCACCAACGATATGACGATCGCCCAAGAAGAGATCTTCGGACCGGTCCTTTCCATCATTCCCTACGACACCGAAGAAGAGGCCATCGCGATCGCGAACGACTCGAACTACGGTCTCGCGGGCGGGGTGTGGGCGGCCACTGATGAGAAGGCCTTCGAGGTCGCGCGCAAGATTCGCACTGGACAAGTTGAAATCAACGGTGGTGCGTTTAACGTCTTCGCACCCTTTGGTGGCTACAAGCAGTCCGGCATCGGCCGCGAACTAGGAACGTACGGCTTCGAAGAGTTCCTCGAAGTGAAGGCGATTCAACACAGCTAGACCCAATACCGTTTACTTAAGGATCTGACTGGTACTCTGGTGATGTGCCGCGCGCGGGGTGGGTGAAGCCAGAAACGGATCAACGTCTCTCCGATCACATCTCCATTGGCGTATTGACGCGAGTCTTTTCACCCGAACTTGTC
>DATLSR010000037.1:0-11489 GCA_035533995.1 Acidimicrobiales bacterium | reverse complement strand
TGTAGAGTTGTCATCGAAAAGGTGTCCTTCATTTCAGGTGGAATTGCGGTCTAAGTAACTCCAATTCTACCTGATGGGGACACCTTTTTCGCGCATGGTCAGACCCTTAACTCGCCACCCCGACGGTGGATGCAGGCTAAGACACGAGTACGGGTTGTCGGCTACTCGTTGCGAGCACGCAGCCAATGAGGACGAGCGGAAAGCCGATCACGATGCCCGCCGTTAGGGGTTCGTTGAGTCCAACGATTCCCAAGACCACCGCAATGGCGGTGTTGACGTACGTAACGACCACGGCCCGCGTGGCGCCCACTTCTTTGATGAGCGCGAAGAACACGAGAAAAGCCCCGGCGGTGCACACCACCGCGAGCACGGCCACACAGCTCCACGTCTCGCTCGAGACGTGAACGGGCCAGTGCGCTACGTCCCAAGGAATCCAACACAGCGCCACGAAGGCGGTAGCGCCCATGACGATGGTTGGTCCAGCCACGTGCGTCAACTTGGTGGCGAGAATTATGGGTCCAATCGTGTAACCGACGCACACCACCAGCATCAAGCCAATCCAGGTGATAGAGCCACCCTTCAGGTCCAGGCCTACCAGGAACGCCACGCCCAGGGCACCAATGCCGAGTCCGAGGTAGCGGCGAGGCGCGATGTCGCCTTCGGTTCGACGAATTCGCTGGGCCATCACGGCGAACAGTGGCACGCAGCAGATCAAGAGGCTCGTGAGAGAGCTGGTGATGTGCTTCTCCGCCGTTGCCATGAGGTACCACGGGACTCCGAACTCGACGACGCCAAAGACGGCGATCCACTTGAAGTTCTTCATCAGCGCGGGAAGTTGCCGTTGGGCGAGCACGAGCGGCGTTAACAGCGCCGCCGCCGGCGCTGTTCTCATGAGGACCAGGACCCCGGGGTCGAGCTGGCGAACGGCCACACGGATCAAAAGATAAGGAATGCCCCAAATCACGGCCATTCCTAAAAAGAACGTCCAACCACGTCGCGACATGAAAGCAGGCTAGCCCAAATGAAGAAAACTTGCACTTTTACTCTCTATTGTGCATAAAATAGCATATGCGCGTCGGAGTCATGGGAGCCACCGGGTACGCCGGTTCAGAGTTGCTACGACTCATGGCGTCGCACCCCGACCTTGACGTCGTGGTGGCGACTGGTGCGGCCAGTGCGGGCAAGAGCGTCGCCGAACACGTGCCCGCTCTTGCCGCGGCCTATCCGAGCACGGTCGTAGAACCATCATCCGCCGTCCTTGAGGTCAATCTTGACGTCGTGTTTCTCGCCTTACCCCACGGTGAAAGTCAGGCCTACGTACCGTCGCTTCTTCAGCGTGGCGTAAAGGTTGTCGACCTTGGTGCTGACTATCGTCTCAAGGACGCCAGTCACTACCCCCTCTGGTACGGCCACGACCACTCGTCGCCAGCGTTATTGGCGACCGCGGTCTATGGACTCGTCGAGCGCCACCGCGACGAACTACTCGGAGCCTCATTGATCGCGGTACCGGGCTGTTACCCAACGGCGAGCGCGCTCGCACTTGGACCATTTTGTGACAGTGGCCAAGTTGCGCTCGACAATATCGTCGTCAACGCACTGAGTGGCGCCTCCGGCGCGGGCCGCGCATCGAGCGATCGCCTCCACTTTTCACGCCTTTCGGGCAACGCTGAGGCGTACGGTCTGCTCACTCATCGTCACACGCCCGAGATTCAACAAGAACTCGGCGCGACCCTGCTCTTCACCCCCCATCTCGTGCCGGTCGCTCGCGGCATGCTAGTCAGCGCGTACGCACGAGTGACCTCTTCGTCATTCACCACCGAAGACGCTTTGGCGCTTCTGCGCTCCACTTACGCGAACGACCCCTTCGTCGTCGTTACCAACAATCCACCGACGCTGAAAGATCCCCTCGGCAGCAATCTCTGTTTCGTGAGCGCGAGAGTGGATCAACGAACCGGCTGGTTGCTCGCGATGAGTTCGATCGACAACCTCGCCAAGGGCGCGGCCGGTCAGGCGATTCAAGCTTGGAACGTCGCGACCGGTCGTCCAGAGACGCTCGGACTGCCTCTCGCAGGTGTCACGCCATGACGAACTACGTCGTCAAAATTGGCGGCCACGCGCTGGACTCGTTGGATCCTCACTCGCCCGTACTGAGCGCGTTGGCGAGCGACGTCGGGGCGCTACGTGACGAGTCGACAAACGTGGTGATCGTCCACGGCGGTGGTCCTCAGATCGCGTCGCTGCTCGATGCCGTTGGTGTCGTCAGTTTCTTTCACGAAGGTCTGCGCGTCACAAACGAAGAGACGATGGAGTACGTGGCCATGGCGCTCAGCCAGGTCAACCTCCACGTCGTGGCGGCGCTCAATCAAGCGGGACTGGCGAGCGCGGGTCTCTCGGGCGTCGACGGATCGACGCTCACCGCGACCGCGCTCGGTGCGCCGTGGTTTCGAGCGGGTACGTCACCCAAAGTTGATGCCACGCTCATTGAAGCACTCTGGGCGCGCGGCGTGACCCCGGTCGTGAGTTCGATTGCGGTCGATGAGATGGGCGATCTTCTCAACTGCAACGCCGACGCCGCGGCCGGGGCGTTGGCCGGGGCCCTGGGAGCTCAGACACTGGTGCTCTTGAGCGACGTTGACCAACTTCGCTCGGATCCACGAGACTCGAGCACGGCGTTGGCGTCAGTGAGCGCCGCCGAGGTGCGCCACCTTATCGACGACGGGTCAGCTCGCGAAGGGATGCGACCCAAGATGATGGCCGCGATTGAGGCGCTCGAGCACGGGGCCCAGCGTGTCGTTCTGGCCAACGGTACGAAACTTCATGCTCTGAGAGACGCGCTGAATGGATCGACCGTAACGACGGAGGTAACACGATGACCAAGCACTTTGTCACCATCGAGGGTCTCAGTGACTCTCAACTTTCCAAGATCTACCGCCTGGCAACGTCGCCCTTTGATGACGAGACGCTCAAGGGCCAGGGCGTCGCGCTTGTTTTTGAGCACCCGAGTCTTCGTACGCGGGCGTCGAGCTCCACGGCCGTGCACGAGCTCGGGGGTTACGCCACTTTCTTCAGTGACGAAGAGATTGGCCTCGACAGTCGCGAGTCGGTGGAAGACGTGGGTCGAACGATTGCGCAGATGTACGCCATCGCGGCACTTCGTGTACGTCATCACGAGGTCTTCGAGAGAATTCAAAGGGCGACGAATGGTCAGCTCGCACTAATAAACCTCTTGAGCAACGAAGCTCACCCGACTCAAGCGGTCGCCGACGTGCTGACGATTGCCGATGAGTTCGCCAAGGGTGACGTCACTGGTATGGCGGGACTCAACGTGGCCTACGTAGGAGACGCGACGAACGTCACGCGCTCGTTGGCGGTCGCGCTACTTCGCCTCGGCGTAAACGTCAATGTGGGCGCCCCGGCGGGCTACCAACTAAAGCCGGGTGGTGAAGAGGACCCGTTTGCCGTGGAGGGCGGGGGAACCCTTCAGCTCTTTGACACCGCGGCCGACGCGGTACGTGGGACGGACGTGGTCTACACCGACGCGTGGGTTTCGATGGGCATGGAAGACCAGATGGAACGACGTCGAAACGACCTAGTGGACTATCGCGTGGACGAACAGTTGATGAGTCTGGTGAAGTCCGAAGCCATCGTCCTGCACTGCCTCCCAGCTCATCGAGGCGAAGAGATAACCAACGAAGTTCTCGACAGCGAGCAGTCACGTGTTTGGCGACAGGTCTTTCACCGTCGCTCGGCGATGATCGGCGTATTGCGCTGGATAAAAGGAGAGGCATGACCAAGACCCAACGCCAACATCGGATCGGAGAGCTGATTGATCACGACGTCATCTCGACTGCGGCGCAGATCGTGACGCGACTGCGCGACGAGGGCATCGCGGCAACCCAGGCCACCGTCACTCGTGACCTCCAAGAGCTCGGCACCGTGAAGGTTCGTGACGAACACGGCGCTCGTCGCATAATCATGGCCGCCTCACCCAAGCTTGCGCCCGCGCCACTCGATCACCTCCGCCGCATGATGGGTGAGTGGGTGGTGTCGGTGGAAAGTTCGATGAATTTGGTGGTGGTTCGAACGCCGCCGGGCTGCGCGCACGTCGTCGCTTCAGCGTTGGACCGAAGCGCCTTACGTGGCGTGCTGGGCTCGGTGGCTGGCGACGACACGATTCTCGTTATCGCCGCCGAAGAACACGGGGGAGAGACGTTGGCCCGTGATTTCCGGGCGTTGGCGGGACTTGTTGATACGACGAACAGGGCCAAGGGAGCGTAACGATGACGAAGCGAGTGGTGCTGGCTTACAGCGGGGGCCTTGACACGTCAGTCGCGGTGCGCTGGATGATCGAAGAGTGGGGCGTGGAGGTCGTGTGCGTGCTCGTTGACGTGGGCCAAGACGTCGAGAGCTCCGAAAGATTTGAGGACATTAGGGCCCGCGCTCTGGCGGCGGGGGCGATCGACTGCGTGATCGTCGACGCGAAGCGTGAAATGGCCGAAGAGTTCTGCGCGCTCGCCATCGCGGCCAACGCACGTTACGAAGGCAAATATCCCTTGGTATCGGCCCTGTCGCGGCCCGTGATCGTACGCCATCTCGTGGACCAGGCTCGTAAGTACAACGCGCAAGCCGTGGCGCACGGCTGTACGGGTAAAGGTAACGACCAGGTGCGTTTTGAAGTCGGGACGCACGCTCTGGCGCCGGATCTCGAAGTGCTCGCGCCCGCGCGTAATTGGGGCATGACAAGAGCTGACTCGGTGGACTTTGCCGAAAAGTGGGATATCCCCATCAAGGCGACGAAGGAGAAGATCTACTCTATTGACGAGAACCTCTGGGGCCGCGCCATTGAGTGCGGTGCGATTGAGGATCCGTGGGCCGCGCCACCCGAAGAGCCTTACACGCTCACGCGCGTCACTAACACCGAGCCCGTAGAAATCACCGTCAGTTTCGTTGGTGGTGTTCCGACCGCTCTCGACGGGGCAGCGATGGAGCTCGCCGAACTCATAACCACGTTGAACGCGCGCGCGGGCTCGACGGGCTTTGGTCGTCTCGACATGGTGGAAAATCGCCGAGTCGGTATTAAGAGTCGTGAACTCTACGAATGTCCCGCGGCACTCGCGCTCATCGGCGCGCACGCGGACCTCGAAGATATGGTGCTCGAACGCGACGTGCAACACGAGAAGCTACGACTGGAGAGTCGATGGGCCGAACTGGTCTATGACGGCATGTGGTTTTCGCCGCTGAAGGAAGCTCTTGACTCGTTCATGGCCGAGACGCAGCGTCACGTCACGGGTGACGTGCGTTTGCGTTTTGAAGCACCGGGACTTCTTCGCATCGTCGGACGTCGCAGTCCCAAAGCGCTCTACGACTATGGCCTGGCGACCTACGACGCCGCCGACACGTTCCGTCACAGTGACTCCGAGGGTTTCGTTCACATTTACGGGTTGGGTGTCAAAACCTGGGCAGCACGCCAGGGCGCGAAGAACGCAACACCTCCCAGCCCATGACACTCTGGAGCGGGCGCTTCAGCGTTCCCATGGATAAGACACTCCGGGATCTTTCTGAGAGTTACTCATTTGACTACGTGCTTTACGCGCACGACATCAAAGGCTCTCGGGCCCACGTACAAGGACTCGCCGCCGCGGGTCTGTTGAGTGATGAGGAGACCGCGACGCTCGTCGCCGCACTAGATCAGGTGCTCGCTGAGTTCGAGAGTGAAACGTTCGCTCAGTCAATGAATGATGAGGACATCCACACCGCGATCGAGCGCCGCGTCACCGAACTCGCGGGTGACGTTGGCGCGAAGCTGCACACTGCTCGAAGCCGCAACGATCAGGTGGCGACGACGCTGCGACTCTTCACCCGTGACGCAATTACCGAGATTGTTCGCTCGACCTTGCACCTCATCGAAGTTCTTGACGAAGTTGGCGAAAAGAACGCTGGTGGCTACCTCCCCGGTTACACCCACCTGCAACGCGCCCAGCCGGTACTACTCAGCCATCATCTTCGCGCCCACGCCTTCGCGCTCCTTCGCGACGTCGATCGTCTACTCGACGCTCGACGTCGCCTGAACGAGTCACCGCTGGGCGCCGGGGCGATTGCCGGCACGTCGCTCGGCATTGATCCCAGCTTCACGGCAGCGTTGTTGGGGTTCGAAAGCGCATTCGCGAACTCGATGGATGCGGTGAGCGATCGCGACTTCGTGGCGGAAACGTTGTTCGACGTCGCGCTGATGGGTGTTCACCTCTCGCGAATGGGCGAAGAACTCGTACTTTGGACGTCGGCCGAGTTCAATTTCGCTTCACTCGGCGATGACTTCACCACGGGCTCGTCGATGTTGCCGCAAAAGAAGAACAGTGACGTCGCCGAACTCGCTCGTGGCAAGAGCGGACGGCTTGTCGGCAACTTGACGGGGCTGTTGGTGACCCTGAAGGGTCTGCCCCTGTCCTACAATCGAGACCTCCAGGAAGACAAGGAGCCGCTGTTCGACTCGGTACGCCAGGTCCACCTGGTGCTGCGAGCACTTTCTGGGGCGTACCGTTCGATGATCTTTAACGTTGCGGTCGCCAAGGCCGCCGCTGACGATCAGCTCCTGGTCGCGATCGATATCGCCGAAGAACTCGTCGCCGAGGGCGTTCCCTTTCGCCAAGCTCACGAGCACGTGGGCAAACTCGTGGCGACGGCCGTGGCGACGGGTCAACCGCTCTCGGCGGTGGTGGCCGAGGATCTGACCGTGGCTCGTTTCGCACCTCTCTTCGAACCTGGTTCAGCGCTCGAGCGCCGCCGTTCGCCAGGCGCCTCGGGACCAGGCTCGAGCGCCAAGCAAGCACAGCGACTACGCGTCGCCGTGAAGAAGGCGAACGACCGGCTCGGTCAATAGAGGGCCGCGTGTCACAGGCCCCTACGAAAGTGGGGAAGTGCCAGTGATTGATGAGCGTGAAACCTACAGTGAGAGTGCATGGTCGAACGACTTCTAACGCCCTCCAAGATCTCGGCCTGGCTTGGCTGTGGGCACTACCTGTCACTGAGAAATCAAGTGGAGTCGGGGTATCTCACGGTTGAGCAGACGCCGCTGAACGCCCTCGCCGAAATCCTCATCGACAAGGGTAATCAGCACGAGTCCAGTTGTCTCGACGACTACGAAGCCATGGGAATGACGATTTACGAAGTGCCGGGGCGAAACGCGAAGGAGTCCTTCGAAGAGTGGGTGCGTCGCGTGGGCAACCCCTTGTTGAAAGGATTCGACGTCATCTATCAGATGCCCTTCGTTCACGAAGGCATGCGAGGTATCGCCGATTTTCTGATCCGCGTTCCCCGACCCGAACCGGGCTACGCGCGCTACGAGCCGGTCGACGCCAAACTCACGCGAAGTACGGCGAAGCCGGGTCACGTGCTGCAGCTTTGTTTCTACGCCGAGGCGATCGCGGCACTCGCGGGCGCCGCGCCAAGGAGTATGCACGTGTGGTTGGGCTCCGGCAGTACCGAAACACTTCAGGTTGAAGAGTTCTTACCGTATTGGCGCCGACTTCGCCGCCAGCTGAGCGCACTCCTGGACGCCGAGCAGGCGACGGTTAGTACACGGCCCAAACTCTGCGAGAGTTGTGAGTACTGCGAGTTCCAGCACCACTGCGAAGCACAGTGGCGTCAAGAGGACGCATTAGCGTACGTGGCGAACAGCCGTGAAGGAGAACGAGAGGCGCTCGAAGCGTCTGGCGTGTTCACGGTTGAGCAACTGGCGCGTCGAACCGAGCCGGTTGCGGACTTGCGCGACGAGAAGCGCGAACGACTTACTCGTCAAGCCACGCTTCAGGTGAGCACGCGCGAGTCGCCGGACGCTCCGCCCGCCTTTGAGTTCGTGGAACTCTCAGAGGACCCGGTGTACGGCCACGGTTTCGAGTTGATGCCCCAGCCCGATAGGGGTGACGTCTTCTTTGATTTCGAGGGCGACCCTTTTTGGACGCCCCAGCATGATCTGATGTTCTTGGCCGGGCTGTTGTACCAAGACGCCGCGGGGGAGTGGGTGTACGACGAACGATGGGCGCACTCTCTCGCTGAACAACAGGTCATGATCAAGGACCTCATCGAGTTTTTCATCGATCGTCGTGAGTCGAACCCACTCATGCACGTGTATCACTACAACCACACGGAAAAATCTGCCATTGAGCGTCTCGTGCGAGACGCCGAAGACGAGAATCTTTTCGCGAGCCTCGTTGAGTCGGGGATCTTTGTGGACCTGTTCACCGTGGCGAAGAACGCCGTGCGCGTAGGTACCGAGTCCTACGGCCTAAAGCACCTCGAACACCTGGTCCAGTACGAACGAAGCGCGGGCATTGACCATGGCGCGGGCGCGGTCGTGGAGTACGAGCGGTGGATGCGTTCAAAGAACGACTCGCTCCTCCGAGACATTGCGCTCTATAACCGTGATGACGTTGAAGCCACGAAGGCCCTTCGCGACTGGCTCGTGGTTCAACGCCCCGCTGAACTCGCGTGGCGCGAGTCGATCATCACTCAAGAGACGTACGAACTCGATACCGATGAACTCGTCGAAGATCTGCGCCTCTTTGACGAGGACTCGCGCGAGTACTTACTAGGCGACCTCTTGAACTACTGGCGTCGGGAACGTTCGGCCGACGTGACGCCCAAGCTACTGGCACTCAACGGTGACTACACGTTGCTCTACGACAATATGGACTATCTAACCAACTTGCACTTCGTGCGCTTTGAAGAGCCGGCGGGCCGGGTCCGTACTCGGCGAATGGTCATGTCCTGGTCCGACCAAGTCGTTGATCACTCCCTCAAAGAGGGCGACGAAGTCCTCTTCGCTGGCGTCGGTGCACCTTACGGAAGGACCGCGGTCACGACCATTGACTTTGGGCGAAACGAACTGACCCTTCGATGGGGCGCCGTACAGGAGTCCTTCGGTGGGGTACCGGCAGTGTTGACACGCGACCGGTACTTTCGCCCCGGCGCCAAGGCGTCGGCCCTAAAGGACCTGGCGCGCCAGGTACTTGACCCAGAAACGCACGGCGTGCCCAGTCGATTGGCGATGTCGCTACTGGGTCGGGATCTTCCTCGATTCGTTAACGGCTTTGGACCTGAGGGAGGCTTCTTTAGCGACGACCTCGACTCGGTGTACGAGTGGGTCGGTCACCTCGACGAGAGCTTCGTTGCCTTTCAGGGCCCTCCGGGAACGGGTAAGACCTTCAGCGGATCACACATCATTCATCAGCTCATCAAGTCGGGCGCGCGCGTAGGGGTGGTGGCGATGAGCCATCCGGCGATTGACAATCTGATGAACGCGACGTACGAGGTGTTCGAGCGCGAAGGGGATACTGAGTACCTGCACGCGCTTCGATGGAAGGACGACGACGACGAGACGTCGCTGTCCTTCGCTAAGTACTCCAAGAAGAAGGACGACCTCACGACGGGAGAGTTCAATCTCATTGGTGGTACTGCCTGGCTCTGGGCGAATCCAGAGACGCGACAGAATCCGGTCGACGTGTTGATTGTTGACGAGGCGGGTCAGCTGTCGTTAGCCGACGCCCTTTCGTCGACGAACGGTTCCAAAAATATCGTGCTGCTCGGCGATCCGTTGCAGCTGAGTCAAGTGGCGAAAGCCGAGCACCCCGGCGGTTCCGGTGCGAGCGTGCTGCAGCACGTCCTCGGTGAACACCTAACGATCCCCGACAGCCAAGGGGTCTTCATCGCTGAGACGTGGCGAATGCATCCCGACGTGTGCCAGTTCATCTCACAGCAGATCTACGAGGGCCGCCTGACGAGCAACGTGTGCTGTGATCAACAAGACACGACCTTCGGCACGGGCCTGCGATGGATTGAGGCCCATCACTCGCGGCGATCCACCGAGTCAAGCGAAGAAGTCGAACTGGTCCTTGAGCAGATTGCGCGGATGGTGGGTACGCAGTGGGTGAACCAGGAGGGCGAAGCGGCGCCGCTCGAGGCACGCGACTTTATGGTGGTCGCGCCCTACAACGACCAGGTCAAACTCTTTCGATCAAGTTTGCAAAAGAACTCGGCGTTACGTGAAGTGCAGGTGGGTACCGTCGATAAATTTCAAGGTCGCGAGGCGCCGGTCGTCTTCTTTGCGATGACCACTTCATCGGGCGACGACATGCCCCGGGGTCCAGAGTTCCTCTTCTCGCGAAATCGCCTCAACGTCGCCGTGAGTCGGGCTCGCTGCTTGGCCTACCTCGTGTGTACTGATGATCTGTTGAACTCTCGAGCGCGCACAATTGAAGAGATGCGCCTCATCAGTACCTTGAGCGCGTTCGTGGAATACGCGCAACACGAAGAACCTTCGCTTAACTGAGTTGGGCAGAGATGGCGTCGTGTCGTTCGAACCTCCGCACGAATCGCTGAGTTCCTCCGGCGATCCGCTCACGAATCCGGTGGCGCTTTCTCCAGCGAGACCCCCAGTGAGTCGATCGGCGAGGATCTTGTTGAGCGTCGGACTCACGCACATTGTCGCCAGTTAGTTCTTGCCCTGTGTCCGCGTCGTCGTGGACGTAGACGGGCTCACGCTCTCCATAACGCGAACCGCTTGGCAGATGGGCGCGAACAAGTCCATCACGATGGGCCCGGCGCCCTCAATTACCCTTTGGGCCGTAGTCACCGTGCCTCAGGAGTTCTTTTACGACTACCGACCAAGAGTGTCGGTGTACTGGCTGCAACGCAAATTTTTCATTGCGGGCATTCGCAGCCAGTAATCAACGCCGCGGTGAACGAGTTTCTCTGGTTTCTCAACTGGCCCGGTTCGTGGTCTCCGTCGCTGAACACGAGCGTGGTGAGAGATTGCGGCGGCTACTGACCATGGCCGGCGTCGCGCTCTTCGCCGTGTCGATCAATTTTCACTATCACGACGTCGCTCCCTCGCTCAGAAGGGCCACCTAGGCGCTGGCCGACCAGCCTCGACGGGTCGTTCACCGGGTGTTCAAAATAAGGTCGACCGGAACGCGTTTTTTCGTCGTTATAACTGCTAATATGGTCTTCCTGCTCGAAGCGACTGTGGCTCACGACTTGCGTCAAAAGGCCGCGCGCTGGTAGGGTGGGCATCCCTGTCACCGGGGTAACCCGGTGCTGGATTCGACGGAGAAATCCCGAGATGGTGTACTTCGCACCTCCGACCTTGGTCGCGTGTGTTGTCGCTCCTTGAAAACGGAAGAACGAGAGCCAAAAGCCAGTACGGGCGACGATGAACTGCTCTTTCAGTTCGCGTCGGTCGTCAAAATATGCAGTAGGCAACGAGGCCACCCCGTGGTTACTCGTTGTTGTCAGATGGGAGAATGAGTCACCCATTTGGTTCACTGATTTCTAGAGAACTTCGGTTCTCGAAAGATCTTGATGGAGAGTTTGATTCTGGCTCAGAATGAACGCTGGCGGCGTGCTTAACACATGCAAGTCGAACGGAATCCAAGGAGCTTGCTCCGAAAGATTTAGTGGCGAACGGGTGAGTATCACGTGAGCAACCTGCCCCG
>DATLSR010000036.1:0-68437 GCA_035533995.1 Acidimicrobiales bacterium | reverse complement strand
GAGAACTACCTCAACGCGCACAACGACGACCCCAAGCCCTTCGTGTGGGTCGCCTCAGCCGAGAGCATCCTCGAGAAAGTAGGTCGCGGTCGGGTGGCCCTCGAAGCAATCACCAATTAAAACTGATTCACTGCACTAGATCTTCCCAGGGACTTGATCAATCTGGACTGAGCGCTGGGCGTGCACGCCCGAGGTGAGTTCGACACCTCGAGGTACTCGGCGTACTCGGCCTCCTCGCGAAGAAGCGGGAAACTCCGAAGCACAACTCTCGATCGGGGAGACGTCCGAGACCTAGAGGCGCGTCGCCGATGTCGCCACGTCTTAAAGCTGCAGTTGATGGCGCCTCTTTCGACGTAGCGACGTGTACGTTGGACCGCACTTCACGTAACTGACCCGAGACGTCGTGCGAGGCTGGCGCACTGACTCGCTAGGGCTGGGTCATCGAGCGAGCGTGTTCAGCCGTTATGGCGCTCGCGCTCGTCACGGCTCGCCGCGCTCTCTGTATTGAGGAACAACGCAGCCAGGTCCTCGGTACTGCCGAGCTGTTCGCTGCTCGCGCTCATGCGCACTCGACCCTCGGTCAACACGTAGCCCCACGTCGCGACCTCGAGGCCGAGCGTCACCCGTTGCTCGATCAGTAGGACGGCGCAGCTGTCCGCCGCGAGACGACCGACCACGGCCTCAAGCACGTTCGCCGCAACGAGCGGCGCCAGATTGGACGTTGGTTCGTCGAGGATGAGCATGACTGGTTTCGGGACGAGCGCGCGGGCGATGCCGAGCGTCTTACGTTCGCCGCCGCTGAGGGTACCCGCACGCCGTCGACGAAGAGCTGCCAGCATCGGGAAGATCTCGAAGATCTCTTCCAGACGTGGTTTCACTTCTTTTTTGGGTAGCCGGTAACCACCCATTTCGAGGTTGTCGAGCACGGTGAGCGTCGGGAAGACGTCGCCACTCTGGGGCACGTAGCCGACGCCACGCGCCGCGCGCGTGTCGTCCTTCAGGTGCGAGATATCGCCCTGATCGAGAACGACACTCCCCGCCATCAACGGCAATTGACCGACGAGGGCCTTGACGAGGGTGCTCTTGCCCGCACCGTTCGGTCCCATCACGAGCACGACCTCGCCGCGCCCGACTTGCAGGTTGACGTCGTGGATGACGGGAAGTCGTTGATACCCGGCGGTGATACCCGTGGCGACAAGGTAACCGGCAACACGCTGCGATGAGTCGCCCGGCAGCGGGCTGGCGGGCGAGCCCGGAGGAGCGCCCGCCCCGTCGTCAGCCGAGATAGGCATCGCGAACCCCTTGATCGGTGACGACCTCGTCGTAGGTGCCCTGCGCTATTACCCGTCCGAGCGCCATGACCACGACCCGGTCGCAGAGCGTACTCACCACGTCGAGGGCGTGCTCCACCAACACCATCCCTATTCCTTCGTCCGCGACCTCACGAAGGTCGGACGAGATCTTCTTCACCAGATGTGGCGCGACCCCGACCATTGGCTCGTCGAGAAGCAGCAAGGCTGGATCGCGCATGAGACAGCGCATGATCTCGACGAGACGTCGCTGACCGCCGCTCAGCTCGGCTCCGTACGCGTTGGCCGTCTCGGTCATCTCGAAACGATCGAGGACCTCCCAAGCCCGAGCCTCGGCGGCCCGGTCCTCGGCTCGGTTCGTCCTCCATCGACCAGCGACGTGCCACAACGACGCACCGGTTGCCCCTCTCGAAGACACGAGCAAGTTCTCAAATACGGTCATCCCGGGAAACTCGCTAGTCGTCTGGAAGGTCCGCGCGAGTCCGAGCCTCGCGCGGGCGTACGGCGGGCTCTTCGTCACGTCGCGTCCGCCCAGTCGTATAACCCCTCCCCGAGGGCGCAACTGACCAGCGAGAGCAGCCAGCACCGACGACTTGCCTGCTCCGTTTGGCCCGATGAGTCCGACGATCTCTCCCGGAAAGACCTCGAACGAGACGCCTTGCACGGCTGCGACGCCCCCGTAACGCACTACCAACTCCTGGGCGACCATCACGGGCTCGCGCGTCGCAACGTCCAGGCGCGACGCGGGTCCACTGACCGGTTGCTCAGGGCTCGTGCCGGTCACGGACTTCATTATCGCAACGTTCCCGGTGGAGGTGGGACCGCCTTCACCTAGTGGGTGCTCGGGCACGGTGACCCGCGGTGAGCGGACGTGGGGACCAGCGACGCCGTGGTCGCGACCGAGCGTCAGCATTCGCACGGCGAGCCCACCAAGCGCGCTGCGAGGCGCTAGGGAGCCTGGCCTCGTCGCGACGTAACGCCGTTCGGGCATGAGTCCGCGCGGTCGCACGAGGAGGAAGAGCATCCAGAGCAACCCAATGACCATCCACTGGATCGCGTCGACGAGCCCCGGATAGCCAAAAGCGGGGAGGAAGGTCGGGATCTGGAGCACGACGATGGGCACGATCAACGTGCCGAGCAGCATTCCCCGGTTGTTCCCCACACCTCCGACGAGCAGTGCCGTGAAGATGACGAACGTCTCCGCGTATCCCCACGCGCCCGGCGACCATGCGCCGATGAACTCCACGAGCAAGCCGCCCGAGAGCCCGGCAATGGCCCCGCCGATCATGAATACCTGCATCCTCAAGAGGGTCCCGTTGAGGCCCAGGGACCCCGCCGCGTCATCCTGGTCGCGGATCGCCTTGAGCGCACGACCCCATGAGGACTTACAAAGGGCCTGTACGACGAAGTACATAACAACGCAGATCGCCAACACCCAACCGGCGTAAATCCACTGATACGTGCTGAGCGAGACGCCGAGCGACGTTTGAAATGGGTGGGGTATACCCGTCAAGCCATTTGATCCGTTGAAAAGATGAACATCCGCCGACACTGCCTGAAACAGGATCAGCGACACGATGAGCATGACGGCGGCCTGATAGTCCCGACGGATTCGACGCAGCGCGAACAGTCCCACCAGCCCCGAAAGAAACGCACCGGCGAACGCAGCGGCCACTAGGGGCAGGGGGAACGGCACCTTCGTTCCAAGTATGTAGGTCTGGTAGGAATTTATCCCCGTGTCGGATCCGAGCACGACCACCGACGCCGCGTAGGCTCCGGCCGCCTGGAAGACAATGAACGCGAAGTTGATCACTCCCGCGTAGCCGTACTGAAGATTGAGCGACCAAGCACAGAGCAGATCAATCGCGAAGTAGACCACGAGCGTTGATATATAGAAACTGTATGAACCCAAGATTGGCCCCTCCAAGAGACCGAAGATGTGGCTAGCTGTTCTTGGCCCTAGACGGTCAGCTCGACCTTGCGCGACGCCGCGTTGAGCACCCCGGACGGCTTACTCAGGAGTACCACAACCAGCACTCCGAACGCCGCCACCGTACTGTACGAGGAGCCTCCGAGGGCCGCCACGAACTCGGTCACCATCCCGAGCAGGAGCGAAGCCACGACGGCTCCCCCCGGCGAACCGACGCCGCCGAGAATCGCCGCTGCCAGCACCGTGGGCAAGAAGTCGTAGCCCGTCGAGAAGCTGACGCTCAAGCTGTTGATGACGTAGACGACCCCAGCAGCGCCGCAGAGAAACCCGCTCAGCACCCACGTAGCGTTGACGATGCGATTCGTCGGGATTCCGCATGACCGGGCGAGCCGCGGATCGACGGCCATCGCTCGAAGAGCCTTGCCGAGGCGCGTCAGCCTCAACATCCCCTCAACGAGCACGAAGACCAAAATACCGATTCCCACGAGCACGAGTTGGCTCACCGTGAAGATGAGAGGTCCCATCGTGACGACGCCGCCTTGGGGAAAGCTGATCGAATAAATCTGGTCACGCGAGATCGCGTCGACGGCGTACTCGATGACGAGCGACAGAGCCAGCGTTACCATCACCATCTCGAACAACCCGGTGCCCCGTGACGCGTAGTACTTGAAGATCGACTTTCCGATCCCGAGGGTGAGGACCGCACCCGCTACACCTCCGAGAACTACGCCGACCCAGATGTTGATGTGCGCCATCTCGGTCAGGTACGCGACGAATGCCCCCACGGTCATGATGCTCCCGTAACTGAGGTTCAAGACGTTCGTCAACCCGAACTGAACCGTGAACCCGATCGCGCCGATGGCGATAATCGAAGCGGTCACGACGCCGAAGCCGAGCGTCTGTATAAAAAGATGCATCTACCCTCTTGCTATCGTCCCTCGAAGGCCAGCATTAGATAGTGGCCGATCTCGAGGCGTACCGTTGTTTCAAGACTGTTGCTAAGTTATGCACCGTCGCGAGCGACCAAACGAGGTTCTCGCGACGGTGCACTACCTCAGCCAAGGGCTTGGATCTGCTTTTCGAGGATGACCTTGACCACTTTGATGTGGTCGTTCGCCAATATCTGCTCCGCCGCCTCGTTGCCAAAGGCATTGTGGTACTTGTCGAACAGCACGGGACCGGTCACTCCGACGTACTGGATCTTCTTGCCCTTTGCGAGAGCCGCCTTACCCGCAGCGTAGGTATAGACGACCGTCTTGCCCGCGCCCTTTGAGGTCACCTTGGTGATGAACTTGTTGTAGACCTTTGGTGACGTGCTGTGAGCGGCGTCCATCGCGAGCGCCTGCACCATGACCCCGTCGTAGCCAGCACCCGAATAGGGATTGGTCACCCACTGTGACTCTGGGGCCGGCACCTTCGACTTCTCCGCCTTGAGACCCGCGGCGTACGCCGTGGTCGCCGGACTCGGCTTCGGCGTCCCGTCAGCTACCGCCGTAAAGTACTTGGTGAATTGGCTTGCGCCGATGGCGCTGCGAACTGGATTAATCCACGTGCTGATGGCTGTCGCCGTGGTCCCGATGATGGGAACGATGTGTCCCAGTTGCTTCATCTCAGCGAAGAACGTCGCCGCCGTCGTCCCGTCAGACTCGGTCATGATGACCTGAGGATGAGCGGCGAGAACCTTCTCGACCTCGGCCCGGTAGGAAGGCTGATCCGGCGTCAGACTCACGTTCGCCACCAGTTTGGCGTGGCTCGCCTTAATGCCCTGCAAGACCCCTGGCAGGTCTCCTTGCGATCCGCTATCGGTGCCGAACACCGCTGCGACCTTGGTGTAGCCACGCTCCTTGGCCCACACGGCCATCGCTTCCCCGTTGGCCGGGTCCGGCGGAATGAGACGCCACATGTACGAGTAGTTCGACCTGTCGAAGCTCGCTTCGCCTCCCCACATCATTTCAGTCATGTGAGCGGCGTTGAGGATCGGAACGATCGTCGGTGACGACGCGGTTCCGGGGCCGGTCACGCCGACGAGATTCGACGTGGTCGCGAGGAGTTTGTCCACGATGGGCACGGCGTCAGCGGGGTCGCCCCGGGTGTCCTCGGTCACGATATTCATCTTGTGGCCGAGGATGCCTCCAGCTTTATCGATCTCGTAGACGGCGGGGTAGACCCCCGAGTCCGCCGCACCACCTTCGAAGGAAGTGGGCCCCGTGTAGGCGATCACGATAGCCTCGGTGACGGGCGACTTCGATGAGCCGCTCGCGGTTCCGGGGATAACGCCGACAACGATGGCGGTCACACCAACCGCGGTTCCGGAAATAATCACGGCGCCGCGAAACAACGCGCGCGATACAGATTTCTTCATACTCATGTTTCCCCCTTTGACCGCTCTCGGCGCCGGCTTGCCTGCCAACAACCAGCGGTCACTTGTCGCCACAGTAGTGTGGCGCATCATCCGAGTCAACTCATCCCATAAAGTGGACCGCGGTCGCTAAGAGTTCGAAGAGAACATTGCCGTGAGGGACTCCGTAGTGCACGTCAAAGGTTGCGCTGACTCTGACCTCGCCCATCCGAATCGGCGCCAGATCACTCACCGGGCTCTGATGTAAGAAAAAGTCGACTCCTCATGGGCCGAGAGCGATGAGAGTTCTGGGTGCAGACAACGAAGAGTTTGACATCGAGAAACGGGAGTGTTCGTGGCATCAATGCGCTGGAGCGACGTCAATTGAAGCTCGACAGACGCTCCGTGTGACACGCCCGAACCACTTAGGGAATCGTGCCGAGGGTTACGAAATAAACGTCATCTACGATTCAATGATCGAGACATTGACCTTTCTTGCTACTGACATTGAAGGCTCGACGGCGCTGCTCCGTCGCCTGGGCGACGACGCCTACGCGCAGGTATTGGCCCGACACCACGAGATTGTGCGAACCAGTTTTTTGGCGCACGGTGGCCGGGAAGAGGGGACTCAGGGTGACTCGTTCTTCGTCGTGTTCGCTTCAACGAGTGCGTGCATCACTGCGGCGCTCGATATGCAGCAACGCCTGGGCGAACAGGAGTGGCCCAGCGATGAGAGACTTCTCGTTCGAATGGGGATCCACACGGGCGAAGCTTCGGACACCGTCACCGGTCTGGTGGGCTACGAAGTGCACCGAACAGCGCGAATTGCCAACGTCGCTCACGGAGGTCAAGTTCTTCTCTCTTCATCAGCAGCCAGCCTGGTGAAGAACTCGCTACACGAGGGGACCTCGCTTCTCCCCCTTGGCTCTCACCGCCTGAAGGACCTCGGTCACCCCGAAGAGATCTTTCAGGTCAACGCTCCAGGTCTGGCGAGCGAGTTTCCACCGCTCAAATCACTCGACAACGTAGGAATGGCGAACAACTTACCCACGTCACTGAGTCCTTTCGTGGGGCGAATCCAGGAAATCACGGAGGTCAAGGAACTTGTTGAATCATCTCGACTCGTAACGTTGACCGGCGCGGGCCGATCCGGGAAGACACGTCTTGCCCTGCAGGTCGCCGCAGAGTTACTGGACGGAAGCGGCGAGGGCGTGTGGTTCGTGATGCTGGACGCAGTCGGTGACCCCGAGTTGGTGCCAACCGCAGTTCACGACGCCCTCAAATTGAACAAGGAGAACGCATTCCCTTCAAATGAGTTGCTCGTTGACGTGCTCAAGCAGCAGGAACTTCTGATTGTGCTCGACAACTGCGAGCACGTCATCGGAGCCGTTGCCAAGCTCGCCGAATTGATTGGCCGCAGTTGTCCCAAGATTCGCCTGGTCGCGACGTCGCGCGAGCCTTTGGGAGTTGATGGAGAAGTGGTGTATCGCGTGCGGTCTCTCTCCTTACCCGAGGACGTCGTCGAAAGTGTCGAAGATCTCGTCGGCTATAACGCCATCGATCTACTCATCGCGAGAGCGAAGTCGTACGATCGGAGCTTTTCGGTTGACGACGCCAACGCGGCGATCTTGGCCTCAATTTGTGGTCGGCTCGACGGAATACCACTCGCCATCGAATTAGCCGCGTCGCGACTCTCGTCGATGTCGCTGGAAGATTTGCATAAGCGGCTCGACCAGAGATTTCGCCTGTTGACGGGGGGCAGTCGCAACGCGCTGCCACGCCAGCAAACGTTGGGTGCCATGGTCGCGTGGTCCTACGATCTCCTAACCGACAAGGAGCGCGAAGTCTTACGACGACTCACGGTCTTCGTGGGTGGCTTCGACATTGACGCGGTTGAGTCGGTTTGTTCAAGCGAGTCCGTTGATTCATTCGAGGCCGTAGAGTTCGTGGGCTCACTCGTCAACAAGAGCCTCGTCGTGGCCGAGCGAAACGCTGGCGGGGTGCGCTTTCGTCTGCTCGAGACCATTCGCCAATTTGCTCTCGAGCAGACGCTGCAATTTGATGGACCAGAGACAATGTTCGAAATGAGACGACGACAGGCGAACTTCTATCTCGCTCTATGCGAGCGGGCCGAAGTGAGTTTCGGGGGCGGACCGGATCAGGTGAAATGGTTCTCCCGCTTGAATGAGGAGTGGGGGAACATCCAAGCCGCGTTCTCGACCTTTGCGGACGGTGAAGAGCACGAAGCAGTGCTTCGTTTCGAATCGGCACTTTTCCTTTTCCTCATGACTCGTCGATACTCCCTCGCGGGTCCCGCGATCATGAGCGCACTTGAGATGACACAAAACTCGTCCCCGCTTCTGCGAGCCCAGTCACTGCGTAGAGCGGCGGAACTCGTTGGCGCGACGAATCAACATCGGCGACCTCGACGGCACACTCGACGTTCAACGAAAGTTCATTGACGAAGCACTGCGGATCGCCAAGGACCTTCGTGATGAGCGTCTCACTTGCTTCGCCATGCTGTCCCTCGGCAGAATCTTGAAACTCGAAGAGATGAGCGACGAGGCGAATCAACGATTGATTGAAGCACTGGAAGTCGCAAGGAAGCTTCGCGATGACGGCACCATTGGATACGCCTTGGTCGCCAACGAGCGTCACCGCCAGGATCCAATCGACGCAACCTTGTTGCTAGGCGAAGCGGTGGACCATTTCCGACGTGCGCACGACTCAATTGGTCTCTCTTGGGCACTCCATCTCTACGCCAACTCCTTGTGGGATGACGTCCTACTGGGCGACCAACGACTTCAAGAGGCCGTGACGGTGGAAGAAGAGGTCCTCGTGATCGCCCGGTCCATAGGCGCCGACTTCACGGTGGTGTCGGCGATAGGGAACATTGGAATTCTGGCGTTTGCCATGGGTGATGTCGACGGCGGAGAGGAGTACTCGCGTCAATGTCTTCAAACACATCGCCGAATGGGCGAACCGAATTGGCAAGCCTCATGCATTCTTTATATCTTTTCCTACTGCGCGATCTCACGCGGTGACTACCACCGCGGGGCGCAACTCTTTGGCGCCGCTCAACTGCTACAAGAGCAGTTCCCGCCATTCGCCGGCTTCGATTGGGCCGCCGTAGAGATCCAGATGATCGGGGCGTACGGCGAGCGTCTGCGCGATGTTCTGGGCGAGGAGTCGTTCCAGCGCGAAGTGTCACTGGGGCGCACGCTCACTTTCGACGACGTTTGTCGCTTGGCCCTCACGCGCACTCGATAACCGCGTGTAGCGACCCAGCTGAGAACGCGCGTTCGATTCTCGTCGCCCGCCCCGAGCGTTTTCCCTAAGGTCTCGTACTCGCCGCGTTTCGCGCTGATCTGCCGTGTCCGAGGATCTCCGCCTTGGTTTTCCTTAGATTGTCCAGCGGACGTCCTTACTGCAGAATCAACACTCGACGCGAAGTCCTTGCTGCGCAACCGTTAGGCGAACTCCTTAAAGCGCGCAGAGCGGCGATGGCCTCATTCGCGTTGCTCAGTACCTCTCGAGGCTTTCTCTCTCGATCAGAACCAGAACTAGATGATTGCGTAAAATTCACCTTCAGATAACTTTCGCTTATTCCCCCATTCAACCTGACTTGTAAAGATTCCTTTGTCAAGCATCACCAACGAAGTGACCACGGCGGAGATGAAGATGGTTGAAGTGAAAGCAGAGGACACTTTGAGATCGACGTCTGGTCTTGAAAGTAAGACGACCACTGGGCCCACCTCACTTAGCGAATCGGCAACACTCCCCCGGACCGTGAGCCAGATGCTCGACGACGCACCGACGAGTCGATTTCACCGACGCGCTGTCCTTATTTCCGGCATGGGTTTCTTCACCGACGCCTACGACCTCTTCGTTATCGGCACGGTCGCCGCCATGGTAAAGACGCAGTGGAACCTCTCGACAGATCAGACCAGTTGGGTCACCGGCGCCGCCATTCTCGGCGCGTTCGTCGGCGCGTTCATTTTTGGAAGACTGGCTGATGTTCTCGGTCGAAAGGTCGTGTACACGACGGTCGCGGTGATTATGGTCGTCGGGGCTCTCGCCTCAGCCTTTGCTCCGAGCTTTCTCTTTTTGATCATCGCCCGTCTCGTCTTGGGCCTGGGGATCGGCGGCGACTACCCGGTCTCCGCGGTTCTCATGAGCGAGTACTCGAACCGTGCCGATCGCGGACGACTCGTAGGCCTCGTCTTCTCAATGCAAGCCGTCGGTTTGATCGTGGGTCCCCTCGTTGGTCTCGCGTTGCTTTCATCAGGTATCGATACCGCACTGACCTGGAGAATCTTGCTGGGACTCGGCGCGATTCCGGCCGCGGCGGTGATCTATCTGAGGGCCAAAATGCCCGAGTCGCCCAGGTTCAAGGCGCTCGTCCAGGGACGCGCGGATGAGGCGGCCAATGATCTCCAACACTTCGCTGAGGGAGTGATCGACACCTCCTCCGTCTCTGACAACGGCCCGCACCTCTTGAAGCTCCGACAATTCCTGGTTCAGCCGCGGATGCTCTTAATGCTCGTTGGGACCGCGGGCTGTTGGTTCCTCTTCGATTACGCGTACTACGGCAACACCTTGTCGCTTCCGAGCATCTTGAGTGAAGTCTCGCCCACGGCGAGCACGGAGATGAAACTCGTGTTGACACTCGCCCTGTTCGTCGTGTTCGCGTTACCCGGCTACCTGCTGGCCGTATGGAAGATGGACAAGATTGGCCATCGTCGTTTACAGTTCATCGGTTTTGCGGTCATGGGCGCCTGTTTCGTCCTCCTCGCCGCGGTACCCACCCTCACGACGAGCGTGGTGCCGTTCATCGCCATCTTTGGCGTGAGCTACCTGTTCACCGAGTTTGGACCGAACATGACCACCTTCGTTCTGCCCTCGGAGCTGTTCCCGGTGAACGTGCGAACGACCGGTCACGGCGTGGCCGCCGGCGTAGGCAAACTAGGCGCTTTTGTTGGGGTCTTCGTGGTTCCTCAACTCGCGGCTCATATTGGACTGCGGGGGGTGCTCTACGTCGCTGGCGGGGCGGCGGCGCTCGGCTTTCTCCTCACGAACGTCTTACCCGAACCGTCGGGTCGAGCGCTCGAAGAGATCTCCGGTGAAGAACAGGGCAACGCGAGCGCGAACGTAACTTCGGGCGCCCCCTAATTCGATAACGCGCTACGTACGTTGCAGCCAAAGCGTCGCGCTCGCACGGTGAAGGCGATGAAATGGAGGAAGCGGCCGCGCCGAAACTTCTTACTCAGAAAGTGCGGACCGAAATTGTGACGTGGGGTGAACGCCGCTTTCCAAGCTGAGGACGCGAGTTCGCTTCTCGCGCCTGTTCACCGGCAACTCGATGGAGATACCGTGCGACCAGTCCCGAGGCGGTCGATTGGCACCCCCACAAGCCGCTCGCGTTGAGTGGTCTCTCTAACATTTCAATCAGCGAGAGGGAAGGCTGGCTACTCACGAGTTGGCCGCACGCCGTCATTGCTAACGACGTCGTTTTCCCGCGTCTTCTTGAGCGACCCGCTTCGAATTTACACGGAGCAACTCGTCCACATTTTGTGAGAGTACGGGTTACGATTTCAATTCCTGGAGGACTAAATTCGCCAGATGGGTTCAACCCGATGGTTTAGGCCGTTACAGGATCGGAACTTCCGTCTCTTCTTCATTGGACAGACGGCGTCGTCAATCGGCAGTGGGATGGCACCCGTCGCCATCGTCTTCGCGGTCTTGGCGCACGGCAGTGCGAGTGACGTCGGCTACGTCCTTGCCGCCGAGACTGTCCCACTAGTCATCCTTCTCCTTGTGGGTGGCGTCGTTGGCGACCGGATGAGCCGACGTAAGTTGATGCTGCAGTCAGACACCCTTCGAACCGTCGCCGAATGCACGCTGGGACTTTGGGTCCTTCTGGGAAGTCCTCCGCTGTGGGGATTTATGGCGCTGGCCGCACTCATGGGTATTGGTCAAGCGTTCTTCAGTCCCGCCCTAACCGGCATCGTTCCCCAAATGCTGAGCGATGAGAAACTTCAACAAGGCAACGCTCTCAACGGGATCTCGAGCTCGGGCGGCGGCATCATCGGACCCGCGATTGCCGGAGTTATCGTGGCCGTCTCCAACCCCGGATGGGCGATCCTCATTGATGGATTGACGTACTTGGTGAGCGTCATCTCACTCGCCCTCATTGAAATTGATTGGAGCGCTACCGAGAACTCCGAGTCATTCGTTGGCCTGCTGCGCCAAGGTTGGAATGAGTTCTGGTCGCGAACGTGGCTCTGGGCAATCGTCGTTGAGTTCTCGTTCGTTAACGCGCTGTTTGCTTCCTTCCTCGTTCTCGGTCCCGTCGTCGCCAAGGAGTCACTCGGCGGCGCTACGGCGTGGGGCACGATCTTGGCGGCGGAGGGCCTCGGGGCGGTACTCGGCGGCATCTTGATGTTGCGGATTCATCCCCACCGTCCGTTACTGGTAGCGACGCTGTCGACGTTGGTATTCCCGCTCCCACTCTTTTTCATCGCGAATCGCTCTCCGACCTTTTTGATTGCGATTGTTGGCTTCTTGGCGGGCGGCTTCGTGACGGTGTTCTCCGTGCAATGGAGAACGACACTGCAGAGAGAAGTCCCTTCTGAGGTGCTCTCGAGGGTCAGCGCCTACGACTGGTTCGGCTCCCTCGTCTTCTTGCCAATAGGCATGGCGCTCGTTGGGCCGCTGTCGTCACGTGTCGGCGTCACGACCACGCTCGTGGGATCCGGTGTCATCATGATCGTGCTCATTCTCGCCGTGCTGTTGGTGCCCTCGGTACGGACTCTTCGTGCCCCTACGAGTAATGCGGAAGGCCCGGAATAGTCTGTCGGTCTTGCGCACCGAATGGGTTGCCTCGTCCGCACGGAAAGTGAACAGCGCTTGGTTTTCCTGCAACACCTTTCGAAAGTGTTTGGGCGAAAGTGCAGCCCACCGCCGACTCTGGGCGACGACGTCCAAATAACCAGCGTCAACCGATACAGCGATCGTGGCCGGGCCAGGTTTATTAGTAGGTTCTTACGCCCTCTCAACGAGCAACTCACGAGCGACGTTCACACTGATACCAGACGAATAGCGCGTGAGAGGAACTCACAATGGAATTCAGTACAGAACACGACGACGCTGAGCAGGCCGAGCCGATCTCTCCGCTCACGCCTCAGCGAAACGGCCACTCACGAATCCTGTTGGCTCTGTCCGCGCTCGCGATGGTCCTTGGGGCCGGTTCGCTTGGCTTCATTTTTGGTCACGCCCATCAGAACTCCACCAACACCGTCGCCACGCCAGGTTCGACACCTTCGCGATTCCCGACGGGCAGTTTCGGAGGATTTGGAGACTCCGGAAGCTACCCCGACGGCGCGACGGCACCGTCCGCCAGTGCTCCATCCTCGGCGGCCAACGCGGCCGCCGCGAAAATCGCTACGTCGGTTGACCCCGGTTTGGTAGACATCACCACGCAGCTTTCTTATCAGCAGAGCTCGGCCGCCGGAACGGGCATGATCGTGTCCTCCAATGGCCTCATCCTCACGAATAATCACGTGATCAACGGAGCGACGTCGATCTCCGTTCGCGACGTGGCTACTGGCAAGGTGTACAAAGCGACGGTCGTGGGCTACGACGAGACGTCCGACATTGCGGTCCTCCAACTAACCAACGCCTCGGGTCTCACCACCATCACGACGACCAACAACACCGCGACCAAAGGAACATCGGTAGTGGGAATCGGCAACGCTGGTGGCGGCGGCGGTACGCCGAGTTACGCGGCGGGCACGGTGGTGGCCGTTAATCAATCGATCACGGCGAACGACGCCCAGAACCCAACGGGCTCTGAAGCACTGACCGGCATGATCGAATTCAACGCGGATATCCAGGCCGGCGATTCCGGTGGCGCGCTCGTTAACGCCAAGGGGCAGGTCATTGGCATGGACACCGCTGCGTCGTCTAACGGCGGTCCCTTTTATGGATCAGCGACCACGCAGGCCTACGCCATACCGATCAACACCGCGCTCGCCATCGCCACGTCAATCGAAAACGGTAGCGGCTCGTCGACGATGCACATCGGCGCCACCGCGTTCCTCGGGATTGAGGTCGACGGATCATCGCCCAGCCCATTCGCGGGGCCCGGAAGCGCAACACCCGCGGCGAGCGGCGTCACCGTCGCGGGGACGGTCGCCGGTACGGCCGCCGCAAACTCCGCGCTGACTTCGGGTGACGTCATCGTTTCGGTCAATGGCCAATCCGTCACGACGGTTACTTCCCTCGACAAGATCTTGCAGTCACTCAAGGTCGGCGACACGGTTCGCATTGGCTACACCGACACCAGCGGTGCCCCCGCGACGCTCGACCTGGTACTCGGTTCGGGACCACCTCAGTAACGCTCTACAGAGTCGCCACAGCGCAACGACACCGTCGATAACACGAAAGATGAGTACGTCGCCGCGCTCGGACCCCTAAGAACTGCGCACGGAGTGACGGCGCAGGGTTTTAATGTGCAACCATCGTGATTCCTCTCTCCATACTCGACCTGGCAACCGTGGCGAGCGGTTCTACGCCGGCCATGGCGCTCGCCGAGACGACCGCCATGGCACAGACGGTCGAACGTCTTGGTTACAACCGACTCTGGGTCGCGGAGCATCACTCGATGCCCGCGGTCGCGAGTTCGGCGCCCGCGGTCTTGATCGCTCATCTGGCCAGCGCCACGGCCACGCTTCGCGTTGGTGCCGGCGGCGTGATGTTGCCCAATCACGCGCCTCTGGTAGTGGCCGAACAGTTCGCCACACTCGAAGCACTGCATCCCGGCAGAATTGATCTCGGCCTCGGTCGAGCACCCGGTACCGATCACCTCACCGCGCGCGCCCTTCGACGCGCGGCGGACCTCGGATCGGACACGTTTCCCGACGACGTCGTCGAGCTCATCAGTTACCTCCTACCTCGCGACGGCACCACCCAACATCCTTCAGCGACGCCGGGCAGCGGCTACCTACCCCAAGTGTGGCTACTTGGTTCCTCCACGTTCAGCGCTCAGTTGGCGGGGATGTTGGGCCTGCCATTCTCATTCGCCTATCACTTCGCACCCAATCTTCTCGACTCCGCGCTGGAGCTGTACCGATCGACGTTTCGACCATCGATCGTGCTCGAGAGCCCTCAGGCCATGGTGGCGGTGTCGGTGATCTGTGCGCCAACAACCGGCGAAGCGAAGTGGCTCGCGGGCTCGACGGCACTCGGTATCTTGCAGCGCCGGACGGGTCGCGTCGGTCTTCTTCCCTCCCCAGAAGAGGCGGACGTCTATCCCTACACCGCTGAGGAGATCGCGGTAATCGAAGAGGCCATTACGTCACACGTCATCGGAGATCCCAAGACCGTCCGCGAGGGTCTCGTCGCGCTGGAACAGCGCACCAACGCCGATGAACTGATGATCTCCACGCGCACGCACTCCTACGAGGCGCGAGTGCGCTCGTGCGCTCTCATTGCCGAATCGTGGGGACTCGTCGAGACCACGTAACGTCGCATTCTTTTACCTTGCGATCGGACCTTGCTTCGTTCGCGTTGGCTACGTCACGCCTCGCAACTCACTTCTCAGTAGTGGAGCGTTCGAACGAGTGCGCTCGTGCGAATGCGAAGGGCCGCCGCAACCCGCCTTGGTGGGACCGGCTTCTCTAGAACATGGCCCCTGCAAAGGTCCGTAGTCGTTGAGGTGGTCCATTCGTCGTCGACGCACGTGGCGCGAATGGGAGCGCTCGGCGTCGACAACGAAAGGTCGGTTGAGGTACCGGTCGCGGGACTAGTACCCCCCGCCGGCTGGGGCAGTCGTTGTCGTTGTCGTTGAACCGCCCCCACTACTGCTCTTCTTCTTCGGCGCAGTGTGCGGACTCTTTGGATTTATGGAAAACCACTTGCCCCACGTGTCCGTCACGTTCCCGTTCACTTGGCCCGGCGACGTGTCACCGACAAAGCGGTAGAGCGGAATACCGTCGAGCGTTACTTGCCTCGTGCCACCAGTTCGAGCAATGGAGCCGAGTCCTTTGACGCCCACGGCCTTCGTTTGGCCCCTAGCCAAGATGAGGGGTGGCCAGACTCGTACGCACGCACTATTGCACCTGCTCTTGTTCCTCGAATCGGTCGAGTGACGGTAGAGGGTGTGGCCGTTCTTAAGTGAGAGTGTCGGCCCCCACGTCGCATTTTGCGTGACCTTGATCGTCGTTGGCGACGACGCGGCGCCGCCCACGGTTGGGAGCACGGCGGTGCCCAACATCGCCGTTCCCGTCATCACGAGGGCGGCCACCGTCATGGTGCGGGCCGAGAATCTTGATCCGAGCTTCTTCACAGGGGTCTTTATCATTACGCAACACTTCTCTTTCAATAGTCGCGAGCTTGTCGCTGGACTTACGTCCTACTACTGACTACCGGGGGCGAGAGAGATTTGCTCACCAACTTTTTTATATTCGCCTCGGCAAAATACTCCCGAGAACATTCGTCATCAGGTAGTTCATAGCCTCGAAACTCGAGTGTCCAAAGCCCATCACGCGGCTCGAGCCCGCGAAGGAGCCGTGGTTGTAAATACCTGTCGAATTGACTATTTCCGTCGATGGGGGGTCAGGGAATCATCCGTCATTTATTGGTCGCCCGGTACTGAAACTTCCTGATGTCTCTCATTCAGTTGGAGAAGGTCACAAAGACCTACCAACCGGGTGACGAACAGTTCAACGCCCTCGATCCAGTCTCGTTGAGCGTCGATGAAGGCGAGTTTCTTGCAATCACGAGCCCCTCTGGATCTGGAAACTCTACTCTCGCCAACGCCATCAGTGGACTCGACCGAGCCTCAAGCGGGCGAGACGTAGGCGCTGCTTGGACCTAACGGAGCCGGTAGGTCCACGACGATCGACATGATGCTCGGGCTGACTCGACCCGATTCACTACGCGACTTATCGTGCGGGCCCTCGTAGTGAGAATGCTAGAAATTGGACCGGCCGTACTCACAACAACGACCGTGACCTTCGTCGTGCCCAGCAGCGACTTCGATATCCGCGCACGCTGGCGGCGCGATGATCCAACATCTTCCGCGAATTTAAAGACCCGAAAGTTGACGAATAGTTCGTGCCAAAGCCGAATTGTCGTCGTCGCCGTAACCTTGGGCAATCAGTCCGTCTTCAAAAGTTGCCGCCAGCGAACTCACGGGCAGCGTCGCGCCCACTCTCTGAGCGAGCTCGAGTCCAATAGCCAGATCCTTTCGGTGTAGCGCAATCTTGAACCCCAGCGGATAGTTGTCATCAATCATGCGCTGACTGCGATTCTCAAGAACCCACGAGCCCGCTGCGCCCCCGCGCAAAGCGCCCAGCACTACTTCAACGTCGAGACCTGCCTTTAGCCCGAGCGTCACTCCCTCGGCCACGCCCAAATACATACCGGCGAGGATTACCTGATTGATGGCCTTGGCCCACTGCCCCGCGCCGAGTGGGCCAAGCAGTGTCACGGTTTGGCCCATGGCATTTAAGACACCCAAAGCTCGCTCAAAATCTGTCGACGTTCCGCCAACCAATATTGTCAGTGTCGCGTTCTTCGCGCCCTCAGACCCTCCAGAGACCGGCGCGTCGAGCATCGTGACGTTCTGGCGCGCCAGTCGTTCCCCAAACTCTTGCGCCTTCAGGGGACTCAAGGTTGAGCAGTCGATGAGCAGCGAGCCCGGCGCGAGTCCCTCGGACAGTCCCTCGGTTCCAAAGAGCACCTCTTCGACCTGTGGCGAATCGGTGAGACAGGAAACAACGATCTGGCTCGAGTGCGCCAACGCCGCCGGACTCGTTGCAACCTCGGCTCCGCTGTCACGAAGATCGTCGGCCCGTTGCGATGTTCGGTTCCAAACGGTGAGAGGAAAATCAGCACGCAGGAGATTGGCCGACATAAGCGAACCCATCGTGCCTAGCCCCACGAAGCCAACTCGCGGCTTCGACGTCTCGGTATTTTCAGTGTCGCTCACTACAGTTCCTTCCACCTCGTCCTTAGGTCACCGCGCCCGACGCGCGACGAGCCACCGAGCGCAGTAGCGCCGAATCTGACGCCACGCTAACGAAGGAGAATCCCTGCTCGTTCAGCCACGGCACTCGATCGAGATCGGGCCAGAGAATACCGGCCGCGATGTTCGCCCCGCGCGCGGCATCCCTCACCCGATCGAGCGCGTCGAGAAACTCCCTCGACGCTAACTGTCCCGGCACGCCTAACGCGGTCGAAAGATCCCCGGGACCTACGAACAACACGTCCACTCCCGCTACGGCGGCGATCTCTTCGACGTTGCGAAGAGCGTCGAGCGATTCGATCTGCACCACACATAACAACTCGTCGTCAACCTCGCTCGACGAACGAGTGTCGCCACCGAATCGCCGCGCTCGGTTGTAGGTCGCGACACCGCGGTCCCCACGAGGTGGGTAGCAAAGATGCCTCGTCGCCTCACGAACCTCTTCGGGCGTATCGAGTCGAGGAAACATGACACCGGCGGCGCCCAGATCCAGGACGTGGCCCACACGAATGCGCTCAGCCGATTCGGTGCGCACGAGCATCGGCACGTCGTGGGCCACACCGGCGAGAAACTGACCAACGAGAGCCTCTTCACCGCGAAAGCCGTGCTCGAGATCCACCAGAAGCCAATCGAAGCCGCTGAGCGCACAGACTTCGGCCACGAGTGGCGAACCGAGGTTGAGAAAGGTGCCCCTCATCGGCTCACCGGAGCGGACTCGCTGGCGTAGTGACGTCACGACGTCTCCCTCCAAGAAACCTTCTGCAACGAACACCTCGCCCTTTGTCGTACCACTCGTACGAAAATCTTCTTGCGTTATTCTTCCACCACGGGCGATAGGTCACAACTTGAACCCACACTCAACGCGAACGACGACAAAGTTAGAGGCCATGAGCTCGACTCGAATAACCAACGTCACGATTACGCCGGTGGCCTTTCGCGACCCACCACTGCTCAACGCCGTGGGTCTTCACGAGCCCTTTGCCGTGCGCTCCATCATCGAGGTCGAATCGAGCGAAGGTGTCACGGGGCTCGGCGAGTCCTACGGCGACCACGGCCACCTCGAGCGACTCCGACGTGTAGCCGAGTCCTTAAGGGGCGTCGACGTCTTCGCTACCAATGAGCTCTTCGCCCTCACCACGAGCACCCTCAGCGGCACGACTGGCAACGACGCGCACGGACTCACCGGGCGTATCAGTTCTTCGGGCACCGTTCTTCGCGTCTTTTCCGGATTCGAGGTGGCCTGTTTGGACATCCAGGGCAAACTCTCGGGCCGACCGGTGTCGGACCTGCTCGGCGGCGCTGTTCGTCCGAGGGTCCCCTTCTCCGCCTACCTGTTCTATAAGTGGGGCGCGCATCCCGGAGAAGAGCCCGATCGCTACGGCGAAGCCCTCGACGCCGACGCCATTGTCGAACAGGCCCGTTGGATGTTGTCAGAGTATGGCTTCACCGCGATCAAACTCAAAGGCGGCGTGCTGGCACCGAGCGACGAGGTCGCGGCCATTTACGCGCTGCGCGACGCCTTCCCTGACGTACCACTGCGACTCGATCCCAATACTGCCTGGAGTGTCGCGACCTCGATCGAGGTCGGGCGCGAACTCGAAGGGGTCCTGGAGTACTTAGAAGATCCGACGCCGGGACTCGCGGGCATGGCCGAGGTCGCGCGCGAGGTGAGCATGCCGCTGGCGACAAATATGTGCGTGGTCGGATTCGAGGACATTCCCCAAGCGATTGCTCAGGGCTCGGTGCAAGTGATTCTTTCGGACCATCACTACTGGGGAGGGCTGCGCAAGGTGCAAGGGCTCGCGAGCATCTGTGAGACGTTCAACCTGGGCCTCTCGATGCACTCCAACTCACACCTCGGTATCAGCCTGGCGCCGATGACCCACGTCGCGGCGTCGGTGCCCAATCTCTCCTACGCCCTCGACACGCACTGGCCCTGGAAGAACGAGGACGTCATCGTCCAAGGCGCGCTCACGTTCAAGGATGGATCGGTGAGCGTGCCGACGAGCCCGGGACTAGGCGTGGAGCTTGACCCCGACGCGCTGGCGAAACTGCACGAGCAATACCTCGCGTGCGGCATCACCGAACGTAGCGACACGACCTACATGCAGAAGTTCAACCCTTCCTTCGACGCGAACCTTCCACGCTGGTGAAGATAACCGGCTACGCCTACCCCTGGGACTACGTCGGCGACCCGGGCGCCGCTACGAGGGCGGGTGAACTGGGCGTCGACGTCGTCGCGCTCGCCGCCACGTACCACGCCAGTCGAACCGTCAGCCCTCTTCACCCGTCGCGTCGCGTTACCGACGTTCCCACGTCGAACTGTTACGTTCCCGTGCGCGAGGTCGCGTGGCGGGGACGTCGCCTCGTGCCGAGTTCGCCTACCTGGCTCGAGGACCCCGACGCTTTCGCACTCGCGCATCGCGCGCTCGAGGCTCAGGGACTCGCGATCGACGCCTGGATTGTTCTCACGCATCACGACGAGTTGGGATACGCCAATCCGGATCTGGCCGTACGCAACGCGTTCGGCGAGGTCTATCCCTACGCCCTCTGTCCCCAAAGCGAAGAAGTCCGCGAGTACTGCCTCACCCTGGTCGAAGAGGTGCTCAACGCCCACCGGTGTCGCGGCGTGGTGCTCGAAGCCTGCGGTCCCATGGGGCTCGATCACGGAACGGTCCACGACAAGCGTGAGTTCGCCCACTGGACGACTACCGACGAAGAACTGCTCTCACTATGTTTCTGTGACGCCTGTCGAGATGGTCTCGTTCAGCACGGCATCGACGTCGACGATCTTGCCGGCAAGGTCCGCTGCGCTATTGGAACTAGCGCCGAGTCCCCCGAGGAGGCGCTCGGTAGCGACGTGGCCCACGAAGTCGCCAAGTTTCGCTCAAAGCTCAGCACCGAGCTTCGCCACCTGATCGTCGAGCGAGTTCGTCATCTTCAACCCGGCGCCACGATCACGCTGCACGCGTCAGCGAACACGTGGGCAACGGGTTCTTTTCCCACCTCCGGCGACACTGCCTCACTCGAGGACGTCACTACCGCGGTCGCGCGATGTTGGGACGCACCTAGCGCCGAGCAAGAGTTGCGGACGCTGCGCGAGCGAGCTCCGGCCACGAGCCACCTCGGCGCGTATCTACGAATGGATCGAGGATGGTCCGATACGGCGCTCAACGCAACGAAGATTGGCCGGTACGTGGAAGTTGGAATGGACGAGTTGCATCTTTACCACTTAGGACTCTTGTCACGTAAGGGTCTCGAGGCGACCCGCCACGTCATCGACATCGCTCGCGAGAACTAGGAGGCGACGGTGGCCGATCAGAAGATTCTCATCACCGGAACGGCCGGCTCCATTGGATCTCTGTTACGTCACTCACTCGCCCAACCGGGTCGTCACCTTCGCCTGCTCGACGCCGCAGTACAGCCGGCGTTGCAACCAAGAGAGAACGCCGAACTGATCGTGGCGTCCTTTCTCGACCGCGACGCCATCGAACACGCTTGTAGCGACGTCAGCGTCGTGATCCACCTCGGGGGGCTTTCGACCGGCGGCTACTCGTGGGACGAGTACCTCGAGATCAACGTCAACGGAACCCAGTGCGTGCTCGAAGCAGCTCGAAGGGCTGGCGTTCCTCGAGTGATCTACGCCAGCAGTCATCACGCCGTGGGTTTCCAACCCACGAGCACCGGCGTCACGATTCCCGACTACCTCTTTCCGCGACCCGACAGCTTCTACGGCGTCTCCAAAGTGGCGAGCGAAAGTCTCTGCAGCCTCTACCACGACCGCCACGGTCTCGACGTGATCTGTCTACGTATTGGCTCCTATCGCGAACGGCCAAACGACGTACGCACGCTGTGGAACTGGCTCTCGCCAGGGGACTGCACCCTTCTCTTTCAAGCGGCGATTTCGACGCCGAACCCCGGCTTTCGCGTCGTGTGGGGAATTTCGGCGAACACCCGCGCGGTGGTCTCACTCGCTGAGGCGCGCTCGATCGGCTACGTTCCCTTGGACGACGCCGAAGTGTACGCCGACCAAGTCGTGGCGTCACCCGAGTCCGACGATCCCCACACTCGCGATCTGCTCGGCGGTCCCTACACGGCGGCCGAGTTTGATGCACCGTCGAACTAGCGCCAGGGTCACGCAGCCCTTTAGATCAGGGCCACGTAGACGTCACAGAGATTCCAACCGGTGTGGCCGCCTTCGAGGAGCTGATCGAGGGCCGACAACGCGGTGTAACTGTCGTTGGTTTCCATGACCACTGACCAGTCGATGCCCTTCATCGAGGCGTGCTCCTTCGTTACCTCGTCAACCCAGGCGCCGCCGACGCCCTCAATGAAGTCGCGTCCATCAGAGGCTCGAGCGACGAACGCACTCTCACGCCCAAGATCGGCCAAGACGTTCGCCATCGACCACGCGAACTCCTGGCACCGTCCACCCCTCCCCGGTCCGCGAACTCTGACGGTGACCTCACCGACGCCGATCAGCGCTACGGGACCGCCATCTTCCACCTCTCGCTGGAGAACTTCCTTCCACTGACGACTAACGAGTTCGGCGTCCCCGTGAACGCGACTACCCATGTCAACGACACGCAAACCGCGACGCGCGGCCTCCTCGATCGTCGCGCGCAGCATCATCGCGGGCTCGGCCAGGACGATGTTCTCATGACGACTACGAACCGGAGCGGCCATCAACGACGCACGATGTTCGTACGCCGCCACTAAACGCTCCCCCAATGAGGTCCCGGCGAGTTCGACGTCACTGAGTAGCGCGGTCACCTCGTCGCGCTCGGGTAGGTAGTCGTAGGTCATCGACGACGCCACCCAGCGCGCACCCGAGATGACGTTGTCGACCAAAATGAGACTCTCGGAACGATTCGTGCGAACGCTGCGCAACACCCCACCACCGGCAATGGAGGAGGTGGCGGCGCGAATCTTGTTCAGCGTGGAGATGTCAGCGCCCGACGTCAACGCCGCGTCCCACAGACCACGCAGATCCGCCAACGTCAACGGAGGAACTGGGGCTACGCACAGACTCGACGCGCCACCAGAGAGTAAGAACAGCGTGCCGTCGGCCTCGGTAGGCGCCGTCAAAAAGGCCACAAGACGTTCACCGGCCTCGAGACTTCCCGGGCCCGGTATCGGATGTTCACCAACGACGACGTCGGACGGCACCTCGTACGAGGCGACGCTCGCTTGATCGCACACCGTGAACTGACGACACACCCGTTCACCCAACACCACGCGAACGTCGCTCGCCATCTCCCTCGAGGCCTTCCCAATGGCCACCACGTCCACGAGGACGTCGAGGAGCCGTGCCGTCGCCAAGCGCGCTTCGACGAGAGCACCAAGGCTCATGTCACTGCGCCATCGCTGGCTGATCGCCCGCGCGCGCGCAACCTGATCTAACGACACGCTCGCCCACGTTCGTCACGCCGGTGCTCGCCCAGCTCTCTCGAGAGCTCCCTCATTAACCTCATGGTTCCATTGTGGCGCGAATGTCAGATTCGCCGCGTCGAGCGAGCGACGCCCTCATTGAATTTCGCTACGCCAACCAGAGCGGCATTAACCTCGTTGTGAAGAGAGGATTCACCGTGTCACTAACTCCAGAACCAATCCATCTCAACAATCACCACCGCGCCACGCTTGAGACCATCTTTCAACACCCCGTGAGCCACAATCTCGCGTGGAAGGAAACTCTTTCACTCTTAGAAGCGGTCGCTACCGTCGACGAGAAACACGACGGAAAGTTCAACGTCACGTTGGGCGAGACGACCGTTTCGTTCGAGCGTCCAAAGCACAAAGACGTCGAAGCGCAAGAGGTGCTCGACCTTCGAAAGCTGCTCGCCGGCGGCGGCTACCAGCCAACCGCAGACTAAGAATCCATCGACGCCGCCACGACGGCGTCGATCGCGCACGCGCGTCGCGGTAGGAGATTTCTGAAGTTTCGAGCCTTGCGGCCCGCACCGCTCGGGAGAAGGCCTGCGTCGCGACGAAGAGAGAGATAAGCATTGCGGCGAGCGGACTCTTTACGCTTGCAATTGGTCGCCGCGTCGCTGAGTACTGGTTACGACGTGGTTGAAAGGACGTATCAATGCCACCCTTTGGATACCAAGACTCAAACATGATGTGGGGCCGAGCACTCTTCTTCATTCTGTTCGTAGTGGTCGTCATTGCCGCCGTTGTGTAGGTTACGACAGCGATGTCTCGTCAGCGCGGACACGGACACCCGCACGGAGTGATGCACGCTGGCGAATCAAGCGTCACCAAATCCTCCGAGGCTCTTCGAATTCTGGACGAACGTTTCGCTCGCGGCGAGATTGACGCCGAAGAGTTCACAAAACGTCGTGAACTACTGAAGAGTTCTAGTTAAGGGTCGTGGGTCAGTACGCAAATGGCATCACGAGGACCAAGTTATTCACCCGCCCTCGCTAGGTGACGCTGCGGCCACTGGACGACGACCTCGTCAGCCTCGGGAAATCGTGCGGCGGTTGTGAACACCGCACGAGCTTCACCGACGGCGACCCGGTAATCGAGGATCTTGGCCACCCGCACGAGCGCATCGCCCAGGACCGCTCGATCAAGATCGGTCACGCCGAATGTCTCAAGCGGTTTTACGCCGACCCGAGCGACCTTCTTCATGCCGAGCGCGGGTGTCGTGATCGACGTCGACGTGGGGTTTATTCGATGGTCTTGATTCACGTCCGACTCTACTGACGACGATTTTTACCACCGTGGTCAGCACGATCGGTTCACCCACGCGCAGGCGGTCACGCACAATACCAAAGGCGTCAATCGTAGAGAGAGACGTCGCACCAATCGAGCGGCTCAACAAAGATTCTGATCGTGCCACCGCACGTGTGGCCAACTGCAATGGCAACGTCGTCGGAGAAACCGAAAGTACACAAACGCGACTCACCCGACGCCAGTACTCCGAGTTATGCAGAGACCACGACTCCCTCAACGCAGCCACCGGACACCGAGCCAGAGACCTCGCCGTCTTCGTTCACCGCTGTAGCCGCGCCCGGACCACGTGGTCCCGAGCCCACCGCGTCCACTACGCGAACGAGGGCAACCCGCTGGCCACGAGCCGGCCGGCGTTCAACGACATCGAGTACCTCTCCCATGGCCGCTCACTCCTAATGTGCGTGCGAGCGCGACGCCGGAGTCCTCGGTGTAGCGCGGTCACCTTCATCGTACGCACGTCGTGATTAGTAGTGGAAAGCGACATTGACGTTCTTCACTTGCGTGTCGGAGAGTAGTTCGTCAGCGCCCTCCTCCAAGTCGAGTCAGTCGAGCCCCCGATCGAGCGGCCAACGACGTCCGCCGTCCTAACGCGAACGTCGAAATACACGTCGCAACACGATCAGCGCAACCAGCCCGCTGATGATTTGGGGCGCCGCCCGCTTCAGCATTGCGGGTCCGGCCTTCAACAAGGCTGGTCCGGCGAATTTACCAAGGTCGAGGACGTCGTCCTCAACCACCGGACTGACTGAGGGGTCCCCGATACCGCTGTCCTTCCCCGCGCCAAGATCCGCCTCCATCCGCGACGAGAACTCGGCCACGAGGCGTTGCGTTACTTCTTGCATAAGGCCCTGGCCAAGTTGCGCGGGACGACCGGTGATGTCCACGTCCATGGACACGTCCACGTCAGTGCCGTTTTCGGTCGCCTTAAGCTGGGTCACCGCCAAGACTTTGGCCGTACCGGTACCGCGCTGCTCTCGTCCAGAGGCCTCAAGCACGACTCGATGGGCCTGCTCGTCGCGCTCGACGAAGCGAGCGGTTCCGCGATAGTCAACGAGAATTGGGCCGAGCTTTATCCGTACCGTTCCCTTGAATTCGTCGTCCTCGACCGACTCAAGCTTCGCGCCCGGGAACCAACCCGCAACGCGCCCAATGTCCTGGAGGACCACCCACGCTTCGTCGACCGGTAGCAGCACCGTAAATGATGTCGTCAAGTTCACCTTGATCCCTCCTTCGTTGCGTCGGGCCGAGCGACCGCGTCCAAAAGCGCCGCCGCCATTCCTCGCCGGACAAATGTTCGAACCAGAGCCCGCTTGTAGTCGACTCCGCCGTCGGCGTCCTCGAGCGGTTCGACGATCTCGGCGGCGGCCGCGGCGCAGTCCTCGATACCTTGCTCCCACCGGGCCTGGGAGTGGCCCACCAATCCGTCAAATGCGTCGACGACAACTGGCACGCTGCACACCGAGCCCACAGCCACCAGAACTTTTTCGACCGTTCCCTCATTGAGTGCAACGGTCGAGGTGACGGTAATCGTCGGGCGCTCGTGCGTCTTCATTCGAATGTGCGACACTCCGACGTTGACACCCGGCAGGGCCACCTCAACCGCCACCAGGAGTTCCCCGGGTGCGAGAACCGTTTCGTAAGGGCCAACCAAAAACTCGTCGGCCTGCATCCGCCGTGTGGCGATCCCGTCGCTGCAGACGAGCGACGCGTTCAGCGCCGTCAGGAACGTCGCGGGGTCCGAGTGCGGGTCCGCGAAACATAGGTTCCCGCCGATAGTCCCTAGCGCCCTCACGCGAACGTTCGCGATGTGTCGCAGCATCTCCGACATCGCCGGAAGGGAGCGGCGGACGTCCTTGGAGCACTCGATCTCGTGATGAGTCATCCCGGCGCCAATCCGAAGGACTCCGTCGTCGAGAGAAATCCCACGCAGGTCGTCGATCAACTTCAGATCGATCAGGTGCGCGTAGTTGGCGAGTCCTAGTTTCATCGTCAGCAATAACTCAGTCCCGCCGTGGTAGGCCACAGCCTCGTCACCCAATTCCACCAGCAATTGCGACGCCTCGCGCAGGGTGCGCGTACGGTGAATTTCGAACCTTGGTAGTTTCATTGCTCTATCTCCCATCTTTTCGTATCGTTACTGCGAATCCAATTGCACTGCGGGCGGGTCGATCGGACTCTCAAGCCGGCAACGCGTCGACAGCCGACCAACTCGGTGCTTCAAGCACTAACTGTAAAAGTTAGGTGCCCGCTTCCACGAGATGAACGGCTCCATCTCGTGGGACGGATAAATCTCCGCACCGCGTACCTTGGCGAGATGCTTCAGTCGCCGAATCGAGTCGACCGAGGCGGTCGGATCCAGGTGAAAGCCGCCAACAATCTCAAGATTCAGGTTCTCAAAGGTGTAGCACGCGTCACCGGCGAAGAGCATCGAAGGTGCGTCATCCATCTCAACCAACAACGAGTAGTGGCCCGCGGTGTGACCCGGCGTCTCGAACAACCACACCCCGTCGGCAATCTCGATGTCGCCCGTCACCGTCTCGTACTTCACACCCGGAAAGTCGAATGTAAGGTCCGAATACCCAAGGATCTCAAACGGCTCGGGCACCTTAGCGTGACGCAACTCCTCCTTGCTGACCAACGTGGTGGCCTCAGTCAGGAACCGATTGCCACCGACGTGGTCGAAATGGAAGTGCGAGTTGACCACATAGTTCACCTGCTCGGGCTCGTACCCAGCACACCGCAACTGGGCCGTCAGGCTCTGCGCTTCCGTCTGCTGGGGCAACTCGAAGGGCAGAACTCGGTTGACGTGCTCCAGGTCATAGCCAGTGTCGTACATAATAAGACCATCGGGGTGGTCGATCAGCACGCTGTAGACGGGGAACCGGACAGGAGTACCCACGTCGATGTGCCACACCACTTCGGATCGATCAATGACGAGCGACCCGCTGTCGAGCAGATGAACCTTCTTGGCAACCATTTTCCCCCTCTACCGACCTAGAGCGACTGCAGCGTATTACGCACGGCTACAAGACCCGCGGCAATCTCTGCGCGGCACGCCTTGACTTCCTCTTCCGTGTACTCGTACATACCACCGAGCGTCTTCATACCCAATTTTCCTTGGGCCGTGCGCTCAGTGATCATTGTCGAGACCTCGGCCGAGTTCGAAAGGTCCTTATTGAGGTACCCGGCGACACTCTGGTAAATATCAAGTCCCGCCATGTCTAGGAGACGCATCGGTCCGATGACGGCGAGCTTGTAGCCGATACCCCACTTGACCGCAACGTCCATGTCCGCCGCGGACACGATGCCGCGCTCGACCAGGGACACGCACTCCCGCAAAATCGCGTAAAGAATTCGGTTCTCGACGAAGCCGGGGACTTCCTTCTCCACCACCGCTGCGAAACCGATGTCGTTGATGGTAGCCACGAGCGCGTCACGCACCGCGTCAGAGGTTTTTTCACCGGGCACGACTTCGATCATCGGAATGAGGTGCGGGGGGTTGGACCAGTGCATGCCGATTACACGCTCGGGGTTTTTCAGCTCGAGCGCGATGTCGGAGATCGGGATACCCGAGGTATTCGTCGCCAAGATGACATCGGCGGCGGTGTACTCCTCAAACTTCGCGAATATCTCACGCTTGAGCGCGAGCCGCTCGGGCACCGCCTCGATGACGAGATTCGCACCGGTGACGGCCGTCTTCAGGTCCAACTCATAGGACACCGAACCACCTTCCGCCTTGGGGGCATTGACTCGGTCGAGTATGGTCAACGCCAGTTCGGTGGCGCCCTTGGCACGCTCCAACACCGCTGCGTCCACGTCATTAAGTCGGACCGTGGATCCCAGTCGCGAGAGCACGGCCGCGATCCCGGGGCCCATGGTCCCGGCGCCGACTACTGCAGTTATCTTTGGAACAGTCATATTGTCTCCTTTTGCTTAATTTATTTTCTGTTGTTGGATCTGTCGCCACACCCGTTCAGGCGTGAGGGGTAATACCTTCATATGGACGCCCGCGTCAGCAACGGCGTTCACGATGGCCGCCGGTATCGCCGCCAACACTCCTTCACCGCAGCCCTTCGCGCCGAAGGGACCGGGCCCATCCTCGTTCTCCACGATCGCGCAGCTCATTACTGCGGGTAGATCCTCGAACGAAGGTATTCGATAATCAAGAAGTGTGTCGTTCAACAACAGACCATTGTCGGTGTAGCGCATCTCCTCGAAGAGTGCATTACCGATCCCTTGGAGCGTTCCGCCCTCATCCTGGCGCTCAACCAACTGCGGATTGATCGCACGACCGACATCGGCCACACTGGAGGTGCGCAGCACCGTCACCACACCGGTTTCGAAGTCAACTTCCACCTCGGCGCCGGCAATACAGATCTCCCAAAAGACGGGTCCCTCCGCGAAGGAACCGCTGCCGCCGCGCGGCTGGATGCGACCGTGGCCGATCAACTCGCCGCCCGAGTAGCCAAAACGTCGCTGCACAAGTTCCTCGAAGGTGAGCGACTGCTCGGCATGACCGATGGTCCCGTCAGCCACCCAGAGCTCCTCCTTCGCTACGCCCAAGGTCAACGAAGCGGTTTCCAGTAGAGCCTCGAGGACGTCAAGTGCCGCTTCTTCCACTGCCTTTCCAGCGACGGTCGTCGAGCGGCTGGCCCCCGTTGATCGGTCATAGGGTGTGTACTTGGTGTCCGCACCCTGCACGTTTACCCGCGAGGACGGAATCGTGAGCACCTCGGCCGCGATCTGGGCCATCACCGTACGAGCACCCTGACCAACCTCGGTGGTGCCCACCAGCACCGACACCCCCCCGTCGGGTCCAAGTCGCACCGTGGCGGTTGATACCGGATGCGCACCGGCGGCGAGCAGGCCCACCGACACGCCCACTCCACGTCCCTCGGGTCGAGGAGCATCCCAGTCGATGGCGGCCGCAGCCTTGTCTAAGTCGCCGATGAGGTCGGCGTCCATCGGCTTGGCACCGGGACGGACTTCCTCACCGCGTAGCAGCAGGTTTTTGCGCCGGATCTCGACCCGATCAATGCCGAGACGTCGGGCCAACTCGTCGATCTGGGACTCGCCGATCCACTGCACGTGGGTCGCGCCGAAAGCCCGGTAGGAACCAGAGGGGCCCGTGTTGGTGTACACGCACTTCGCGCGCACCTCGACGGCGGTCCAACGATAGGGTCCGGGACCAGCGTCGCCGGCCGTGGCCGTGACGCGCGGCCCGTTGTCGGCGTACGCACCGGTGTCGAACCACATGTCGACCTCTCGGGCCAGCAACTGGCCGTCGGCGGCGGCGGCCGTGCGCATCCGACACTTCATGTTGTGCCGACGCGTGGTGACCATGGATTCGTCGACCCTGTTGAGGATCCGCACCGGCCGGCCGGCCTTCCTCGAGATCGCCACCGCGATGGGCTCCATTTTCGTGTACGACTTGGACCCAAATCCACCACCCAAAAATGGGACAATCACCTGCACGTTGTCGAGCGACACTCCGAAGAGCTCGGACACCTCTTGGCGCACAAGAAAGGGGTGCTGGCAGGACGACCACAAAATGATCTCGTTGCCCTTGTGGTGGGCAATCGTGGTGTGCGTCTCCATCGAATACTGGTAGACGGCGGGAAACTCATACTCGCCCTCGACGACCTCGGCAGCGCTGGCGAAGACTTCGTCCAGATCCCCACGCGCAAAGCCGTACTGATAGCAGATGTTGCCCTCGCGATCCGGGAGCGTACCCAAACCGTGGGCGAAGCCTGGACGTTGGGGTCCATCGTGGATGAGTGGGGCATCGGGAGCCAGCGCCGCGTCAAGCGAAGCGGCAACTTTCAACTCTTGGTAGCGGACGTCAATGTACGACAGCGCTTCCTCGGCGATCGCCCATGTCGTGGCCGCAACCACGGCCACTGGTTCGCCGACGAAGCGGACCTTGTCAATCGCCAGGATGGGTCGGTCCTTCAGCGCGTGCCCGTAGTAGGCGTCGAGGTCATCGAGGTCCTTCGCCGTGAGCACCGCGACGACACCCTCCATCTGCTCGGCCTCGCTCGCGTCGATACTCTCGATCAGGGCGTGTGCGAAGGGGCTGCGCAGCACTGCGCCGAAGAGCATGAACGGGGGACGCAGGTCGCCGGTGAACTCGGCTTTGCCCGCCAACTTGTCGCGGGCGTCAACCCGCTCAACGCTCAGGCCGACGGCGCTGCCCTGCGTCGCTGCGTTCGGCGGGGATTCGATGGCGACGTCGATGCCCATCAGTCATCTACTTGGGGATACTTATCGAAGACTTCGCTCAGTGCGTCGATGATCGAACGGTAGCCCGTGCACCGACAGAGGTTGCCGCTCATCGCCTCGCGGATCGCCTGCTCCGTGGACAGGTCGGTAGTACCGACCAGCGCCTTGGCAGTCAAGACAATCCCCGGCGTGCAGAAGCCGCACTGGACGGCAGCGTGGCGCACGAAGGCGTCACTGATCTCCTGGAAGAAGTCGGTGTCGGTGACCCCCTCAATCGTCTCCACGGTTCGCCCGTCGATGTCGCACGCCAGGTAGCAACAAGAACTGATCGGTGCGCCGTCCACCAGTACCGTGCACACTCCACAGACCTGCACCTCACACGACTGACGCACGCCGATCAGGCCCACCCGCTCACGAAGGAAGTCGAGCAGCAATTCGTTGTCGGGGACCTCACCTCGAAAAGTCGCCCCGTTGATTGTGGTGGCGATCTCCTTGGTCATTCGTGGTACTCCGGGGTAGCTAACGAGCGAATCCACGATTCCCAGTATTCGTCGAGAAAGCCGTCGCGATACTTCTCTTGGTTGATTCCTTTGAGTTGGTGATCTGGAATCGGCACGAAGTTACCCAGCGAACTGGCAATGGTCTGCACGCGCACCGCACGTTCCAGCGTGACCGCCGCAAGGACCGCCCAGCGAATATCTTCGCCAACGGCGAACATTCCGTGATTGCGAAGGAGCACCGCCCGCCGACCGCCCAAAGCCTTCGCTACCGCGAGCCCGTCGACGATGGTCGTCACCATGCCCACGGTCGCGTCGAAGAGTCCCACGCCGTCAGAGAAGAGCGCCGCATCGTGCGAAAGGAACGCGAGGGGCGTCGTCGTGGCACCGAGCGCCGTGGCGTAGAGGGCGTGCGTATGAATCGCCGCACCCACTTCAGGCCGTGCACGGTAGGCCTCGGTGTGCATGACCGCCTCAAGGTGCGCGCCCAACGCTAGATGGCAGTCGGGGTCATTCAAGTTGAGCATCATCACATCGTTGGGAGTCACGTCACCCAAGGCTTTTCCCTTGGCTTTGATGTAGATCTCGTTTGCCACCGGACCTCGAACACTGACGTGTCCAAGGGTCAGGTCCTCCTGACCGAAACGCGCAAGTATTCGACACACCGCAACTACTTGCTGGCGTGCCTCCTCCGCGGATTCCGGCGCGTGTCCCGAAAGCTGGTCAACTTTGTCGAAGATTGTCAACGTCTGGACTCTTGACGCTCGGTGGGGGGATAGTCGGACCACGGGAAGGTGAAGACCATTACGAGTTCCTCGTCACCGTCCACAACGATCGTGTGCCACGCACCAGCGGGGATGAAAATGGCGTCGTGCGTCGTGACGGCGATTTCGTCATCCTCGAGCCGGATGCGTCCGCTACCCGACACCACGAAGGCCAACTCCTCGGTCGAATGGGAAAGGTCAGAGGTGACGAGACCTGGTGCGAAGACGGAGTAGCCGAGGGCCGAGCAATTGTCATGCACGGTCGTCGCGTTGACGATGACCCGGGACCAACTGTGGTTTCCCAGATCGATTGGAGCGATCTCGTCGAGTCCGATCACTCGGGTCCCTGTTGACGTCATAGCTGCCAGACCCCATCCTTGATGATGTACTCGCCGGTGTCCATTATCTGGATCGTCGCGTTGAGTTGCACGCCGTCCAAGTGCAGGGAACTGTGGTTCTGCCCGCCTGGGTAGCAGTTCTGGTTATCGCCGAGGGCGAAGTGAGTTGTACCCTTGCGCCCCTTCTCCGAGGGCGATCCCAACGGCGCGAAGTCGCTGGTGCCAAAGGCGAACTCCCCAACGACTTCGGTGCCGGGCACGCCCGAGATGTAATCGAGCAGTCGTCTGGCTTCCTCGCCGCCTTCGATCGACTTGTACCGACCACCCTCGACGTGCCACGTGATGGGGTGCTCAACGTGTCCCGGGACACCTATACCGAGCATGTTCCCGTCGACGACGATCGTTCCCTCGGTTTGGGTCTCTACCGCGCCATAGGCGACCTCGCCCCAAAGAGGGACCGGGCCCATCATGGCGCCGCGCTGCTTCACCGGTACGACCTCCAGGGCCGGACGACCCTCAATGCTTACTTGGACATCGGTACCGGCCGGTGACGTGACGCGCACGCGCTTCTTGCCCTCCAGTAGACGGATCGCCGCCTGAGCGTTGGCGATAGTCAGACGGATATCCTCGACCGAGATCGCCCAGCGTCCGAAGCCTTCCTCCACCGAGCCGATGCGCGAGTGGTGTGCCACCGCCTCCTTGACGGCCGGCACGTGAGCGAACCGGTTCGCCCACTCCAGGTTCGTCATGATGATGATGTCGTCCGAGTTCAAGATCGCCGTGTGTAGGTTTCGCGGCGGCGCCATCGGAAACAGAGTGTCCTTCAGGGCCCGGCGGATCTGGGTGTCATTATTGACCACGATTGGCCACCCGCCCCGCTCGGATACGACGGTTGCCACCATATCCGCTTCTTCCTTGCGTCGGTTGTCGGTGATGATCGTGACGACTTCGTCCTCTTTGACCTCAAAACACACATCGACGATCAATTCCGCGGACTCGCGCATCTGTGCTTCGGTACGTGGTTCCATTTCCTCTGCCATGACTGTCTCCTTGTTCACTACTTCGACTGTGCTTCGAGCGTTTTAGCGGACGTGCGGAAGGACTTCATTTGCGAAGCGCTCCACTTGCTTGAACTGGTCCAGATCACCAAATCGACAGATGAAGTGATCAACGCCAGCGGCCTTGAACGTCTCTATCCACTCGATAATCGTCTCCGGAGGACCCACGGGGCCCCAATTAGATAGGTCGATGGACTTGCTCAATTCGGGATAGTAACTGGAGATGTACTGTCCGAAAGCGTCCTTCGCCTGCTCCTCGGAGTCACCGATATTCATTGTCACCTGGTAGGAGATGACGTAGCGGTCAAAATCCTCACCGAGTTTCTCGGCGGCAATCCGCAATTGCGCGAGCTGCTCAATGACTTCTTCAGGGTGCTCAGCGCGACAGCACGTCATCCAGCCGTCACCATAGCGAATCACGCGCTCACAGGATCGCTCGAGACGGCGGCGAGTAACGTCTTCGGGCAAGTTGCCCGTCAGACGAATGTTGGAAACGACCCACGTGGATGGCGGCTTCTGGATGGGCATGAGTGGTGCCATCTCTGTACCGGAGTAGAAGGCGACGTCCTCATAGGTGTAATACTTGCCCTTGTAGTTGACACTGCCCTCGGTCCACAGCGAGCGCAACACGGCGAGACCCTCTTCGAAAATCGTCGCCCGGTCCTTGAAGTCCAGTCCGAGCGCGGCAAACTCTCTCTGGACGCCGATTTCTGGATTGCCCATGCAGGCACCTAAGATCGACCGCCCGTTGGACAGGTGGTCCATCGTCGCCCACTCGAGCGCGAGGTACAACGGATTGCGCGTCGACGTGACCAGGCACGCTGTGCCCAGTTTCACGCGTGACGTGCGCTGGGAGAGCGCGGACATCACGTTCAGCGGTTCAAAGCGAGGCTTGGAGAACAAACTGTCGCCGACCCAAATCGAGTCGAAACCGGACTCCTCAGCTACCTCGCCGAGTCGCAGGAGATCGGCCAGTGCGTACACCGGCGCGATCAATGGTTCACGATTGTTGAGATTGACACCAAATTCCACTTCAGTACCTATTCCTTCTGACACCATCTGGCCAACCAAATTTCGGCGCTCGTAACTCTACTCGATGCAAGTTATCATAGTTAACGGTCAATTGTAAACAGATGACGGATGTTATTGTGGGCGCCTTTCTTCTATGAAATGAAGTGTTTTCCCTGGTATCTGGGTTAACGTTGACAAATTACAAGTGGTTGCCAACCGATCTAAGAGAGGCGGCGCAAGTGGAGACCGCATTTGAGAATCTCACGCTATGGCAGCGCGTCTACCAGCACCTACACGAGGAAATTCTCCAACAGCGTTTGGCGCCAGGTACGGAGCTGCGCGAGGCCGCGCTAGCCGAGGAGCTTGGCGTGAGTCGCGGTCCCATCCGCGAAGCAATCACTCGACTCGCCGCCGAAGGTCTCGTCACGGTACGGCCCCGTCACGGCACGGTCGTCCGTGAGCTCACCGCCTCGGACATGATTGACGCTTACCAGGTGCGAGAGGCGCTCGAGGCCACTGCCATACGCCTCGCGCTCCCCCGTCTCACCAAGGAGGACTTCGCACAACTCGAGAGTCTGACGGACCAAATGGCCTTGCACTCAGAAGAAGGTGATATCACGAAGCTCTTCAAAGCCAACGTGGCCTTCCATGAACTCATTTGCCAACTGAGCGGCAATAAGAAGTTAATGCTGGTGCACCATACGCTAATGAACGAGCTCGCGGTCTTTCAGGATCGGACACTTAGCCTTCGCGGCGGCAATCCCGCGAAGTCGGTCACGGAGCACCGCCAAATTCTGCAAGCAGCTCGAGATGGCGACATCGAGCTCGCGACCAGTCTTGCTGTGGCGCACATCCGAGTTCCCTCCGAGCACCTTGCACCTTCGTCGTCGCAAGTCGACGTCGAAGGTAACGCCCACGATTCCTGAGCCAGTTGCGTGATTGGCTACCCTTCAAATGCTCAAGTAATGAAAGGCAGGAGCTTCGTGGAAAACTTTCGTTCGCTGAAAGCCGGCACGGTCATCGCGGTCAAGGACTTCGCTGCATCCGTCGAGTTCTATAGCAACAAATTAGGTTTCGAAGTGGTCGAACGCTTCGACGATCCCCCGTACGCCTCGCTGAACGTGGCAGGATCGCGACTCTCCATCGCGGAACAAGGCCACCCTTCTCAAGACCTTCCCCACGTCGTATTGACGGCGCCGAGTAACCCGAACCAACCGAGTGCGCTCATCGTTGTCGAAGTGGATGACGCGGCCGCGGCCCTCGAAGAGTTCGCCTCGCGCGGTGTCACGCCCGTTGCCCCGGCATTTAATCCGCCCTGGGGCGGCAGCCGCTTCTTCGTCACGGACCCCGACGGCCACTTAGTCGAATTCGAACAGCCGACCTAACGCCGCGTCAGTGCCAAAATACCTCACGGGAGTAACGACGTTAGGAGGGCGACTTCAACCGGTCAGCGCAACAAGCTCGGCGAGTTTCTCCACGGGCATCATATAGTCGAGCGTCTTGCGGGGTCGTCCGTTGAGGCTTCGTTGGATTCTCATTAGGTCAGTCATTCCCCGGTGGAGACTCAGCAAGGAGCGACGGAAATCTCGTTGAGGCGAAAACGTTCTGTCGAGTGCCGCCGCAGAAGGCCGATCTTCTGCCAGGTCCATGCCGCGAGAAGAGCACAACCACCATTGCACCCCACTCAGTGCCATCCCCAATCATGCCCGCGGGGACGGCGCCAGAAACGATGGCCCGCGCATCGGCGTCACTCTCCCTAGCCAGCAAAAACTCATCGAGAAGCACCGCCGAAGTGCCGAGGTCACCGAACGCAGCGACCGGGCCCAGTTGAGTATCAGAGGTCGCTGAACTGCGGGGCTCAGTGACCCTGGCTCGATCAGCGATGAACGAGACGTTCACCTCAACTCCCCTGGCCGCTTTCTGCGATTGCATCTACACCCTCACGGCAGTGCCCGAACATCTATCTCGAACCAAAGGTCCGGCACCATTTCGCTGGGATTATGGGGCATGCAACCGACCTCTCCATAGGGAGGTCTTCGGCGAGGTAATAATTCAATCTTCGAGGATTTGATGTGAGGCCAAGGACTCGTCCCCGAGGCATCGGACCGTGATGTTCAACATCCGTTGGATCCAATCCATGTGCGGAAGCGCGCTCGAGCAGCTGGGTTGCGGCCTCCCGTCACTCCGGGTGCGTCACGAACCACTCTTCGAGCGGCATCACTGGACGCACGAGTGGTTCGATTTGTTCCGTGACGACAGTAGGCCGACGAAACACAAACGTGCAGCACTAGGCCCCTGCTCATTGTGAGCAACGAGGAACTTATAGCCGTCACCCTGGAAATGTTTGGTGAAGTGCTCCATGTAATCATTCTCGGATTCACCTTCGGGAATGTTGCTGCGCTCGAAGGTGACATACTCATATTCAAAGACTGGCATCGCCAGATGGTAACGGCCGTGAGACCCTGGAACGAAACGCGCAAGGGCGTTCCGCCTTGCTCAAAATGGGTCCCGCGATCGCCCAGAGTCAACCGAGACTTCTCAAACGAGCAGACCCACTCGATAACGATGTTGCGTGCAGGCAGGCAGATCCTTAAAACGGTCGGCGTACCGGATTGCCCGACACATTCGAAAGGTGACGGGCGCTACGTGGCTAAGAAACCATCGCGTAAGGAGCTGGTCTCGTTATTACTGTGTCGGTAATGGCGATGACAAACAGGGCGAGCGCCGGGGTCATAATCTTCAATCAACCGCTTCGCGTTTCCGCACCAACCAATTGGCAACGACGCGAAGCGCGACTGTAACTTTTCCGAAACAACGTCGCCTGGTCGACCATCGATGAACAGCGTGTAGATTGGCCCAAAATCATCACGTCCCAAACGGCTCTCTCGCTGAATTATGGTCAGCCCGCTAAACAGCCGGGTACTGCATCACTCGTTGAGGGAGTCGCAGTGATGCAGTACCACGGTCTTGACGCTCCAGTAACGATAAATCTGGAACGGGATGACATCGTTAAGCTCGCGCCGTTGTCCATATTCAACGAACGACGACCGGAATCTCGCTGAGGTCGATCACATTGTGCGTTGTGCAGCCGAGCAAGATACGCTTCCGATCAGTCAGACCGCGCGAGGCCAGCATGATCATGTCCCCCCGCGACGGCTCCCGAAAGGGTGGACAGCGCCACCCCGCTTGGCCCGCACTCCGGCGTCGGTGAACTTCGCAAACTCCTTGGCCGCTTTCAGCGCCCGACGAGCGTGATCCCACCGGTCCAGTCCCACTAGCACGCGTTCGTACGTAGTGCTCCCCCCTCTTCTTTCGACTTGCCTAGTTTCGATACTCGAACTACCACTGCGTTAATCAACGAGGCTCGCGTTGCACCGGCTCGAACCAATCGAGATGAACCATTCGCGATACGGGAACGAAGTGGTTCGCTCGACACGCGCGAATCTCCCGCCGCACCCGAACCCCGTCAGGACGTGACTCCGACCGCTTCGGAATCAGAGGACATTGAATCAGTGGACATCGGCCACACCTTGGCCAGGATCACGTAGAGTCCCCCCGCAACGAAAAACCCGACGACCCAAGAGATGTCGGCCCCACCGAGGTGCTTCACGAGGAATCCGGTGTAATCCACCTGGGAGACGAAGGGAATTTCGGCGGCGAACGCGATCAGGTAGGCCACTATGCCCCGCCATGCCCAACCGCCGTAAACGCCCTTCGAAGTGAAGAAGGAGGGGACGTCATATTTCTCGCGACGCACGATGAAGTAGTCCGCCAAGTTCACCGCGGACCACGGAATGAATATCACCAACAAGAAATCCAGGAAGTTCGACAAGTTGTTGACGAACGACTCGTACCCAATGATGGCAATCACCATGCCCACCAGCATCGTGAACAGAAACGGAACGATGCGGATGACCCTCGAGGGCTTGAGCTGCTTGAACATGTTGGCCAACGAGAGGATCTGAAAGCTCCCGGTGTAGGCGTTGAACGTGTCCGCGTTGACAAGGCTGAAAGCCATGATGATCAGGAGCCAGGGACCCGAGATCTTTGACACGGCGCCCACGGTGCTTAGCTTGGGCATCAGAGCTGTGATGTAGGCCCCGACGGTGCAGGCGAGTACCGTCGCCACCAGGTTGCCAAGGTAGATGCTCCAAAAGACTCGGACGGCGCTGACCTTCTTAGGTAGGTACCGCGAGTAATCCGAGACGAACGGGCCGAAACTCAGCATGTCGATGACCAGGAGTGCAACCCCGGCCCCGAAGAGTCCGAAGGTCGGTGCGTGCCACGACATCTCCTTGGCCGACGGCGCGCCGTACTTCACCGACGCTTGGATGAACAGGATCACGATGGAGGCGCCCACGATGACGGCAGTGAACTGCGCCACACGGTGGATCCAGCGATACCCATACAGCCCAATGATCACGGCGGGCACCGTCAAAATCACGATCCACCATGGAATCGAGAGATCTGCCACCAGGTTCATTGATTCGGCCTGGATCACCAGTTGCGCTGCAATGAACCCGAAATTGAGCAGGAACACCGCGACGAACAGGAACGACGAACCATAGAAGCCGAATTGGCCGCGACTCTGAATCATCTGCGGTACGCCGAGCTTCGGACCCTGGGTCGCGTGGAGCGCGATCAGGATTGCCCCGAGCGCAGTGCCGACGACGATCGCGATCACGGCCCACCAGAACGACAGCCCGAAGTAAATCAACACGCCGCCCAGCACCAGGTTGAAGACGTTGGTATTACCTCCGGCCCAAAGGGTGAACTGATGCCACACCTTTCCGTGGCGTTCGTTGTCGGGAATCACATCAATATGATGCTCCTCAAACTCCCCGAACATTGGTGTTGCATTCATCTCCGTCATCTAATCCCCCTGTTGTATTAATTGCTGCCGATTAGCCATTACATTGCAAAGAGTCGCGCCGCGTTGTCGTGCAGCACGGCCTGTACTGCCTGTTCGTCGAGGCCGCTGACCTTGACTTTCAGCATCTCGACCGACGGGTCGTGAAACGGCGCGTCGGAGCCGTAGAGCACCCGGTGACCGACGCGCTCCACCGCTTCAAGAATCTTGGAGTGCATGGGCATTCCGGAAGTCTCGAGGTAGACGTTCGGGTGCCGAGCGGCGACATCAATGGCGCCGTTGATGTAGATGATGTTGCCGTGACCCATGTGCCCAAGGATCACCTTGGCCTCGGGGTAGCGCACGATGAGCTCCTCGATGCTCCATGGCAACGTGAAAATCGGATGGCCGCAGTGGATAAGCACCGGCATGTCCCGCTCGATGAGCAGCTCGATGAGGGGATGGACGGCTGGGTCGTCAGGGTGGTAGCCGTCGAGCAGCGGGTGCATCTTCACCCCAAGAAACTTGGGATGGCTGAGAAACTCCGAAGCCTCCTTGACGAAGTCGGGCTGCTTGGGGTTGGCCCAGTAGAACCCGTACGCCGGCTCGACTCGCTCGACGATGTCGCGCACGAGTGCGTTGTCGGGATGAAAGACCATGCCGACATCGATGCCGTGGGTCACGAAGAGTTGCGCCAACTGCTCCTCGTTCTGACGGACGTTGAAGAGGGGGAAGTCCCCCACATGCATATGGACATCAATGGTCATCAGGCCGCCATCCCGAGGAGCAGTTGGGCGCCGACCAGCCACGTGTCGGTGGTGCGGACACATTGTTCTGAGTTAGTCGTCAACGTCAATTCCTCTCAAAGAGGCTTCAATTAAAATAAACTAGTTCATTTTCGACTGTCAACAATCGAATATTGTCATATTTCTTCCACAAGTGCCAAGGAAACAAAACCCAGTAACTAGTGGCATTCGGGACTCAACGCGAAGCGAGTTCGGCCCTATCGGAGGATCGACGTCACGACTCCGGGCTCGCGAAACCGCCAACCGCGTGTGGCGATTCCGCAGGGTCCGCCAGATTCGAACTATGGCCTCGAGTTTGACGACGCAGCTTGGTGTCGCCATCCACGGCGACGCGATTCACTCCGGGTGTGTCACAAACCACTCTTCGGGCGGCAACACCGGGCGCGCGAGTGGCGCGACGTGCTCCGTCACGTCGATGGGTCGACGGAACACGTACGTACAGTACTGGGCTCCCTCCTCATTGTGCGCGACGAGGAGTTGATATCCGTCACCCTCTAGACCCTGGGTAAAGTAGTCCACGTACTGACTCTCAGATTCACCTTCGGGAATATTGCTGCGCTCGTAAGTTACGTACTCGTATTCGAAAGCCGACATGACTGAATAGTAATCAGATCGAGCGACCCGCACGTAACGCCGAAGAGCGCTCCGAGGGTCAGCGCAATCGACGCGGCTGGCGCGGACGACGCCACATCAACGATGGTCACCTGGACGGGGCCGATGGCCTCGTGTTCCAGGTGGCATTCGCTCGCATCGACCGGAACATCGGTCGGCCCTTTGTTTGCTGCATCGCTCATTCTGCCCCCCCTGCTATCCACTGCCGCTATCAGGGAACGTCTTAATTCACCCACGGACTCACCGCGAAGGGGTTATCGACTCGAATTGTCCCCATCCAACGAAGCCAGCGCGGCCTCCACCGCTCCACCTACGTCTGCTGGAAAGCCCAGCGAGCGCAGCGAGCGACCCAAGGCGCTGATCGAAAGCACCGGCCCCATCGGGAACGCCGCAGGACCCATGTGACCGATTCGTAGCACCTTGCCTGAGAGTTCTCCCTGCCCACCCGACAACATGACGCCACTCTGTCGACGAGCTCGATCCCGGATTTCGAACTCGTCGAGACCATCGGGCACCTTCAGCGCCGTGACGGAGTCAGAACATATCGACACGTCCGACGCCCACAGTTCGAGTCCCAGCGCCTGAGCACCAGCCCGCGAGGCCCGGGCCGCTGCGCGGTGACGACGGTGAACCTGCTCGGGCCCCTCGTCTAGAAACTGCCGAAGTACTTCGTCGAGCGCGTTGATCTCCGACACTGACGGCGTGAAGGGGAAGTGCACGTCGACCAAGTGCGCGTCGCGCCAGTCGAGAATGCTGAGAATCGAGGCCCGCGGTGCGTTGGGATTGGACTCCATATGACGCCACGCCGCGTCCGACACGTGCAGCAGCGACAACCCGGGAGGTCCCCCCAAACATTTCTGAGGACCTACAACGACAATGTCGGCCCGCCACGCTTCAAAGTCGCAACACTCCCCTGCGAATGACGAGACCGCGTCCACCAGCAACTGGGCCCCGTGCTCGTGCACAACAGGACCGATGGTGAAGAGGTCATTGATGGTTCCCGACGGTGTCTCGCAGTGCACCACGCACACGACCGAGACGTCAGGACGATCCTGCAGAGCCTGGCGAACCTGGTCGGCGGTGATCGACGTGTTGTAGGGAACTTCAAGCTCGATGACGGCCTTCGCGTACCGACGCGCCCAGTAGCCGAATCCCTTGCCAAAGACTCCAGAAACCAAGTTGAGCACCACGTCGTCCGGGCCTATCAATGACGCGGCACTGGCCTCCAGGCCCAACACCGCCTCACCCTGCAGCACCACCGGTGCCGTGGAGGTGCCGAATGCCTGTTGCAGCCTTTCAACGGCTCGCTGGTAGAGGTCCAGGAACTCGGGGTCGTAGTGGTACAACACCGGGCGTGAAAGCGCCGCACGAGTGGACCATGACGCGCCGGAGGGACCGGCCGAAAGAGTGAAGACGTTGCCGTCGTCCGAGCGGACATAGGAATCCTTGTTCGGAGCCGTCACGGAGCCCACTCCACCATCTTCTCCACAATCTTCATTGACAACCCCCTCGGCTTGCCCTCTACTGATATCGACTCGACTCCACGACTGGCGACAGCGCCGTTATCGATATCCAAAGGGCAGAATTTGGATGTTACCTAACACAGTTAACCACCTCCTGTCAACAGATGACAAGATCACGTTACTTTCAAGCTTCGCGAGTGTCAGCGAACGACGACAACGGGGACCTCGCTGAGGTGGACGACCTTATGCGTGGTGGTGCCGACGAGGATGCCCTTCAAGTCGGTAAGTCCCCGAGAGGCGAGCACGATCACCGCGGCGCCCTACTCCTTGCCCTCTTCGATGATGTCCCCGGCGATGGCCCCCGAAAGGGCGGCTCGCACGACTCCCGTGGTCCGCAGCCTGGCGTCGGCGAGTTCCTTCACCGCGGCGTTCACCATGGCTTCGGCGGCCCCCTCGAAATCGTCCTCGAGCGGAGCGCCACGGCCGAAGGCGACATTGCCCTCGCGGATGTCCAGGACTCGCACGTCGGCATTAGCCAGCTTTGCCAACTCCTTGGCCGCATCCAGCGCCCGTCGAGCATGATCCGAACGGTCCAGTTCCACTAGCACGCGGTCGTACGTAGTGTTCCCCTCTTTTTCTTCGATCTACCTCAGAACCATGGAGCAGTGAAGAGCCCACGATCAGAACAGTGCACTGTTATGGCCGCAGAACGATCTTGGTGGCCTGATGGGTTCGAAAGGCCTCGTAGGCCTCGGGGGCATCCTCCAAAGAGAACCGATGTGAAATGATCCGGCTCGGATTGATTCGGCCGTCCAAAATCAGATTGGCCGCACGCTGACGGTCATCGGTAGGTGAGCCCATGGAAAATCGCAGCGTCGTCTCCTTGGCGAACATGCCGCCTAGGTCGATTGGTGCCGCCGGATTAAAGTGGGCACCCGCAACACTGACCGTCCCGCGGCCACGCACCAACTGGAGACCCAGGCGAAGCGCGGCCTCGTTGCCAGAGGCTTCAATGACTGCGTCAGCGCCGCGCCCACCAGAGAGTTCCGCCACCTTGGCCGGTGCCTCCTCCGGCACGCAGGTCCATGCACCCCACGATGTCACGAACTCGCGACGAGCCGCGTCGGGTTCGACTACGAGCACTCGATCGGTCTTCAACATCGATAGCAGGATCGCCAGGAGGCCCACGGGACCGGCGCCCATGATGACGACGACGTCGTCATCATGGAAATCAGCTCGCTCTACGGCGCGCATCGCGGTCGGCAGGATGTCGGCAACAAAAACGGCATTGTCGTCATCCAACTCCGATGGCAGTGGCCATAACAGACGGCCCGCGTGCGGCACCCTGACGCGCTCTGCCTGTCCACCATCGAGGCGCGGGTAGACCCCGGAGAACCCAAATAACGACATTGACTCGCACTGGGATGATCCACCTTCGCGACAAGCGCGGCAGTGGCCGCATGAAACGGTCGACGAACACACGACTCGAGTTCCGACCTTGAAGGGAACATCGTCACCTATTTTCAGCACCGTGCCGATGAACTCGTGCCCGAGGACCGTTCCCCATTCAAAGTTGGGAACGTGACCGGCGACAGGGAGTAAGTCGGCTCCGCAGATCGCCGAGGCGACCACGCTCACGACGGCGTCACCCGAATCTTGAACCTCCGGCTCAGCGACGTCGCGGACCTCGACGACATCAGGGCTCGCCGCGACCACCGCCCTCATCGGACTATCCCCTTGAAGCAACCCTCCGATTGGACGACCACAGCGAGCCGGTCCCCGACTCGCTGATTCACCAACGCTGTAGGGATCATTATCATTTCACCGCTTCCATTATCTCGCTCGCGAGTGTCCGATGACTGATCGAAATTCCAACCGATTTGAGACAACTGAAACGGCCACCGGACCACCCCTAATAACGAACGTGGCCACCGTCCACATTCAGCGTCGAGCCAGTGATCCACGCAGCCTCCTCAGACGCGAGGAAGACGACGGCCGGGGCGATATCGTCGGGCGAGGCGTGCCGCTTAATGGCCTGCAGCATTTCCACGAAGTCCAGGGAGTTGGCGTGCGGGCTCGCCATCACACCGTCCGAAGCCGTCAAGCCAGGGGAGACGGCGTTGACGGTGATGCCGTAGCCGCCGAGCTCCGTGGCGAGCGCCCGCGTGAACCCGATCACGCCACCCTTCGAAGCGATGTACGCCGACATGTTTGGTGTACCGGCGAAGAACGCGTTAGATGCGATATTCACGATGCGTCCGTAGTTTCGCTTGCGCATCTCGTCCGACGACGCGCGGCACATGAGGTAAACCCCGTCGAGGTTGACCCTCATGATCCGACGCCACTCAGCGAAGTCCACATCGTCCCACGCAGTAAACGGCACGATGGCGGCGTTGTTCACCAGAATGTCAACTTGTCCAGTTCGCTCAAGCACCGACTTGTGCAGCGCGGCCACCGAGTCCTCGTCGCCCACGTCAACAGTGACGGCGAAACTGGAATTCCCCAACTTAGAGGCCACCGCTGTCGCGCCTTTGCCATTCGTGTCCGCCACGACAACTGTGGCGCCTGCCGCGGCCAACTGCGTGGCGATCGCCGTGCCGATTCCCTGCGCCGATCCCGTAACGATGGCGGTGCGTCCCTTGAAACTCATCACCGCTCTTCTCCCCGGCTACGAGATCCGCGTTGTGTTCGTTGCTTCTAGCTCACAACGTCGCACCATCTTCCCGAGAAGTTAGCATCGTCAACCACTAACTGTCAACAACCAATTGAGAACTTCGCGATTACTGGATTTCCTTCATTGGCAGGTATTCCTCGTCTGACTAAGGAACCAAGGGGGTGCTTCGAGGTGAGGATCGAGAGGACGTCAGTGTGGCGACAACACCGCCAACTTTACGTAGGCGTGAACCTTGGGGCGGATATTGATCGAGATGCATACGACCGATCTTCACCACGGTGAGGTCCTGAACGACCCAAGTCTTGATTCGTGCTTCTTTCTTGTGAAGGACTCGCCGCGCGTCCCGTGACCGTCGGGCCGGTGGGGCCGCAATCGCATTGGGAATACCAGCACAAGGAGCATCAATCTCCACCACATCGTCAACCAGTGGTGAGCGCGGCCAACTTTTCTGCGAAGTGAGTTCAGCGGATCGTTCAGTCAATTGGTGTGACGCAGGGTGCCTCAACCCAAGCGCCGGTTTCCTGAGTCCAGTGGTGTCCAAGACGCGCAACTCCATCATCGCCGATCACGTGACATGTTCAAGGCGAGAACGGTGTCCTTCACTCTTGATCAAGCTCGACTTACTTCTTGGCGAGCCAGTGTCCATGGATGTCTAATCCTCGTGCGGTCACCGGGCGAAAGTAACCTCACCGAGAAGAGATTCGCTGTTCGCATCCCGTGCTGCGAAGATGGTGCCGATGAAAAGCAGACGCAGACTACAACAAAGTTTCTCGCCGAACTTGCGCCAGAGAGCGAAGCGGAACGGGTGAGCGCGGACGCCGCAAAGTCGACCGACGAGGTCTCAATGGTGGGTGACGACGGGGTGTCGATCAGTGGCATCTGGAAATCCTTCACGAACAGGAACGAAAACACGTCAGCCATCGAGGACGTCAACTTACGCATCCGTCGAGGACAGTTCGTAACCCTCATCGGGCCGAGCGGCTGCGGCAAGTCCACACTGCTGCGCATCGTCGCCGGCCTTCTCAAGCCAGATCGTGGCTCCGTTTCAATCTTCGGCGAAACAGTTAGTCACGCAACGCAGTCCAAGCACATAGGTTTCGTGCCCCAGACTCCGGCCCTACTACCTTGGCGAACGGTGCTTGAGAACGTCCAACTTCCGCTCCAGGTCAACAAGCGCTACGGCGGCGGCGATCGACGACCGAGCGCACCTCGTGAATTGCTCAAGAGTTTCGAATTAGGCGACGTGTTGGATCGTCGACCGCAAGACCTATCAAGAGGCATGCAGCAGCGGGTTGCGATCGCACGGGCCTTCGTCTTTGATCCGATGATCCTACTCATGGACGAGCCATTTTCGGCCCTCGATGAGTTCACGCGCGAAGCACAGCGCCGCGGGCTGTTGGAGTTGTGGCAGTCAGACCAAAAAACAGTCTTGTTCGTCACGCATTCGGTAACTGAAGCGGTCGAACTCTCTGACGTCATTGTGGTGATGTCGCCACAGCCGGGACGTGTCCAAGCGATGATTCCCGTCGATCTCCCCCGACCACGTGACAACTTCGTGGAGAACTCGGAGTCATTCCACATGGTTGAAGTCGAGGTACGCCGAGAACTCCGGCGCACCTCGAGTCAGCTCGAATGATGAACAACCCGGCGGACAACTGGCAGGACGAGCGTGTGAGTGCCAGAGCGAATCGATTACGCGGCCTGAAGATGCAGATATGGATACCACCAATCGTGGGATTCGGACTCATCATTCTCGCCTGGCAACTTTACGCGGTCCACAATCCGTACATCATTCCGACTGTCCCACAAATCGTCGACCAGTACCGTACCCAACCTGGCCTGTATTGGCACGACACGCTCGTCACGCTGCAAGAAGCGGTCGTCGGTGCGTCGTGCGGCATGGCGGGCGCGTTCCTGCTCGCAATCCTCATGAGCCGCGTGCGCGTGCTCGAGCGTGCGTTGATGCCACTCGCCGTCGTGCTGAACGTCACGCCAATGGTTGCGATCGCGCCCGGCCTCGTAGTCGCATTCGGTTTCGGATTCACACCCAAGTACATCATCGCCGGGATGATCGTCTTCTTTCCGTTTCTTATCAACTCCCTCATCGGTTTGCGTTCACCGGATCCAGAGGTCCTCGACGTGTTCACCACGCTTCACGCGTCGTGGTGGGAGGTGCTCTGGCATCTGGAACTACCGACGAGTCTGCCCTACCTGTTCGCCGCCGCGAGAATCTGTCTGCCACTTTCGCTCATCGGCGCAGTGGTCGCTGAGTTCTCGGCTGCCGGTCAAACAACCGGCCTGGGATCACTGATCGAGACCGCCGCTAACCAAGCTGATCTCAAGGCCGTGTACGCCTCGGTGGTAGTGCTCGCGTTGCTCGGTGTTGGCGTAACGTTCGTTGTCGTATTGTTTCAGCGACGGCTGCTCAGTTGGCACCACTCGAGCCGGTCAAGGTCACAGTGAAGATTGCACCATAATGATTGGCAGCCAATGAGGGTCGTTCACTGAGTGTGCGACTCGGCGCGCCGCAGAAGCGTCCATTTGCTCGCTCCTTGACGACTTCTTCCAAATCGGCCAAGAAATTATGTTAAACACTCCATACCAAAACGAGAGGACATCCTATGAAGGTAAGCGGCCCAACAAGAACGCCGCGAGCAGCGATGTTTGTGCTGACGCTGATCATGGGCACGGCCCTCATGACTGCCACGACCACTTCGGTGGATGCGGCGTCCTCGAAGGACAGTGCCGGCACGGGGCTGCTGAGCGCGTCGCGGTGTGCCGCGAACAAGGCAGCGGGAACGATCACCTACGTCTCACCGTTCGGTTTCGACGCGTCCGCCGGCATCATCGACGTCTTCGCGGCTGAAAAGCTCGGCTACTTCGCCGACATGTGCCTGAACGTTGGGTTCGTTACCAACGCCTTCGACACCAACGAACTCGTCTCGTCGGACAAGGCGCAAGTGACGAATGAGGGCAGCGCGGCCGACGTCCTCCAGGCGATCGCCGGCGGCGCGCACATCGTGGGAGTCGAAACCGCTGGCAATACGAGCGACTACGCGATCATCACCAATAAGTCGATCACCTCGCTCAAAAAACTCGACGGAAAGACCCTCGGTTACTACACCGTACTGCCGGTCGTGCTCCGCGAGATGCTCAGCGCCGCCGGCGCCAAGATCTCGACGATCAAACTCATCGCTGACACGAACTACAACCCAACCCAGATCGCCCAGGGAACGCTCCAAGGCCTCCAGGCCTACCAGTCGAACCAGGTGATAACGCTCAAAGCCGCGAAGGTCCCGTTTCACGAATTCACACCGCAACAGTTCAAGATCGCGGGGACATACAACGTGATGACGGTGAACGCAACGTTCCTGAGCAAACACCACCAGGCGGTTGCCGACTTTATGCGCGCGGACCTGCACGCTCTCTCCTACTGCATAAAGCACGCGTCCACGTGCGTCGGGATCGAAGGCACCTACGCAAAGGCGGCAGGCGCCCAATTCGTGACGGCCCACGAAGACGCGGTGTGGAAGCTCGAGAGAAACTTGACCTTGTCCAGCCGCTTGCCCGGCAAGGGCCTCGGCGTCCAGACGTACGTCGAGTGGAAGCCAGAGTCAGCCGCGCTGCTCAGGTGCGGCGTCACAACCAAAGTACCGAAGCTCGCGTCCTCCGAGGACGTGTCGCTAGTGACGAGCTTGTACAAGGGCAAGACCCTCATCTGGCCGTAAGCGCAGGTGCCGAGTGGGAACTGACCCCTTGAATCCGCCCTGTACTGCTCTGGTCATCTACGTACTGACTAGCCAGCGACTCGGAAAAGGCGTTCCTCCACCCAGGACCATTCTCTAACTCATTGGGCCAGATTGCTGCTCCACGATCCCGCCCATCGCGCCAGGCCAGGTCTCTGACTGGTAGGACTGCTAGTATTGTCATTTGGTTTACTATAGGGTGTTGACAACTGACAATAATGGCTCTCCTCCGACGGGTATCGCGTCTCGTAGGACACATTCGAATCAGTTCCTCCCGTACAGATAAGGACGATCGGCAATGATCATTGGCGTGCCAACGGAAGTAAAGAAGGACGAGAACCGGGTCGCACTCACTCCGGCTGCGGTGCGAGAACTGACCGGCGCCCATCATAAAGTACTCATCGAGCGCAGTGCCGGCGTCGGTTCATCGATCAGTGACGAGGACTACGTCGCCACCGGTGCCACGATAGTCAACAGCGCCGACGACGTGTGGGAAGCAGCCGAGATGATCTTAAAGGTCAAAGAGCCGATTGCCGTTGAGTACCCCCGCCTGTCGGCACGTAAGAACCAGGTGCTCTTCACTTACCTGCACCTAGCCGCCGGCAAGGAGTGCACAGACGCCTTGGTGGCGGCGAAGAACGTCGCGATCGCCTACGAGACAGTGCGCCTTCCTGACAATTCCCTACCCCTCCTAACGCCCATGAGCGAGGTCGCCGGCCGCATTGCCCCCATGGTCGGCGCCTACCACCTCATGCGCCCGAGCGGCGGCGGTGTGCTGATCGGCGGTGTGCCCGGTGTGCAAGCGGCCAACGTCGTGGTCATCGGTGCCGGCGTGGCCGGCCTCGCCGCGGCCACGATCGCCGTAGGACTCCACGCCAACGTCAAGATCCTCGACCGGAACCTCGGCCGGCTGCGCCAGGTCGATCACCACTTCGACGGACGCCTCCAGACCATCGCTTCCTCAGCCCACGCCGTCGAAGCGGCGTGCCTCGACGCCGACATCGTGGTCGGCGCGGTGCTGATCGTCGGCGCCAAGGCCCCCAAGCTCGTGAGCAACGACCTCGTCGCCCGCATGCGCCCAGGCTCGGTCCTGGTGGACATCTCAGTGGACCAGGGCGGCTGCTTCGAGGCGACGAGGGCCACCACACACTCAGACCCGATCTTCGAGGTCAACGGTTCGATCTTCTACTGCGTGGCCAACATGCCGGGTGCCGTGCCGTACACCTCCACCTACGCGCTCGCTAACGCGACCCTGCCTTTCGTGCTGGAGCTCGCCCGCGAAGGTTGGCGCAAAGCCGTTCTCGCGGACGACGCACTCGCCGAAGGTGTGAACGTGGTGAGTGGCGCAGTGACGTACGGACCGGTCGCCGAGGCGCATTCGATGACCTACACGCCGCTACTGTCACTCCTATAGATCAAGCTGCAACCTTCCCCTACGTTGGTGAACATTCGGCACACGCGAATGACTTCTAAATTGCGGGGGTTGAGAAGAACCACAAACCAGAGGCTTCCACGTAGCACGGTAATGTACGTGGCACCCAATTAAGAGCGTCGACCATTTTTGGAATCGGTTCGACTTGACGAGGTTGCTGTTTCCCACGCGACCAGAACCTCGGGAAACTCTTCCAATGCGCGCCTATTAGTCGTTCGCCTCAATGTCCGGGTTCTCACCGGCATGTACGATCTCGCGGATTCAGATGAAAGAGGGAGTCGCGCACTTGGCCGACGAGGCGCTGGCGACCGAGGATGCGATCACGCCGTCGACGAGACTCGACGTCATCGTCGAGATGACCTCGAGACGACGCGAGAGAGCTACCGACTCCGAGACGGTGCGCGGCGTTCCCGGGCCAGAAAGTCCTACGAGAAGGTGGCGCTAGCCACGGACCTGCAGCAGACTTGGACACCAAGCACGTGTGTCTGTTTTCAATGCCCATTGACATCCCAGAATATGACGGGGACGTGGACCCATCGAGAATTGACACTATTTGGGGTCCGTACCGTTTTGTGTTACGCGCAGACGGTGCCGGTCACTCGGCTGATTCGCCGAGGAATAGCCGGGCAAGTTCATCGCCATCAGCGAGTAGATGCGCCGGCCTCGTCACCTTGAGGCGCCCGTCAACCATGACGTGCACCTCGGACGACACCGCGATCGCCTCGAGGGCGCGCTGCTCGACGAGCAGGACCGCTACCCCGCTTCGGCGCAGTTCGTCGACGTGGGTGTTGAGCACGAGCGTTGTCATTTCGGGCGAGAGCCCCGCGGTCGGCTCATCAAGCAGCACTGCCGAAGGCCCCGGCATTAGAGCCCGTCCGATGGCGAGCAGCTTGCGTTCGCCGCCACTCAACTGCCCCGCGGTTCGCGAGAAGAGCTTGCTGAGAAGGGGGAAGATAGCGAGGACCTCTTCGACACGGCGTCGGGAGTCGCGCTTGGCGAGGCTGTAGCCGCCGAGCTCGAGGTTCTCCTTCACCGTCAGTATTGGAAAGACGTCGTCGAGCTGGGGGACCCAGGCGAGTCCACGGCGCACGAGGTCATTACCCGCGGTTCGTGAGATGTCTTCTCCGTCGAGCGTGATTTGGCCCGAAATCAGTTGGGCGTCGCGAGTAACGGCGCGCAACAAAGTGGACTTGCCGGCGCCGTTCGGCCCAACGATACAAGACACCTGCCCTGAGCGCACCGAGAGCGAGACGTCTTCGATAACCGCCGCTCCGCCATAGCCCGCGCTCACCTTTTGCAGGACGAGCGCAGCGACCGACTCGTCAGTACTTGTCAGCACATCTGGCCCCGCGGCCTCAGCCGTTTTGTTCGTGTCAGCCGACAAGGTAGGCCCGCCTGACTTCGGGGTCCGCGCGGAGTTCGTCCATCTCGCCCTGCATGAGGACCTTTCCCTGAGCGAGCACCACTACGGGACTGCATAGTCGATCGATCAGTCCGAGTTCGTGTTCGATAAGGACGACCGTCATGCCTTCAAGACGGAGGTTCGCGATCAGCTCCTCAATCGGACCGGCGAGCGTCCGGCTGACACCCGCCATTGGCTCATCGAGTAGCAGAAGCCGAGGTTTCGCCATGATCGCCCGACCGATCTCGACGAGGCGTTTTTGGCCGCCGCTCAGATCGCTGGCGTAGGTGTCGCCGTGAGCCGAAAGCCTTAGGCGCCCGAGGATTTCGCGCGCTGCCTCGACGTGCTCGCTCTCGGTGCGCTTCCAACTTCGACGCGCGAAGAAGCACGCTCGAATGGACTCTTCGCTAGATGGCGGCACCCCGAGAATGAGGTTCTCAAGCACTGTGAGGTGCGGAAAGACGCTCGCACTCTGGAACGTTCGGATCACCCCGCGTCGGGCTACCTCGTAGGGGCGCAGGCCCGCGATGTCCTCGCCGTCGAGCAGAATCCGTCCGCGGTCGGGGCGTATCGCGCCGGCGACCATCCCGAGTACCGAGGACTTGCCCGCCCCGTTCGGTCCGATGAGTCCCGTCAGTGAGCCGCGCGGCACCGAGAACGACACTCCGTCAACGGCTCGCACTCCGCCGAAGAACCGTGCGACGTCCTCGATGACGAGGAGTGGCTCGGTTGCGATCGCTCGTGTCGACTCAGACATCGAATGCTTCTCGCACCGGGGAGAGTTCTTCGCTGAAATCGGGGGGCGCGGCGCGCCCGGGGACGGGGAACCGCCGTCTTCGTTCCGGGAACATCCCCTGCGGGCGGATCCACAAGAAGGTCAGCGTCAACGCGCCCGTGATAATCCATTCGAGCGACGCGATCACGGAGGGATTTAGCGTGATCGGTAGGTATTCGACAGCCTGCTGCACGCCCACACCGACGACCGCGGCGCCGATTGCGACCCCGAGGAGCGAGCCCCTACCGCCGACGATCACCGCGGTGAAGAACACAAAGGTCTCGGGATAGAACCAACCGTTCGGCGCCCACGCTCCGATGAACTCGACGAGCAGGGCGCCCGACAGCCCAGCGAGGACGCCGCCGATGATGAAGACCTGCATGCGATGGCGGTTGGCGTTGCGACCAAGCGCCTCGATGGCCCGATCGTTCTCCCGCACCGCACGCAGCACACGCCCGTAGGGCGAGTAGACGAGCGCGTACATGATGAATCCAACAACGATCATGCACGCCACGCAGAACGCGACAAAGACCCAGATCTGTGTTTGGCGGCTCGCGTGGATGAGCGACACCATGGGATTTGTGACGAGCGAAATCCCCGCCGGACCGTTAAAGAGGCCTACCTGAGCTGACACGACGGTCGTCGCGATGACCGAAACGACGAGCATCACCATCGCTTGGTAGTCCGACCGCAGCCGCCGCAAGCTGATGAGTCCCACCACACCGGCGAGGACTCCGCCGACGACCATCGCGCCGAGGATCGGAACTGGAAACGGCAGATGCAATCCCACGATGTACTGCTGAAAGCCGCTGCTCGTGCTCGCCGGGCCGAGGCTGAGCACCGCCGCCGTGTAGGCGCCGGCTGACTGGAAGATGATGAAACAAAAGTTGAGGACTCCGGTCACCCCGAACTGGAGGTCGAGTGCCCAGGACGCGATGACGTTTACGCAGATGTAGGTGCCGAGGGTCGCGAGGTAGAGCTGGGTCGCCGCGCTCATCCTACGGCCGTTCGTTCGCTCGAAAGTTGGGAGAAGATTCCCTGAGGGCGAACTAGAAGCACCACGATGAGAATCAAGAACGCGACCACGTTCTTCAGCTCTGCGTTCCAGTACGCGGCGGCGATCTCGGTCGAGATCCCGACAACCAGAGCCCCGACCACCGCCCCTTCAGCCGAGCCGACGCCACCGAGGACTGCTGCGGCGATCACGATGATGAGGAACGACGAGCCCGTCGTGGCCCCGAAAGCACCCGTGTCGAGAAAGAGCGCTACGGCGCCGATGCCCGCCATCACCCCAGAGGCGAACCATGCAGCGGCGACCACGCGCCTCGTTGGCACGCCGCTCGCGCGCGCCAGCGATGAGTTCACCGAAAGCCCACGCATGGCGGTGCCGAGACGGGTGTACTTGAGCCCGACATGCGTCAGGGTCATCAAGACGATCGCAATCGCGATCACGATGAGCTCTTGGGTGGTGAGCAGCATGCCCCCGATGTCATGGACTCTTTCGAGCGGGACGTTGTAGGAGTAAAACGACGGACCGACCACGGCCTGGATCGTGTTGTCACAGATCAGGCCGGTCGCGATGGTGACGATGACCATTCCGAAGCGGCTCAGTCCGTGGCGGATGAAGCGCGAGAAAATCAGCCAGTTCATGAGGACCGAGATCACGCCACCACCTAACGCCGCAATCGCCATGGAGGACCAGATGTTCAGTCCAGCGTTGTTAAGGCCGTACGCGATAAACCCCGTCGCGGTCATCACGCTCCCGTAGGACAGATTGAAGACGTTGGTGACGCTGAACTGAAGCGTGAAACCGACCGAACTTACTGCGAGGATCGCGGCGGTCACGATACCGAACCCGATCGCCGACGCGAACTCACTCATATAAGCAGCACCTGGGTACTTTTTCGAACAGCGTCAATTGGCACCGCCGCGGGTCAGATCGCTGCCTTGATCTCTGCGGCGGAGAGCCTCGAGATTATGTGCCAATTGCCGTTCTTGTAGCGCTCAATGGCGAAGCCCTGTCCAGCGTTGTGCCAGCGGTCAAAGATGATTGCACCGGACGCACCGGCGTACTGAATGTGCTTACCCTGCGCGAGCGCTTTCTTGCCAGCCGCGTAGGTATGCACGACGACCGCCCCTGCTGAGGGGTTCGTCACCTTTGTGATGTAACGGTTGTAGACCTTTGGGGAGGACGAGTGGGCCATATCCATCGCGAGCGCCATGATCACGACCGAGTCGTAGTCCGCGACCGAATATGGGTCCGACTCCCACTGCAGGGGCTGGGGGACCTTCTTCGCAGAGGCCTTGAGCGCCCCGGTGTAGGCCTTATAGGCCGGCGCATTGGCTGGCTCGTAGGCGACGACGGCGTAATCTTTCGAGTTCAGCGTCGATTTTCCGATCGCGCCGATGACGGCCGTTCGCCAATTGGGTTCTTGGGAGACCGGGTCGGTGATGAGGCTAGGCACCGTGCCGAGCTGCGCGAGTTCTGAGAAGTAGGTCGCGCTGGTCTGCGGGTCAGCCTCAGAGATGATCGCCTGGGGCTTGGACGAGACGAGCTTTTGTACCTCGGAACGATAGGAGAGTTGGCCAATCGCAATGGTCTGATTCGCGACGAGCTTCAGATGGATCTTGCCCACACCCAAGATCGCCGCAGGGGCTGATCCCTGAGCCGATGAGTCATTACCAAAGACGGTCGCGACCTTCGTGAAACCGAGCTTCTTGGCCGCCGCCGACATCGCGGCGCCCTGGGCCGAGTCCGGCGAGAGAATCCGCCAGAAGTACGACGCCGTCGAGTGGTCGAAGGATGCCTCTCCGGTAGTCGAGAAGATTGGAATGCCCGCCTGTTGGAACAGTGGAACGATCGCAGTTGCGTCATCGGAGCCGCCGCCCAGCACGCCGACGAGGGCGCTCGTCGAGGCGATCAGTCGGTTCGCGGCGGGAACCGCGTCGGCCGGGTCACCCTTCGCGTCAGTCGGCACGCAAGTGACCGGGTGTCCGAGCACTCCGCCAGCCGCGTTGATAATGCGTTCGGCTGGGAAGCAGCCCGCCGCAGCCTCGGGGCCGTACGCGGCGTTCGGGCCAGAGTAGTCGTGGAAGATTGCGAACTCGAGCGTGCTCGAACTTTTATGGGCCGCTTTCGAGGAACCCCAGGCCGGCGCTATCGCCGACGACATCGCCAAAATGAGTGCGCTCGCACCCACGGTCGCCATCCTTGTGGATATTTTCATAATTCCCCCCGCTCTCGTGCCGGAACTTACGCTACGTACAGAGCCGATAGGCTAAAAAATCAGCCCATTGAACCTCATCTATGGAAACATATCACAGTTATCCTTCAACTGTCGACAAACTTGAGTTCTGCGGAGCATCTGGTGCGGGGTAACGGGATCTCGTATACGGCGGGCCCCATAGTTAGGTTTCAGCCCGATAAATACGGGATCTCGGTTATACCAGGCTGAGAGGGTGGCTGACCAGCGCTGGTCGATGCGCCACCGGGTGTTCGAACTTGACCGGGTAACGCCAGCGTAAGGAAGCAGTTATGGCGACCACGCCCCTTCCTCAGTCGTTCACCATTGTTACACACGATAAGCACTCCGAAGTCCCGTTGACCCACAACGAACCGGTTCCCCAAGCGCTCGGCCTGCTCGACCATTTCGGACTGTAGGGCAACCTCGGGATGAGCCTGTTGGACCTTGCCGGCGTCAACTTCGTGCGGCAGCCCAACGGACCTGCACGCCGGAGATCTCGCTCTCTGCGGGGATCGCGGCGAGCGTGCCCTACACGATGCCGGGCACGCTCGCGGTCGCCCTGACCGGGGTCGCGGGGACCCGCACTGGGGCGCCGGCGCTGAGTTGCTCACGCGAAAATAGTGAACCTTGAAGCAGCCGTCGGCTCGATGAGACGAGTCGCGTCGCCGAGCGACAACGCCGCGATGGCGTCATTCAACTCACCGCTACAGAACAACGACCTCGATACGAGACACTGGCAATCGAAAGAGGAGTTGCAACTCGCCATCGTGAAGTGGACCGAACTGACGCATCACCACCGACGTCGCCAACGCGCCCTACCCAAGATGACGCCGATCGAATTTGAAGCACTTGGCCTCGCATTGACAGCCGCCTAAATCTATGGACCCAACCTGAGACCCACAACGTCGCCAACCCTCACGTCGCGGAGATTAGCGGTTGTTCACGGTGCCTGCGGTGTAAGCGTGGGCCCATCGTGGGCGAGGTGTCAGTAAGCCTCGTACGGCAGGCTGCTGAGACCGAGCCCGATCATCAGCGTGAAAAGACGAGACCGAATCCACCTGTGCATGCTGATTGCTTAGATCGTGTGATGCGTTGTGGGTCTGTTGCACTCGAGCCACACCGAGCCGAGCGTCCAACGTTGCTCTGTGGCTACGTTTCAGCGCCGCCGCACGAACACTGCTCTAGGCTCGCCGCAGGAGGCATTATGCACAGCGAACACTGGAAGTTAGAGCCCGAGGCACACGACTACCCCGCGGCCGCTACCTATCTCAGTTTGGTCGGCGACGTCTCGCTCGCCAGCGCGATCGCCAAACTCTTTCAAGGTGCACCGACGGTGATCTACGAAGCCAAGGATCTGCTTCGAGCGAGCCAGCTGGCGCTACTACCACGCGACAACGTGCACGTCGCGAAGGACTTAGGGCAGGTACGCAACGGTCACAAGCTATCTCCCGTTTTGATCGTGCGAGGAAAGTTCCTTAAAGGTCGTCCGCTGGTGGTGGCCGACGGTTATCACCGCGTCTGCGCCAGCTACTGGATCGACGAGAATGCACAGATTCCCTGTCGCCTGGTGGACGCGCCAAGCTAATCAGTTAAGAATTGGCTAAGCGAACGCTCTGGTGGTCGCTGCCCAGACTTCGTTACCGTTCTCTCTTTATACTGAGCAACGAGCCACGGCACCGGAACAACCGGTCGCCAAGTCTGATCACTGCCGTCGTGACGCTCTCGCAATTGGAGACCATCGAATGAAGTTTCTACGAACGGCCGCTCTGGGCGCTGCGCTCAGCACCCTCGCCTGGGTCCTGCCCGCATCAGCGAGTACGCGGTCCGCGTTTCTAAGCGCGAAGGAAGCGGTGTTGCCCAGCGGAGCGCTCGGACTGCCCCAGGGTTACCTCCCCGTTCTCTCGTGCGTGTCCGCCGGGAACTGCGTGGCTGGCGGTGGTTACAACAACGCCAGCGGCAATGAGAACGGTCTCATTCTGAACGAGGTGAAGGGCAGGTGGACGAAGCCCATCACGCTCAAAATGCCGGCGGGCGCCGCGTCGGCATCCGGCGTCATGATCTACGGCCTCTCGTGCAGCACCTTTGGCAACTGTGCGGCCGTCGGGAGTTACCAAGACAGCGCGGGTGACGGGCAAGGTTTCGTCGCGAACGAGGTCAACAAGTCCTGGAAGAGAGCCACCGAAGTGACGTTGCCCACCAACGCACTCAGCGCCGGCCAAAACGCTGTCGTTCGCTCGGTGATCTGCTCGTCGGCGAGGAGCTGCAGTGCCGTTGGTAGCTACTTCGACAATAAGTCCTTACCGAACAACCTAGGTTTCGATCTCTCGGAGATCAACGGCACCTGGAACGTCGCCCAAGAGATCTCGGTCAGCTCAGTCACCAACGCCAACCCCTTCCTCACCATGAGCCAGATCGCCTGTGCGTCAACGGGCAACTGCGCCGGCGTGGGTTCGTACATCGACGCCAACGGCGTCAATCAGGGACTCCTCGTTGATCAAGTGAAGGGTGTCTGGTCGCCGGGCGTTGCCTTGAGCCTTCCGGCCAACGCCAGCGCCTACGCCGACGCGTCGCTCAGTGAAATCGCTTGTGCGAAGGGGGCCTGCACGGTCTTTGGAACGTATCTCACGAACACGGGCGCCCTCGAGGCCCTCAGCGCCAACAACGTTGGTGGCCCGTGGGGTCGCGCGAGTGAAATAACCATGCCCGCGGGGGCGGCCGTCAATCCCCACGTCTTTCTCTATGGATTTCTCGGCATCTCTTGTGCCAGCGCGAAGAACTGCGCGGCGGGCGGACAGTACCGCGACGCGTCGGGCCTCTACCAAGGATTCCTCGTCAATGAGCTCAACGGCACGTGGAAGAGTGCCGTTGAAGTGTCCTTACCCCAGGGCGCCCAGTCCACGGGCGCCAACGGTGGGGTTGTCTCGCTGTCGTGCCCGCGCGCGGGAGACTGTCGCGCGGGGGCCGCCTACCTCGACGGGTCGCAGAACTATCAGGCTTTGACCGTCACCGAGGTCAACGGTACGTGGCAGCGGGGTGCCAAGACGACTCTTCCTGGTGGCGCGAGCACGGTGGGCATCGACGGTGGCATCTACGCGTTGGTCTGTTCTTCAGTCAATGCCTGCACCGCGATCGGCAGTTACCTCAAAAACTCGACCATCTACGAGGGCTTCACGCTCAGTAGCTAGGCGAATCCGGCGACCTCGGGGTGGCCCAAGGATTCATCTTGTGACCACTTTTGGGTATCCCAACTTTCACCATTGGGTAACCGGGCCTTTTTACGTTGGGTACGTGGCACGTCAACGATCTCGCCGTCCCCTCGATGACCTCGCACGTGCCGCCCCCACGCACCAACGTCCGACAAAAACGTGAGCGCCTCAGTGGATCTTCAAGGGCGCAGCGTCATACTCATCGTCGAAGATGAGGAGAGCTACCAGGACGCACTCAATATTGGTCTCAGCGTCGAGGGCTTCGTCATCGTCAGCGCCGCCAGCATCGCCGAGGCTCGCCTCCTCTTCGCCTCGATGAAACCCGACTTGGTGTTACTCGACGTCATGTTGCCCGACGGATCAGGCATTGACTACTGCCGCGAGCTTCGCGACACGTCGCGCGTCCCCATCATCATGGTGAGTGCGCGTTCCAATGAAGTCGACGTCGTGCTCGGCCTCGAGATTGGCGCGGCCGACTACGTCACCAAGCCCTACCGACTTCGCGAACTTGTTGCCCGCATTCGTGCGGTACTTCGACGTCCTGCGACGGACGAGGACGACGACCTCGTGACCTTTGGCGACCTGCGTATCGACTTCACGCGACGCACCGTCACTCGTCGTGCTCAAGAGATCGAACTCAGTCGCAAAGAGTTCGACCTGCTGGGTCTCTTCGCCCAACGCTTGGGCCAAGTCGTCACGCGCGAGGTCTGTCTCGACACCCTTTGGTGGGGACTGGAACTCTCCGACACCCGTACCCTCGACACCCACGTCAAACGTCTTCGCCAAAAGATCGAGGAGGATCCGGCCTCGCCGCGTCACCTCATCACCATTCGCGGCGTTGGGTTCCGACTGGACCCTTAGTCTTTCTCTGTGAAGGTAAACGATCTCGCTTTCGATTTCACACTGTTAGATCAATCGGGTACGCCGCAGTCGTTATCGACGCTGCTACGCGACGGCATCGTCGTCCTGTTCTTCTATCCGGCGGCCATGAGTCCGGGATGCACTAAAGAGTCGTGCCACTTCCGCGATCTCACGGCTGAGTTCACTGAACTGGGCGCTCTGCCAGTAGGTATCTCAATGGACAGTTACGAACGACAAGCACAGTTCGCCCAAAAGAACGGCATCACGTATCCTCTCCTCGCGGACGAGGACGGTTCAGTCGCCCAGCACTACGACGTGAAACGCTCACTCAGTTTCCTCAAAGTCAAGCGAGCGACCTTCATCATTGGCCAGGATCGACGAATCCTCGAGGTCATCTCCAGTGAGGTCTCGATGAACGCGCACGCGGACCGCGCTCTGGCGACCCTTCGATCGCTCGGGACCTAACCGCCAATAATCGCCGCGGCGGGGTCTTCGAGGTAGTGCGCGACGTGGCTGAGAACTCTCGAAGCGAGTGCGCCGTCAATCTGTCGGTGATCGAACGACATCGCGATTTCGGCGACGTGACGTACGACCACTTCGTCGTTCACCACCCACGGCGCTTTGGCGATCTGACCAACGGCCAGGATCGCCCCCGTGCCCGGAGGAAGAATCGGGATTGCCGCGTCCACGCCGAAGGGACCGACGTTGGTAATGGTCAGCGTCGTGCCAATCATTTCATTAGGCGTGGTCGTGCCGTTGCGCGCTTTGTCGACGAGGACATTGAGGGCCCGGGCCATGCCCACGAGGTCGAGTTCATCCGCACCCTTGATGTTCGGCACGATAAGTCCACGAGGCGTATCGGCCGCAATGCCGAGATTGACGCTACGTCGAACGATGACCTCACCAGCGGCGGCGTCGAAACTTGAGTTGAGGCCCGCGTAGTGTCGGGCCGCGTCACAGAACGCCAAGGCCACAATCGTCAGTGGCGAGAGGCGAACGTCGGCGAAACTGGCTCGCTGCTTTAGTGAGGCGAGAAGTTCGATCGTCTTGGTGGCATCGAGACGAACCCACACGGCGGCGTGGGGGGCGCTGAAGGCGCTTTGAACCATGGCGTCGGACATCGAACGCAGCACGCCCTTCACCGGGATTCGCTCTTCCTTAGGTCCCGTCGCCCACGATTCCAGCTCGCGTCCGACAAAACGTGACGTGGTGGTCGGTCCCGTAATGGGCGCGCTCGTGCGCGTCGGCGCCGCGGGGGCGCCACTCAGGGCCCGCTCGACGTCGAGGCGCGTGATCAAACCGTCTCGACCCGTTCCATCGAGGGTCCCTACGTCGAGACCGTGTTGCTTGGCGTAGAGACGTACCGGTGGCGTTGAACGCGGCGCCAACGTGCTCTGCGTACTCACCGCGACGGCAGCGGCGACCGGCGCGAGAGCGGGCGTGGGCGCTGGCGCTGGCGCGCCTTGGCGACGATGCTTACGCGTTGCGATACCGTCTTCGTTGGCCACGCCGTAACCAACGAGGACTGCCTCACGACCTTCGCCAATCGACGCGGGCGAAGCGGCTTCGACGGGCTCTTTCGCCACGACCGCGGCGCTCGCGCTGGCTCCCTTGCCACCAACCTCAAAGGTGATAAGCGGCTTGTGCACTTCCATGACGTCACCCACGTTGCCGTGCAGTTTGACAACCGTCCCTTCGTACGGGCTCGGCAGTTCCACGGTGGCTTTGGCGGTCTCGATGTCGACGAGGGGTTGGTTCAACTTGACGGCGTCGCCCACGTTAACTTTCCACGTGACGATCTCGGCTTCAACAAGTCCTTCCCCAACGTCGGGTAGTAAGAAGATCTCTTCGCTCAACTCTCAAATCCCATCACTCGGTCCACCGCGTCGAGAATTCGGTCCACGGTCGGACGGTAGTCCTCTTCAATACGCGTCGGTGGATATGGAACGTGATAACCACTCACGCGCACACCCGGCGCACGTAGTGAGTAGAAACACCGTTCACTTAACTCAGCAACGATCTCGGATCCGATTGAAGCCATATGCGGCGCCTCCTGGACAACGACGAGTCGACCCGTCTTTTCGAGCGACGCGGCCATAGTGTCGAGGTCGAGCGGAGCGATCGAGCGTGCGTCGATGACTTCGAGCGACGTTCCCTCGACGGCCGCGGTGTCGGCGGCGCGCAGCATCGTCTTTACGGTCGATCCGTAGCCAATCAGCGTCACGTCACTACCTTCGCGCCGAACGGCCGCCTCGAAGAGTCCTTGGGGAGGGTTCTCGGTGTCGACCTCGCCCTTTTCCCAGTAACGACTCTTTGGTTCGCAAAAGATAATCGGATCGTCGTGTTCTATTGACTGCTGGATGCTCCAGTACGCGTCGTTGGGCGTCGAACACGACACGACACGAAGCCCAGCGGTCTGGGCGAAGTAGGCCTCGGGACTTTCGGAGTGGTGCTCGATGGCGCCGATACCGCCCTGGAAGGGAATACGAATGACGAGACCCATCGTGTACACGCCATCAGAGCGCTTGTGCAATTTCGCGACCTGAGAGACAATCTGATCAAAGGCCGGGTACACGAAGCCGTCGAACTGAATCTCGCACACCGTGCGGTACCCGCGAATCGCGAGACCGACGGCCGTGCCAACGATCGCCGACTCCGCCAGAGGCGCGTCAATGACTCGGTCCTCGCCGAAGTCCTTTTGGAGTCCGTCAGTGATGCGAAAGACGCCACCGAGTTTGCCGACGTCCTCGCCCATGATGAGGACCTTCTTGTTCTTCTCCATCGCCCGACGCAGACCCTCGTTCAGCGCCTTGGCCATGGTCATCGTGGTCGTCGCCATTAGTGCGATCCCCCGCCCACGCCGAGTTCCATCATCTCGCGGCGACCTTCTTCGACCAAGGGGTGCGGCGCCGCGTAAGCATTGTCGAACATGGAGAGAGGATCGGGTCGGTCCATGCTCAACACGTCGTCGCGCAACTTCAGCGCCAGTACGTCAGCCTCCGCGGTGACCTCGTCGAACTTGGCGCTCTTCACGCTGAACTCGCGAACGAGCAGCGACTTCACGCGCTCGATGGGATCGCGATGCTTCCAAACTTCAACTTCGGCGTCCACGCGGTAGCGCGTGGGGTCATCGGAGGTGGTGTGCGCACCTAGTCGATACGTGTACGCCTCGATCAACGTCGGTCCGCCACCCACGCGCGCACTCTCCAAGGCGCGCTTAGAGACTTCGTACACCGCGAGCACGTCGTTACCGTCAACACGAACACCCGGGAAACCAAAACCGTGCGCACGGTGATAGAGCGGAATTTTCGACTGGGTCGACATCGGTGTCGAGATGCCCCATTGGTTGTTCTGGCAGAAGAAGACGACGGGCGTGTTAAAGGAGGCGGCCCACACGAACGCTTCGAGCACGTCGCCCTGACTCGACGCGCCGTCACCGAAGAACGTCATCACGGCCTCTTCGGCACCGTCGCGCTGTACTCCCATGGCGTAGCCCACGGCGTTGAGTGTCTGATTACCGAGAACGATCGTCGGCACCGAGTGACGGTACTTTTGGGGATCCCAACCACCGTTCGAGGTGGCGCGGAAAAGTCGCAGCATGTCCTCGGGAGGCACCCCGCGACACCAGGCAATACCATGCTCTCGGTAGGTGGGAAACGTGAAGTCCATGGGGGCGAGCGCTCGCCCGGCCCCGATCTGGGCGGCCTCTTGACCTTGGATGGGCGCCCACAGAGCGAGCTGACCCTGACGTTGCAGCGACGTTGACTCGTTGCACAGTCGGCGAACAATAATCATGTCGCGATAGAAGCCGAAAATCTCTTCGCCGCTGAGGGTGCATTCGTAGTCGGGGTGCGCAACACGCTCACCTTCGGGTGTTAGCAACTGGACCAGTTCTTCGCCGATCATCGACACTCCTTAGACCACTACCCCCAGGTATTCACCCTACTCTCGTACGATGATGCAGTGCCCCGGCTGCTTGTTGACCTGACCCCTCTACGCACGAGTAAAAACTTTCGTCTACTTTTTTTGGGGCAGTTTGTTTCGGTACTTGGCAGTAACCTCACCATCGTCGCCGTCGCGTACCAGGTGTACCAAGTGACGAACTCGAGTCTGTGGGTTGGACTCGTGAGCTTCATGCAACTCCCCGTGCTCATTATCGGGTCCCTGTGGGGTGGCGCGCTGGGCGATCGTTTCGATCGAAGAACGTTGCTCATCGGCGCGTCGTTGGTACTCGGCCTGCTCTCCATCGGTCTTGGACTCAACGCACTCCCCACTCACTCCTCTTTCGCGATTCTGGTGACGTTGCCGGCGCTCGCGGCGGGCCTCGCGGGACTCTCGGGACCGCTTCGAACCGCCGTCATTCCCACGTTGGTCAAACCCGAAGAGTTGGTCGCCGCGTACTCGCTCAACCAAGTCCTCGTGAACACTGGCACCCTCGTTGGTCCGGCCCTAGCGGGCGTGCTCCTCGCCACCGTCGGGCTTTCCTGGTGCTACTTCCTCGACGGCGCGACGTTCGTCGCGCTCACCATTACGACCTTCTTCATGGCCTCGATGAAACCAGTCGGTGAACACGGCGGCGTCAAAATGTTCCGGGCTATCGGCGAAGGATTTAGTTACGTCCGCTCGCACGCCGTCGTGCAAGCGGTCTACCTCGTCGATCTCAACGCCATGGTCTTTGGTCTGCCGCGCGCACTCTTTCCCGCCATGACCCTGCACGTCTATCACGGCGGTCCCGCGATCTTGGGTCTGCTCTATGCCGCACCGGGGGCCGGGGCGCTCCTCATGGCGGTCTTCACCGGTTGGATGGACCGCGTGCGCCGTCGAGGCCGACTCGTGGCGTCGGTGGTCCTCGCGTGGGGCGTGGTGATGGCGCTCTTTGGACTTGTGCCCGTTCTCTGGGTGGGACTCGTGTGCCTCGCAGTAGCGGGCGCGATGGACGTGATCTCGACGGTGTTGCGCAACACCATCTTGCAGACGTCAATCTCTGACAACTACCGCAGTCGCATCACCTCGATACAGATGGCGGTGGTGACCGGCGGCCCCCGCTTGGGTGACCTCGAAGCAGGGACCGTGGCGAACTTCACGTCCACCGAGTTCTCCATTGTCTCGGGCGGCATCCTGTGCGTTCTCGGTGTGCTCGCACTCGTGTGGCGGCGCCCGGGCTTTTGGAAAGAGCGTTCGCTCTAAGCGCTGCGTACGGGGATAGAGCGACGCCTCGCGTTCGTGACGGTCGCCAACTGACCACAGGCCGCCGCGATCGAACGGCCCCGGGTATTGCGTACCGTGACGTTCACGCCTCGGCGCTGGAGACCGTCGCGAAACTCGACGACTCGCTTCGCGCTCGAACCGAGCACCAGGTAACCCGGCGTGGGATTCAGAGGGATCAGATTGACGTGCGCGTCCAGTGAGTTCGCGTACGCCGCGAGCTCGTCCATGGCCTTGTCGGTGTCGTTGACGCCGTCGATGAGGGCCCACTCGAAGCTGAGTCGACGCCCCGTTGTTTCCAGCCACAACGTACAAGCTCGGTGCAAGCGCTCGAGGGGGTAGCGACGATTAAGCGGCACGAGTTCGTTTCTTGTGTCGTCGTTCGCCGCGTGCAGGGAGACGGCGAGCGTCAGCGGCAACCCTTCTTTCGCCAAACGTTCAATCGCCGGCGCGACGCCCACCGTTGATACCGTTAAGTGTCGTGCGGAGAGTCCCCGGTACTCGTGGAGTCGTCGAACGACCTTCACCGTGACGAGATAGTTGGCGAGTGGTTCGCCCATGCCCATAAAGACCACGTTGGAGAGACGAGAGGGCGCGGCCGCTCGAGCGGCGAACATCACCTGTTCGAGTACCTGTCCCGTTGTTAAGTGACCACTAAAACCCATTTGGCCCGTCGCACAAAACGTGCAGCCCATCGCGCAGCCGGCCTGGGACGAGACGCAGACCGTAACACGGTCCTCGTAGTGCATGAGAACCGTTTCGATAGTCGAACCGTCGTCGAGTCGAAAGACCCATTTCCTCGTGGCGCCGTGATCGCTCGCCACGTCGTTGAGAACTTCGAGGCTCGAAGGGAACGCGTCAACGAGCTTTGCCCGGAGGGACTTGGGAATAGTTGTTATTTCCTCTATCGCGAGTCCGTCAACCCAAAGGCCCTGCCAGAGTTGATCGAGACGGTAGCGCGGTTCACCGACGAGCAGTTCGGCCAACTCTTCTTTGGAGTATTCATAGATCGAAGCCACCTACGTACGCTAGAGGACGTTCAATCATCGCCCGTCCGACACCGTAGTCATTGCCTCGTGCACTTGTGACTCTGTGAAAATCCTTAAGACGAAAAACTTCTTAATTATCTCTTGACTTACTCTTGCGCGGGTCTTTTAATCAGAAGTGAAACTTCCTCCAGTTAGCAGCCGTGACGAAAGGAACATCAAATGCTCAGTGTGTACTTCTCCGTCTTACTTATCAGTTGTGGGATAGCTCTAGGCGTCGGACTTCCGTGGCTGAGCGTCCACCTCGAACGCACGCGCCAACGTGAACAAGATCATGTGGCCGAGCTGTACCGCCAGGAAGCCATCATCGCTGACTATGAGGCGACGATTAAGGCGTACCGGCAGTTCGTACAGACCGACCCGGAACTTGCCCTGACTGCACGGTAAGTTCCGCCCCAGTGGCGAGACCGGGCAACCGGTCTCGCCACCCTCTCGCGATGTCTGCTTGACTCGTAGTCGGTCCAACCCACTGTTGGACGAACGACAGGAGCAGCATGGAACTCAAGAACACCTCGGCCGTCGTTACCGGCGGCGCGTCGGGACTCGGCGAAGCAACCGCTCGCGCACTCGCGGCGCGTGGCGTCCAGGTCGTCCTCGCGGACCTCAACGACGTTGCCGGCGAAGCAATCGCCAAGGAAATCGGCGGCGCGTACGTCCACTGTGACGTCACCAACACCGACCAAGTCATTACCGCCATCGAAGCAGCGAAGGTAATGGCGCCGCTGTGGAGCGCGGTGAACTGCGCCGGTATTGGATGGGCCACACGCACCATCGGCAAGGACGGCGAGTACGCCTCGGCCCACGACCTCGACCTCTACCGCAAGGTGATCGAGATCAACTTGATCGGCACCTTTAACGTCTGTCGTCTCGCCGCCACGGCCATGAGCCACAACACGCCCGACGCGGACGGCATGCGTGGCGCACTGGTGAACACAGCCTCCGTGGCCGCCGAAGACGGTCAGATCGGCCAAGTGGCCTACTCGTCCTCGAAGGGCGGCGTCGTCGGTCTGACGCTCCCCCTCGCCCGGGACATTGCGCCCATTGGCGTTCGAGCGAACTGCATCCTGCCCGGACTCATCGACACACCGATCTATGGCACGGGTCCCCAGTCCGACGAGTTCAAAGCCCGTCTCGGCACCGGTGTGCTCTTTCCAAAGCGCCTGGGCTACTCCGAAGAGTTCGCGTCGTTGGCGGTTGAACTTTTGTCCAACAGCTACATGAACGCCGAGTCGATTCGCATCGACGCCGGCATCCGCATGCAGCCAAAATAAGGGCGGCAACTATCGCACAACGCCCGCGCCAGTGGCGCGGGCGTTGTGCTGAGTGACTGAGTGACTGAGTGACTGAGTTTTGATAGTGCAGCTACCAGGCTTAGCTACCTTGCCTTCGGCAGCGTCCCGACGCCCTGTACCACCGATACTGTTCCGTACGTCATCTGGGCACTCGGTAGATACGGTGTTGAGGACGTTTGTGAGAGCGCGCCGTTCGTGTTGCTCGCGGTCAGCTCTGAGCACGAAAGAAGTGCGCCCGTCGTTGGGTTGAGAACGACTTGAAGTTCTTCGTCTTGGGCACCGGGAACCACGATGCCTTCACCGGCGCGGCCGAATGAGTCCGTTGTTGCACCTTCGATGGACGCGCCAGGCATCGCCGCCATGACCTGATACAGCACCGAGCCAAACTTCGCCGACGCGTCGGGTAGTTGGAGCAGTTGCTCGATGACGGCGAGCTCTTGATACGTCGCGCAGCCAATGGGCGGGTTCGTACCGCCGCCTCCGGGACACGCTTGCGGCACCGATGAAACCGAGCCGTCAAGATTGATCTCCCCGTTCGCGAGCATCGCTGAAATCTGGGCCACGTTAGTAGGCAGATTGTTCACGCTCGTACCCGACGCGAGATCCTCCGAGACGGTGTTCGGTCCCAAAAAAAATCCGAATCCACCGAAACCAACGACCGACTCGACGAAGCCACCAGACTGTCCCGGATTCGCGTTCGCGCGATTCCCGCCGAGGCTATTCGCCGCACTGCCGAGCGCGCACGGAATGAACGGAGAACCATCCGCGAGCCACTGCGCCTGTTCCTCGGGCGTGACGAAGTGGCTGCCGTTGGCGTCAACGGGCGATGGTGTGATCGCGACCTTGCCCGACCCGTCGGAACTCGTCCAACTCTCCATGGTGCCAACGGAGTCGTACATCAACGACTGACCTGAGGGCATCGAAGGGCTACTGAAACTGCACACCATCGAGACCGCAGACTTCTGGTAGTAGTACTGACCTACGCCAAGCGTTGGCAGTACGGCAGAAGCGGCGTCGGCGTGCGCAGCGGTCGTCAACTCGGCGGCGGCCGCGTTGACCGGCGACGAACCGGGTAACGCCCCGGCAAGGACTAACGCCGCGACCACCACAGTAGTCAGTGACCCAGCACCAATCAGCCGACGACGAAGTGGGTGTGGCCGTGGTGCGACACTTCGGCGAACCACGTCACTCCAAATGGCCTCGCGCCGCACTTCGTTCTCATTCTGCCTCTCCTGGGACAATGGATCAAGCCTCGTCAGCAGTTCATCAAGGTTCTCGCCGATGGTCATTACTTCTCCTTTGGTAGATCGTGTGAAGATCCGGGACTGTTGGGTGCGTTCGAGAGTCGGTGCAGGGTCGAGGAGAATCGCTCGAGAGCGCGGTGGTAACGCACGTTCAGAGCGTTCACCGAACAGTCCAGAAGATCCGCGACGTCCTCTCTACTTAGCCTGCATCCACCGTCGGGGTGGCGAGTTAAGGGTCTGACCATGCGCGAAAAAGGTGTCCCCATCAGGTAGAATTGGAGTTACTTAGACCGCAATTCCACCTGAAATGAAGGACACCTTTTCGATGACAACTCTACA
>DATLSR010000035.1:0-7978 GCA_035533995.1 Acidimicrobiales bacterium | reverse complement strand
CAGCGTCAGCGAGAAGCCCGCGAAGGTCATCAACATCGTGTTGACGATCCACTTCTTTCGAACCAGACCGCCGTAGAGCACGGCCAGTCCGGGCAGGCTCATCAACCCGACGAGCGTCGCGGCAACGAGTTGCCACGTATTATCCGCCGGATTCAGCCAATTGGGATAGGGAAGGTAGGTTGCGGCCTCTAGCACGTCCACTCCTTTTTCTTAAGAGAGGGCGACGCTGACCTCAAGATGTAAGAAGTGTTGCAAGCGAGGATTACGAAACAGTTAGCAACGTGTTTCGGGCGTGTGAACACCTACATTTTGTGCCTCGCCAAACGGCTACGACAAGGAGCGTTCGACGACCTGGGAGATGTCCATGACCGAGACGTCGTCGCCCCGGCCACTCGCCTTCACGGCGTCGTCCAACATGATCATGCAGAACGGACACGCCGTCGAGATGATGTCGGCCCCGGTGCCGAGGGCCTCCTCGGTGCGATCCATGTTGACGCGTTTGCCGATGTTCTCTTCCATCCACATGCGCGCACCCCCCGCCCCGCAGCAGAAGCCCTTCTCGCGACAACGGCCCATCTCCACCTTCGTGAGGCCCGGGATGGCGTCGAGCACGTCACGCGGTTCGTCGAAGACCCGGTTGTGGCGCCCTAGATAACAAGGGTCGTGGTAGGTGACGGTGCCGGTGTAGCCGACGCCCGGTACGAGGCGACCCGCGCTCACCAGGTGGCTGAGCAGTTCGGCGTGGTGGATCACTTCGTAGTTGCCCCCGAGCGCCGGGTACTCGTTCTTCATCGTGTTAAAGCAGTGTGGGCAGCTCGCGACGATCTTCTTCGCCTTGGCCTCGTCGAGCGTGGCGATGTTGGCCTTAGCCATCTCTTGGAAGAGGTACTCATTGCCCATACGCCGAGCCGGATCGCCGGTGCACGATTCGCGCGGTCCGAGGATGCCGAAGTTGACGCCCGCGCGGTGCAACATGCGCGCCGTCGAGACGATCTGTTTTCGACCTCGCTCATCGAGCGACCCGGCACACCCCACCCAGTAGAGGTACTCCACGTCGTCGGGAATGACGCCGTCGAAGACGGGCACCTCGAAGTCGAGGGCGGCCAACCACTCAGTTCGTTTGCTCGAACCCAGTCCCCAGGGATCGCCCTGGTTCTCCAAATTACGCAGCAGGAGTCCGGCTTCGCTCGGAAAGCGAGACTCCATGAGCACTTCGTAGCGACGAAGGTCGATGATGGCGTCGACGTGTTCGATGTCGACGGGGCACTCTTGGACGCAGGCACCACACGTCGTGCACGACCAGAGGACGTCGGGATCGATGGTCGTGGGCACCAGCGTCGCAACGGCGCCATCAGGTTCGCCCGACAACAATCGATCGGCCGAGGCGAACATGTTGTCGCGCAGCCCCATGATGAGGAGTTTCGGACTGAGGGGCTTGCCCGTGGTCCACGCCGGACAGACGCTCTGGCACCGTCCGCACTCGGTGCACGTCGCGAGGTCCAACATCTGTTTCCAGGTGAAGTCCTCGACGTGACCGACACCGAAGACCGTGTCCTCGGTCACTTGCTCCATGTCCATGTTGGGGGTCTTGTCGAGACCGCCGAGCGCGCGAGGCCTGCGCGAGACGCCCACGTTGATCGGCGCGAGGAAGATGTGCAGGTGCTTGGAGTAGGAGACGAACACGATGAAGCCCGAGATCACCGCGATGTTGCAGAGCAGGAACACCGCTTCCACGACGCTGTTGACGCCATAACCGAGCGGGGCGAGCCAGCTCGCCACGATCTTCGAGGCGAACGCCCATGACGACGCGAATTGGGCGTTGAACGTCGTAAAATTCGACGGAGAGATCGCGGGGTGACTAAGTGGCGGGTGCGAGAACGGGAAGTGGCCGGTGTTGATCTGCGCCGCGCGATAGACCAGCAGCGTCACGATGACGGCGGCGATCATCGCGAGCACCGCCCACGCGGCACCCGTGTGGCTGCCGTAGAAGCGACTCGCTCGCTCCTTCTTCGACGGCGCGTTGCGTAGGCGAATGATCGTGAAGACCACCAGCGACACCAGCACGGCGGTGGCGAAGAAGTCCTCCACGAAGGCCAACCAGTCGCTCTGGCCAATCCAGGGGATGTGAAAGTTCCGATCGAAAAGTGCTCCGTACGCTTCGAGGATCGTCGTGAGCAGGACGGTGAAACCCCACATCGTAAAGAAGTGCGCCAGTCCCGGCACGGTCCAACGCAGCAGTTTTCGCTGTCCGGCAACTTCGCTGAGCTCGGCGTCGGCGACCTTGCGTAGTCCCTGCCAACGCCGTGGCGCGGGTTGACCGCTGCGAATGAGGCGCGACAGCCAGTAAAAACGCTGACCCGCGACGCCAAAGCCAACGATGGTGATCACCAGGCCGATGACGATTCGCGCTAGCAACCCGGTCTCCCGGCGCGCACAATCGTCACGACTCCTTCTTGAAGTTCTCCGAGTATCGACTCGGGGTTGGACCTCGCTGCCCGCGGTACTTCGAACCCAGACCCGACGATCCGTAGGGGCGATCGGCCGAGGTGGTCATCTCGAAGAAACTGATCTGACCTATCTTCATGCCCGGATAGAGGGTGATCGGAAGGTTCGCAACGTTGGAGAGTTCGAGCGTGATGTGACCGTCCCAGCCGGCGTCGATAAACCCGGCCGTCGAGTGGATGACGAGGCCGAGACGACCGAGCGAACTCTTGCCGTCGAGTCGCCCGACGATGTCGTCGGGGATTGCGATGCGCTCCGTCGTCGAACCCAGCATGAACTCACCCGGGTGCAAGATCATGGGCGTCTCGGTTCCGACGTCGATGAGTTCGGTCAAGTCCTCTTGGGCCTCACGAACGTCGATGACGCGCTGGGAGTGGTTTCGAAAGACGCGAAAGTACTGATCCACGTGGACGTCGACGGACGAAGGTTGGATGCAGTCGTCGCCCAGGGGTTCGATGATTAGTCGGCCCGTTTCGAGCGCCTCTTTTATGGACCGATCCGAGAGCACCATTAAAAGGTCACGATACTCGTTTCGACCAATTCACTTCGTCGAAGCACCAACCTCGACCGGACTAGGACAACACCCGACGACGGAAGTTTCTCAGTCCGAGTGCCATGAAGGCCGTGCAGAAGCCAAGCATGACGGGGTAGATCACGTAGAGATGCATGTGCGGCGCGTCCGTGAAGGCCGCGCGCATGCCTTCGTTGACGTAGACCAGCGGGTTGATCAACACGAGGGTTTGAAGCCAATGGAATCCACCGATCTTCACGGGCGCCAGGTGGGTCCACGGATAGTAGGTTCCGCCGAGGAACGTGATCGGCAGGATGATGAAGCCGAACATCAAGCCAATATTGCGCGGTTCGAACGAGGTGCCGAGAATGAGCCCCAGTCCCGCCATCGTCACGCACGCCAAGGGCACGAGCGTGAGGATCACGAGCCAGTGCAGCGACACGGTGGCTCGCACGCCCGCGGCGTGGACCACGGTCGCAATGGGAAAGACGATGGCCGCGGAGATGAGGCCCTGCACCGCGCCCGAGAGGACCTTCGCCACGGCGACCAACCAGATAGGACACGGCGCCTGCACCCGGTCCTCGATCTCACGCGTGAACCCGAACTCCTGGGCCATGGTGAGCGCGATCGACTGCACCCCTTGAAACATGATCGAGATGCCCACGACGCCCGGAACCAGAATCGTCGCGAAGGCCGACGCGCCGGCGGCGCCACCGCCGCCAACCGTTTGGCCGATCTTCGGAAAGACGAAGAGGAACACGAAACAGAGCAGAAAGGGTTGGATCAACGTGCGCAGCACGAACTCACGGAACGTTTTACGAAGGACCACCAGGTCGCGCAAGATGAGTGCGCCGAGTGCCCGTCGACTCGCCTCTATCACCGAGCGTGTCGGTACGCTGTTGAGCGTCGTCAACGTCATACCTCGCGCAACTCCTTGCCCGTCAGATTGATGAAGACCGTCTCGAGACTGGGCTCCGCGACGGCCAGGTCGAGAATCTCCACGTGGGCCGCGTCGGCAACGTTCACGACGCGCGGCACAAGTCGATCGCTGCCCTGGACGTGCAACGTGACGACGTTCTCCACCACTCGCGTGCCGACCACCCCTTCGAGCTCGTCGGCGAATACACGAGCCAGTCGCTCGCCGTCGTTTGCCACCTTCACGGTCACGATGGTGTCGGCGCCGGTGCTCTTTTTCAAGTTGGCCGGGGTGTCCAGCGCGAGGATCTTTCCGTGATCCATGATCGCCACGCGATCGCACAGTTGATCGGCCTCTTCCATGTAGTGCGTCGTGAGCACGACGGTCTGTCCGGTTTGGTTGAGCTCCTGCAACATGTCCCACAGCGCCAGTCGACTCTGGGGATCGAGCCCCGCCGTCGGCTCATCCAAGAAGAGGACGGCTGGGGAGTGGAAGATCGCTCGCGCCACCATGAGTCGCTGGGCCATGCCGCCCGAAAGGGCGTAGACCGAGGCCTTCGCCCACTTCGAAAGAGAGAATCGATCCAAGAGTTCGTCCGAGCGACGTCGTGACTCCTTGGCGTTGATGCCGAAGAGTCGGCCGTGGAAGTACAGGTTCTCCCACACGGTGAGTTGACGATCAAGGGTGTTCTGTTGCGAGACGATGCCCGAAACTTGCTTCACCAGTGCGGGATGTTTTCGAACGTTGACGCCCGCCACGAAGGCGTTACCGGACGTGGGAACGACGCGCGTGGTCAAGATGCCCGCCGTCGTCGTCTTACCGGCACCGTTGGGCCCGAGGAGACCGAAGATTTCACCTTGACGGACCCCTAGGTTCAGTCGGTCGACCGCCGGCACGTCCATTCCCGAGTACGACTTCGTGAGATCTTCGGTGCGAATGACTTCACTGTCGTTGATGGTCATCGATCGTTTCGCCGCTTCGCTGTCGTCGTTCACGCGTAAGGGGATGTTCTAAAGTCACTGTTCGAGACAGTCCACCACACAGCGGACTCAGTCGCAAAAACGGGTGTACCTCATGGACTCTGAAGAGTACGAACTCTCGTTCTATACAGTGGACTCTTGTGACCCGAGGTAACCCTTCCCGATGAAGCACTCGCTGAAACGCCAGTGGCTACTCGGGATCGTCGCGAGCGTGATCACCATCGCTGCCGTCGGCGTCGGCAAGGGCTTCGGTCACGTTTCTCATTCATCGATCCACGCCAAAGTGATCGTCTGGAGCGCGGCCCTCGCCGTCTTGATCGCCGGTGGCTTCGCCATCAAGCACCTCGCGACGGCCCTCGGGCGACTGACCGCGCGAAACTCCAACATCGGCGCCGGTGCCTCTATTCGCCTGGTCGCGACGGGCGTTGGTTACCTGATACTTCTCTTCGCGCTCCTCGGGGTGCTGGGCGTTTCGCTCCAGCAGCTCCTCATCGGTGCCGGACTCGCGGGCGTCATCCTCGGCATCGCCGCCCAGCAGAGCCTCGGCAATATCTTCGCCTCCGTCGTCCTCTTGGTGGCGCGACCTTTCGTCGTGGGCGACGACATTCGCGTGCGATCGGGTGCCGTCGGCGTACTTGACGCCAAGGTCATGGGCATCGGTCTCACCTACGTCACCGTTCGCACGGACGACGGGATCCTCAAAATACCGAATTCAGCGATGCTCGCTTCGGGCATAGGGCGGCCCCACGCCACCCCGGTCACGCCCGTCGTGAAGCCCGAGGACCCTGCACCACCTACTGACCAAGAGGACAAGTAGCGACAATCTCGTCGAGTCAGAACGACGCTCGGACCCTGGCGCAACACTTTCTTCCCTCGGACCGTTGGCCGCCTTGTCAATTGCACTACCGCTTCAAAATCAGCCGCGAACTACGATGGACACCACGCGGGCGTAGTTCAGCGGCAGAACATCAGCTTCCCAAGCTGAGAACGCGAGTTCGATTCTCGTCGCCCGCTCCAACGAATTTTTTCGAAAGCGCAGTACTTTTGGGCGCTTGCGAGGGACCACGGTTGACCGCTGGATGCCGCTGTGTAGACCTGGAACTTGCCCACATCTTGCCCAGGCATCAGTAGGGATGCCCGTCAATGACCGAACTCCCGCGTTGTCAACATCCGACCGCGTAGTTGATGGCCGAGCAAACTCTTCGCATGACCTCGTCGGGAACACTACCGAGTGGTCCCGTGAGAGAGCTCTGAAGAACGGTGTGAAGACCATCACAATTGATGACAGAAGGCTGGTTGATGCCCGCGTCATCGTGGTCGAAATCTACCTCCACCGAAAGGCCCCTCGTTGATGTTGAGATTTCGGCCACGGTTGCGAGTGCTCGCACGTCTATTACTTCAGATCGAGTGAGCAACAAAACCGGTCGACGCTTCTGGCCGACTTCCGCCAGCCAGACCTCGCCTCGCTTCATGGCTGGCCCCACGCTTCGACTTCCGTCCAAAAAGCATCCGCACGCTCGGGATGTTTCGCGTACGCCTCTCGGTCCGCCCTCTCCAGGGCAGCTCGAACGGCGTCGGTGACCCCTTGCCGGGCCGCAGCCGATACGTTCACGCCGAGATTGCGCGCGCGCTCGGCAAGATCTTCGTCCATAGTGAATGTCGTCCGTGAAGATACCATATGAAAATGCTATCAGATAGTGATAGTAACCAATACCATTTATCTTGCATGTGGAATCGCTGAGTGGTTGAAGTACGTGGCCGATAAATACGAATGGTCGCGGACAAGCGATAGCCCTAAGCACCTCTCGGTTCTGGGCCTTGGCCACATTTTGCCCAAGGTTCGTCGTTGCATAAGTTTGCGCCGAGAACGCTCGGCATTCCATTAGGAAATTGGATCAGAAGTCAAGGAAGGAACACTGCTTCCCCAGCTGAGATCGCGAGTTCGATTCGCGTCGCCCGCTTCAAACTCGATTTTCTTGCGCTGACCGGCTAGTCAGTTGCAACCATTGGCCTCGTCTATTGCATCGATGCTCACCCTCAGGCAAACTGAGCGCAACCTCTCATTGGATCGGAGTAGAAGTGGCATCTCCAGGTGAGCTGTCTCGTCGATACATCGAGTTCCACAACGATTATGACCTCGACGGCCATATCGGAATGGTGGACAAGCTCGTCGACTTCCAACGTGCCGGGGACGAGCCTCTTTGTGGCGCCGAGGCGGTTCGCCGGCAATACCAGGAGGACTGGGAGGGGCATAAACACGTAGTCGTCACGGTACGTCGGATCTTCGAATCCGAGTTATCTACAGCGGTCGAGATTCACGTCGATGGCGGACCACCATCAATCGTGCAGTATTCAGGCGTCGTCGTTCACGACTGGAACAAAGGGGGCCGCCTCACTAAATACCGACTGTACGTTGATGAAATGCTTCCCTCACTCGAATCGGGCAGTGATTGACTTCAGCCCGACTGAAGTCGGCGGCTGTAACCCCTTGGTGAGATCGCGAGTTCGAATGTTGTCGCCCGTTACAAAGTGCCGTACCCGGTCGCCTACGGCGCTTTGATTCCCCACGCCTGGCGAAGCTCGTCAGTGATCTCGAACCGTGGACGGCCGTGACCACGTTCCACGTCCTCAAGTCCAGTGACCACTCGTCGACCTATCGCCGACGAGAGCGAGTGCTTACCCGGTAACCACGAGAGCATTGCGTCGATGGGCGCGTCGACGTGACGCATCGCGCTAAAGAGACGCCGCGTCCAGTTCCCCGGCGGCACGCCCAACAAGTCCGCGGTGTCCTCGCCCAGGAAGAAGCGGATCCCCGAGGCGGGCAGGCCGCTCAGCAGTTTCGTCTTCAGCAGTTCCTGCATCGTGGCAATCGTCGTGGCCGTGAGTTCGCGGCCGGCGTCACTGCGTTCACTCTGTCTCTTGAAGATGCGATCGGCCACGACCGCGGCGTCGGCGTGGTTGAGTGGCAAGAGATCTTCTCGGATCCCCAGTTGGTGACCGACGAGATTCCACGTGTGCACGTAGGATTCGGCGTCGAGGTCGCTCAGTTTCACACCAACTTGTCGCAGT
>DATLSR010000034.1:0-2855 GCA_035533995.1 Acidimicrobiales bacterium | reverse complement strand
AGTGCTCCCTACCATGAGTGAGAGTGAACAAAGAATTAATCGAGTCGATTCATATGCCTTCCCTTTGACTCACGTCGGCCCGACAAGCATCTTGAACGAATAGGGCGATGGGACCTCAACACACGACCGCATTCACTGTCTCTTCTACCTGTTTCCAGTGGGTGCGCTCGTGGCGGGCCAACCTTTCGGCGTAGTCGTGCACGGTGCGTTCGAGTGGTCTGCCGGCCCCAATCACGGTGGCGCCGCGTGACCAGCCAATGGGCGACAACGACTCGAGTACCGCCGTCAACCGGGCTCGCTGACGAGTGAACGTCCGCAGGGACGGACGAAACGCCAGTTCGCGGTAGTCGGTGGACTCTATCCACGTCGTCGGATTGACCGCCCTCACGGTCGGGTGATCGGCGGCGACGATGACCTCGATAGCTTCTCCCCACATATCAGCGCAGGACCGGAGGTGAGCCAACACGTCAGTGGCCGACCATTCGCCGGGCTCAGGGGCTGCCCGCAACTGGGCGGGGGTAGCAGCGGTGCTGAGTACGACGAGGCGGTGCGGCGTTTCGCGCAGGATGGTAAGGATCTGCTGGACGGTAATCGCGCTGCGGGGCACTAAGACATGATGCTCGCGTCGCGGCAGAAAGTCCACCTCGGGTTGAAGTTGACTGGGTGGAGAATCGTCTGACCTTGCCGCTCGCTCGGTGTAACGGGGAGAGTAACTCTGCGAAGGCGCACTTCGAAGCGCAACTCAACGTTGGGGGAGTAGATCGCCCGGGCAATTGGATAATAAAACTAGGCGCGAGACTCGATCACGAAGATTCGAGGATCGCCACGGCCTCGTGCAGCGGGTTCAACGCGGTCGAGCGCCTCGAAGCACTGGCGATTGAGGCACGACGTCGATATTTTGTATATGGCCAACACAACATCGAAGAAATCGATACGAACCCGAAAGCGGATTCGGGTTTCGTGCAACGATCGGCTTCGGCAATTGAGATGGCGCGACCGGACATACTCGTTGAACTTTCGTTAACGGTCGGCCAAGGGCGAACTCGCGAGCGATATTGGAATACGTTGACCACTTGTGCGTCGCTTGCGGTTCGCACGAAATGAACTACCCCAGTATGCAATCTCCCGACACCGCTGAATTGTTCCATCCAGTCGCGCCCGGGCCTGCGGGTACGCCGCCGCTCGTGCTACCGCCCAGTGAGCCCAGGACCCCTAAATTGCCATTGGTATTGGCAAAGGCACCGTGGCACAGTCCGCTGGAAGCGGCTGTCCCCGTGTTGTACTGGTTCACTCCCGACGCCGAAGCCGCTCCCGCACTCAGCATTACTGCGGGTAGAACGGTCATGGATCCGATCGCGATGGCAATAACTGTCCGCTTCAACCTGTTCATCATGCTCTCCCATCCTCTATTAAGTGACGCGTTAGCACAGAACCGCAGCAAACTTCTTTGCGACCTCGTACGACGAAAGTATACAAGAGACCGGCCTCGACTCAGAAGTGAACGGGTATCTCGAGTTGTCCAAGCGACGCTAGGGGAAGTGCGTCAAAGCACTTCCAAGCTGCAAAGGGGGAGCACAGCAGGGGTATGGCTGGCAACGGAGCGAGCGTCAAGAGCTCGGAGACGTTTGATCGCGGAGGGCCGAGGTGTTCGAGCTTGCCAACCTCGGGCTACGCACCGCTACTGCGCCCGCCGTTACGTCGCAGTCGTGGGGCGAACTCGCCTCTGTGTATCTGGTCCTACCGAGTTACTTCAATCGCGGCGAGGGCCTAGCTCAGCACGTGCGTTATCGGCGGATCGCTCGAAGTGGGATCGTCCGAGCGTGGCCCCGGCTCTTTCACCGTTCGCTCTCTCGCTGACAGGGCGAAGACCGCGACCACGGTCGCCCAGAGCGCCGAGGCGAGGGCGAGATGCACGTCGGCGAACTCGGTGTGCGAACTATAGAGAGCGCTCAGCGCGCCCACGACGATCTGCGCGGCGAGTAGCACGAGCGCGAAGAACGAGAGTTGACGCTCCACCGGGTCGGTCCCCCTCTTGCGCCACACACTGACCAGGAAGGCCACGACGAGCAGCGACCCGACGAGCACCATTGAGCGATGCACCAGTTGGATCACCACGAGCCCCATGGCCGCCGGGCTCGAGGAGCACGCCGGCCACGACGCGCACGCTGACTGGGCTCCGGCGTTGACCACGATCGAACCCGAGATGACCACCAGGTAGAGCCCACCGACGGCGGCCCAGGCGAGCCGTCTCGGTCGGTGCAGTAACGACCATGAACGCTCGGGCTCGATGAACGACGCGACCGCGGTTACCGTCACGACGGCGAGGAACAGCGTGGCGACCAAGAGGTGCAGCGCCACGGTGACGGGCGCGTTGTTCGTCACCACCGTGATCGCGCCCAGTACGATCTGCACCGCGATGACCCCCACCGACGCCAGGGCCGGGCCGCGCACGTGACGCGCCAACGCGCCGGCACGGCGCGCCAAGAACGCGAGCACCACAATGAGTACCGTCACGATCGACGCCAGAAAGCGGTGAGACTGTTCCATGAGGGGGTGAAAGTGCGAGATCGGGCCGACCTGGCCCGAGCACAGCGGCCATCCATTGCAGCCCATCCCCGAGTTCGTTACGCGCACGGCACTACCGAGCACGATAAGGCCGACCGTCGCGACGAGCGTCGCGACGGCGAGCACTTGGATCCCTCGCACGAGCCCTCCGCGCGGTGACTGTTTCATTGTGTCTGGCATCACACCCTCCTCGTAAGGTCCTCGCCACGAGCCGGCAACAGGACCGCCACCACGATCGCCGCGGCGCCCGAGATCACCGCCCCCACCGAGACGGCCAGAACCATCCCGCT
>DATLSR010000033.1:0-5695 GCA_035533995.1 Acidimicrobiales bacterium | reverse complement strand
TGACTGGACGAACGTGGGCGCGGCAGCCAGTGTATTGGGCAACCCCAATGCGCAGATCTCGATAGGGATCTACTACCCAATCCACACCGGGAACTGCTTGACATCAACCCCCGGCAACGTCGACGCGCCATTTATCAATCTCACCGATACCGACAACAAAACTTACTGCGTCACTCTTGATACGGGGTCGACCGGTCGATACGTGTCGCCAACCGGCAAACTCCTCTTGGCGCAGAATCAGGTAGGCGGCTATTTGATACCAAGTGTCTCCACCAACACAATCAGCGCCTGTACTACCGCTACCGTAGACGTCACCGGTACGCCGTGTCAGCCGGCCAGCATCACTGACCCGAGTCAGCGGGCGTTGTGGGTCATCGCCTCGATCGTGACGCCCGGTACCATTCCCCAGGGAGTGCAACCAACGCTATCGACGCTCAGTTTCTTCATTGGAGTTAAAGCCAGTTAGACAGTTCGATAACGCCGACTCGTTATCGAAGGATCAATTTCGGGTGGCGGATAATTTCTAAGTCCCAGTGGGGTAGTACGTTGACGGCTGTGAGACGAAGTGGCGTTAAAGCGCACTGGGTTGAAATCACGTGAACACGCGATATAACGAGCAACCCCGGCAACGACGTTGGTGGCGGCGCTTGGCGTCTTTCATGCTTTGGTACCTGGTACCCGTTCTTGTCGCTATCGCGGCGCTGGGTTACATATACGGCGCGCTGATATGGCACGTGAATCCTCCCGTCGTGGCGGTCGAGGGTACGTCAATGCTGCCAACGCTGCGGACCGGGGAACTCGTGTTTCTGGGCCCGGCCAACCCGGATACCTTGAAGAAGGGCGACATCATTGCCGTGCGTGTTCCTGCGCAGGATCGGACGACCTACTCGCTGCCGGCGAACGTCGTGCACCGCATCGTCCGCGTCGAGCGCAGCTCCGGACAACTCGTCTTCATAACCAAAGGCGACAACAACCCGGGCAACGACGTCTTTACGACGGCCCCAAGTAACGTTGTTGGCAGATTGCGCTACGTCGTACCGGGGGTCGGCTTCTTTTTCCTCTTCCTGCAGAGCCGACAAGGCGAGATCTTCTTCGGGGCCGTCGCCGTGATCGGGCTGCTCTATTTCGTCTTAGGTCTCTTCGATGATCGCCGTAGACACTTACAAGAAGCGATGATCAGCGTGCAAGCAGTGCTGGCGGAGACCCAGAAACTTGAGCAGGAGTTGGCCACCGCGCAAAGAACCTCTCTCGAACTCTCGGTGCCCCCTCCAGTGGATCCAGCGCCTACGTCTGATGCCCATTTGGATGACAAAGTACCGGAAGCCCCGGTGCCCCCTCCAGTGGATCCAGCGCCTACCTCTGATACTTATTCGGTTAGCAAAGAACTCGTCAGCGGCGAATTGATTCATGAAGTGGCGAAGCCCAAGGAAAAGAACAAGCAGAAGAACAAGAAGAAGAACAAGAAGAAGAACAAGAAGAAGAGCGAGTGAGCTGCTCTTGGTTTGCGCAGTCCGTCGATGGTGGTTGCTAACGCCGACTCATTCGTGAGAGCCCCTGATCGGCGAACGCCCTAGGCAGCCCGACTCGTGGTTCATCGCTGGCTTGACTTAACCTGGCTCCGCGGGCGCCCGAGTAACTGGACCCAAGTGGAGCGAGTTCAAAGTTGAAGAGATGGTGCCTGAGAATCGTCGTGCGCCTAGCACGCACGATCGTCAACGATCGAGCCATCCACCAGTCGGTGAGTGTTTCATCCCGCCGCCATCTAGGTCAGATCGCTGCCGCCACTCATGACCGTCATCAAGGTTCCGTACACGGGTTCGCGAAAGACGCAAAGGAAACTGCCCGGGACCGGCATCTCGTCAATGACGATCGCACCGCCGTGACGTGGAACTACTTCGTGAATTCGCTTTAGCGAGTCCACGACAAAGATTGGTACCCATCTTGGCTCTTCGTCGGTCTGCGAGTGCGAAAAACTCGCGAACCACTGCTCACCATTTTTAAGAATTCGTGTTCTGGGATCTGGCGACGCGAGTTGATGCCCGGTGAGGTCAGCGTAGAATTCACCGGCCCGCTCCGGGCTGGTCGAGACGTGGTCGAACCAACCCGGCGCGTCGGGTTCGTACGCGGCGCCGAAGCCCTGGAAGGTGCCCGGTTGCCAGAGGCCGAAGGTGGCGCCCACGGGGTCGACGAGCCAGGCCATCGATCCCAGTTCCATGACCGGCGTCGCGGGCATGATGATCGTCGCGCCGAGCGCCACGGCTTGTTCGACGGTGTCATCGATCGCGCGCGTCGCAAAGTAAGTGGTCGCAACCCCTTGGCCCCCTTCGCCTTGGCCGAGACCGAAGACCGGTGCTCCGTCGTGCAGGGCGAGGGAGTAGGAACCTATCTCGGGACCGCCCAGATCCCAGGTCCAATCGAAGAGTGCGCTGAGAAAGGCCCGTAGTTCGTAATGCTGTTCGGGAGTCTCGACCATGACGTCGACCCATATGGGCATTCCGTTTTCGTGCGTGGTGAGCTTGGGCATGGCCTTAGCATGACAGGGGCCGCGCCGCGAAGTCAAGAGAGAGTTCATCACCGTCAACGAATCGGTACGGGCAGTCCGGTTGGCGTACCCAGATTGCTGGCTTTGGACACGCCGCTTGTGTAGAGTCCATTGATCGGGAGGCTGCATGAACGAAGAAGTGATTGTGAACGACGTCGTCGTGCCGCACATTCCCCTCGCTGGTCGACCCAAGATCCAAGTCGTGCCGCTGCTGGGCCTGCCCGTGGTGGCGATGGCCGTGGTTTTCGTCGCGCTATCGATCGGCTTTAACTGGCGGTGGGGACTCGTGTTCAACCACGTCGTGGGCGGCGGGCTCTGGACGGGGATCGACCTCTTCGTGGGCTTGGTGATCGGTCCGATTCTGGGCCGGCTCTCGATACCCGCGCGAGCGGAATTCTCGGCCCGGTTCATGCCCAAAATGGTCATCATCATGCCCACGGTCGTGATGATGACACTCGCGACGGGATTTCAGGTAGCGAGGAATGCGGGCAACCTCGCGGCGTCGAATCCCAATCACGCGTGGCTCATCATGTCGTTCTGTGTCGTGGGCGTCATGGCGACCGTTGCGCTCGGCATCTTGGAGCCTGCGAATGTCGCGGTGCTCTACGAGATGAATAAACCGGTGCCCAATGGCGAGCGCATCGGGCGACTGATGAAGCGCTTCATATACACCGCGGGTATTACCGGCATAATGCAGATCGCCACACTCATTATCATGACGAGATTGGGGTCGCGATGAGCGTGACGAGGTCGGACCGTTCCGTGCACCACGACGATCGACCCGTGCCTCCGATTGGCTGGCTGAGCACCGCAGCGCTCGGTCTCGTGGTGGTCGGGGGGATCCTGCTCGCCTCGTACGCGCCGCGCGTCGCGCCGCTCGCTTTCGCCGTGGTTCTGCTGTGTCTCGCGGTCGTCCTATTGGTCGCGGCGGGAGTGCTGCTCGCTCGCATCAAGGACTTCGCGTGGGAGACGTTCGCTAACGTGTTCAAATGGGCACTGCTGGCCTACGTCATCACCTCGGGCATGATCGAATTCGCCTTCGTGCACGACCACACGCGCGGCTCCTCGCTCGTGCTCGTGACGATGATGTTGGTGGTCTTCGCCCTCAGCGTACCGACAACGATTGCCTTCACGGTGGCCCGTTACGCCGATACCCGGTAGTACGGCGGGGCCATTGAGTTGGGGCCTCCCGGTGGCGTCGCTCGAGCTTCTAATGCTCAACCTCGCGCTTGGCTACGGGTCGCCCATTGACCTCCTTCACGAGGCGACCGTAGGATGCCAGGTGACACCCAGCGAGAGGAAGTGACGAATGCCCACACGTACAGCGCGCACCACCTGGACCGGAGGTCTCCAAGACGGCACCGGGCGGGTTGAACTGGTCAGCAGCGGACTGGCGACCTTCGACGTTTCGTTTCCCAAGCGAGCGGCCGAGGACGCCAGCGGCACGACGAGCCCCGAAGAGTTGATCGCCGCGGCGCACGCCGCGTGTTACGCGATGGCCCTCTCGGGTGGCCTGGCCCGCGCCGGCGGGACGCCCGAGTCACTCGTGGTGGAGGCGGAGGTCCGCTTGGCCCCCGACCCCGCAGGCGGGTTCCACATCTCCAACATCGCGATTCATGTTCGCGGCAAGGTCGCCGGACTCGACGAGGCCGGGTTCGTTGAAGCGGCCAACGTTGCGAAATTGAACTGTCCGGTCAGTAAAGCCCTGACGGGAACGACGATTACGTTGGACGCGGCGCTGGGTTAACGGCGACGTGCCCGTCTTCAGTCGTAGCGCGCCAACTTCTCCAGGGCGGGCAACGCGGCGTCAATCGCGCGCCGCTCCTTCGCCGTGAGGCGCTCGAGTCGTGAACTCAGTCGAACGGTTCGTTCGCTCCACAGCGCGCTTAGGGCGACGCGACCGAGTTCACTGAGATCGACGAGGCAGGCCCGCCTGTCGTCGGGGTCGTCCCGTCGTTCGAGAAGCCCTTGGCTCTCCAGGCTCGCGACGACCCGCGTGGCCACGGAAGGATCCATGGATTCATGCGCGGCCAACGTGCTGATGCGCTGTGGTCCCATCTCCTCGACGGTGGCGAGCGCGGAGACTTGCGACGCGGTGAGCCGGGTTTCGCCCTCGCGGCGAAGGGTTCGAGCGAGTCGCACGAGCGTCAGACGCAGTCGCGCCGCGGAGGTCGAGTTCGGGGTGAGCGGTGACTCGAGCGGGGTCATCGTACGACCTCGCGGTCCAGCGCGATCTCGCCCGGCACCGCGCCGGAGATCTCAGCGAGATCGCCGGCGTGCTGGGCAACGGAGTGTTGCGTGTTGATGTAGCGCTCGCCACGCAGGGCCGAGAACAGGGCGCCGATGATCGACATCGCGATGGCGACCGTAAAGACAATGATCAATCCGTGGTGAAAGGGACTCTTCAACAGGTTGGGAAAGAAGTGCTTTCCGGTGAGCGCGGTCCACTGGAGGTGGCTCACCTGCGCGAGCGACTGCGAGCCCAAGAGGCTCTTCAACGGGTTATAGCCCAAGAACGACGAGAAGAGGCTGCCCACCGCGGGCAGGTTGGCGACGTGGTGCGCCTGAATGGCGGCGACGCCGTGCGCGCGAAGACCCTGCAACATCGCGGTGGGTAGGGTCTTCGTGAGGCCCACGATCATCAGTGAGAAGAAGATGCCGATCGACAGCACCATGCCGGTGTTCATGAAGGCCGCTTGAATGCCCGCCGCGCCGCCGCGCTGGTCGGCCGGGACCGAGTTCATGATCGCCGCTGCGTTCGGTGCGGAGAACATCCCTCCGCCGACCCCGTTCAAGAAGATCAGGATCGCGAAGATCCAATACGCGAAGTTCGTGGGCACCATGAGCAGCCCCACGAAACTGAGCGCGAAGACGCCCAGTCCGGTCGTGGAGAGTATTCGTGCGCCGTGTCGATCCGAGAGATACCCCGAGATCGGGCCCGCGAACAAGAACCCCACCGTCAAGGGCAAGAGGAAGATGCCCGCCCACAGTGGCGTGTCGGCGTAGCTGAAACCGTGCAGCGGCAACCAGATGCCCTGGAGCCAGATGATGAGCATGAACTGCAGTCCACCTCGGGCGATGGCGGCGAGCAGACCGGCCGCGCTGCCCGTAAAGAACGCTCGAATCTTGAAGAGCCCTAAGTTAAACATGGGC